>NZ_CP040058.1:2546666-3150000 GCF_005280655.1 Anaerostipes rhamnosivorans
CGGTTATCTTTACTGGCTTATTCATTGACAGCTACCTCCTTTTTCCCCATCTTCTTATATTTGTTGCTGAGCATCAGATAAATTCTCTCTGTCACCATACCTCTGATGAAGATGACGACAAGTCCTACCAGAAAATATCGGACTGCCAAGTCTCCCAGAGGAAGCTTTAACTTCTGGATGCCCACGGCGATTCCCATGTAGACAAACAGTTCACCGGCATTGGCATGAGGAAAAAATCCCAGCACCGGATGACAAAAGCTGATGGCCGCATCAAAAAACGGCACCTTATACTTTTCTTCTACAAATCTTCCGAATGTGTAGGCCATTGGATTTCCAACACAAATCATGGCGATCACAGGCAGGAATAAGTACCGGCATATTCTGTTTCCGGTGATCTTCATACAAAACTTTTCAACCCGGTCTTCACCGATCAGTTTTATGATCGCGTTGACTGCTGTCATCAGACATACGACTGTGGGAATGATCGTGGTAACCCAGCTCAAAAATGTCTGCCCTCCCGTGGAAAACAGTTTCATAAACCCATTTGCTAAATTTGATATAACCTGCATATGTTCCTCCTTAACCTCTCATTTCTAATGCTTC
Source organism: Anaerostipes rhamnosivorans (assembly GCF_005280655.1). Classification (NCBI taxonomy): domain Bacteria; kingdom Bacillati; phylum Bacillota; class Clostridia; order Lachnospirales; family Lachnospiraceae; genus Anaerostipes; species Anaerostipes rhamnosivorans. The sequence continues at coordinate 2,547,270 of NZ_CP040058.1, forward strand.
CAGCGCCTGTATGTATCCTTTATAATACTTCTGCTTTTTTTTCGTCATACCACGGAGCTCAGAGAGCACTTCCCGGAAATCCCGGTCCAGCAATTTTACCTGATAAACCTCAGCAACCGGATGGAACCTGGCCAGAAACGAGATACCGTCCATCGCTTCTCCTCCCGTTATCCTTCCGTCATCGCCGCATGCAAGAATGACAATGTGTCCCCCGGACAGCAGCCGCCCCCTTTTTTGTCCGATTCCTACCGTTCCGTTTTGGTTCACCCGCCGCACAGCTTTCTCATAATCTTTAATCTGAAAAAAGCCGCCCGCCGACTGGAGCAAAAACAATACCAGAAATACTCCAAAAAGAATCACTACATGATTTGACATTTTCCTCTCCTTTCTTTGAACATTTTCTCTGTATTGTTATTTTAACTCTCAACTTAATCATAGTCAATAATTATTTTTGGAATAATGTATAAGTAAATATTATTGTTCAAATATTAATACATTTTTTCAATACAATTTTATTCATAACAAACAAAAAACTTCCCGGATTTTTTTAATCCGGGAAGTCCCTTTATGTTAACTTATTTTCAATTAGAATATCACACTTCTTTTAACATCTGCCTTGCACATTCTGAGTCTGTGATCAGGACATTGATATTCTTGGATCTGACTGCTCCGATGACAGATTTTGCTTTTTCAATTCCTCCGGCCACTCCAATCCTGATATCGATGCTTTTGAGCTGTTCCTGGGAAATACCTGCTACTCTCTGGTTAAAGGAATCAAAGGGCTGTGTATTGCCCTCGATATTGTAAAAGTAAAGTGAAGCATCCCCCACTGCACCCATCTCAACAAAATCTTTTAGTTCCTTCTCCGACAAATACCCTTCGGCCACGAGGGCGGTACCGCCTGCCTCCGGGATGCCGATCCCCATCACCACGATCCTCAGCTTAGAAAAATACTCATAGATATAATTGACCGTTTCCTCTTGAAGAAAAATATCCTTGACCTCTTTGCTGGAAAAAATCCCAGGTGAGAGAAACTGGACATAGTCCCCACCGAACTTCTCAGCAAATTCCACAGCGATACGGTTGGACTGGACATCCCGCTTCTCCGTCCTTTTCTGGGAAATACCCCCGTAAAGGGGCACAAATAAAAGTTTATTTCCCTTATCGTAACCTTTATCCACATGGGCTATATGGGACAGCGTCCTACCCATGGTAACTCCTACATAATCATCATTTTTTAGAATATGGCTCAGATAATCAAAGGCTGCCTCAGACAGCATGTCCATCTGCTCTTCTCTTGTATCCAGAGGTTCACTCTCCACAATGATCGCTTCCTTCAGACCAAATCTCTGCTCCAGCTTCTGTTCCAGTTCCCCGTAATCGTAACTGATTGGATTAATGACCTCAATCTTCACAATCCCCTGCTCTCTTCCAAGTGCCAGCATCCTGGAAACCGTGGCTCTGGAAAGTCCCAGTGTGTTGCAGATCTCCACCTGGGTCTTATTCTTCATATAGTATAAGTTACAGCATTTATAAATCAGACGGTCATCATCAACAATTTTCTTCATCCGCTTCCACCTTTATATTAATTCTAACCCTTCCAGCGCATTATAGATTCCGTTTTCCTTTGTTGTCTGAGTAAACATATCTGCGACAGCCCTGACAGCATCGCTGCAGCGGCCCATACCGATTCCGGTTCCTACGTTTCTTAACATCTCCACATCGTTGTCCGAATCACCGAATGCATAAAGGTTCTCTCTGGAAAGCCCCAGATCCTTCGCCACCTGGACAACCGCATCACCCTTTGTAACACCCTTTAAAGTAATATCAAAGAAATTCTCCCGGACATGCTTGGCACATTCAAATGTGTCCGCGTACTCCTTCTTAAAGTCTTCAAACACATCCGGTGCCTTATAGTTCATCGTCAGCTTTGATATATGCTGTTTCTTCCAGTACTTCCACGGTGCGTACCACTCCATCGGAAGACTGAACAGCCGACAGAAATACTTAAAAAACTCTTCATCGTTATGTAAGTAGTAGGTGACATCCTGGGTATCCATCTGGATGATCGTATCCCTGACAAAATATTTGTCTATGACTTCGTGCAGCAGGTCCTCCTCAATAAAGATATCCCGCAGCACTTCACCGTCAACTTCCGCATAGCTCCCATTGCAGGTGACCGCACCGTCAAAATGTTCGATGTCAGCCTCCAAAAAACGCTTGGTCCGCCCGGAACAGAGCAATGCCGCATAGCCGTTGTCCTGAAGCTTCTTGACAGCCTCCAGGGTCTTAGGCGTGACTGTCTTAATATGATCTACCTCATCCACCAGTGTCCCGTCATAATCAAAAAATACCGCTCCTTTATATTGTTTCATAGTATGGTCTCTTCTCCTTATTTATTAAAATCAACAGCTTAACCAATACTATTGTACTTTCTTTTAATTCCCATTTCAAGCGGTATTCTACATCATCAGCACCTGTATGACTAAAATCAGTGTAATTCCAAGGGAAAGCAGAAACATTGACCTATAGAAATCTTTCATGATAACGCTCCTTCTGATTTACTTATCTATTATGTTTTTATCTTATAACGTTATCATACCGGATTTCTCTTTCATAAATCTCAACCATTTTATGAAATATTTCTTAACATTTTGTGTTTTTATCCAAAAGAAGCTCTGGACAGCAGCTGCCCAAAGCCTCTCTTTTATTATAGTTTATCCAGAATCTCTTTCAGTATCTTATTGACGATACCCGGATCTGCCTTGCCCTGGGTTGCTCTCATGGTCTGTCCCACGAGGAATCCAATGGCTTTTTTCTTTCCTGCTTTGTAATCCTCCACAGATTTCGGATTTTCCTTTACGATCTGTTCAATGGTTCCCTTAATGGCTCCTTCATCATTCATAGATTTCAGTCCGTTTTCCTCTACATAGGACTTTGGATCCACATCTTCTTTGAAGATTTTTTCAAAGACTTCTTTTGCCACTTTCCTGTTGATCTCATTACTCTTCACCATGGCGATCAGATCTGCCAGATGTTGCGGTGCAAAAGAAATGTCCTCCAGATCCATCTCTGAATCATTGACCAGGCGCATTGTCTCACCCATCAGCCAGTTGGAGACTTCCTTTGCCTCGGCTCCTTCTGCGATCGTTACCTCAAAAATATCTGCCAAATGCTTGCTTCCAGTGAGAATGTCGATATCATAATCCGGCAGGCCGTATGTTTCCTTATAGCGGCTGCGTTTTTCATCACGTAGCTCCGGCTGCGCATCTTTTATTGTCTGGATCCACTCATCACTGATCACAACCGGTGCCAGGTCAGGGTCAGGGAAATAACGGTAATCCTGGGCGTCCTCCTTGGAGCGCATCGGGTAGGATTTTTCTTTGGCATCGTCCCAACGTCTTGTCTCCTGGGTCACTTCTTTTCCTTCCTCTAAAAGGGCAATCTGACGGTCTGTCTCTCCCTCAATTGCACGCCTTATGGCTTTAAAAGAGTTCAGGTTTTTCATCTCCGTCCTGGTTCCGAATTCTTTGGCTCCCGCTTCTCTTATGGAGAGATTCACGTCAGCCCTCATAGAACCTTCCTGAAGTTTACAGTCAGAGGCTCCGAGATACTGAATGATCAGTCTCAATTTTTCCAGATAAGCGATAACTTCGTCGGCAGAACGCATATCCGGTTCAGAGACGATCTCGATCAGCGGTACGCCGGAACGGTTATAATCAACCAAAGAACAGTCCTCCCATTCATCGTGGATCAGCTTTCCTGCATCCTCTTCCATATGGATCTCATGAATCCCAATGGATTTCTTTTCTCCGTCTGTCTCAATTTCCACGTGCCCGTCCCGGCAGATTGGCAGATATAACTGGGAGATCTGGTAGTTCTGCGGGTTATCCGGATAAAAATAATTTTTACGGTCAAACTTGCAGTTCTGAGTGATCTTACAATTGGTAGCCAGTCCCACAGCCATGGCGTATTCCACTACCTGTTTGTTTAATACAGGGAGAGAACCTGGCATTCCGGTGCATACCGGACAGGTATGGGTGTTGGGCTCCCCGCCGAATTCTGTGCTGCATCCACAGAAAATCTTTGTTTTCGTCGCCAGTTCCACATGGACTTCCAGACCGATGACAGTCTCATATTGTCTGCTCATTACCGCACACCTCCTTTTGTTATCTCCGGTGCTTCATAAGTTCTCGTCTGTTCATATGCGAAAGCCGCACGGATCAGTTTCTTTTCCTGGAAACAGTCTCCTAAAAGCTGCAGTCCGATCGGCAGCCCTTTGCTGTCCTTTCCGCATGGGACACTGATGCCCGGCAGGCCTGCTAAATTGGCAGAAATCGTATAGATATCTCCCAAATACATCTTGATCGGGTCACTGAGACTCTCTCCCAGCTTCGGAGCGGTTGTCGGCGCCGCAGGTCCTAAGATCAAGTCATAGGAGGCAAAGGCTTTGTCAAACTCCTGTTTGATCAGAGCTTTTGTCCTCAAGGCTTTTAGATAATATGCATCATAATACCCGGAACTTAACACAAAGGAACCAAGCATGATCCTTCTCTTGACCTCCGGCCCGAATCCTTCCGAACGGGTCTTTTTATACATATCATGAAGACCTTCTGTCCCTTTTGCTCTGTATCCGTATTTTATCCCGTCAAACCGTGACAGGTTAGAGCTTGCCTCCGCCGCAGCGATGACATAATATGCGGGAATGGCGTATTCTACAAGGCCCAGGTCAAACTCTTCGATCATTGCACCTTTTTGCTCCAGTGTCTTTGCCGCTTTCAAAACGGCTTCTCTGACCTCCTGGTCCAGTCCGTCTCCAAAATAATCCTTAGGGATTCCGATCTTCATTCCTCTTACATCATCCACCAGGGCTTGCGTGAAATCATATTCTTCCCGCTCAATGGATGTGGAATCTTTTTTATCATAAGATGAGACTGCTTCCAGAAGAGCGGCACAGTCGGATACATCTTTGGCCATCGGTCCAATCTGATCCAGAGAGGAGCCGTAAGCGATCAATCCATATCTGGAGATAGTCCCATAAGTTGGTTTCATTCCTGTAATTCCGCAAAAAGAAGCCGGCTGGCGGATAGATCCGCCCGTGTCAGAGCCAAGAGCCATAAAACATTCTCCTGCTGCCACCGCCGCAGCTGAACCGCCGGAAGATCCTCCTGGCACATGTTCCTCATTCCATGGATTCTTTGTCGGTCCGAAGGCAGAAGTCTCAGTGGTGCTTCCCATGGCAAACTCATCCATGTTGGTCTTTCCAATGATGACTGCCCCAGCGTCTATGAGGTTTTCCACTGCCTGTGCAGCATAAGTGGGAACAAAATTTTCAAGGATCTTGGAAGCACATGTGGTGGCATATCCTTTTGTACAGATATTGTCCTTCACCGCCATCGGAACACCGGCCAGAGGCCCGGTCAATATTCCGTCATCGATTTTCTGCTGTACTTCATCGGCCCTTTTCAAGGCGCTCTCCTCATCATAAGATACATACCCGTGGACAGTCGGTTCTATTTCCCGGATCTGGTCCAAAACAGCCTGCGTTGCCTCCCTGACGGAAATCTCTTTTGCTTTTATTTTCCTGCCCAGTTCCAGGGCTGTTAAATCTAAAATTCCCATGGTTTCCTCCTATTCTACAGTCTTTGGAACCATAAAGGCTCCATCCTTCTTTTCTGGTGCGTTTTTAAGAATCTCTTCTCTGTCATTTTCGTTGGTGACAACATCTTCTCTAAATACATTGTGTACCGGAAATACATGTGACATCGGCTCAACACCATCGGTGTCCAGCTCATTCAGCTTATCAACGTAGTCCAGCATACTCTCCATATCCTTTTTCGCCTGTTCCTTTTCTTCGCCGGACAGCTCCAGTTTTGCTAAGATCCCGACATATTCGATTGTTTCATCACTGATGTGATTTGCCATTTTAATTCCTCCTTTTTATCCAGAGTGGGTTAACTCAAAAATCCCGCCCCAAAGCATAATATGCTTCGGGGCGGGAATATCTTCCCACGGTACCACCCGTCTTAAAACCAGGATCTCTATTCTTATCCTGACTTCTTCTCATTTCCGTACTTAACGCGTACCACGTGACAGCCTAGTGCAGATTCTGCATTTTGACTGTCCGGCTCCAAAGTGTTCCCGCCGCAAGGTGTCCCCGGAAAGCTTTCAGTCTTTGGCTTTTCCTCCCTGTAGAGTTCTTTTTGCTTTGAGTCTTTTTCATCGCCTTTTATCCACTATGATTTTTAATCATAACACAGTTGAATTTATGAATCAAGTCCATTTCACGAATCATACACAGGTACATTCTCAGGTCTGATACGTTTGCTTGGTACAAGCTTTACCTCCAGGTCTCCTTCGGATAAAATTTCAATTTCCGTTCCTTCTGTAAGTTCCAGATTCACGTATTTATCCGGCTCTTCCCCCTGTGGATCTTCTGAGAGCCAAACACTGTGTGCCCCATATTCGTCATCCTTGTCTTGTTCAAAAGTAAAATCAATCTCACCTTCTCCGTTAACCGCAACGATATCATAAGTACCTGCCGGAAAATCTTTTCCTGCAGTCATCACCCCGAAGACTTCCACCTCTTGGCTCAGACTATTATCCCTCGGTTCTCCCATTTTTTTTAGATTGGCGTCCGATGTTTTGCAGGATATGTGCCCCTTGCCCGAAACTTCTACTAAAGAACCCTGATAAAGACGGACATTTTTCACTTTGCAGAACCGGTCCGCTTCCAATGTTTTCTTATTTGTAACCTGTTCATAAATACTGATATTCTGTACATCATTTATTGCTGAGAAGTTTAAATCATCCCCTGCCCCAGTCATTGTATAGTTTCCTTCCGGAAGGTCCAATCCTACGATATATCTGCCGGAAGAAAGCTTCACAGAAAAACTGTTCCCGGTTTTTTCCAAAGAATAGGCCGCATCTTCATATGTAAAATCGGGCATTGTTTTTGTATGCTCTTCCATCCCATCATCGTTCACAAATATCTGAACCTTTTTTAATATCTCTCCGATATCGTTATCACTTACAACATCTAATACCATGCCGGAAATAACTACAAGGCTCAAGATAAATTTTATAAACTTTCCTTTTCCCCTTTTCGTTTCCGTGCGGAACTGTCTGTGTGCCCTTTTATGATATTTTGTCATGGAGCTCTTTGGCTCCACATTTGGCCTTACTCTGTACTCCGGTCTATTCCTTGTGCTTTCGAACCTCTGTCCGATCTCCAACCGCTTAAAATCATAACCGCACATAGGACAGACGCCGTTTTTTAATTTTTCTTGACAGACCGGGCATTTATCATATTTCATATTCATTCCCTCTGACTGATAAAAATATTATGTTATCTATCCCGATTTTTAAATTTCTTCTTTTGCTTTTCGATACGTTCTTTGTCTTTTTGCTCAATTTCTGGTGCGATGGTCTTCGTAAACCACAAAAGAGCCAAAGCCGGCGCAAGGATCCACAGGGATCTCTGATCATTTCCCAGAATTGATAGAGTCAAGAGCCCTTTTGCCTGAAACATCATCACAAACATATAGACAAAAACTAAAAGCAGAGCAAATGACTCAGTGGCAGTATAGTTCTTGCCCCTTCCAGGGCCTACCAGAAATCGCTCCAGCAGCAATGCAGCCCCACTGATGATCGTTAAAACAAATGCCACATCTGTAAATGAAGTGCTGGATCCAACAAAGTCTTTTACCCAGTCAAACACCAGGCTGAATACAAACATCAGTATCAATACCGCCCACAACACTTTTTCTAATTTTTTATATAAACCCATCTTTTCACCTCTGTATGCTGGATCACGCGTCTTTTAACATCGAGATCACTTCTTTTATATGATTTACTTTTGTATCAGCTTCTTCCTGTTCTAACCGGTACATCTCAGGCACCTTTGCCACTGTAAAGATCCCTGCATTTTTGGACGCCCTGATCCCGATCTGAGAATCTTCCAGTGTAATGCACTCTTCCGGCTCCAGCCCCATGTACTCCATCGCCTTTAGATAAACATCCGGATGTGGCTTATTCCTAGTAAGCCGTTCTCCACTGATCACAAAATCAAAATGCTTTTCCAGCTCACAGTCAGCCAGCATTTTTTCAATACAGTCCATAGAATTACCCGATGCCAGTGTTGTCTTAATCTGTCTCTCCCTGCAATATGTAAGCAGCTCGTCCACTCCCGGATTCAGAATATCACGATAGTCAAAAGTGATGCTTTCTTTCATGCGGGTAAACTTCTCCTCAAATTCTTCCCTGCTGCTCCTGTCTCCCCAAAACTCCATAAAATAATCAATGGCATCCGCATATGGAGTACCGATCACCTTCTCAAAATCCGCCAACTCCATTTCAATCCCATGTTTTTGAAACCACTTCTTAAATGCCTTCAGGTACACCACTTCACTGTCCACAATAACGCCGTCCATATCCAAGATCAAACCTTTTTTCATGATATCTACCCTCTCCTAATCAAAACAAAAAAACAATATAACAAAAGTATACCTTATCGCACGCAGTGCGTCCACCCGAAGGGTATAAAATGCGGGATGCCCTCCTGGGTATACCTTATCGCACGCCATGCGTCTAGCCGACAGGTAAAAGACACGATATGCCCTCTTTATCCAGAAAACATTACGTTCATGTTCCACATGATTGGAGTGAGGCATTCTAAGAGCCGAACGGAAATCATGTGGAACATGTTTACCTTATCGCACGCAGTGCGTCTACCCGAAGGATATAAAATACGGTGTGCCTCAGTCTTTGCTCTCAACAATCAGCAGGATACCGTCCTTCATTTCAATGACCCCTGTCTCATCCACCAGTTCATTACTGATCCCCCATGTTTCCTGGAACAGAAGAGTGTCGTTGTTCAGGGGATAATAAAAACCGTGAAGTGTCACTCCCGTCACCGTGCCCACAGGGATCAGGGAGATATAATCTCCAAACTGTTCTCTCTTTTCCAGTTTCAAAGGGCGGTCCACGGCCCGGATACGGTTGTGGGCATCCACAATGTATGCCTCCACCCCATGCTTTAGAGCATAAACAAGCTGTCCCATATTTCCTAGTACATGATCCAGTCTGGTTCCGGTGCTTCCCAGCACAGTGACTTTCCCTGCTCCCATGCTGACTGCCTGTTCCATGGCAATCCCTGTGTCCGTGTCATCCTTTTCCCTGGGAAGGATCATGATATTTTCTTCTTTAAACCGTTTGAGCGTCTCGTCCGGGCAGCTGTCAAAGTCACCAAGGATAAAATCCGGCTGGATCCCAAGCTGTTCTGCGTATAGAAGTCCCCTGTCCGCAGTAATGATTTTGTCAAATGTCTGTGTCTGGATATAAGAACGGGCGAAGACTGTGTCTAAATCTCCGCCTGTTAAAATTAATATATGCATTACCATTTTCTCTTTTCTTTTAATTCATGATAGATGAGTACATAGTTGTCATACCGGATCTGGCTGATTTTCCCCTGCTCCAGCGCTTCCTTGACGCCGCATCCCGGCTCGTGGGTATGGCTGCATCCCTGAAATCTGCACTTGCCTTCATATGGCTCGAACTCCTTGAAGTAATACTTGATCTCATCTTCCTCAAACATATCCACAAACAAGGAGCTGAATCCCGGAGTATCCATCACAAACGTGTCACCTTCCACATGGATCAGTTCAGAATGTCTGGTGGTATGCTTTCCTCTTTTGATCTTTTCACTGACCTCTCCGGTCTCCATAGCCGCCTGTGGATACAGAAGGTTCATCATAGAAGATTTGCCTACCCCTGACGGACCTGCCAGCACAGTCGTCTTGTGCTCCACAGCCTCTCTTATCTCAGAAAGTCCTGTCTCCTCGGAAACACTGGTAAAGATCACCCTGTACCCGCAGTCCTTGTAAACATCTGTTAACACAGACAGTTCTCTTTCCCTGGCCAGATCTGTCTTGTTAAAACAGACCACCGCAGGAACCTGCTGTTTTTCCATCATCAATAAAAATCGGTCCAATAGATTGTAATTGGGTTTTGGGTTTTTAGCCGCAAAGATCACCAGTGCCTGGTCTACGTTTGCCACGGCGGGACGGATCAATTCGTTCCTTCGCGGAAGGATCTCTGTCAGATTCCCAAGTTTTTTATCCTCATCCAGTACCTCGATCTCAACCACATCACCTACCAGAGGCTTCATCTTCCGGTTCCTGAAAATACCTTTCGCTTTGCACTCATATAATCCGCCGTCTGCGTAGACATAATAAAATCCTGCAATTCCTTTGATTATTCTTCCCTGCATGAACTTGACCTTACTCCTCTGTATCTCCTGTAGTATCTTCTGTGGACGGCTGTTTACCAAGGCTTACGACAACACCAATGCCCGTGCCTTTGGTCACCTTCTTCCCGGCTTTCGGGGACTGGCTTATAATGCAGCCCTCCGGCACCGTGCTGTTGTATTTCTGTGAAGACACGATGAGTTTTAATCCCTCATTGTTCAAAAGCTCTTTTGCGTCATCCACGGTCTTGAATACGATCTCCGGTACCGCCACTTTGTCTTCTCCCTTGCTGACCGTGATCGTCACCTTTGCGCCCCTGGCGATCCTGTTTCCCGCTCCCGGGGACTGGGAGATCACATCTCCCTCATTTACACTGGAACTGAACTTGGTGGATACTGAAACCTTAAATCCCTGTTCAGACAAAATCTTTGTAGCTGATTTCTGGCTGTATCCCCGGACATCCGGTACGGAAACCTTGCTCTCCCCGCTGCTGACAGTCAATACAATCGTTGTCCCTTCCTCCACTTCCTGGTCTGACTCCAGACTCTGCCGAATCACATATCCAGCTTCATAGGAGGATGAAGCCTCAGTCTTACGTTCCACTTTCAAATCATCCCCGATGGACGCAAGTGCTGCATCGTAAGTCATGCCTACATAATTTTCTACAGGAACCTTGACCAGTTTCTCTGTGGTACTCTCCTCTGTAGTCGTAAGCTTTTCCGTTGTGGCGTTATCGCCAGAACGGAACAAACCAGAACTGTTGATGACCAGAACAATAATAGAAATCAGGATGATGGCACCGACCACTGCGGCCAGGACTACCACTAGCTTTTCCAGCTTGGAGTTCATCCCTCTTTCTTCTTCCTCCTCGTCATCTTCCACAAATCCGGATTCCTCTTGCGGTTCGTCTTCCTCCGGCTCCTCCTGCCTGATAAACTCTTTTGTGTTCAGCAGCTGGGTCGGTGAATCATCCACAAACGGAGCCATGCCCACATAGCTTCCTTTTGTATCCTCAAATACAAGTCTAAGATCCTCCATCAGCTCATTGACAGACTGGTAGCGGTCTTCGGGCTTTTTCATCGTACATTTTAAAATGATTTTTTCCAGGCTTTCCGGGATGTCTTCAATCAACTCTCCCGGGGAAGTAATCTCATTCTGCAGATGCATCAGCGCGATGGTCACGCCGTTCTCGTGATCAAATGGAACCTGCCCTGTGGCCATCTCATACATTGTGATTCCCAGAGAATAGATGTCACTTTTCTCATCACAATACTTTCCTTTTGCCTGTTCCGGGGAGATATAGTGGACCGATCCGATGGCCGTGGATGTGACGGTATTGGAGTTGGCCGCTTTTGCGATTCCAAAATCCGTCACCTTCACCTGCCCGGATTCAGATACCAGGATATTCTGCGGCTTAATGTCCCTGTGAATCGTGTGGTGTTCATGGGCGTGCCCGATGGCTGAAGCGATCTGAAGCGAAAGCTCAACCGTTTCTTTTGCGGAGAGATGCCCTTTTTTCTTGATATATTCCTTCAGGGTAATGCCCTCTGCCAGTTCCATTACGATATAATTGACACTGCCTTCCTGCCCGACATCATATACATTTACAATGTTCGGATGGGCCAGTCTTGCGACCGCCTCTGCCTCCACCTGAAACTTTTTCAAAAACTTTTCGTTATCTACATATTCATTTTTTAACACTTTGATGGCAACGTTTCGGTTCAGCTTATGGCACTTTGCCATATATACGTCCGCCATTCCGCCAGTACCAATTTTTTTCAGGATTTCATAGCGTCCTCCCAAAATGGTTCCTGCTTCTAACATGTGATCTCACCTCGCTCCCCCAGCGCTACGATCACCAGGGATATATTGTCCTTGCCGCCATATTCGTTGGCCCTGTTCACCAACTGGGCTGCCTTATTTTCTAATTGACTGTGATCTAACAGGAGTTCCTTGATTTCGTCATCTGCGACCATACTCGTCAAGCCGTCACTGCACAAAAGCAGATATCCGCTTTTCTTCGGCAGCTCAAAAAAATCCGGAACAGACTCTATGCCTGCACCGATGGCTCTTGTGATCAGATTTCTCTTTGGATGCTGTCTCATCTGTCCGCGTTCGATCTCTCCGGCCTTCACCAGTTCCTCCACAAAGGAATGGTCCGTGGTGATCTGTACTAAATCCTGGTCTGCGAAATACAGCCGGCTGTCTCCGATGTTCATTACAAAAATGCTTTCCTCTGTCACAGTTGCTGCCACCATAGTTGTTCCCATGCCTGCATATTCTTCTTCCTGGCATTTCAGTAATATTTCGCTGCTGACCTTCTGCAGTGCTTCCTTCATGATCTCAATAGGATCAGAATTCTCAATCTCGCGTATCAATTCCACAAAACGCCTGACAGCCAAAGAAGACGCAAAGCCTCCTGCTTTGTGGCCTCCCATGCCGTCTGCAACGATATACAAATTATCCAATTGACCTACAGGTACATCAGAGTTAAAGATTGTGTCCTGGTTTTCAGACCGTACCTTTCCTCTGTGAGAAGTTCCAACGGATTGCATCTTAGTTCTCCTTTTTGATCTGGATTCCCTGTTTATCCACAGAATCCAGCTTTTTTCTTCTTAATTGTCCACAGGCAGCATTGATATCTCTGCCCATTTCTCTTCTTATGGTAACATTTACACGATTTTTTTCAAGTATGTTTTTGAAGTCATTTACAAATTCCGGCATTGACTGGCGGAAATCTCTTTCCTTGATGGGATTGACCGGGATCAGGTTCACATGGCATGGAAAGCCTCCTAAAAAACGGCACAATTCTCTGGCATTTTTCGGACTGTCATTCACACCTGCTACAAGACTATACTCAAATGTCATTCTACGTCCAGTCTGTTCAAAATAATATTTACAAGCAGAAAGCAGTTCCTCCATGGAATACTGGTTTGCCACCGGCATGAGAGATTTTCTCATGTCATCGTTGGAAGCGTGAAGGGAAATGGCCAGTGTCATCTGAAGCTTTTCGCCGGCCAGCTCCCGGATCTTGGGCACCAGCCCGCAGGTCGATACTGTTAAGTTCCGCTGGCTCAGGTTCAGTCCCTTCTCATCGGTCAAAAGCCTGATAAATCTTAAGAGGTTCTCATAATTATCCAAAGGCTCTCCGGTTCCCATAACGACCACGTTGGATACCCGTTCTCCCGTGTCCCTCTGAATGTAATAAATCTGTCCCAGCATCTCTGAAGGGAGAAGATCTCTGTCCAGCCCTCCGAGAGTAGACGCACAGAATCTGCAGCCCATTCTGCACCCGGCCTGAGAGGAGATACAGACAGAGTTACCATGTTTGTATTTCATCAGTACACTCTCTATGATATTCCCATCATCCAGCTGAAATAAATATTTTCTTGTCCCGTCAATCTTTGAGACATAAGTCTCCACCGCCTTAAGCTCCCTAACCTCATACCGACAAAGCAATTTTTCTTTCAGCGCTTTCGGAAGATTATTCATCTCATCCATGGAAGATGCCAGCCTTTTATGGAACCATTCAAATATCTGCTTTGCCCTGAACTTTTTTTCACCTGCTTGTTCAAGCGCCAGTTCAAGTTCTTCCAGTGTCATCGATTTTAGATCCTTCATTTCATTCTCCTAAGTTTTCCTATAAAAAATCCGTCGCACGGATGAATCCCCGGAAGCAGCTGGATGTAACCTTCTTTTGCTGTCTCAATCCTAAGATATTCCGGCAGCAGCGAAGTAATGTCCTCCGGCTCAAACCCCGGCTGGGCTGCAAGCCACCGGTAATTATCTTCATTTTCTTTTGGATTGATGGTACAGGTTGAAAATATCAGGACACCTCCTGGTTTTACATAGGCCACCGCTGTCTTCAATATCTCTCTCTGAAGGCTGACTAATTCCTTCAAAACCTTTTCTTCCAGATTGTATTTGATGTCATGTTTTTTTCCCATGATGCCAAGACCGGAACATGGAACATCACATAGTACTACATCCATGCTTTCTCTCAGATCTTCATCCAGGATCCGGGCATCCCATACCTGGGATCTGATATTATGAAACCCGGTGCGTTCCATATTTTCTTCCAGCAATTCCACTTTATATTCTGTCAGGTCCCTGGCCAGGACCTGGCCAGTTCCATGCAGTTTATCTGCCATATACAGTGCTTTTCCTCCCGGGGCGCTGCACATGTCAAGAATATCCTGTCCTTCCTTTACATCTGCGATCTTCCCCGCAAGCATCGAACTCTCATCCTGTACGATAAATCGCCCCTGGCGGAAAGAAGACAGGCGTTTTAAAAAGTCATAATGGGTGATGTATATGGCCTCAGGGAGCAGTTCCCCGTCTTTCACCGTGATGTCTTCTCTCTTAAGTGAATCCACCAGTTCCTCCCTGGATCCATTGCTCTCCATCCAGGACAACGTCGTCTTCTTAGGTTCCAGAAAAGAGCGGACGATATTCTCCGTATCCTGCTCTGAATAATTGGAAAGAAAATGGCGGACGATCCACTCCGGCATGGAATAGGAAACGGACAGATATTTTACAACATCCTTTTCTCTGGAAGGAAACACTATGTTCTCTTTCTGCCGTGAAACAGTCCTTAGAACCCCGTTGACAAACCCTGACAATTTTGAAAAGCCTCTTTTTTTCGCAAGCTTGACACATTCATTGCAGGCTGCGGAATCCGGAATCTGATCCAGATACAGGATCTGGTAAACGCCCATACGAAGTAGTGCCCGGACCAGCGGTTTCAGTTTGTTTACTTTCATCTTGGAATACTGGTTGATCACATAGTCTATGGTCAGCCGGCGTTCCAGAGTACCCTGGCAGAGACGGGTAAAAAATGCCCGGTCCTTTTTGTCACTGAACTGGTACTTCTCAAGGGTCTCTCCAATGGCAATGTGGGACAGTGCCTCTTTTTTATCTACCTTCATCAGAACATCTAGTGCTGATTCTCTTGGATTCTGCATATTACTCTCCCAACACCGTTCCGGTTTCCACTTTAGATCCTGCCAAAAATGCCTGGACAGCCATCCGTTTCTTTCCGGATAACTGAATCTCATTGAGGGCCAGTGCATTCTCACCGCAGGCAACGACGATCTGCTTTTTTGTCACCTCTACCACTGTGCCAGGTCTCTCGTCCCCGTCATAATCAACAGTGTCCGCATCCCAGATCTTCATTGTCTTTCCCTCAAGCTCTGTGTAAGCGCTGGGCCATGGATTCAGTCCCCTGACCCACTGCTCGATCTGGTCCGCAGTCTTTGTAAAGTCGATCCGCCCCATCTCTTTGCTCAACATCGGGGCATAGGTACTGTCCTCGTCTGTCTGTTTTGTTCTCACTGCAGTTTTGTTTTCCAGTTTGTTTAATGTCTCTATGAGCAGATCTGCTCCCAGCACCATCAGCTTGTCGTGAAGAGTTCCCGATGTTTCCTTCTCATCCAGGGAAATGACCGCTTTGTCGATCATATCACCCGTATCCAGACCTTTTTCCATATACATGGTTGTGATCCCGGTCTCTTTTTCCCCGTTTAAGACTGCCCACTGAATCGGCCCAGCTCCCCGGTATTTCGGAAGAAGGGAACCGTGCACGTTAATACAGCCGTATTCTGGGATCTTCAAAATCCGTTCCGGCAGAATCTGTCCGTATGCCACTACAACAATGACATCTGGATTTAATTCTTCCAGATGATCGATAAATTCCTCATCTCTGGCCTTCACAGGCTGCAGGACAGGGATTCCATGTTTCATTGCAGACTCCTTCACCGGCGGAAAGGATACTTTTTTCCCTCTGCCTTTCTGCTTATCCGGCTGTGTGACCACTGCCATCACATGGTGGTTTTCGATCAGTTTCTCCAGTGTCGGCACCGCAAATTCCGGCGTTCCCATAAATACAACGTTCATCGTGCCCTCCTTACTCTTCTTCCTCTTCTACATCTCTCACCGCTTCCTCCGCCACATCTGGATAGAGAACTCCGTCCAAATGGTCAAGTTCATGGCAGATTGCCCTGGCCAGAAGTCCTTCCCCTTCTACGGTAATCGGGTTCATATCCCGGTCCAGAGCTTCGCAGATCACATGATTCGGGCGCTTTACCACTGCCACCTTGCCAGGTAAGCTTAAGCAGCCTTCATCTCCGATCTGTTCCCCGTCCTTTTCTATAATCTTTGGATTGACCAGGACCAGCGGCTGCCCTTCATATGTGTCAATGACCACAAGCCGTTTCAGTATCCCCACCTGGGGCGCCGCAAGCCCTACGCCGTAAGCCTGATACATGGTCTCAAACATGTCATCTACCAATGTCTGAAGCCTGGGTGTCATTTCTTTGATCTCTTTTGATGATTTTCTGAGGACATCATCCCCCATTTTTCTGATGTTTCTGATTGCCATGGATACTTCTCCTTCTCAAATGTTCTATGTTAATAACTGCTCATCGGATTAAAGTCGAATGTGATATGAAGATCCTTCGGCAGCTCCTGCCTGTCGATCCACAGTTCCAGCCGCTCTTTCACCCTGACGAGCTGCTGGTAATCTTTTTCTTTTACATACAATACCTGCCGGTAAATGTCATTGACCTTGGACAGGGATGCCTCCCCCGGCCCTATGACACGGATGCCGGAGTTCTTTATGACCCTGCCCAGACGCTGCGCAGTCTGTCTGCACACTTCTTCATCCGGTCCGGCAAGAAGAACCGTCAGCATCTGCCAGACCGGCGGGTAACAAAGCATGGTCCTGTATGCAATCTCCTGCTGATAAAATTCTTCATAGTCCTGGCCGGCCGCCGTCACGATACAGTAATGTTCCGGAGAATAGGTCTGAATCACCACCTCTCCGGCTTTTTCCCCTCTTCCGGCCCGGCCGGCCGCCTGAGTCAGAAGCTGGAAGGTCCGTTCTGCCGCCCTGAAATCATTGGCGTGCAGAGACAGATCCGCCGCCAGTATGCCTACCAGCGTTACGTCTGCAAAATCATGCCCCTTGACAATCATCTGGGTTCCCACAAGAATGTCCGCTTCACCGTCAGAAAATGATTTTAAGATCTTCTCATGGCTATGCTTTCTCTTTGTGGTGTCCATGTCCATCCGCAGCACTCTTGCCTCAGGGAATTCTCTCTTGATGGCGGCTTCCACTTTCTGGGTGCCCAGGCCGAAGGTCCCGATAAACGGACTTTTACACTCTGGACAGGCCTCCGGCATGATCTCCTCATATCCGCAGTAATGGCATCGGAGTTTTCCATCCCTGTGATATGTGAGAGATACATCACAGTGGGGACACTGCATGACAGTCCCGCAGCTTCTGCAGGACACAAATCCTGCATAACCTCTGCGGTTTAAAAACAGCATGATCTGTTCTTTCTTTTGGAGCCGGTCTTCGATCAGCCCGTACAGCCTGCGGCTGAACATGCTCCGGTTTCCTTGTTTTAATTCTTCCCTTAAATCCTCAATATAGACATCCGGCAGAACCGCTTCCTTTGCTCTCTGTTTTAACGTCCAAAGTCTATATTCCCCGTCAAGTGCTTTCTGATAGCTCTCAAGGGACGGTGTTGCCGATCCTAAAATCACTGCGGCGTCCTCCATCTCTGCCTTTTGAAGTGCCACCTCCCTTGCGTGGTATTTGGGGGTCTGTTCACTTTTATAGCTTCCCTCATGTTCCTCATCAATGATGATCAAGCCCAGGTTCGGAAACGGTACAAACAGCGCTGATCTCGGTCCAATGATGATATCAATCTCTCCGTTTTTAGCCCGGAGCCACTGATCATACTTTTCTCCCTTTGATAACCTGGAGTTCAAGATGGATACCCGCTCCCCGAATCTTTTAGTAAAACGGCAGACTGTCTGATAGGTCAGTGCGATCTCAGGGATCAGCACGATGGCCTGTTTTCCCATTCTGACGGCTTCCTCGATGGCCGCCAGGTAGACTTCCGTTTTCCCGCTCCCCGTAACTCCATGAAGCAGATAAGTCTTTCTCTCTCCCAAGGCATAGTCTTCCTTGAACTCCCGTATCAGTCTCTCCTGATCTTCATTCAGCGGCAGAGGCTCCTCTATCTGAAGACCTTTCGGGTTGGGATTTCTGTAAAACTGCTCACGCTGCACCCGGATAATTCCGTCCTTTTCCATACCTTCCACCGTTGTCCTGGGGATCTTTAAGTTCTTTATGACAGATTCCCAGGTAAGTTCCTGATGATCCATAAGTGCTGCCAGAAGCCTTGCTTTTGCCACATAATGCTTTCCAAAATATTCATCCAGCTGTGCAGGCGCATGTTCCATGGAAAGCAAGAGCTTCACAGTCTTCTTTTCCTTCTGCTTCATCTTATCCTGCACCGGGAGCACCGTCTTTAACGCCTGGATCATGGTGGAACCATAGTTTTCCCGGATCCAATACGCAAGCTGTATCATCCTGGACTCTGCATCTACGCTGTCTTCCTCTATGGAAAGGATTTCTTTTATCTTTTTGGGATCGTAATCTGCCCTGTCGGAAAGTCTGACCACATATCCCCTCTGCTCCCTGTTTCCGGCGCCAAACGGCACACGGACCGACTGGCCCACCCGGATCTGGTCACATAAGGAAAAAGGCACTCGATATTGAAATACCCGATCTAGTGCCTCATGCGAAATATTGATGATAATATCTGCGTATAATGTTCCCATAAATTATTCGATAACGTGCCCCTTCTGGCGCAGCACTTTGACCACACGGTCCACATACTCTCTGCAGATCTCATGGGATTTTGCTTCCACCATTACACGCACCAAAGGTTCCGTTCCGCTTTCCCTTACGAGAATCCTTCCGTCCTCTCCAAGTTCCTTCTCCACCGCTTCCACTGCCGCGATCACATCTGCATCTTCCCTTGCGTCTTTTTTATCTCTGACCTTAACATTTTCAAGAATCTGCGGGTAGATCTCCACGTCCCTTACCAGCTGCCCAAGAGACTGCTTCTGCTCCAGCATCGCTTCCATCACTTTCAGTGAAGTAAGAATCCCGTCTCCTGTAGTTGCAAACTTGCTGAAAATAATATGTCCGGACTGCTCTCCGCCTAAACCGTGTCCGTTTTTAGACATATTTTCATAGACATACTTGTCACCCACTGCTGTCTTCTCATAATCAATCCCGGCCTTGTCGAATGCTTTGTAGAGACCAAGATTTGACATAATCGTCGTCACGACGGTGTTGTTATTTAAGGCTCCATGCTCTTTCATATATTTTCCGCATACATAGAGGATCAGGTCGCCGTTTACCTCCATCCCGTTTTCATCCACAGCGATACAACGGTCTGCGTCGCCGTCATATGCAAATCCCACATCCAGGTGGTTTTCTTTCACATAGCCTTTGAGAATCTCAATGTGAGTTGAACCGCAGTTGGTATTGATATTGGTACCGTCCGGCTCATTGTTGATCACGTAGACCTCTGCTCCCAGTGTCTCAAATACATTCTTTGCGATACTGGATGAGCTTCCGTTAGAACAGTCAAGGCCGACTTTTACATTCTTAAATGACCGTGTGGCGAGGGAAATCAAATATCCTATGTAGCGGTTCCTTCCGGAAGCGTAATCCGTCGCTCTTCCGATATCACTCTTTGTCGCAAAAGGCAGCTCCCCTATCTCCCCGTCGATATATGCCTCTATCTGGTCTTCGATCTCTGCTTCCATCTTATGCCCCTTGGCATTGATCAGCTTGATTCCGTTGTCATAGTACGGGTTATGGCTGGCTGAGATCATGATCCCGCAGTCAAACTGCTCCGTGCGCACCACGTAGGACACACTCGGTGTTGTTGTCACATACAGCATATAAGCGTTGGCGCCGGATGCGGTAAGGCCTGCAACCAGTGCATGCTCAAACATATAGCTGCTTCTTCTTGTATCCTTTCCGATCACAACTTTAGGACGTTTTTTATTCTTCCCTAAATGCCATCCCAAAAATCTTCCTACTTTATATGCGTGTTCCACAGTCAGGTCGATATTTGCCTCCCCGCGGAAGCCGTCTGTTCCAAAATATTTTCCCATGATTGTTTGACCTCTTTCTCATAATTGATTTTCAAATAAATTAACCTAGACTGTATTATAACATAAAGTCTGATCAATGAAAAATAAAAAGTGGAGGGTCCATGCTTCAAATGTGCCTCGGCAAAGGAAAATAATATCAATTGGCATAAAAACAGAGATGCCGTAAAATCGTCTGTTTCTAACGATCTCACAGCATCTTCATTAACTGCTTTTCCGGCCGACTTTCACAACAACGGAAATATCTTCATCCTTAATTTCTCCTAAAGCCCTGAGCATTTTTTTCAGAGCAGGATACCAGATATCCTTTGGAAGTTCCTTTATCTCCTCTTTGGTCAGAAGGCTCGTTTGATCCTGTCTCGTCCCGAACAACCCTTCGTAACAGATCTCATACTGCTTTCCCCTGTCGATGACTCCCAGCTCTTCCAGCGTATTCATCATCCGGTAGACAGTAGCTCTTCCGATCGCAGAGTCGATCTTACTGGCCTCATAAAATATTTCTTTACAGCAGGAACAATTATTTTTAAGGATCACATCCAAGATCACTTTCCTTTGATTTGTAATCCTCAGCCCCTGCTCCCGAAGCTGCTCTATGATTTTTTCCCGGCTAAGTTCTGTGGTCATAATTCCTCCCATTCACATCTGCCTTTTTGCCGTCACTTTTAAAACTGATAACCAATATCATTTATAGTTTTATCATACGCAATTTCATTTGAAATGTCAAGTTATATTTGATACCAATTCTCAAAATCTCAAATTAACAGATTTTGTGATATAACACTTCCAGTGCTTCTTTCTGCAGTAACGCCGGATGGATTTTTTTAAGTCTGGATCCTTCGTATATTCCAGCAGGTACACTTTCTTTTTCCTGCCGGCCACCAAATTTAAATAGTCCAAAAAATATTTTCTGTCTTCCACCCTTGCTTTCCTAAGCTTCCTGCCCTTAAAATCAATCCTTGTGAATACCTCCTCCTGGTTGACTCCCGTGAGGATCGGCCCAAGTTTACGGTTGTTTTTGTAAAACTTCCTGACGAACGTATCCCCTCCGTTCAGTATGACTGCTTTCTTTCGGTAAGACCGGAGATGACACAAGATCTTCTTTAATCCGCGGTAGATCTTCTTTTTGGGAAACTCCGCATAGACGTCACAGTTGTCCACAAAAAATCCGTCCACTCCTTTTCCATTAAGCTGACCCGCAAGCTGCTTTATTTTTCTCTGCCAAGGCTTTTGGGAAACATCAACCCAATATTCCCCGTCCCAATTTTCATAAGGCTTCATAGTATATTTGCGGTATTTTTTATAGTAGGGACGAAAGTGCTCCAAAGACCCAATGTTTATATAACTGTATACAATATGCCCCTGTTTTTTCAGTTTTCTAATATCTTTTTTCTTAAAATACTGTGCATCGATCACGATGGTCTTATATTTTTTGAACTTATTTATTTCTTTTCTGCCTGCATTTAAGAACACGCCATATGTATAAGTAAACTTATTCTTTTTTGCAGCCTGGACCTCTGCGGGCTGCCCGGTCATGATCATTACCGCTGTCAAAATGCAGACTACCTTAACAGTCCAGTTCTTTGTGTATCCGGCCATGGCGGCTACCTCCGATGCTCCTCTTCATTAAAATAAGACTTATAATTGACATGGTAATTCCCGTCCGGGAATAAATAATGGTACAGGTCTACAAAATAATCGTCCGTCATACTTGCGATATAGTCCACTACGATCTGACAGGGTTCCTCATCTCTATAGGCGCTTGATGTCTCATAGTGTGCCCTGGCATCCTCCACATATTCTATATGATGCTTAAAGATCACAGAATCCTCATTCCCTTTGACTAAGTCGGAATACAGCTTTTCATAAACTTCTCTGAACATAGGTTCCACATTTTCCGTATAAATGCGGTCCAGTTTTTTGTTAAAGTAGATTTGCTCATAGTTTTCTTTCTTAGCATTCTTCATAGCCTCGTAATATTCGGAATCCAGCATAATATAATCCTTGCGGTAGCTGTTTTCCACGATATTCACCGTCAGATTGTTGATGATCTCCGCATTCTCCACACCTATCTCTCCCTGGGTAAAGATTCCACTGTTTTCGATAAGCTTTGCTTTCTTTGCATCCTGCCGGTCCTTTCCCAGATAAGCCACCATATCACAGATCCTCACGACACATCCTTCCAATGTAGAAGGAATCAGTGTTTTAATATAAGCCTTATCTCTGCTGCACTGTTCTGTCTTTTCATAAAACTCCTCAAAGGACACCATATGGCACGGACGGTACTCCTGCTGTTCAAACTCTCCGTTATGGCACAGGATTCCGTCCAGGGTCTGCAGAGAGACATTTCGTTGAAACATCCCATCCAAAACCCGCACGCTGTGGACGTTGTGCTGAAAATAGCGGCCTGTTTTCTCATGGTAGATCTGGTTTAAAAAGCGCTCTCCTGCATGGCCGAACGGCGTATGTCCGATATCATGCCCCAGCGCGATGGCCTCAATCAGGTCACAGTTTAAGCCCAGAAGCCTGCCGATATTCCTGGCAATCCTTGAGACAAGCTGGACATGAAGGGACCTTCTTGAGATATCGTCATTCAAGTAAAAGGAAAAAACCTGGGTCTTATCCGTATAACGGTTGTAATATGGGGAGTGAATGATCTTCTCCACATCCCTGACAAATGCCGGTCTCCAGAGACTGGCCTCATCCCGATCTTTATTTCTGCGGATCACCTGTTCATCCCTGCAGGCGTATGGATTGACCCATCCCTGTTCCCGGTCCTTTATGATTTCCTGCTGCCGTTCTTTTGATAATTTGTGATAGGTAAGCATTTTGTCCCCTCTCTTTCTAAATAAAATCGTTCCTTACAATTCTGGTATTCTGACCTGCGTAACAGAAAAAAGCCCGCAATCATCATTGCCGGCTTTTCTTCTTTCCAGCGCCCAGACGCTGTCCTTGTTTAATTTTTGTCTCGCACCCATCCTGTGTTCTGTCGAGAAGGCACTGGTCAATGTCCACCTTGTCTCCCTGAAAAAGCAGGACAATGGTAGATCCGCCGAATTCAAAGTAACCCTTTTCCATGCCGCGGCGCATACGCCCCTCCTCATGGTGGTTTACGATCCTTCCAACCATCAGAGCTCCCACTTCCATCTGTACCACATGGCCGAAATGCTCTGTCTTCATCATGGTAAATTCCCTGGCATTTTCTTTATAGATGGAAACATAATCATTGGCCACAGGATTTACGGTGTGATACGTTCCATTTATAAAATAGTTTTTGCTTTTCTTACCGTTGTCAATATAGCAGTACCTGTGATAGTCGTCCACAGTCAGACGCAGAATGACTGCGTAGCCGTTCATGAAATGATCTGCGATTTTTTTGCTTCTTAACAGCGACTCAACCGTATACACTGTATCTTTTACACAGAAAGAAGTATCCTCCGTGATACGGTATGCGCTGGCTTTGCAGTCGCACGGGCTGAACAGAATATTTTCATCCTCCGGCAGCGGACGCTTTCCAGGCCTGATCCTTCTGGTAAAAAAATCATTGTAGGAGGTATAGGATCTGTCCTCATACTCCCGCATATCGATCCTGTTTTTTCTGATAAAACGCTGAATCAGACATTTTGAACAGGACGTATTTAATATAAATCCCCCAAGCCTGGATACCCAGGGCTTTGTGAGAAACTTTAGTTTGATCCTTCCCAGAAAGGTCCCGTACAGCAGTTTTAAAAACTGATCCTGGAATGTCTCTTCCTCATAACAGCGGCCGCTTTGGTCTATATACTTCATTGACTGTCTCCTTTATAGAAAATAAATACGGACTGCCACCAGAATACCGATGATGACAAATGCGAACATACACTTTTTCCCAGGCTTAAACACGCTGAAATCAATCACAAACAAAAGAGAAATGATCAGCACAGCCAACAGGTATATGTAAGGAAACTGTGCGGTAAAAAAACGCTTCAGCTGATACACAATGGGCAGGATCAACGCCACTGACGTGACCGGAAGTCCCCGGTAATGTTTTCTTCTCTCACTTGTCTCTGCCTGTCTCTGTTCCTCAGTGACATTAAAAAATGCCAGGCGGATCACAGCCCCTAAAATATACATCATATAAATAATCTTTGCGTACCAGGCGTCCATCCCCATGGAGTATCCGATCACAACCGGAAACGCCCCAAAACAGATCAGGTCACAAAGGGAATCAATCTCAATCCCAAACTTCTTTGCATCGTCAGAACGTTTGATCATCTTCGCGACGGTCCCGTCATACATATCAGTGAATCCGGATATCATCAGACAAATCATTGCTATTTTAAAGTTGCCGTTGAATGCCGCTGACATGCCGAACACTGCACTCACAACGCCCGCATATGTCAGTATGACTGATACATTATAAAATCCTATCATAATTAAACCTCTATTCCTTACGCTTTATTGTCACATGTGCCACAAATGTTAAAAATGCACTGATCAGAACCAGCGCATAATAACTGATTCCGCGGCTCAATAACATGGCCGGATACAATAAGCTGCCCCTGAATATCTTCCTAAAGATACTTAAGAACAGACCTTCGCTGATTCCCATTCCTCCCGGAAGCGGCAGCATATCCACTGAAATTGAAATCACACACTGCAGTGCCACGATATCCACAAATCCCAGCGCTGACAGTCCCAATGCCCGGTAGACCAGATATGTGATGGAAAAATGCAGAATCCTCTGCGCCAATGTGACCAAAAACATCTCAAAGATCATCAACTTATGTTCTTTTATGACCGCAGCTGCCTTGTGGTAATCCTGCATCCATCCTTCGATCTTGCGGATCCTCTCCTCTTTCTTCTTAAGGATGTGGATCTTCTCCAGTCCCCGTGTCATTCCCAGCAATACTCTGGATGCCAGAGTGGGTTCAAATACAAGCATCAACATCAGTGCTACACAGAAAACGTTTAAGCCAATACCAAGATAAAAGAAAAAAGCCACCTGGGATATATAATCTGTGATCAGACCATGCCGGAAAATAAAGATCACCGCTCCCAAAAAGACAAGTACAAACTTATACAGTATTGTGACGATCATTAAAACAACGGTCCCGACTGACACGTCAACCTTGTCTCTGTTCATATAGTAAAGCTGAGCCGGCTGTCCTCCTGTAGCTGACGGCGTGATGCAGCTGAAGAAAAATCCTACAAATGAATAAAGAACGCAGTGCCTTTTTGGCACACGATACCGGAGTACACGAAGCATTCTGTCAATGATAAAAGATTCACAGCAGACAAATATAATGATCAGGGCAAAACCCAGTATATAGTAAACAGGACTGACGCTTCTCATGACATGCAGCAGTTCAGGCAGCTCTTTTCCCCGGAAAATTGCATAAAATGTAAGCCCGAACAGTGCAAAAAAGAAGATGCCGTTGCCAATCCAGCGCTTCTTATTCTCCATAACCTACCTCTTTGTCAATTGCCCTCTCCAAACGGACTCCTCTGTTGACCTTTGTGAAAATACCCTGCAGCTTCAGATACCAGTCCGTCTTCTGACCGACCAGATACATGGCTTCTGCCAGTAAAACTCCTGCAACAAGGTCTATGATGTAATGCTGCTTCGTTACCTGTGTGGAGATGCATACCAAGACCGCAAAAACACAAGAAAAACGCTGATACCATACAGGAACCTTTTTCTGACCGCGGATTCCCACATAACAGAACCAGCTGACCAGACAGTGGATCGACGGAAACAAGTTTGCCGACGGATCTACTGTATATACAAGTCTCAGCATTTGGTCCCAGAACCCGCTTCCGGTGATCTCAGGCCTTGCAAGTGTTGTCGGGATCAATACAAAAAAGACTCCGCAGACAATTCTGGAAAGAAAATCCCCCACTAAGAACCGATATAAATGCTCTTTTCCGATCCTTCCAATCATAATGTAATTCACTGCCCAAAAGAGATAACAGATCAGATAAATACTAGTGAATCCGGGAATAACGGGCACTGCCCTGTCAAAAGCTGTTGTAAAATCATAATGCTTTAAATCCCTGCACAAAATCTGGGTACCTGTATATATCAGTGAATTAAAAGTGAAAGAACAGATCAAAGGAAGCACTGCATATTTGGGAATTAAATTCCATAAATATCCTTGCTGTTTTTTCATGTTTCGCTCCTTTACAAACAAAAACCATGTCAGATATTTGACATGATTCTTGTTTAATTATAGCTTTCCCTTATCAAAATGTAAAGCTAAGCGCATTTATTTAATACATTTGTAAGAAAATTCAGGATCTGCGCTTTTTCTTCTTTCGGTTGAACACAAGATAAATACAAGGGATGAAAATCAATGTGAGCAAGGTTCCGTAAATCAGGCCTCCAATGGTGACGATTGCCATTGGCTGCACCATCTCTGCTCCGGATCCCATGCCAAGTGCCATTGTGGAAAGCCCCAGAATCGTTGTGATGGCTGTCATCAGGATTGGCCGGATTCTCATAGCCCCTGCAGTTATGACGGCATCCATCATCTCGCAGCCTTTATCTCTCAGCTGGTTCACAGTATCCACCAGCACGATTCCGTTGTTTACAATGATACCCGACAGCATAACAAAGCCGATCATTGCAATAATGCTGAGATCCTTGCCTGCCACAAACAGTCCGATGAGCCCTCCTGTAAATGCCAGAGGGATCGTAAACAGAATGATGAACGGAGACTTTAAGGACTGGAACTGAGCAACCATGATCAAGTACATAAATGCAATTGCCAGTATTAACATAAGCCCAACCTGGCCCGCTGTTTCATTGATAGATTCCATTTCACCCGCTATCTTGTAGCTGTAGCCTGCCGGTGCCTTATATCCCTTCAAAGCTTTCGTTACATTCTCGCTGACAATACCAATATTATATCCGTCCTTCAGTTCTGCTGTCACAGTCAGAATTCTCTCCTGTTCTGACCTTGAGATTGTAGAAAGACTGTCGGTATCGTGGAAACTTGCAACTTTGGATAGAGCGACCTCCTTGCTTTCACCTTTCTGTGTTCCGGTAAGCTTCATTTTTTTCAACTGTGATCTTGTGATATTGTCCTTTGTATCATTGGACACCTTTACGTCCCACTGTTTCTCATTCTGGTTGATCGTCGTAGCCGTGGAGCCTTCCTGGAGCTTCGCATTTAGCTGCTGATATACGGTAGCCACTGTCAGGCCGTATTTTGCAGCCTTGGCCTTATCCACCGTCACATGGATATCCGGTGTGGTTTCCTCCTGGCCGTCACTTATATTTTTTGTTCCTTTAACGGTGCCCACTTTCTTCGCTATATCCCTGGCAGTTTTTCTCAGGGTATTCATATCATTTCCTTTTACTTCAATGGAAATACCGCTTCCTCCAAGGGCGCTCATATCCATATTGGACTCCTGCACCTGGATCTCACAGTCGAATTTCTTAGTCTTATTCAAGATTTCGTTTTTAATTTCTTTGTTGGTGTGTTTTTTGTCTTCCTTTAACATAATGTAGACACTTGCAGTATCCTGGTTTGCCTTACTTGAAGATGAAGTACCCCCGATTCCTGAAGAGCTGCTCACCATAGCACCCACACTGTCTACGTCAGAGATTTCACGGATCTTCTTCATGACAGTATCTGACATGGCGGCTGTATCGCTTAGTCCTGACCCCTTCGGCATCTCAATGGTAAGACTCATCTCTGTACTGTCCATGGATGGCATAAGGGAGGTACCGATCTTAGTCGCTCCGATGACCGCGCCCACAAACACTGCCAATGTCAGAATGATTGCGATCCACTTGCGCTTCAGAACCTTTTCCATTACACCTCGGTACAGAGACTGGAGGCCGTCAAACAGCTTGTTATCTTTCTCTGTCACTTTGTGCAGTACGCCAGCAGACATCATCGGCACAAAGGTTACCGCCACGATCAGACTGGCGATCAATGAGTATCCGATGGTCAGTGCCATATCAGAAAACAGCTTTTTGGTCAGCCCTGTGGTAAATACGATGGGCAGAAAAACTGAAATCGTTGTCAGCGTGGAAGCCGTAATAGCACCTGCCACTCCCTTGGCACCCTCAATGGCCGCCTCTTTGACCGGCACTCCTTCCTTTCTCAGCCGGTAGATATTTTCTATGACGACAATCGAATTATCTACCAGCATACCGACTCCAAGTGCCAAGCCGGAAAGTGAGATCACATTCAGGGTAATACCGCTGAAGTACATCATGACTACCGCAAAGATGACGCTGATTGGTATGGAACAGGCAATAACCGCTGTAGGTTTGATATCCTTTAAGAAAACAAGCAGGATCAATACTGCCAGTACTGCACCCATCCCAAGGTTCTGTAAGACGGAGCCAACTACCATGTCAATGTAAATGCCCTGATCCATCAGGTTTGTATAATGCAGTCCCGGATTTTCTTTCTTAAGAGTATCCAGCTTTTCAGACACTCTCTTGGATACGTCCGCTGTGGAATAATTATTCTGTTTCTGCACACTCAGAACCACCGCATCATTTCCATTGATCCTGCAGTATGTGTCTTTCTTGTTATTGACTACAGCCACATCTGCCACATCGCTTAAACGGATCGGGGCAAAATTCTTAATGCCAAGATCCATCAACTCCAGGTCCTCCAGGTCCTCCTGGCTGGAAACCTTGTCCCCGACTCTTACAAGATACTGGGTATTATCTTCCGAGATATAACCTGCCGGCATCTCAAAATTCTGAGCAATCAGCATGGCTTTTACATTATCCACAGTGATCTTATCCTTAATGTTGGCCGCTGCTTTTGCCTGCTTTTTGCTGGCGTCCAGCTGCTGCTGCCCCATTGTGATCTGGGACTCGCCCTGTGCGATCCCGATCTCTCCTGATGTCATCTGGCTGTTTGCATTAGCTGACTGTGCAGTCACCGTAGTCAGATTGGCATCTACCTCTTTCTTGCCTTTCTGTATCTGCTTCAGTGCCTGTTTTAAGGCCTTTATATTTTTATCCAGCGTCTTGATGGTGCTGTCGGCTGTCTTGAGCTGCTTGTTTATCTCCGCGATCTGTACCTGGAGCTGCGCTTTCTGTGCAGGATCCGTCACCGTCTTAAGCTGCTCCTCCAACTGTTTGACACTTGCCTCTCCTGCCTGCTTTACAAGCTCCAAAACCTTTTTCTGATTCTCAAGGTTTGTCAGAGCACTTGTAACCTCGACTTCCTTCTGGGCAAGGCTCAGTTTTCCGCTGTTTAAGGCAGTCTGTGCCTTGGCCAGTGTATTGTTTAACTCGGTTCTCTTAGAGTTGAGCTGGGCTTTGCTTCCGTCCAGCTTTGATTTCGCACGGTCCAGCTTATCCTGGGCCTCGTCAAACTGGCCGTTTAAGGCCCTCTGTATCTTTTTATTGAGGGATTTAATCTTATCCTCATTGATAATGACATTGATATTTTCCTCAAGCATTCCTGTCTGGCTCACAGAAGCCACACCTTCCACTGCTTCCACCCCAGGCGAAACTTTGTCCTTGATGAGCTTGGATATCTCCGACATATCTTTGTTATCTGAATCCATCGCTGTTACAAGGACCGGCATCATATCCGGATTTAACTTCATGATCGTAGGATTACCCACCTTATCCGGCCAGTATCCCTTGATCATATCCAGCTTTTCCCGCATATCAAGAGCTGCGGAATCCATATTAGCATCCCCCTCAAACTCCATATATACAATGGACATATTCTCGCTGGAAGAAGATGCTACCTGCTTGATATTAGAAATTGTAGCCATAGCCTGTTCCACAGGCTTTGTCACGGTGGTCTCCACTTCCTCCGGAGAAGCCCCCTGATATGTAGTCATAACAAGCGCATATGGAAGTTCCATACTCGGAAGCAGATCTGTGGTCATTTTTGAAAAAGAGACAACTCCCAAAATGATCACAAGGACGACGCCTACAATGACAGTATATGGCTTTCGTACACTAAACTTTGAAAACATGATTTTACCCCTTCTGACTTTTTGTATTATAAGAATAATACAATGTTAGCATGACCGGCAAGATGATTCAAGTTTTTTTGAATATTATTTTATATTCCTACGTAAAATAAAAAGAAAAAAGGAGATAGATTGAAATATGAATGAGACATATCCATTTTCCCTCGAACCGCTTCCATACGATTATGATGCACTGGAACCAGTGATTGATGCTGAGACTCTCAGATTTCACCACGATAAACATCTTGCTGCTTATGTAGAGAAGCTGAATGCTGCGATCAAACCACACGAGGAGCTGCACAACATGACATTAGAACAGCTTCTCACTGAACCGGATAAAATACCTGAGAATGCAAAGACTGCTATTAAAAACAACGGCGGAGGTGTTTATAATCATCAAGTCTATTTTAATGCCATGGAAAAAGATGAATTCACTACCCCGGAAGGTGAAATCGGGAAAGCAATCGAAAGAGATTTTGGATCTTTAGATGCTTTTATGAAAGAAATGACAGAAGCTGCCCTCACAGTGTTCGGTTCTGGTTATGGATGGCTTGTAAATCACAACGGAACGTTAGAAGTCATAAAGCTCCCGAATCAGGATGTGCCGCTCAGTGATACCCTTTATCCCCTTCTCCCCGTAGATGTCTGGGAACATGCGTATTATCTCCAATATCAAAACCGCCGTCCGGATTATGTGAATAACTGGTTTTCTCTGATCAATTGGGATTACGTAAACAAAAGGCTGGAAGACAGTAAGAAATGGTTTGAATCACAAAAGTAATTTGAAATATTAAAAAAATGGAACGATCCGGTATAGTTATCCGATCGTTCCATTTTGTATTTATCGTCTAAACGTCTACACTGTAGTTTGGTGCTTCTTTTGTGATATGGATATCATGCGGATGGCTTTCTTTCAGAGATGCAGCCGTGATCTGTACAAACTGTCCCTTTTCCTGAAGCTGCTCCACCGTCTTTGCGCCGCAATATCCCATACCGGAACGTAGTCCACCAAGCAACTGGAATATGGTATCTTCCGCTGTTCCCCTGTAAGCAACACGTCCCTCGACACCCTCTGGAACCAGTTTCTTAGCATTGGTCTGGAAGTAGCGGTCTTTGCTTCCACATTCCATAGCAGCTAAAGATCCCATTCCACGGTATACTTTGTATTTTCTTCCCTGGTAAAGTTCAAATTCTCCAGGACTTTCGTCACATCCAGCCATCATGCTTCCGAGCATACATGCGCTGGCTCCGGCTGCGATAGCTTTTGTAATATCTCCTGAGAACTTGATACCACCGTCAGCGATGATTGGAATTCCGGCTTTTTTAGCCTCCTCATATGCTCCCATGATTGCAGTTATCTGTGGCACTCCGATTCCTGCCACAACTCGTGTAGTACAGATGGATCCAGGGCCAATTCCCACTTTAACTGCGTCAGCTCCTGCCTCGATCAATGCCTTTGTACCCTCTGCCGTAGCCACGTTCCCTGCAATGACCTGAAGCTCAGGATATGCTTCTTTTACCATTCTGACTGCTTTTAGTACATTGGCTGAGTGTCCATGTGCTGAATCAACGACAACTACATCCACATGTGCATTTACCAGTGCGTCAACTCGGTCTAAAATGTCTGCTGTGATGCCGACTCCGGCTCCGCACAACAGCCTGCCCTGCTCATCTTTTGCAGCATTTGGATATTTGATCTGTTTTTCAATATCCTTGATTGTGATCAAACCTTTTAAATTAAAGTCCTTATCCACGATCGGCAGCTTTTCTTTTCTGGCTTTTCCTAAAATCTGTTTTGCCTCTTCCAGTGTAATGCCTTCCGGAGCTGTCACCAGATGTTCAGATGTCATAGATTCTTTGATCTTTTTAGAAAAATCCGTCTCAAACTTTAAATCACGGTTTGTGATAATTCCAACCAGTTTGGTTCCCTCAGTAATCGGCACTCCTGAAATACGGTATTTTGCCATCAGATCATCTGCGTCCTGAATCGTATGGTCCGGGCTTAAAGAGAATGGATCAGTAATAACGCCGTTCTCAGAACGCTTCACCTTGTCCACCTCGTCTGCCTGCTGTGCAATGGTCATATTCTTATGAATGATTCCGATTCCACCTTGTCTTGCCATTGCAATAGCCATGCGGTGTTCCGTAACAGTATCCATGCTGGCACTCATCAAAGGAATATTTAATGTAATCTTGTTTGTCAGACGGGTAGCAGTCTCAACTTCATTCGCGATTACTTCTGAATATCCCGGCACTAATAAAACGTCGTCAAATGTAATTCCCTGGCCAATTAACTTTCCCATTTTTTCCTCGCTTTCTATCTCTTTCGTAATCTAATTTATAGTTTTATACTATAACAAATTCTAAATTCTTTGTCAACAAACAAAGGATTATTGTCTGATAACAATAATCCTTTGTACATTCGATTTAGTCTTCTGTGATTAAAATTTTGGAACCGACTTTTAACTTAGGCATAGGATTTGCCTCAACACAGATGCTTCCCGGCAGCCCTGCCTCAGACGCTCCGCTGAATACTACAGTTAGATGTCCCAATGTTTCTAAATTTGACTGGGCAATTTCCCCTACAGCAGTAATTTTAAATTCAGCATCATCAATAACCAGTGTATTCCCTTTGCTGATCGTTCCGTCTATCTGGTTGACATCAATGAAATGACAGAAGTCTTTCAATGTGTCCGGAACATTCTCGCCGAACAGCACAAACATTCCTTCGTCATAAAAGGCATCAACCTGGTCTCCCAACTCATAGACAGACGTTTGAAAAATTGTTTTGCTCATATCCTGTCCTCCTGATTATCCTCTTAATTTTTTGTCGATCGCCGCTGCTGCTTTTTTGCCGGCACCCATAGCCAGTATGACGGTTGCCGCACCAGTGACTGTATCTCCTCCTGCATAAACTCCATCTTTGCTTGACTCCATTGTCTCTTCATTGACAATGATTCCGCCCCATTTTTGAACATCCAGTCCTGGGGTAGTCTGGCGGATCAATGGATTCGGGCTTTGACCGATGGCGATTACGACAGTATCAACATCAATGTCGTAATTGGATCCTTCAATCGGAACAGGAGATCTTCTTCCTGATGCATCAGGCTCACCTAATTCCTGTTTTACAATCTCCATCTTATCTACCCAGCCGTCTTCATTGGCTTTAATAGCAACCGGATTGTTTAAGAATTTGAAGATGATTCCTTCTTCTTTTGCATGGTGAAGTTCCTCCAGACGTGCCGGAGCCTCTTCCTCACTTCTTCTATAAACAATATAAACTTCATCCGCACCCAAGCGTTTTGCTGTTCTTGCTGCATCCATTGCCACGTTTCCTGCTCCCACAACCGCAACTTTCTTTCCGATCTTTACAGGAGTCGGATACTCTGGAAATTCATAACCCTTCATCAGGTTCACACGGGTTAAAAATTCGTTTGCAGAATAAACACCAAGGTAGTTTTCTCCTGGTATATTTAAGAATCTTGGAAGTCCTGCGCCGCTTCCTACAAAAACTGCCTCATACCCCTGCTCCATCAGTTCATCGATGGTGACAGATCTTCCAACGATCACATTAGTCTCAATCTTAACTCCGAGATTCTCAACTGACTCTATTTCTTTTGCTACTAAGTCCTTCGGCAGACGGAATTCTGGGATGCCATAACTCAGTACTCCACCCGGTTTGTGAAGTGCCTCAAAAACAGTAACCTCATATCCCTTTTTAATCAGTTCCCCGGCACAGGTGATACCAGCAGGTCCGCATCCGACCACTGCAACTTTTTTTCCATTTTTTTCGATGTTCACTTCCACCGGCTTTGCGTTTGCCATATGATAGTCTGCCACGAACCGTTCCATACGTCCGATTCCCACAGCCTCACCTTTGATTCCTCTGACACATTTCCCTTCGCACTGGTTTTCCTGAGGACATACACGGCCACAGATGGCAGGCAGGGCATTCTCACTTGTGATCACTTCATAAGCGCCTTCAAAGTCTCCAGCTGCTACCTTTTCAATGAACTCAGGAATCGGTACATTGACCGGACATCCGTTCACACAAGGTTTATTCTTACAGTTTAAGCAGCGGGTTGCCTCTTCCATAGCCATTTCTTTCGTATATCCCAAAGCAACTTCTTTAAAATTCTTATTCCGAACATTCGGATCCTGTTCCGGCATTGCTACTTTATTTGGACTCATATTTGCCATGACTACTTACCCCTCCCAATCTTGCATTCGTGTTCTTCTTCTCTAAACATTGTCTGACGTTTCATACACTCATCAAAGTTCACCTGGAATCCGTCAAAATCCGGTCCGTCTACGCAGGCGAACTTTGTCTCTCCGCCTACAGTGACGCGGCATCCGCCGCACATTCCGGTTCCATCAATCATGATAGGATTTAAGGACACCATGGTAGGAATATCGTGCTGTTTTGTAATGTTTACAACATTTTTCATCATGATCAACGGCCCGATCGCAATCACTTCATCATACTTGACGCCTTTTGCAATCTGATCTTCCAGTACATTGGTAACGAATCCCTTTGTCCCAAGGCTTCCGTCATCTGTAGCGATGAAAACATTTTCACAAAACTCTTCAAATTTTTCCTTTAAAATGACAAACTCTGCACTCTTGCCGCCAATTATGACATCAACTGGAACTCCCATATCGGCAAGCTTGCGCAGCTGAGGGTAAAGTGGTGCTGCACCGACTCCTCCTGCCACACCTAAAACTCTCTCTCTTTTATGTAACATGGATGGCTGTCCAAGCGGACCAACAAAATCGGCTACAAAATCTCCCTCTTTTTTCTTGCTCAATAATTCCGTAGAATAGCCGACAACCTGATAAATAATTGTGACAGTTTCTTTCTCTCTGTCATAGTCAGCGATGGTTAAAGGAACCCTCTCTCCATTTTCATCCACGCGGATAATGATGAACTGCCCTGGTTCACATTTCCTTGCTACAAACGGCGCGTGAATTTCCATCAATTCAACCAAGTTATTAAGTGTCTCTTTTTTTACTATTTTATACACCAAATACACCTCTTTCTGCATCTTTTAATATCTTTTTTATTATATCGTGAATCTGCACAATAGCAAAGCATTTTTTGCAAATTCTTAAAATACTCTTAATAAAAGCAAAAACCATCCCTTGTTTCGGCATAGCAAAGTGTTGAAATACATCTATGCAAACAGAACTTTTGTGTATTTAGGCCACAAAAAGAGAAGGTACTTGTGCCCTTCTCCTTACAATATCTTATTGAGTCTGTCACTGTGGTCGATCACGGTCTTTTTTAGAAGTTCTATATCTGTCTCAAGGACCTCCTGCCTTTTGATGACCATCTTGTATCTGGATGAATCTTCCCGGTTTTCAAACAAAACATTCAGTTTTGTACAGATCTCATTTTCCAAGATCATATGGATATCTGAGAAACCAGATTCCATTGCAGTTCTGAGTCCGGACACTTCCCCTTCGGTACGTTCCAGACGAGACGCTATAGAGTCTGTCTTCTCAGAAAGAAGATTTGTCTTTTCTGCAAGAATATCAGTCCGCTGAAGCAGCAGACTGTTTTGTTCACACAAAAGCTGTGTCGTTCTGTCTAATCTATCTGTTTTTTCTTCCAGAGAATCTGTTCTTTTCCTTAGCTGCTTAATATCGTGTTCCATTCTATCAGTTTTTTGATCCAGACGACAGATGCTCTGATTCATCTCATCGGTTTTTTCATTCAGGTTTTGGATATTCTGCTCCATTGCATCAGTCTTTTGATTCAGGTTCTGGATATCCCTCTCCATTACATCGGTCTTTTGATCCAATCTCTTAAGATCCTTGCTCAGAGTATCCGTTTTCTCTTCCAAGATATCAGTTTTTTTATCCAGTCTCTGAATATCCTGACTCAGCTTATCGGTCTTCTCATCCAGCCTCTGAATATCCTGTGTCAACCCGTCGGTCTTCTCATCCAGTCTCTGAATGTCCTGTGTCAACCCGTCGGTCTTCTCATCCAGTCTGTGAATGTCCTGTGTCAACCCGTCGGTCTTCTCATCCAGTCTCTGAATGTCCCGGCTCATCCCGTCAGTCTTTTCGTTCAGCTTCTGGACATCCTGTGTCAATCCGTCAGCCTTCTCATCTAGTTTCTGGATATCCTGTGTCAGTCCGTCAGTCTTCTCGTCCAGTCTCTGGATGTCCCGGCTCATCCCGTCGGTCTTTTCGTCCAACCTATGGATATCCTGCGTCAGTCCGTCAGTCTTCTCGTCCAGCCTCTGGATGTCCCGGCTCATCCCGTCGGTCTTTTCGTCCAACCTATGGATATCCTGCGTCAGTCCGTCAGTCTTCTCGTCCAGCCTCTGGATGTCCCGGCTCATCCCGTCGGTCTTTTCGTCCAACCTATGGATATCCTGTGTCAGTCCATCAGTCTTCTCATCCAGTCTCTGGATATTCTGTGTCAGTCCGTCAGTCTTCTCGTCCAGCCTCTGGATATCCTGTGTCAGTCCATCAGTCTTCTCGTCCAGCCCCTGGATGTCCCGGCCCAATCCGTCAGTTTTCTCGTTCAGCTTCTGAATGTCCTGACCCAGCACATCTGTTTTTTCTTCCAGTTTTTCTGTCTTAACAGTCAGCAGGTCAACCTTTCCCTCCACACGCTCCATTCTTCCGTCAAATGTAATCATACTGGAATTCATCTGTTGCATTAAATCATACATGTCTTTCATCATCTGTTCTTCAGGCAAAACATCACTTCCTTTCTTCTACAAATGTTATAAATTGTAAATATTATACTTCTTTTACTCTTTTATGTCCAGTCATTTGTACTAGAATACCTTTTTCATGTCATAAAAAAAAGAAGACTGACGTATTTATCAGTCTTCTTCCTATATCTGTATTCCTTTTACATCTTAATTCTATCCGTATGCGGATTACATCATACCCATTCCTGGTGCCCCTGCTCCAGCTGGCATTGCCGGCGCATCTTCTTTGATGTCAGCCACTACAGACTCTGTTGTCAATAAAGTAGACGCCACAGATGTTGCATTCTGTAATGCACTTCTTGTAACCTTAGCCGGATCAATGATACCTGCTTCGATCATGTCAACATATTTTCCGTTTAACGCATCAAAACCAAATCCGATTTCCTGTTCTTCCACTTTATTAATGATAACAGATCCTTCCAGACCAGCATTTGCAGCAATGTGGAATAACGGAGCCTGGAGCGCTTTCAAGATGATGTTTGCACCTGTCTTCTCGTCACCCTCTAATTCCTCAGCCATTGCTGCTACGTTTTTAGAAGCATGGATATATGCAGATCCACCGCCGAAGATAATACCTTCTTCAACTGCCGCTTTCGTTGCCGCAAGAGCATCTTCCAGACGAAGCTTGCTTTCCTTCATCTCTGTCTCTGTTGCCGCACCTACACGGATAACTGCAACTCCTCCGGATAATTTTGCAAGTCTTTCCTGTAATTTTTCTTTGTCAAATTCAGAAGTAGTTTCTTCAATCTGTCCTTTGATCTGTCCAATTCTTGCCTGGATTGCATCCTTGGATCCTTCTCCGTCAACGATGACTGTATTCTCTTTTTCAACTTTCACAGATTTCGCGCGTCCTAACTGGTCTATTGTGATCTCTTTCAGGTCTAATCCCACTTCCTCAGAAATCACTGTACCGCCTGTTAAGATTGCAATATCTTCTAACATAGCTTTTCTTCTGTCACCATATCCAGGTGCTTTCACAGCACAAACAGAGAATGTTCCGCGAAGTTTATTTACGATCAGAGTTGTCAATGCTTCCCCTTCGATATCTTCAGCGATGATCAGCAGTTTCTTTCCACTCTGCACGATCTGCTCTAAGATTGGGAGAATATCCTGGATGTTTGAAATCTTCTTATCAGTGATCAGGATGTATGGATCTTCCAGCTCAGCAACCATTTTTTCCATATCTGTTGAGAAGTAAGCAGATAAGTATCCGCGGTCAAACTGCATACCTTCTACTAAATCTAATTCTGTCTTCATTGTCTTAGATTCTTCGATGGTGATGACACCGTCATTCGATACTTTTTCCATAGCATCTGCTACTAACTCGCCAACTTCCTCATCACTTGCAGAAATTGCTGCAACTTTCGCGATCTGGTCCTTGCCATTTACTTTGCTGCTCATCTCAGCGATTGCTTCCACTGCAGCGTCTGTAGCTTTTTTCATTCCTTTTCTCAAAATGATCGGATTCGCACCTGCTGCCAGGTTCTTCATTCCTTCATTTACCATTGCCTGAGCTAATACAGTTGCTGTTGTAGTACCGTCACCCGCAACATCATTTGTCTTAGTTGCCACTTCTTTGACGATCTGAGCACCCATGTTCTCAAATGCATCTTCTAACTCAATTTCTTTTGCGATGGTAACACCGTCATTTGTGATCAAAGGGATACCAAAAGATTTGTCTAAGACAACATTTCTTCCCTTTGGTCCGATGGTAACTCTGACTGTATCTGCTAACTGGTTCACACCTGCTTCTAATGCTTTTCTTGCCTCAATACCGTATTTGATTTCTTTTGCCATGATTCGTCTCCTCCAAAAATCTTATTCTACAACTGCTAAAATATCGTTCTGTTTTACGATGATGTACTCATCATCTCCACATTTTACTTCAGTTCCCGCATATTTGGAATAGATGACTTTCTGTCCGTTTTCTACTTCCATTTTTACTTCATCCGTTCCAGGTCCTACTGCAACAACTTCCGCTTCCTGCGGTTTTTCCTGAGATGCTGTTGTCAACACGATTCCGGATTTTGTGGTAGTCTCTGCTTCTAACTGTTTCAGTACTACTCTGTCTCCTAATGGTTTTAAATTCATATCATTACCTCCTAAAATTCAGATGAAATTCTTTTGTCTTATTTACCCGATTATTGTTAGCACTCACTTAGCTCGAGTGCTAATCACAAAATATAGTATAACACCCTATCAAAAAAATGCAAGAGCTTTTTCGAAAAATTTTATCACTTTTCATCAACCAGCCGATAGAGGTCTCCAAACTCTTTCCGCGCCTGTTTTGTACACTGTCTGACGAAATCTGTCTTAGCTCTCGTATATGCATCTCTGTCGTGCTCAAACCGCTTTTGAAGTCCGATCTTCAATTTGCCATACTCCTCCGCAGCTCCTTTATGCCTCCTTAAATAGTCACGGAAATATAATTCATCCCAATCTCCGGGATACCGAACATGGAGATGGTAAACCCGTTTGGCAAATCCGTTTAATGTATACCCCTTCAGGAACGTCATGTGGGGTGGCGGATTCTTCGGCTGTTTTGTATAGATATAACCTTCCTTTTGGAGAACTGAGGCCAAATGTTCTAAATTATATCCCTCTTTAATCTCCAATAAAATATCAATCGTTGGCTTTGCCAATAGTCCCTCGACCGCGGTGCTGCCGATGTGGCTGATCCGGGCCACGTGTTCCTTTCCGATTATGTGGAGCAAAAGCTTCCTTTCATTTTCATACATCTGTTTCCATTCCTTTTTATGCCCGGTTAAAATGATAGGAAAGAGTATCCAAAGTTCTTCGTTGGACATTTCCGTAAGCTTTTTCATGATTTCCCCTTTCTTTATTGTCGTAAAACAGCTTATCTTTCTCTTATTTTGGCTGATAGGAACTTTTCATGGAGACAATCCGGTTAAATACCATATGCTCCGGTGTAGTATCCTTTGTATCAAGACAGAAGTATCCCTGCCTTACAAACTGAAAACTATCGCCGGGAGCGGCCTCTAAAAGACATGGCTCCACATAGCAATCCGTGAGTATCTTAAGAGAATCCGGATTCAGGTTGATCGATCCGTCCTCATTATAGACACCTTTTTCCTCATCCACGATATTTTCGTATAACCGGACTTCCGCCTTCTTGGCAAACGGCACTGCCACCCAATGTATGGTGCCCTTAACCTTTCTTCCATCTGGACTGTTTCCTCCTCTGGATTCAGGATCATAAGTGCAGTGAACTTCGGTCACATTACCATCTTCATCAGTTACGTAATCCGTGCAGGTCACGAAATATCCATTCATCAGACGCACTTCATTGCCCGGATATAAGCGGAAGTACTTCTTCGGACGCTCAATCTTAAAGTCATCCCTTTCAATATAAAGTTCCCTGCAGAACGGAACCTTTCTCACTCCCATCTCTTCATTTTCCTGATTGTTTTTCACTTCCATATACTCTACCTGGTCTTCTGGATAATTTGTAATGACCAGTTTGACTGGATCCAGGATGGCTGAAACCCTTGGCTTTTTCAGTTTCAGATCATCTCTGATACAGTACTCAAGCATGGCGTAATCTACAGAACTGTGACTCTTGGCCACGCCGACCAGTTCCATGAATCTACGGATAGACTCTGGAGTATAACCGCGGCGTCTTAATGCGGATAATGTCACCAGTCTCGGATCATCCCATCCGTCTACGATTCCCTCATCTACTAACTTCTTAATATAACGCTTTCCTGTCACCACATTGGTCAGGTAAAGCTTTGCAAATTCAATCTGTTTCGGAGGATGCTCAAATTCACACTCCTGTACGACCCAGTCATATAACGGCCTGTGATCCTCAAACTCCAGGGTACAGATGGAATGAGTCACACCTTCAAAGGCATCCTCTAGAGGATGGGCAAAATCATACATAGGATAAATACACCAATCCCCGCCAGTGTTGTGATGCTCCATTCTGGCAATACGGTAAAGGATTGGATCCCTCATGTTCATATTGCCGGAAGTCATATCAATCTTAGCGCGGAGCACCTTGCTTCCGTCCTCAAACTCCCCGTTTTTCATCGCCCGGAATAACACAAGATTTTCTTCCGGAGTACGGTCTCTGTATGGGCTGTTTTTTCCCGGCTCCGTCAAAGTCCCTCTGTATTCCCTTATCTCTTCTGGTGTCAGATCACACACATAGGCCTTTCCTTTTTTAATCAAAAGCTCTGCGCATTCATACATCCTGTCAAAATAGCTGGATGCAAAATAAATATTCTGGTCATAGTCTGCTCCGAGCCATTCCACATCCTCTTTGATTGATTCCACATATTCTGTCTTTTCCTTTGTGGGGTTTGTATCATCAAAACGGAAATGAAAATCCCCTCCGTACTCCTTGGCCAGACCATAGTTTAAAAGAATCGACTTGGCATGTCCGATATGCAGGTAACCGTTTGGCTCCGGTGGAAACCTGGTTACAATTTTTTCGTATTTCCCTTCTTTCAGATCCTCATCAATGATCTGCTCAATAAAATTTTTTGAGATGACCTCTTCCATTGTGTCTCCATTCCTCCATACTTTTCATTATTCTTTAATAATATAAGACATAATTTAAATACAATCAAGGGCTTCCCTTACATTTGCCACACCCAGAAGCCGCATCTTTGTCTTGATCTTTAAGCTGTCCACATTTGCCTTGGGCAGAATACAGGTTTTAAATCCAAGCTTCTCTGCCTCCTTGATCCTCTGGTCACCCTGGGATACTCTCCTGATCTCTCCCACAAGACCCACCTCGCCGAAAATGATCGTGTCCTCAGGCAAAGGCAGATTTTTATAGCTGGATGCAATGGCTAAAATGATCCCTAGGTCGATGGCTGGCTCCCCGAGCCTCATACCCCCGGCCAGGTTTACATAGGCGTCACAGCCGCCCAGCTGCAGGCCGACCCTCTTTTCCAAGACTGCCATGAGAAGATTGACCCTGTTGTAGTCGATCCCCACGGCAGTCCTCCTGGGCATCTGGAAGCTGGTTGGGGAGATCAGTGCCTGGATCTCAATGAGAATCGGCCTGGTTCCCTCCAGTGAACATACCACCACAGAACCTGAGGCATCCACAGGACGGCCATTTAACATCATCTTGGATGGATTTTCCACCTCCACAAGACCGTTTCCGCACATCTCAAACACTCCGATCTCATTTGTGGAGCCAAAGCGGTTTTTTACGCCCCTCAGGATCCGGTATGCCGCTTCTCTCTCTCCTTCAAAATAAAGGACCGTATCCACCATATGCTCCAGTGTCCTCGGCCCTGCCACAACGCCTTCCTTTGTCACATGTCCCACAATAAAGACAGCGATATTTTCTTCCTTGGCGATGCGCATCATCTGCGCGGTCACTTCCCTAACCTGAGAAACACTACCCGCCGCAGCGGTGAGTTCTTCACTGTACATGGTCTGGATAGAGTCGATTACCACAAATTCTGGCCGGACCTTCCGAACCGACTCCAGGATCTCTTCTAAATTTGTCTCACAAAACAGGAGAAGCTCATCTTCAAATGTTCCAATCCTCTCAGCGCGCATCTTGATCTGGTGAGCCGACTCTTCCCCGGAAACATACAGAACCTTTCGTTTTGCATTGACTAAATTCCTGCAGACCTGGAGAAGCAGAGTGGATTTACCAATTCCCGGATCTCCTCCCACCAGCGAAAGGGAACCGGTCACAATGCCTCCTCCAAGGACTCTGTCCAGCTCACCGATGCCTGTGGGAATCCGCTCCTCGCTCTTTATAGAAACCTCGGACATACTCATAGGAGAGGCAGAAGCCCGCTTGGGCTTTGCCCCTCCCTTTTTTGTCACTGACTGCTTTTCTTCTACAAAGGTGTTCCATGATTTGCAGGCCGGACACTGTCCCATCCACTTGGACGATTCATGTCCGCACTCGCTGCAGAAAAATACGGTTTTTGCCTTTGCCATATCAGTTCCTGCTCCCTACTGTTTCTTCACACGGACCATAGCGGTCATGCCTGGATTCAACTCAACACTCAGGATCAGCTTTCCTCCGAGGTTTGCCTTCATGGTTCCTACGTTGGTATTGTCTATATACACGCGGTACTCTTGTTCAGGCTCCACTTCCAGGGTTACCTGTACATCCTCTGATGCCTCGATCTCAAATGCCACTCCATCTGTTGTTGCAGCAAAATTATGGACTGCGGATCCCGGTACAGATTCAAAGATCAGCTGTCCGTTCTTATCCAGCTTCGTCATTGTCTTGAAGGTCTTGACTTTGTACATATCCCCTTCAAATTCAATCTTGTCCTTTTTGGCTTTCGTATCTAATGTGTAATCTCCGAAGCTTAATGTCCCATTTTCTTCGCTGCGAAACAACTCTGTTACCACTGACATGTTCTTATCCTCCTATTAAATCTGCATTTGTTATTTTATTATATAATATTTCATACTTATTTACTAGCATCCTTTATCGAAAAAGTAAGGTTTTTGTCTTTTGCTCCGATCGTCAGCACAGTCCCATCATTAAGCTCCCCGTTTAGAATTTTATCCGCCAGAACATCTTCAATCTCACTGGTGATCACACGGCGCAGAGGCCTTGCTCCATAGGTCTCGCTGTAGCCCTTGTCTGCCAGTAGTGCAATGGCTGCAGGAGTGATCTTCAAGGAAACCTGATGATTCTTCATAAGCTGCTCTTTTACATTTTTTAAAAACAGCTTGGTGATCTCCTTTAATTCTTCTTTTGTAAGCATGGTAAATACAATGGTCCCGTCAATTCGATTCAAGAATTCAGGTTTAAATATCTGACGTACCTCTTCCATCACTCCCTGGGTCATCTTCTCGTGGTTTTTCTCCTTGTCAGAGGTCCTCACAAACCCAAGCTGTTTAGGCGAAATGATCCTGGATGCCCCAGCATTGGAAGTCATGATGAGAACGGTATTTTTAAAATCCACCTTTCTGCCGTTGGAATCTGTAATATGCCCGTCATCCAGCACCTGGAGAAGTATGTTAAATACATCCGGATGCGCTTTCTCGATCTCATCCAGAAGAATGACGGAGTAAGGATGTCTCCGGACCTGCTCACTGAGCTGACCGCCCTCCCCGAATCCCACATATCCAGGAGGTGAGCCGATGATCTTCGACACGCTGTGTTTTTCCATATATTCCGACATATCCACACGGATCAGGTCCTCTTCCCTTCCGAACATAGCTCTGGCAAGGCTTTTGGAAAGCTCCGTCTTACCCACGCCGGTAGGCCCTAGAAACAGAAAGGAGCCAATGGGGCGTTTTGGATCCTTTAACCCAACCCTGCTGCGCTTTATGGCTTTTGCCACAGCCTCCACGGCCTTATCCTGTCCGATGA
The DNA here is from genome assembly GCF_005280655.1 of Anaerostipes rhamnosivorans. Lineage (NCBI taxonomy): Bacteria > Bacillati > Bacillota > Clostridia > Lachnospirales > Lachnospiraceae > Anaerostipes > Anaerostipes rhamnosivorans. Next base: position 2,591,510 of record NZ_CP040058.1, read on the forward strand.
CCTGCTTGTGCAGAGTCTTTTCCAGATTCTTGAGCCTCTCCATCTCTCCCTGTTTGAGCTGGTTTACCGGAATCTTTGTCCATAGAGAAATAATCTCTTCCACATCTTCCTTTTCGATAACCGGTACTTTTTTCTGCTGGCTTTCCATCCTTCGGCCCTTTTTATCCAAGCTTTTCTGAAGTACCTCTTTTTGTGCCTTCAGCTCCCGGGCCTCAACGATCTTGCCCCTGCTGATATATGTCTCCATCTCTCTTACGAGAAACTTAAGCTTTTCCTGTTCCTCTTTCATGTCAGCGGGCACTTTCAGAGCCTTCATCCTCTTCTTGGCACAGGCCTCATCCAAAACGTCGATGGCCTTGTCGGGCAGGAACCGGTCATTGACATACCGGCAGGAGAGATCTACCGCATAGGCTGTGACCTCTTCAGGGATTAGAACTCTGTGGTGGGACTCAAACTTATATTTCAGTCCGTCAAGAATCTTTATTGCTTCTTCCGACGAAGGCTCCTCCACCAAAATAGACTGGAATCTTCGAACCAATGCTGCATCCTTCTCAAAATACTTTGTATACTCTTCACTGGTAGTGGCGCCGATTAACTGAAAATCCCCTCGGGCCAGAGACGGCTTTAAAATATTGGATGCATCCATGGCTCCCTCAGAGCCGCCGGCTCCGATCATGGTGTGTATCTCATCAATAAAAAGGATCACAGAAGAATCCTCCGTCACTTCTGAGATAATCTGCTTCATGCGTTCCTCAAATTCACCCCGGTACTTGGTCCCTGCGATGACTCTTGTCAGGTCTAGGGAAAGCACTCTTTTATCTCTCAGATTCAGTGGCACGTTCCCCTCTGCGATCCGGGCGGCCAGTCCCTCCACGATAGCGGTCTTTCCAACTCCTGGGTCTCCGATCAGACAAGGATTATTTTTGGATCTTCTGCAGAGCACCTGCATCAGACGTTCCATCTCATCTTCTCTTCCGATCATAGGATCCAGTTCGTCATCTTTTGCCTTCTGGGTCAAATCTGTGCTGAACTTTTCCAATATGTTCTCTCCGGACCCGTCCTCTGTAAAATAATCGTCCGCTGTATTATTGGAAAACTCGTTCTTGGCAGACTTATAGTCAATCCCCATGGTAACCAAAGTGTCAATAAAAATAGCATCTACCTGGATCTTTTTCTGTCCCATGATCTGAACCGCTTCATTTTCACCATCTTTTAAGATAGCTAACAGCACATGTTCGGTTCCGACGACATCACTTCCGTATTTGACAGCCATCTGGCCGGCAAGGCTCAGGATCTCCTCTGCCCTGGGTGTGAAACTTTTTATTTTTGTCCGTCTTTTTTTCTCCATATCCCGCTCTTTTAAAGCTTCCGAAAATAGTTCATCCGATACTCCGTGCATTCTGAGGATCTCACATGCTAAAGAACCTTTCATCTTTAAAAGTCCCATTAAAAGAAACAGTGTTTCTATATTCTCTGCCCCAAGCCTTGCGGATATCTTTCCCGCCTCCTCCAGTGCATGGCTTAAATATCTGGTAAGTGGTAATTTCCTCATTCTGTCCTCCTAACTCTTGTCAAGCTGCCGGTAAACGTGGTCCACCAGCTGATATAATTCTTCTCTTGTCACGCCCTTACAGATGGCCTGGGCCACCAAAAGCTGCAGGCTTTCCTCCAATTCATCCAGCTGTTTGGCCTTCTCATTGGCATCCACGCTTACAACGGCGCCTTTTCTTCTGTCCAGCTTTAAGTAGCCTTCTTCCCTCAATATAGCATATGCTTTATTTACCGTATGCATGTTTACTCCTAAGATCTGTGCCAGCTGACGCACCGACGGCAGGGACTCGCCATCCTGGATATCGGAACATGCAATACCGACGATGATCTGGTTTCTCAATTGAATATAAATGGCCTGATCGCTGTTAAAATCTACTTCAAGCAGCATTTTCATCCCTTCCTTCTTTCCTATCTTTTGTTATACTTAGACTATAATAAATAGCACGGATTGTCAATGTCAAAAAATAGAGAAGCAGGACAGAGAATGTACCTCTGTCCTGCTTCTGTCACATGACCTTTCCTAAGCCTCGTCAATGGCCTTTCCAATGTCATTTCTTTTGTATTTATTTGCAAAATCGACCCAGTCTGTCGCCCCGTATGCATTCTTACGAGCTTCTTTCAGATCACTGCCCTTTGCCACTACTCCGAGCACACGGCCTCCGTTTGTAACGATCTTGTCTCCGTCAAACTTTGTACCCGCATGGAATACATAGTAGCCGTCCTTTTCCTTGAACGTGTCAAGCCCCGTGATCTCAAAACCTTTCTCGTACTTTTCAGGATATCCGTCGGATGCCAGTACCACACAGACTGCCGCATTGTCCTCAAATTCCAGAGTGATATCGGATAGCTTACCGTCGATACACGCTTCCATTACGTCAATGATATCGTTTTTCATCCGGGGAAGGACAACCTGCGCTTCCGGATCTCCAAACCGTGCATTGTATTCCAGCACCTTCGGCCCGTCCTCCGTGAGCATAAGACCGGTAAACAAAATGCCGGTAAATGGGCGTCCTTCTGCTGCCATGGCATCCATGGTCGGCTGATAGACATACTTTTCACAGAATTCTTCCACTTCCTTCGTATAGAACGGACTTGGGGAGAAGGTTCCCATACCGCCAGTGTTGAGCCCCTGGTCTCCATCCTTGGCACGCTTATGGTCCTGTGCAGAAGTCATACATCTGATCGTCTTTCCGTCACAGAAGGCAAGAACAGATACTTCCCGTCCGGTCATAAATTCTTCAATGACGATCTCATTGCCGGCGTCTCCGAACTGCTTGTCCAGCATTAACGTTTTAACACCCGCCTTCGCCTCCTCCAGTGTGCTGCAGATCAAGACCCCTTTGCCAAGTGCCAGTCCGTCCGCTTTCAGGACGATCGGCATCTTCACGGTCTCCAGATAAGCAAGTGCCTTTTCAGGATCCGTGAAATTTTCATAGGCTGCTGTGGGGATATTATATTTTTTCATGAGATCCTTGGAAAATGCCTTAGATCCTTCGATGACTGCCGCGTTCTTGCGCGGTCCGAACACTCTGAGCCCTTCAGCCTCAAATGCGTCCACGACCCCTCCCACAAGCGGATCATCCATTCCGATGATGGTAAGATCAATCTCTCTTTCCTTAGCAAATGCCACCAGTTTATCAAACTCCATAGCTCCGATGTCCACGCACTCTGCATACTCCGCAATCCCTGCATTTCCCGGGGCACAGTAAATCTTATCAGCCTTCGGGCTTTTTGACGCTGCCCAGGCAATGGCATGTTCTCTTCCGCCACTTCCAACAATCAGTATCTTCATCCTTTTATCCTTCCTTTTACTTCTCGATCTTTACATGTCCTTTGGAAACTGTGACTCTGCCCTCCGCGATTAAGTTGATGACCTCCGGCAGAATCACCCACTCTGCCTGTTCCATGATACGCCTCTGGAGAGTCTCCGGTGAATCGTCTTCTTTGACCTCCACTGCTTTCTGCATGATGATCGGCCCAGTATCCGTCCCTTCATCCACAAAATGAACGGTAGCTCCAGAAATCTTTACACCTCTTAGCAGAGCCTGTTCGTGTACCTTCAGCCCGTAACAGCCCTTGCCGCAGAAAGATGGAATCAGAGACGGATGGATATTAATCATCCTGTTCTCAAATCTGCGTATGATCTTGTCAGGTATCACAACCAGGCATCCTGCCAGTACCACCAGATCAATCTCTCTGCCAACCAGCTCCTGATAGAGTGCTTCATTAAATAAGTCTCTGGTCTCAAAATCCTTCGGAGAAAGTCCCACAGCCTCGATTCCATGAATCTTGGCGCGCTCAAGAGCATACGCCTTTTTATTGTTGCTGATCACTACATCTATACGGGCATTGGAAATCCGGCCCTCCTCTATAGCATCAATGACAGCCTGTAAATTGGTACCTCCTCCGGACACTAATACTGCAACCTTTAGCATACTGTAACACCTTTGTCACCGGCCTTAATCTCACCGACTACAAACGCAGTTTCACCTGCACGTCCCAGAGCTTCCAGTGTATCATTCACATTCTTTTCATCTACGGCTACCATCATGCCGATTCCCATGTTGTATGTATTATACATCATTTTCTCATCGATCTCCCCGGTCTTCTGGAGCAGTTTAAAGACCGCAGGTACTTCATAAGCATCCTTGTGCACGACCGCATGCGCCCCGTCCGGAAGCATCCGAGGAATATTCTCATAAAAACCACCTCCGGTGATATGGCTGCATCCCTTGATCTCCACACCGGCCTCTTTGATGGACTTTAATGCTTTTACATAAATCTTGGTAGGTGCTAACAGCGCTTCCCCGAGTGTTGTACCAAGTTCCTCATAGTAGGTCTCCAGAGATTCTTTGGTCATATCAAAAACGTTTCGCACAAGAGAATATCCATTGCTGTGGATACCTGATGATGCAATACCGATCAACACGTCACCTTCTTTGATCTCTTTTCCAGTGATCAGATCCTTCTCATCCACAATACCGACAGCAAAACCTGCCAGGTCGTATTCGTCTTCCGGATAAAATCCAGGCATCTCCGCTGTCTCACCACCGATCAATGCGGCATCTGACTGTTTGCATCCCTCTGCCACACCACTGACAATGGTAGCGATTTTTTCCGGGAAGTTTTTGCCGCATGCAATATAGTCTAAGAAGTAAAGAGGCTCTCCGCCCGCACATGCAATATCGTTCACACACATAGCCACACAGTCGATACCGATCGTGTCATGCTTATCCATGATAAATGCAAGCTTTAACTTTGTCCCAACACCGTCGGTACCTGAAACAAGAGTAGGATTTTCCATATCCTTAAACTTCTTTAATGAAAAAGCTCCGGAGAATCCTCCGATGTTTGTCAAAACTTCCTCTCTCATGGTTGCCTGTACGTGCTTTTTCATAAGTTCTACCGACTGGTAACCTGCTTCAATATCCACTCCTGCTTTTTTATAATCCATTTTCATCCTCCTAAATATGTGTACCCAAAGGGCACACCCTCTTTATTTTCCAAAATAAGCATCGATGCCGTCTGCGATTCCTTCCGCCATCTTTTTCTGAAAAGAATCCTTCTGCATCTTTTTATCTTCTTTTTTGTTTGTCATAAAACCCATTTCGATCAGTGTGACTGGAATTTTACTCCAGTTCGTACCCGTCAGGTCATCCCGTCCAGATAATCCACGGTTTTTGATTCCTGTAACTGCACAATACTTTTTGATCACAGCCTTTGAAAGCTTTTTGCTGCGCTTACTAATCTTTTTTACATATGCATTTTTCTTAGTCGGGTACAAGACTGAAGCTCCGCGTACTCCTTTGCCTGCAGCGTCCGCATGAAGACGGATACAGACAGAAGCTCCACTTTTATTGGCCAGCTGTGCCCTTTTCTTATTGCTGATGTTGACGTTTTGCTTCTTTCTGACCATATAAACCTTATAGCCTCTTTTTTTCAGTTCCTTCTCCAATTTTTTTGCCACACTGAGTGTGAGCTTTGATTCCGGAACTTTTGTTGCCGCACCCTGAGTACCGGATGCAACTCTGGCTTTCTTTCTCTTTGCCCCCGGACCGATGGGTTCTTTTCTACTGTCACCCTTTTTCTGATGGCCCGCATCGATGGCCACCGTGATCCGGCGATCCCCAGCCAGGGCGCTCTGACTGGCTGTCAAAGACCGCACCGCTCCAGCGCAAACAGCCGTACATAACAGTACGGCTGCAAGTCTTTTCTTATTCATACTTCTTATAGCCAACCTCATCAAGCTTCTGGGCTTTTTTCACTACAGAATCTTTCATAGTCTCTCTGTAATCCTTTAATTTTTGAAGAAGTTCTGCATCAGAGGAAGCCAGGATCTGTGCTGCAAGGATTCCTGCGTTCTGTCCTCCGTTAATGGCAACGGATGCAACCGGGACTCCGGACGGCATCTGGACAATAGAGTAAAGAGAATCCACTCCTCCGAGATCTGAGGTTTTCATCGGGATCCCAATGACCGGCATCGGAAACAGTGCCGCGCACATCCCTGGAAGGTGTGCCGCTTTTCCTGCACCTGCGATAATGACTTTGACTCCTCTATCCTCAGCTCCCTTTGCCCACTCAAAGAAAATATCCGGTTCTCTGTGCGCAGAAATAATGGTCATCTCAAAATCAATTCCCATCTCCTCTAAAAAGTCTGCCGCCTTGCTCATAACCGGCATATCGGAATCACTGCCCATAACGATTGCTACTTTTGCCATAATCTTATCTCCTTTGTCATAATTCGATTTGTTTTTCTTCTATTCTACCCACTGGATCCGGTCACGTCAATGGTTCGTTCAGGATTTCCGTGCCTGGGAGCACAAATTTCCCGCTTTCGATCAAATGTGTTTCCATCCCTCCAAGTCCGATCACGCAGATAGAATCCAGTTCCTCATAGGGAATGGTGATGTCTGTATGACAGTTAAAATATTCTCCCTTTCTGGACCACTCATTGCTTTTTGCAACGATTTCTTTTCCATCCGGGTTATGCAATTCAGTGGCCTCACTGTGGCTGTAGCAGGTATCTCCCACTGCGAAATGCGGCCCCATCTTTTCTACAATCAGGATCGGCAGCTGATAAAGGATTCCGTACTTCTGAGCCATGGCATAGGCTGTGGTGTTGGTCCCCACCGCAAATTCTCCCATCGGAAGAGTCTCTCTGTTATAAAGAAGATTCTGTTTGATATAAGCCTGATTCTCCTCCTCAGATTCAAAATTCCTGCAGGAATATTCACTGATCATACCATCCTTGAACACCAGCTTAAGGTCAATAAATTTTAAATCTCTCAGATAAACTTCACTTACATGAAGAACTCCATTTGTCCCCTTAAGTTTCGGAGACGTAAACACTTCTCCTACTGGAATGTTCACGTCCGCCAGACAGTTTTCAAAATTCGTCTCCCTGTCCGGATGATCCAGCTCATGGAGCGCTACATACAGATCTGTTTCGTTGTCTTTTGCCCCTTTGATGTGGACTTCCACACCCTGGTCCAAGGCATCGATCAGATACTGCTGGATCTTTTTATATTTTTCTTTGTTCAGTGTATTGACCTTCACTACCTCTTCAAAGATCTCCTCAAACTTTTCGCCAATCTCAGGAATGGGATAGGCGATGATCGTAAAACTCCTCTCCTCAGGCTTCATATATTCATTGGCGATCTTGCTGGACTCGTTCTGGAATTCCACAGACAGTTTTTCCTGCTTTTCGGACAGCCTCAAACTTGCCTCCTTGTTCTCCGGCGTAAACGGCAGCTCACCGAAGGTCTCCATGCAGGCTGGGCCGGCAAATGCAGCCGCCTCTTCTTTCAGCTTTTCATAGGCATTTCTGTAGCATTCCAGCTTATGTCTCATAAACGCATTGTTAAAATACAGAGCCTGGTCAAATCTATGGTCGTATTCAAACTGGGGATTTGGACTTGTGGAGATATATCCGACTTTGGACATCCCCCTTGTAATCACTCCTGTGGTACCCCGGTACAAAATAGGTGTTAACCCAATCTCTTGAAACTGCCGGACAGCTTCCCGGATTACAGGTTCAAATCCCAAGTGATACCTGATATTGACGGTGGCCTTTTGGGTCATATCGATGTTGTTGATGATAAAACCATCGTGAAAACCATCCACATAAGTTTTGGCGATGGCCTGTATCCTTTCTTTTGGAAAGCTATTTAAAAATGAAAGCATCCGGATCTCATTTTCCGAAATATATTCCCCGTAGCGGTAGAGTACATCCGGATCAGACAGATCCTCCTTCATGACAATATCCGATGCAAAATGAAAGGAAGGATCCAGCTGTTCTCTGACACGGTAAGCGCAGATCTCCTGGCTATAATCTCTCATATGGTCAAAGATGATCTGTTTTGCGGTCTTTCTTAGCGGATTCCCATCCTGGAACAGCTGATAGATCTCTAAGAACAATTCGCTTAAGATTGTCAGTTCAAAAAGCCGCTCTTCCACAGCATAAATCAGACAGCCATGAATCTCTGCATATAAAAAACACAGGATATCACCGAATTCTTCTCCCAGGACAGCCTGTGCATATTCAGGATTCCCATAGCAGACATGATAGCGGGATGGAAATACATCCTCATACCATCTCTGGTTCCACGTTTTCATCCGGCAAAGCGGCCTGTCTTTTTCCTCAAATACCTCGTTGGCAAATAAAAGCCTCTCCGCCATCTTTTTAAAATAGGCCAAAAAAGGCTCTTTCACAGAATCTTCCTGTAAAATAGCCTTCAGCCTTTCCTGATTTAAATCATGGCGTTCCATTAATAATTCATCCACGTTATAAGCTCCTTTTAATATTTCCGTTTTTTATATTTTTCTCAAAAACTTCCTGAATATACGCCCAAAGTACATCGGATCCCTGGCTGGTATACTCGTTTTTGCTCATAATCTGGCCGATGCAGACATCATGCTCTCTCCAGGCCCTTCCATCTGTGGCATCATTTAAAAGGATCGGCTGAATCCGGTCCAAGGTGTTTGCAAACTTGGATTCTGGTGTCTTTCGTTCCTCAAACTCTCTCCAAAGTCCAAACAGTTCTTCTGCCTGATCTTCGGGGAGGATATGGAAGATCCTCTCGGCCGCCTTCTGCTCTCTGGCAGCTTTTGTTCCGTTACCTGCCTCATCATAAAGATAGGTATCCCCCGCATCGATCTCCACCAGATCATGGATCAGGACCATCTTGATCACCTGCAGCACATCCACCGGTTCTTTTGAATATTCCGATAGAAAGACTGCCATCAATGCAAGATGCCAGGAATGTTCCGCATCGTTTTCTTTTCTTTCCCCGTTTGTCAGATGTGTCTGGCGGATGATATCCTTAAGCCTGTCCACCTCTATGATAAACTCCATCTGTTTCTGTAATCGTTCCATACTCCCTCCTATATCAGCCCGATCAGAAATATAGCCGTGGAAAACAGAAGAACTGCTCCGTTGGTAATACTTCCAACCACCTTCCAAATTCTCATGGACGCTGTGTCGTGATAACTCCTGACCGCAAGCATCATTCCAAAGACAGAGATGCCAAACAGCACCCAAGCAGCTGCGCCGATCAGGATTCCTCCATTGCCGGCAGCCTGAAATGAAAATCCAACTAAAATAAGATATCCGAAGATTCCTATGGCCCCCAGAATACTGGAAACTGCTGACTCTCTGGATACAACATGATCCGACGGACGGTAGGCCTGACGCTTCTTTTTATTCACCCGCATGTTATCTCCTCCGGTATATCGTGACGGAAATCTTATACCCAAAGGTATAAATAATATAACCGATCAATCCGCCTACTGTGTTTAATAGTAAATCATCCACATCAAAAACCCCAACTTTAAAAATAAATTGGCAGCTTTCGATGAGAAAACTGAATAAAAATGTTCCCACTACAACTTTGATAAAGCCGCGCTTTTTCTCCGTCATGGCAGGAAGCAGAAATCCAAACGGGCTGAATGCAAATACATTGCCCACCAGATTTGTAATAAAAGCCTCCGGCGTCAGCAGGGAACGATACATCCAAAAACGTTTGATCTCTTTGAATAAAACTAAATTCACATGGGATGTCTCATATCCTGTCTCTCTGCCGTAACGCTCACTCAACAGCACAAAATAAAAAATCAAAATGATATACAAATAAAATAAAATCCGGCAGCCGAATCTGGCTGCCTTTTTCTTTTTTCTAGTCACAAATAAGCCCTTCTTTATTGAACGCCATACTGTTCATAGTATGCGTCAATAGATGCCTTTAATGTATCATCAATAATAACTTTTCCTTTGTATGGTTTATTGTACAGGTGTTCCACAACTTCCTGCATGGTCACAATGGCTGTAGTCTCCAGCCCGTAATTTTCGCGGATCTCCTCCAGAGCGCTTTTTGTACCCTGCCCCCGCTCCATGCGGTCCACAGAAACTACCAGACCCAACACATCTACGTCTCCCTGTGCCTTTACGATAGGAAGTGTCTCCTGAATGGAAGTTCCGGCCGTTGTCACATCCTCAATGATGACCACCTTGTCTCCGTCCTCGATCGGGCTTCCTAACAGAATTCCTGTATCTCCGTGATCTTTCACTTCTTTCCGGTTGGCACAGTATTTGATATCCTTGCCGTAATCCTCAGAAATGGCGATGGCGGCAGCTACGCTTAATGGGATTCCCTTATACGCCGGTCCGAACAGGACATCAAAATCAAACCCAAATTTGGCTTCGATGGCCTTGGCATAATACACACCCAGCTTCTTTAACTGTGCTCCGGTCCTGTAAAATCCTGTATTGACAAAAAACGGTGTGTTTCTTCCGCTTTTTGTCACAAAGTCTCCGAATTTTAATACATTGCAGTCGATCATAAATTCAATAAACTCTTTTTTATACTGTTCCATTATGTTCCTCCTTTTGTTCAGCCTTCTGATATTCTCTATAATAAAACTCTATCACATCTTTTCTCGTGACAATCCCGATGAACCGCTGCTCATCATCGATGACCGGCACAAAATTCTGGTCTTTGATCACATCCACCAGATCGTCCATGTCTGTATTGACTGTCACCGGACGGTTATCCCGTCTCCGTTCCATATCTCTTAAAAAAATGAGTTCTGCCTTTTCAAGGTCAAATCTGGCCTCGTCCATCATCGCCCAGAGAAGATCCCCCTCTGTCACTGTCCCCACATACCTGCCGTCCAAAGTCAAGACCGGAACCGCAGAATATCCGTGGTATTTCATCTTTTCCAGCGCCTGTCTTAGCGTATAGTCTTCCGGCAGATAAGAAACATTCTCTTTTGGCGTCAAGAAAAACAATATGTTCATGCTGACCTCACTTCCGTTTTCTTTTGTTTTTACTTTACACATCCGATCAGTTCTTTGATGTCCTCAATCCCGTGATCTTCCATGTAAGTCCTGATCCCGTCAATCACCTTGACTGTAGCACAGGGATCCGTAAAGTTGGCTGTCCCGACAGCCACTGCGGTGGCTCCGGCCATGATAAATTCCAGGGCATCCTCCGCGTTCATGATTCCTCCCATACCGATCACCGGAATCTTTACTGTACTGCATACTTCGTATACCATCCGCACAGCCACCGGCTTGATCGCCGGTCCAGAGAGTCCTCCGGTTTTGTTGGCCAGCAGAAAATCTCTCTTTTCAATATCAATCTTCATGCCTGTGAGCGTATTGATCAGAGAAAGAGCATCACTGCCCGCTGCCTCCGCTGCCTTTGCCATCTCTTTGATGTCCGTCACGTTGGGACTCAGTTTCATGATAATCGGCTGTTTTGCTTTTTCCTTTACCGCTTTTGTAATCTCATACAATGCCTTCGGATCCTGTCCGAACGCAATGCCTCCCTCTTTTACATTGGGGCAGGACACATTGATCTCTAAAAGGTCCGCCGGCTGATCAGAGAGCCGTTCCACCACCTCCAGATAATCCTCCGTTGTCTTTCCGCAGACGTTGACGATCACTGTGGCTCCCGCTTTCTTTAAAAACGGCAGATCCCTCTCGATCATTACATCCACACCCGGATTCTGAAGCCCTACTGCATTGAGCATGCCTCCGTAGGTCTCTGCCACTCTTGGGGTGGGATTACCTGGCCATGGAACATTGGCAACCCCTTTTGTGGTCACCGCTCCAAGGCTGGACAGCTCAACAAATTCACTGTATTCTTCTCCGGAGCCAAACGTCCCGGAACCTGTTGTCACCGGATTCTTTAAGGAAACTCCTGCGATCTTCACTGCCAGATTCATCAGATCTCCACCTCCTCTGCATCAAATACCGGTCCGTCTTTGCAGACACGTTTATTGTGGACATGGGTATGTCCATCTACTTCCTTGGAATTGCAGACACAGGCAAGACATGCTCCAATCCCACATGCCATTCTCTCCTCCAGGGAAATCTGGGCCTCTAATCCCTTTTCCTGTGCATATGCCTTCACACCCCTTAGCATAGGAGTAGGTCCGCAGGCATAAATCACTGCCCCTTCGACTGCCTGTTCTCTGACAGCGTCAATGACATTACCCTTTGTTCCCACGGAACCGTCTTCTGTGGAAACATATACACTGCCGTACGGCTCAAATTCATCTTTCAGAAAAGTATCATGATCCCGGTAGCCGAGCACAATACTTTTATCACATTGAAGCTGCTTTGCAAGCTCCAGCATCGGAGGAATCCCAATGCCGCCTCCAATCAAGATCGCTTTCTCTTTTTTCTTCGTAAATCCATTGCCCAGAGGACCCAGAACCGTGATCTTTGTCCCTGCCTCATAAGAGCTTAAGACTTCCGTTCCGCCGCCTGCAATGCGGTAGACAAGCCTTAATGTTCCCTGCTTGCTGTCGATGCCGCAGATACTGATCGGTCTCGGCAATAGCCTGCTTTGGTCGTTAACATAGACAGACACAAACTGTCCGGCTTCGGCCTCCCCTGCCATGTCTCCCACATTTAAAGTCATATCGAAAATATCTTCGGAAAGCTTTTTCTGGCTGATGATCTCAGCTTCTATGTTTTGTTTTCCCATATACTTCTCCTTATTTTACAAATGCTTTCTTCAAGTCTTCCTTCATATCTAAAACTGCCTGTCTGGACGCATCCGCATAGTTTTCTTCTCCAAACTTGCTGTACTGGTCCTGTTTGTATGCACAGATGATTCCTCTGGAGGAATTGATGATAGCTCCCAGTCCATCCTCATTAAAGAATGGGGCCAGATCCTCAGCCTTTCCTCCCTGCGCACCGTATCCCGGAACCAGAATAAAGTTTTTCGGCATGATCTTTCTAAGGATCTCTCCCATCTTCGGATAGGTTGCCCCTACCACAGCTCCGATATAGCTGTAGTCCTCTCCCATGTGGCTTTCTCCCCACATGGCAACTTTTTCTGCTACCAATTCATATAAAGGTTTTCCGTCCACCAACTGATCCTGGAACTCTCCGCTGGACGGATTGGATGTCTTGACCAGGATAAATAGCCCTTTGTTCTCCTCCCTGCACACATCAATGAAAGGCAGAATGCCATCACTTCCAAGGTAGGGGTTCACTGTCAGGAAGTCCTCGTCAAATCCCCTGTACTTTTTGCTGCCTACCTGCACTTGTCCCGCGTGTCCCACTGCGTATGCGGATGAAGTGGAACCGATGTCTCCCCGTTTAATATCTCCGATGACCACAAGGCCTTTGCTCTTAGCATATTCACAAGTCTTGTTAAATGCCGCCAACCCTTCCACACCAAACTGTTCATACATGGCGATCTGCGGTTTCACTGCGGGGATCAGGTCATATGTGCTGTCAATGATGCCTTTATTATACTGCCAGATGGCTTCTCCCGCTCCTTTTAATGTTTCTCCGAATTCGTCAAATGCTGCTTTTTTTATCTGTTCAGGCACATAATCAAGCATCGGGTCCAGACCGACTACAATCGGGGCATCCAGTTGTTTTATTTTTTTTACTAATTCATTGATCATGTTGTTTCTCCTTTACTCGTCAGAGTTATTTCTCATTATTTCCGCCGTTGCTTAAAACGAACTCCTACAACATTGGAAAAAAACTCACATATTTATTTGAAATCATACCATAAAAAACGAAAGAAAAAAAGAGACTATCAAAAAGACAGTCTCTTTTCATTTAAAAGATGATAGCGATTTTAGTTCCTTTGCCAACTTCACTTTCCACCTGGATCCTGGCGTTGTGGTATTTTGCCCCGTGTTTTACGATGGACAGTCCGAGACCCGTGCCTTCTCTCTCGCTGGAATGGCTTTTATCTCCCCTGTAAAACCGCTCAAAGATCCGTTCCTCGTCCTCCGGAGGGATTCCGATACCGTCATCTTCCACGATGAGTGTGGGCCGGCCCTCCATGCTGGCCGCAGTCACAAATACATGGCCCCCATTGTTATTATACTTCACCGCATTTTCCACTAGATTGTGAAGCATCTCATACAGCATCTGCCGGACACCGGATACTTGAGACGGGGCTCCTAGAACCTGGATATCAATGCCTGACTCCGCCGCTGCCATAGAAAGAGAATTCTTAATCTCCAACGCCAGCTGGTAGATGTCCACATTCTCCTTCTCCTGTACAATTTTATTTTCATCCAGCCTGGACAGCTTTATGATTCCTTCAATCATGGAGATCAGTCTTCTGGCTTCCGTATAGATCTTCTCAGAAAACCGCTCGATATCCTCCTGCTTCACAAGCCCGTCCTTCATCAGCTCCGCATACCCTGAAATGGTGGTCAGCGGTGTCTTTAACTCATGGGATACATTGGCTGAGAATTCTTTTCTAAGCTCCTCCCTTTCTTCCTTTTCTGTTACATCGATCATCATCAGCACTACTCCTTTAACTGCGCCGGATACCGTCACCGGATTCGCCATCAGAAGAAATTTCCGCTCATGAAATTCCATCACCTCTTCCGAAGCCTCTCCTCCAAGTGCCATCTCCACCGCATCTCGGAATTCGTGGCTCCGGTTGATGGACAATACATTCTGGTTGCTGCACTGTTCCTTGTCAATATCCAGAATACGCAGGGCACTTGTATTATAAGAAAGCACAACCGACTTCTCATTCAGAACGAGAAAGCCCTCACTCATATTTTCCGTGATCGTCGTAAACTCGATCTGCTTTTCCTTGATCTCCCTGATCTTTTCCTTGATCGCTTCATTCTGCCTATGGATCCTCACCAGCAGAGGCGACAGTTCATCATAGGTGGTCTCCTCCTCCGGATGCTCCAGATTGATCCGGTTGATCGGTTCAATGATCCTTCCCGTGAGAAGTCTTGATAGCGCCAGCGCCAATACAAACACCACTGCCATCATAAGGATCAGGGCCGGAAGAACGCCTTCTACCTGGTTCAGAATCGTCTGTGTCTCCCTGCTGAGCCTTAAGACGCTGCCATCGGTAAGTCTTACTGCATAATAATAAGTCTGTTTATTCAGTGTTCTGGAAACCCGGGTACTCTCCCCGGCTCCGTTTTTTCTGGCCTCTTTGAATTCTTTACGGTTTCTATGGTTGCCCATGGAGTTCTCTTTCCCTGTGCTGTCATACAAAACCTTTCCGTCTGAAGATATCAGCGTAATCCTGCTGATGGTAATATCCTTGTATGCGTCCAGGCTCTGGTTTTCATGCTGGTTTAAGGATTCCGCCATATATCCAGCCTCGTTTTGAATCCCCTCTTTTACCTGTGACATATATCTTCCGTATGCCACAGCGGATAAAAACACCGTGGTACAGACCACTGTGATCAGGGCGATGTAGGACATATTCTTAAATATCTTGTGTTTCATTCACTGCCTCCGATACGGTATCCAATCCCTCTCACAGTCTCGATCATAGATCCGCAGTCCCCCAGCTTCTGGCGCAGGGTACGGATATGCACATCCACCGTCCGGGTCTCACCGTCAAAATCATATCCCCAAATATTAGTGAGAAGCTGGTCTCTGGTGAGCACATTTCCTTTGCTTTCCATAAGCATACAGAGCAGGCGGAACTCCTTGTAAGTGAGCTCGACCTTTTCGCCGTCCGCCAGCACCTTATGCTTTCCCACATGGATATAAAGGCCGCCTGCTGAAAGCTCCTCCTTAGGTTCCTCTTTTTTTACCCGTCTTAACACTGCTTTGATCCTGGACACCAACTCCATCATTCCGAACGGCTTTGTGATATAATCATCCGCTCCGCTGTCTAAGCCCAGCACCTTGTCATATTCCGCTCCTTTTGCGGTCATCATGATAACCGGTATATGTTTAACCTCCGGATTGCTTCTGATCTTCCTCAAGATACTGATGCCGTCTTCCCCTGGAAGCATAATATCCAAAAGCACCAGCTCAGGGACCTTCCCATTGGAAAGGTCCTTAAAAAAACTGATGCCGCTTTCATATCCCTTTGCATCAAATCCTGTACTCTGAAGAGTGTAGATGACGAGCTCACGTATGTTTGCATCATCCTCGACAATATATATCACAGACTTCCTCCTTTATATTCCCCGGTGATGGAGAATTCCACCCATTCAGCAATATTGCTGGCGTGATCGCCGATCCGCTCAAAGTATTTTGCGATCATGACGATGGCAACGCAGGCTTCCCCTTTCTCCGGGTCCTGATGAATCAAAGAGATCACTTCTTTTTTAACCTTGGAAAACAGATCATCCACCTCATCGTCCGCTTTGATTACATCGTTAGCTGCATCCAGATCCTTCTTTACAAAGGAATCCACAGCCTTTGTCACCATGGCGATGGTCCTCGCAGCCATCATCTGCACATGAGTATGGTCGTTCATCACGGCTACCACATCGCTTTTCTTCACAATGCCCGCAATATCCACGGCCTGGTCCCCGATCCGTTCCATGTCGGAAACCATTTTAAGCGCCGCGGAAATCACTCTCAGATCCCCGGCCACCGGCTGCTGCTGCAGCAAAAGCTTCATACAGCGTCTCTCAATGTCCCGTTCCTTCTGATTGATCTCTTCCTCCAGATCGTTGAGCCTTTGAATCATCTCTTTGCTCTTTGTGTCTACCAGTTTCCCTGCCAGATGTATCATATCTTCACAGAGGGCACCCATCTCGATCATTTCAATATTCAGCTGGCTAAGCTGCCTGTCAAACCGATTTCTCATATCAACCAAACCTTCCTGTTATATAGTCTTCTGTTCTTTGATCTTTTGGCATGGAAAACAATTTGTCGGACTTTCCATACTCAACTACCTCTCCCAAGAGGAAAAACGCGGTCTTATCGGAAATACGGACAGCCTGCTGCATATTATGGGTTACCATAATGATAGTATACTTGGATTTCAGTTCTGCCGCAAGGTCCTCGATCTTTGAGGTGGAGATCGGATCCAGCGCAGAAGTCGGCTCATCCATCAAAAGCACCTCCGGCTCCACTGCCAGAGCCCTGGCGATACAAAGTCTCTGCTGCTGTCCACCTGAAAGCCCCAGAGCACTTTTTTTCAGCCGGTCTTTCAGTTCATCCCAGATCGCCGCATTTCTCAAAGACTTTTCCACAATCTCATCCAGCTGGGCTTTATTCCTCACTCCATGGGTCCTCGGCCCGTAAGCCACATTGTCATAGACACTCATAGGAAACGGATTGGGTTTCTGGAAGACCATACCCACCCGCTTTCTCAGCAGGTTAATATCCATATCCCCGTAAATATCTTCCCCGTCAAGCGTGACCTTTCCCGTGATTTTACATCCTTCCACCAGGTCATTCATGCGGTTTAGGGATTTTAAAAGGGTGGACTTTCCACAACCGGAGGGACCGATAAATGCCGTGATCTCATTTGGAGAAATGTCCAGATTGATCCCTTTTAATGCTTTAAAATCCCCATAATATAAATCCAGATTTTGTACTTTGATTTTTGATTCCATGTTCTATCCTTTCGTTATCCGCTTGGCAATAAACGTAGACACTGCATTGATCACGATCACTACGATCAGCAGAACCACTGCCGTTGCATAAGACTGGTTGATGTGGAGTCCTTCACTGGAGAGGGCATACATATGAACCGATAAGGTTCTTCCGGATCCCATCACATTGGAGGGGATCTCTGCTACGGTACCCGCCGTGTACATCAATGCAGCAGTCTCTCCTACGATCCTTCCCACTGCCAGGATCACGCCCGAAAGAATACCGGGAACCGCAGATGGAAGGACGATCTTAAAGACTGTTCTTAGCTTGCCCGCGCCAAGGCCGAAGCTGCCTTCCCTGAATGAATCGGGAACTGATTTTAACGCTTCTTCGCTGGTCCTCATCACAGCCGGCAAAATCATGATCGCCAGTGTTGCAGCCCCAGATAGAATGGAAAGCCCCCATTTTAATGTGGTAACAAAAAACAGCAATCCAAACAATCCGTATACGATAGACGGGATCCCCGAAAGAGTCTCTGCCGTGATCCTCACGATCCCCACAAATCTGTTCCCTTTTCTGGCATATTCCACAAGATAAATTGCAGAAAAGATCCCCAGAGGCACTGCCAGAAGAAGCGCAAGAACTGTCATACTGATCGTATTGACCATAGCCGGAAACAGCGACACATTTGTAGATGTATATTTCAGGGAAAACAGGTCTTTTGTAAGGTAGGGAACTCCATGGACCAAAATGTATCCGATCAGATAGATCAGGATGCCTGCTGTAAAAATCGTAGATGCCAGGACGAGCAGGTATAAAAGCAGAGAAAGAGGTGTCCTTTTATAAGAAGAAAAACGCTGCTTCCGGCTGACTCTGTTCACTGGTTTGATGCTGCCCACTGGCTTTGCTGTTATTGCTTCCATCAGAATTCCTCCTTATGTTTTAATGCAGAAAAAGAAAGGTTGATCAGCAGAATGAATACAAACAGCACAACAGCTGTGGCGATCAATGCTTCCCGGTGCAGGTCTGTGGCATACCCCATTTCCAATACGATATTTGCTGTCAGTGTCCTGACTCCTTTGTAAAGTTCCATCGGCATCCTGGCCTGGTTTCCCGCAACCATTACGACTGCCATGGTCTCCCCTATGGCACGTCCGATCCCAAGCACAACCCCGGCCAGAATCCCAGATTTGGCCGCCGGCAGAACGGTAAAGAAAACACTCCGTTCATGACTGGCCCCGAGAGCCAAAGCCCCTTCATAATAATGATCCGGCACTGCACGGATGGCGCTCTCTGACACGCCGATGATTGTCGGAAGAATCATGATTCCAAGAAGAAGAGAAGCCGTAAGAATACTGTTTCCGTTTCCCCCGAATATATTGCGAATCATCGGAACCATAACAACCATGCCGAAAAATCCATAAACTACAGATGGGATCCCAGCCAAAAGTTCAACTGCCGGTTTTAAGATCTTATATAATTTCTTGTTGCAGAATTTCGCCATAAAAACTGCAGTAAAAATACCGATTGGCACTCCCACGATAATGGCTCCCGCCGTGATGTAAAGACTTCCCAGGATCATTGGGAAGATGCCAAAGAGTCCGTTCTTTGGCATCCATCTCTCACCGGCCAGAAACTCTGCCGGTCCGATTTTCCCAATAGCGGGAAGTCCGTTCAGGAACAGAAAGACACAGATCAATATGACTGCCAGTATGGAAGTACAGGCTGCGGCAAGAAATACACCTTTCATAATTTTTTCTTTGTACTGTTTCATCTTCATTTCCCCACTCATTCTTTTCTTGCAGTGTAAAGATCTACTTTACATCGCCCCATGAAGTCACATTGCCTGTAAAGATGTCTTTAATCTGGCTGCTCTTCATTTCGGAAACATCGTTTTTCTTATTTACGACCACCGCGATACCATCCTGTGCAATCACGGTCGGTTCCACACCCTTCTTAGTCTCACTTTCAGCCAGCTCTCTGGATGCCATACCGATATCACATACTCCATCGATTGTTGAGGTTACGCCTGTTGTTGAATCACTCTGTTGTACTTCGATCTTTACATCCTTGTTGAGCGCCGTATAAGCCTCTTTTAATTTCTCCATGACTGGTGTTACGGAGGAAGAACCTGCCACTACAATCTTTCCTTTGGCACCGGAAGCTTTATAGGCTGCAGCCTTGTCATCCACTGTAATATATCCGTTATCCGCAACTACCTTCTGCCCTTCTTTGCTCATAATAAACTTTATAAAATCTTTAGACTGTGAGGACATTTTTTTCTTATTTGTTACAATATTAAACGGACGGACGATCTTATAAGTCTTATTTTTTACATTTTTTGTGCTAGGCTCTGCTCCGTCAATTTTTAACGCCTTCACTGTATCATTCAGGGAACCCAGGGATATGTATCCGATGGCTGCCTCATTTTCTGATACCGTTGTCATCATAACGGAAGTGGAGTTTGTGATCATCGCTTCCGTTGTGGTGTTATCTATCTTATTTCCGTCACTGTCTTTTTCTTCAATCCCAAATAACTCTATAAAAGCCCCTCTAGTGCCAGAACCGTCTTCTCTGGATACGACAGTGATCTCCTCGCCTGCTGCTTTTTTGCTTTCATCTTTACTTCCGCAGCCTGCCAATAAGCTGGTCGCCGCTACTGTTGTCAACAAAACACTTAAAATTCTTTTCCTCATCTTTCTCATAATATTCTCCTTTTGGCTTTTCATCGCTACAAGTCATATATTACGTCCCCAATGTAAAATTCAAAAGATGAGTTCTGTTAAATCTGAGTAAAATTTCACAGACTTCTTATGAATATTTAACACTTTTTAGATAACAAAAAAAGAAGAATCTATGATTTTCAATAGATTCTTCTTCCATATGTCATGTCTGGGATTAATACTGATACAGCCAGTAAGAGCCGTTTGCCTGTTTCCCTGATTTTGTGACTTTTATATAATAAGTGCCTTTGCTGCCCTTAAAACTAAACTGTTTAACCTTTTCTCCAGATAAAATCAAGGACTTCACGGGCTTTTTCCTGCCCTTTTTGTAAACAGTGAATTTGATCTGTCCGGAGTTCATATAAGTTTCTGCTTCCATAGAGATCTTTTTCCGTTTTTTCGGAACCGAAATGCGGTACCATCTGGAGGCCTTTTCTGTCACCGTATATAGATCATACTGTTCCTGGAATCTTTTTAAGACCTTGGCATTCCGCTTTTTGGTCTTGTAAGCAGGTTTCATGTAGGTCTTGATGACACAGAGTGAATATCCCTGATCCTTTCCTGACTTGGCAGCTATTCTATAGGTTCCCTTTTTCAATCCGTAGACAACCGTTCCAGTTTCACTGCTGAAATAGGACTTTTGCTGCTTTCCAATGTTCTTCCAGTGTCCATTTTCTTTCCGCTGGATATAAAAGGTGATCGGTTTCGCCTGATTTATCATCGGTGATGCCGTGATATCTGCGGTTCCCCGTTTCCCCATATTGAATGTGTGGTGCGTATATTTTCCCTGACCGCTCTGAATATAGGATGTCTCATTGGATAAAGTACGGGGATCATCCTTGATGACAAACGGAGCGATAAAGATCGTAGAATAATCTTTCGGAAGCCTCACATAGTATGTGCCTGGCTTTGCTTTCAGCTTGACAGCCCCATCCGGAATTCTGTTCCCCACAGGCGTCTTCTGATGGTCCAGCAGTGAAGGTATCTGTGCCTTTTCATCCTCCTGGAGATAGACAAGGATCAGGCTGCCCTCTTCCTTGACTCTCAGCTCGATCATCCTATCAGGGTGGTCCCTTAGGTAGGACTGGGTAAATGTGTACATGCCGTCACCGTACATCAGATACATGGACGCTTCATCCATGCTGGCAAACCGGCCCGCTTCCATAATGCCTTCATCCATCCCAGAAGTCCTGGCACTTCGTCCCGCTTTTGCGTCAGCCGCGATACTGTCTGCACTCCTTGGCTCATTGGCAGAAACAGACACCGGAAACCCGATGAGCTCTGCACATAAAACAACAGCTACAATGATACTTGTAAAACAGATACCGTATCTTTTCATAAGACACCCCTCCTTCGTATCTGCCCTGTCGAAGCGGCTTTATATGATCGTAAGATCCATCAGAAATTCATCTATGAAGATATTATATCATGCAGATATCTCAGAACTATGACATTCACATGAAGTTTTTAGTCTTGGCAGAGATCGTAAACATTTCCTTTGCAGACGGTGTAATAAATCTTTCCGAAAAGCTTCCAGCCCTTGAACGGTGAGTTTGAAGCCTTAGAGTAAAACTTCTCTACAATATACTCTTCATCTTCTTTAAACAGAACCAGATCCGCAGGTTTTCCCTCTTGGATCCTTCCCTGCTCTAAATGATACAGTTTCGCCGGATTCACTGTCATCTTCTCCAAAAGTTCCATCAAGGTAAGGTGTCCTTCTCTCACAAGCTTGGTGATCCCAAGTCCCAGAGATGTTTCCAATCCCGTGATACCGCTTGGTGCTTTTATAAGACCTGCCGCTTTCTCTTCTTCTGAGTGCGGGGCATGATCCGTCGCAATGATCTCTATGGTGCCTTCTTTCAGCCCCTCAATGATTCTGTCCCTGTCTTTTGATGTCCGAAGCGGAGGATTCATTTTAGCCAGCGGCCCATAGGTCAGCACATCCTCCTCTGTGAGGGTAAAATGATGTGGGGATGCTTCAGCAGTCACTTTAGCTCCTTTTGCTTTAGCGTCTCTGACATAATCCACGGCTTTAGCAGAGCTGATATGCTGGATATCCACAGATGCCCCGGTCTCCAGAGCCAATCGGCAGTCTCTTTCTACCATCACTGCCTCTGCTTCGTCAGAAGCACCTCCATATTCAAGCTGATCGGCCACTTTCCCCGCATTAACTCCCGGACGTTTAATATACTTTGGATCCTCCTCGTGGAGACTGATCGGAACGTCCAGCTTCGCCGCAGTTTCCATTGCTTTGCGTACAACGTTCTCATCCATGAGCGGAAGTCCGTCATCCGTAAATCCAAGAGCTCCGTGGGCTTTCAACTCTTCCATGTCCACAAGCTCTTTTCCCTTGAATCCTTTGGATACTGCCGCAGTCTGAATGATGCGGACCGGCTGCTCCTGCGCACGCTTCATGATATCATCCAGGATCTCTGCGCTGTCCACCACAGGTTTCGTATTTGCCATACAGACAACCGTGGTAACTCCCCCGTGCAGGGCAGCTTTGCTTCCTGTTTCCAGATCTTCCTTGTGCGTAAAACCCGGATCCCTGAAATGCACATGTACATCGATCAGCCCAGGCGCAACGGTCATGCCTTCTGCGTCTATGATCTGGTCATAATCTATTTCTTCAGATTTTCCTATGCTCTTGATCTTTCCGTCGGAAAGAACAAGATCGGTCACTTTGTCGAATCCGGTTTCCGGATCCAAAACTCTTCCATTTTTTATTAAAATCATATCTTTTCCTCCTACAGGTTTTATTTTACCTTATCGTGCGAAGCACGTCCACCCGTAGGGTATGAAATACGGGATGCCCTGTGGATATGACATGTTCCACATGATTTCCGTTCGGCTCTTAGAATGCCTCACTCCAATCATGTAGAACATGGACGTAGTGTCCGCTGGAGAAGGACCTCTGTCAAAAAAAGCTGCCATTTATCGAAAGTTAATTACCACTATTTCCGTCGCGCTTTTGAAATGCGCTCCTCCAATAGTGGTAATTAACTTTCGTGGAGCAGCCCCTTTTGACTCATATCAACCTACATTTTATATGCCTTTTGTCTTGCAACAGCTATCTCCAGCAGACATTACGTCCATTTTCACCAGTTCGGAGGCCTTGCATTCGAAGGGACGTTAGTTTTTCTTCTTGAAGTAAAGACTCGTAGGCGGTGCGCATTGCGCAGTGAGGCTGTTTGAGCGTCAGCGAGTTCCGAACGGGCCGCCGGAGAGGCTTTGCTGAAAGTCAGAAAATCTTACGTCCCTGAGACAGCAAGCCGGAGAACCGGTGAAAATGTCATACCTTATCGTGCGAGGCACGTCCACCTTTAGGCTATCTGCCTCCACAGCAGCTAAGTACAATAAACAACTTCCCTATAAATCTCACCCACCGTTTTTTTGCTACATATTTCATCTACTTTCCCATCCGTTTTTCCGATCAATACGATTGATTTCAGAAGTTCTAGATATTCATTTTCTCCTTTTGATGCAAAACAGAACAATAAATGAATCTTATCTTCTGTTTCCGTGAATGTAATTCCTTTTTCTGAAACGAGAAGACTCAGACAGTCTTTATTGGCTCCGTAATTTTTATTGGCATGTGCAAGAGCGACACCTTTGCTTACAACGATATAGTCGCCATATTCCTCCACATGTTCAACTGATTTTCTGATGTATTCCGATTCAATAAATCCGGCTCTTTCCAATGGTTCTGCCGCTTTGTATATAGCCTGTTTCCAAGTCATCTCCCGGTTACAGATCTGAATATATGCTTCCTCCAGGAGATCCCCCAATGCATTTTCTTGGACTAAAAGAACAGTATTTCGATAGTCCTTTATCACCTCTGACACTTTCCTGCACAGCAGATCCGCCAGCTTTTTATCATCTATGATATCCTGAATCATACTTTTTAATAATTCAGATTTTGGATTCATAACATCCTGCTGCACTTTTTGCTTTTGAAGTGCCATTTGCTGGATCAGATTCATATCAGACATTTTTAGGAAAGCATGCACTTTGATCACCGGATACTTTTTGCTTTTGATCGAAACTGTAGAAATAATAAAGTCTACCTTTTTATCTTTAGCCTCCAATTCCTCCGGTACCTCCTCAGCTGCCAGAACACCGATGACCTTAAAGTCAAAATAATTCTTAATCTGTGCCTCAAGATATTTTCCAGTTGCCATACTGCCGGGACAGACAATCACAACAGAAAGCCTCGGCATGTAACGCCGGTTTCTGATAATTGAAACACAAATATGGATTACAATTGATTTTTTCATATTCTCACTGAGCTTATAAGTAAGATAGCGTTCCAGTATCCATGCATTTTGATTGACTGCCTGTTGCAGTAATTCGTAATTGATAAAGCTGTCATATTCCTTTGGCAGTTCCACTTCATAGCTGCCCCAGTCTTTCCGGTTTTTGATATGCATAAGCAATGAATCCAACAGTTTGGTATCATCGCCAAGTCCAAGCTGTAACCTTTGATCGATGATCTCCACAAAATGCATAATTATTTTATACAGCTCAATCTCGTCCACTGTTTTTACAAAAGAATACAAATGATGACGTTTAATATAGGACCGGAAATTTTCCAGCATCTCCAGAGTAACCTGAATATGCAGCATAGCTCCCACATATAAAATCAAATGATCAATTCCTGATAATACAGCCTTTTTACTGATCACTGTGCCTTCTTTTCTTCCAAAATTAAATATTACAAATAAGTATAATACAATATCATAAAAAACATCTTCCATAAAGACCAGACTGCAAACCTGCATATATTCCTGCATATAGGAGAATATTGCAGACAAGCTGTACCTGATCTCCATGCGCTTCATGACCATTCTCTGAAAATAACCATTATGTTTTATATCAATTGCTATTTCCCGGAATAAAGAAATTAATATTTCAATCCTCTTTTGATCATCACACTTTAAGCACATCCCTTTCCCAGGATCGATCACCAGATTTGTTTCAAGTTCCATAAATTTCTCTTTGATTTGTTCGATGTCTTTAACGATGGTAATCCGGCTTACATATAGCTCCTCTGCAAAATTCTGCATCGTGATATGGTGCTGGCTGACTGCAAGAATCATCATAATATAGATTTGCCGTTCCTGATTAGATAATTTATACAAATAAATATCCATATTATACAGATGTTCTTCTACAAGAGCTTCATCAAAATCCTCTTGTTTTATCAGTGCCCCGCCTTCTGATACTGTGATATCCGATACAGGAATCGAATGTAGGAATTGGTTAATCTCTCCAATATCATTGCGCAGCGTCTTTTTTGTAATTTTGTATTCCAGGGCAAGTTCTTTTACTGTCCAGACTTTATCTGTATTAAGAATAAATTTTTGAATGATTTCCACACTGCGCTTTCTCATAAGCATCCCTCCACCATGGAAAAGCAGAATAAACACTGCGCCGGAAACGCAATGTTTATTCTCCGTTCTATTTGTTTTTTACACTTTCATTTTTTTCTCAAGGTAGCTTGGAATTTCTTCCAACGGCAGTTCACTGCATTTTGAAATTGTTGTTTGATCAAGGACAAAATGAATCAGTCTCTTCAAAAATTCCAGATGATCCTCCGCCCCCTTAATTGCCAGATTAAAGACCAGCCTGGTGTCAACATATTCTTCTGTGTCGTCCATTCGGTAAAACCGCACTGGGTGATCCAGTCTCAAAAGACAGATACAGTTTTCTCTGATCCCTTCTGCTTTAGAATGAGGAATTGCCACCGGGATCTCTGAGGGAAGGCCTGTTGGATATTCTTTTTCTCTCTCAATACAGGCATCTACAAAATCCTGACTGACACTTCCGCAGCTCATCATACATTCACCGCACAGAAGAATTGCTTCTTTCCAGTCTTTTGCATCCCCCTCCGTTGCCAAATATATATTTTTTTTGCCCATATGCCTTCTCCTATTCTATTGCTTTCTTATCCTACGAAAAGACCAGCCAGCCGATGCAGCAGACAGATAACCGTTGTTCCAAGATTATATCCGAAGAAACCGTCGGTTGCCATCTTTCCCCCTAGATCCAATCCGGTGACACTGAAGAAAGCAGTGGCCTCCGGCACGAATAGATTTGCCAGAAAAGATTTCAGGAAGATGAGAACCACGCAGCAAATTAGGCTCCGCAACAGTTTCCCGTTACTTGCCATAACACAAAATACGGTTAAGTAACAGACAGAAGCCAACATTCCGATTGGAAAATAAGTCATTCCCGGTATTAAAAATGCGGTTGCGATGGTGATTGGTATGCAGATCGCTGTGCAAGTGACGCAGGCAGGATCTCCAAGTCCAAGCGCGATATCCATCCCGATAAAGAGCTGTGAATCCTCTCCAAGATGTTTTTTCATAAATTTATTTGCTGCATTCCCAATCGGGGTGATTCCTTCCATCATGATGGAGACCATTCTTGGTATTAGAATCAATACACTGGCAATTCCCATGCCAAGCACTAGCATGGTTTCAACCGGCTGCTTTGTCATGACTCCAAGAAAAACTCCTACGAGAAATCCAACAAAACATGGTTCTCCAAAGATGCCTAGTTTGTCTTCCAGATGTTCCATATCGATATCAATATCCTTAAGGCCGGGAATTTTATCAATAATCTTATTCATCAGCCAGGAGACCGGATAAGTCCACACGATAAAGGAAAATGTTGTACAAGTCGTACCTTCCAGACCGAAATATTCCTGCCACTTAGGTGCAATCAGTTCAGATACTAAGACTGTGACAACTGACAGCCCCACCGTGACGGCCACTCCAAGAATGATGTTGCCAAACAGGGCATACGCAAGTGCTCCCGGAATTAACAAATGAATATAGTTCCAAATATCTACATTGAGGACTTTTCTTTTAAAGACAAAAATCAGGATAAAATTTGCCAACACGATCAAAGGGACCGCCACAGGCGCAAACGGTACTGTCCAGGAGGCAGCTCCAGTTGCCGCAAACCCCATATCAATTGTTGTGAAACCTTTTCCCAATGACTGATAATGGTCGATGACCGGCTGTATGGTTGTAATGAGTAATGAGACAACAAGCTTAAGTCCCTGAAACCCAATTCCTACAAACATACCTGATTTTAATGCCGCTCCAAATTTCATTCGGAAAATTAATCCTAAAATCAGGATCATAAACGGAAGCAGGGAAACCGCGCCCATATTTATTATTTTTTGGCTGATCATTAACAAGGTATCCATAGAAACTCCTTTCTTTTCTCTTTTGCACAGCTAATATTTATATGGCTCAGAAGTTCTCTCCTAATCCAATAATCCTTTGCACGTATTCACAATCTCTTCTCTGATTCTGTCCTCCCCGATCCCCGAGATTAAACCAAACACTTTTATTAATGGTTTTGTTACAGGCCTACGGTAATTTGTCGTCACCATAATGACATCTACATCATTTTGTTTGGACGGAATTTCTGTCATCGTACTTTTTACTATTTTTGCTGGTATGCCGGCCTCCCTGCAAATCTTCTTTACTGCCTCCTGTGCGACAGTGGATGTGGCAACACCGCTGCCGCATGCTACTAAAATGGTCAATTGTTTTGACATGTACTCTCCTCCTTTTCTTTGTTTGGAAACAGTACCACCTTGATGGCCTCTCCTGTCCTTGTCAACTCAATGGCTTCTTTGATCATACTCAGCGGAAGCACATGAGTAATAAATTGATCTGCTCCAAATTCATCAGAGATTGCCAGTTCAAATGCTCTCTGGACCTGCATGCTGTTTGCTCCATAATGACCGTAAATCCATAAATTATGATAATGAATATAATTTGTATCCAGCTCTGTCATGGCTCCCTTTGCTACTCCTCCGAAAAACACAACAATTCCGCCTTTTCTTGCCATAAATATGGATTGTGCCTGAGCCTGTGTTGAAGGATTCGCGGAAATCACTTTGTCAGCACCTTTTCCATTTGTCAACTCTTTAACTTCTTTAACCGGGTCAGTCTTCGTACTGTTAATCGTATGGTCCACCCCAAACTGCTTTGTCATTTCCAGCCGCTGATCATTGATCTCGATCATGATAACTTTTTTTGCACCTCTCAGCTTTGCCAGCCTGGAATGAAAACATCCGATCGGTCCTGCACCAATAATCACAACTGTATCCCCGAATCCAACTTGAATATTTTCCTGGCAGGCATAAACGGAGGATAACGGTTCTCCAAGAGAAGCTCTCTCAAAGCTTACATCTTCCGGAATCTTATAAACAGAGTCCTTCTCTGCCTGTGCTTTGGTTACCGGCGCAAACTCTGCAAAACCACCCTGCCTGTCCGTATAGGATTCATGGTTCACACAGTTCTCACTATGTCCGCTCCGGCATTCCTCACATTCCAAACAATGATTTCCAGGATGAACATAAACCCTGTCTCCAACTTTGTAGTTCTTTGTTGTTTCTGAAATCTCATCAATCATTCCTACCATCTCATGCCCAAAAACATGCGGATACCGCCCTTTTTTTGAATCAGTAGTTAAATTTCTGATATCGGATCCACATAATCCGATGGCACATACTTTTAAAACAAATCCTCCCTCCGGACAAGCCGGCCGTTTCATTTCTTCTATCCGGATATCATTTGGTCCATACATCAGTGCGGCCTTCATCATTACATCCCTCCTTTTCTGTCATTCGTTTCTTTTCCAATCATCTGTATTTTTGACCTCCGCTCCATCAGTTTCTTTAACTGGCACTCCGGTATATCTTTCACTTTCCCTATACTCTCCGTCAAATGATAAATTTTTAAAACTTCTTCCGCAGCCTCCACAATCTTTACTGCATCTTCCAGCGTATTCCCGACAGCAATACATCCATGATTCCCCAAAAGAATCAAGTCGTGGTCTTTGATGACTTCTTCTATCCCATGTGCAATGCTGGAAGTTCCAGGTTCGCCATATGGAAGGCATGGGATCTCCCCCATCTTTAGTGCAAATGTTGTAGAACATTTTAATTTTATATCTTTTCCGCAGTATGCATATGCTGTCATATACGGCGCATGAATGTGTGCCGCTGCACAGCAGTCAGGTCTGGCCTTCAGTGCAGCTTCGTGCAGCAGGTACTCGCTGGATCTCTTCGCACTTCCTCCAATTTGTTCCCCGTCTCTCAACACTGCTATCATGTCTTCATTCAGCTGCCTTTTTCTTATGCCTGACGGCGTGATATATAATTCTTCTGTTTCACGGTCTAAGATTGATAAGTTTCCTTCCAGTGTATTGACAAGCCCTTTTTCGTCCATAAGTTTTGCATAATAAACTATTTGTTTCTTAATCTCATTGGCGCTGCTTCCCATGGCACTTATTCTCCTTTAATGTCAGTTTTATTGTTCCATTGGAATTCATGAATTCTATGGTTTTAGTATATCCTCGGCTCTGGCAGCCCTCAATACAAGTTTTTTCCCCACGACCGGAAATAAAGTTTACAGATAGATATAAAACTTTTCCTGACCAAAGAAATGAAATATATATTTTATTCAAAGAAGTTTTCGGTTTCTCAGGAAGTTCTCTGGTTTTTACATAAAAAAACAGAGAGAAGTTTTAACTTCTCTCCGCCAATATATGAACAATATTCTTTAATTCTCTAATTCAACTGCTCCTTTACTGCCTCCAGTGCAGTCTCCACATCACTCTCTGTGATCTTCTGGTCTGATTTTACCTTTACCACATAATTTTTCTTCTTGACGGTAAAGCCGCCGATGGCCTCATAGGCTGTCTCATCCTCTATCTGTTTTATCACTGGTATGAAATAACCGTTCTGGGCAGTTAATTCCTCACCGATCTCATAGGTATGGCCTTTTTCCTCCAGAGCCATGATCTCCTCTGAAATATTTTCATCAATATCTTCTTCCAGTATTTCTTTGGAAGTTCCTTCGCACTGTTTGAATTGAACACTCATATTTTGAACAAAAATGCTGTCATCCGCAGCCTTTGTATTCATCTTTCCTTTTACAAAAAAACACCCTCCCACAGCCAGTACGATTCCCACTGCTGCCAAAAACTTTTTATTAAAAACAATCTTTCTCATAATTTCTCCCTTCTTGTTACCGAATAAATTAAGTATACCAGAAAAGTATGATAAAAAAATGCATAAATTATTACAATTTTCTTAGGATACTATGATCGTTTCCTTTTTCTGAACAGATAAAAAATATTTTTATTGATTTATGCAGCCAGTCATTGTATATTATCACTCATAAAATATAACAAAAGAGGGAAAACATATGGAAATACGAAAAGCTGAGATCGGACAGCTCAGTGAGATTCTGAAGATCTATTCTAATGCCAGAGCGTTCATGAAGGACCATGGGAATCCTGACCAATGGGGAGAGACACATCCCCAGGAAGCAGTCATATGCGGTGATATAAAATCAGGAAACAGCTATGTCTGCATGGAAAACGGAAAAATCCTTGCAGTATTTTTTTACAAAGCCGGGGAAGATCCCACCTATGGACATATTTATCAGGGAAATTGGCTGAACCTGGATCCTTACGGTGTGATTCACCGGATTGCTTCCAGCGGGAAAAAGAAAGGATCCGCATCCTTCTGCCTGGCTTGGGCTTTTGAAGAATGCGGAAATCTGCGGATCGACACCCATAGAGATAATCACGTGATGCAGAATCTACTTAAAAGAAATGGATTTACCTATTGCGGTATCATCTATTTGGAAAACGGCAGTGAGAGACTTGCATATCAGAAATCTGAACAAAGTGGGCAAGCCACCTCATCTCCCCAACCCATCACTCTTTGAGGGGCTTGACAACTTTGAGCACCAAATGCGATTTGACGTAGTCAAATAGATTCCTTACGCATTTGTGTGCATACTGCCCACAGGGCTTTTTTATTCCATAGGGAGGTTCGAAGAACTTTCCTATGGAATAAAAAACCGGCCAGATGATTGACCTGGTCGGTTTTTAATCTTAATATTCAAATTTCTTTTCAAAATAGTCTTTTAAATCTTCGATCTTGATTCTTTCCTGTTCCATAGTGTCACGGTCTCTGACGGTCACTGCCCCATCTTCCTCAGAATCAAAGTCATAGGTCACACAGAACGGTGTTCCGATCTCATCCTGTCTTCTATAACGTTTTCCGATATTTCCCCGCTCATCATACTCACAGTTGTAATATTTGGCAAGCATCTCGTAGACCTTACCTGCACCCTCGCCTAATTTCTTAGACAGCGGAAGCACGCCGATCTTTACCGGTGCAATGGCCGGATGAAAACGGAGTACCGTTCTCTTATCTCCGCCTTCCAGCTCTTCTTCGTCATAAGCAGCACATAAGAACGCTAACGTTACACGGTCTGCTCCCAGAGACGGTTCAATTACGTAAGGAATATAACGTTCTTTCTTCTCGTCATCAAAGTATGTCAGATCTTCCCCTGAGGTATTTTGATGCTGTGTCAGGTCATAATCTGTACGGTCAGCGATACCCCACAGCTCTCCCCATCCAAACGGGAATAAAAATTCAATATCAGAAGTAGCCTTGGAGTAGAAGGAAAGTTCTTCTTTTCCATGGTCACGGACTCTCATCTGGTCATCTGTGATCCCCAAAGTTTTCAGCCAGTTAATACAGAAATCTTTCCAATAGGCAAACCACTCAAGGTCAGTATCTGGCTCACAGAAAAATTCCAGTTCCATCTGCTCAAATTCTCTTGTACGGAACGTAAAGTTTCCAGGAGTGATTTCATTTCTGAAAGACTTTCCTACCTGTCCGATACCGAACGGAATTTTCTTTCTGGATGTTCTCTGTACATTTTTAAAATTGACGAAAATACCCTGTGCTGTCTCCGGACGCAGATAAACTGTATTTTTCGCATCCTCAGTGACACCCTGGAAGGTCTTAAACATCAGGTTGAACTCGCGGATATCCGTAAAATTCTTCTTACCGCAGGATGGGCAGACAATATTATGGTCATTGATAAAATCTACCATCTCTTCTTTTGTCCATCCGTCCACGGAACCGCCTTCGATCTCCATGCCGTGTTCATCCATGTAGTCTTCGATGATCTTATCTGCGCGGAACCGTTCATGACACTCTTTACAGTCCATCAGAGGGTCAGAAAATCCGCCCAGATGCCCGGAGGCAACCCAAGTCTGCGGATTCATCAGGATCGCACAGTCAACACCTACATTGTACGGGCTCTCCTGGATGAATTTCTTCCACCATGCCTTTTTGACATTGTTCTTAAGCTCCACGCCCAGATTTCCGTAATCCCATGTATTTGCCAATCCGCCGTAAATCTCAGATCCGCTGTACACAAAACCTCTGGCTTTTGCTAAATTTACGATTTTCTCCATTGTTAATTCCATATTGTTTCTACCTCACCGTTTTTTCATTTCCTATAATCTGTTCTATTGTAGCGTGTAACCCCTCTTTTTTCAAGAGATAAGCAAAAAAAGTCAAAGCAGCTCCAAAAAATCCAACGACTTAAAATGGTGGCTGACATATTGGTTTAGAAAAGAATCGCAGACTATCTCAAGTTCCTTCTGCACTTCTTTGGAAACCTTAAATGTATACAGCTTTTCCAGGGCACTGCTTAAAATAAACTGAATGGTATATACCGTAGATCCGGAAATATGTACCGCCCGTCCCCCGGCCTTTTGGCAATTTGAACATACCATCCCGCCTGCGCTGCTGTCAAAATATTCAAGGTCTTCTGTGCTGCCACACTGGGTACAGCAGAAAACCTCCATGCCCTGCCCATACAGAGCCATGATTTTGATCTCAAATACCCTGCGGATCAATTCGGGTCCGATGGTTTTCTTCTCCAAGGCCCGCAGGCTTTGGTACAGCAGCTTTAAAATATCCATCTCATCGTTATTTTCCCTTGTGAGATAAGAAACAAACTCACAAAAATAACTGCCATAGGAGATCAGTAGAAGATCCTCCTTGATCCCCTCAAAGTAATGCCCCACGTCTGCCCACATGAGATTAAAGGAGCTTCTGCCCTCATACAGAGAAAATTCTCCAAACGTAAACGGCTGACAGGCTGCAGCATAAGGACTTGTTGCCTTTTTTGCCCCTCTTGCAAAGGCGGTGATCCTTCCTCTCTCTTTTGTGAGAAGTGTGACCCTTTTATCAAATTCTCCGATATTCCCGGCATTTAATACCAGGCCGGTTACTTTGATTTCCTGTCCCATGTTTAAACTTCTTTCTTATTGTACCCGTAGTTTTTAAGAAGCATATCGCTGTCTCGCCAGTCCTTTTTTACCTTCACCCACAGCTGCAGATTCACTTTAATATCCAGCAGGTTTTCCATTTCGATCCGGGCCTGAGATCCGATTTTCTTTAACATGCTGCCCTGCTTCCCGATGATGATGCCTTTGTGGGAATCCCTCTCGCATACGATGGTAGCGTCAATGTCTATGATATGTCCGTGCCGGCGCTCTTTCATAGAATCAATGATCACCGCGATCCCGTGGGGGATTTCCTGGTCCAGCAGACGCAGTGCCTTTTCTCTGATGAGCTCCGCACAGATCTGTCTTTCGGGCTGGTCCGTGACCGTGTCCTCGTCAAAAAACATGGGGCCTTCCGGAAGATATTTGAAAATACAGTCAATAACATCGTCCGTATTCTTTCCCTTTAGTGCAGAGACCGGGATGACTTCCACAAATTCACACACGTCTTTGTATGTGGTGATCGCCTTCAGTATTTCCTCATCTTTAACTGTATCTGTCTTGTTAATGACAAGGATGACCGGTGTCTTGACCTTGCCAAGCTGTTCGATGATATACCGCTCTCCACCCCCAATAAAAGTAGTAGGCTCCACCAGCCATAAAATAAGATCCACTTCGTTGAGTGTGCGCTCAGCGACTTTGAGCATATAGTCGCCGAGCTTATTTTTTGCTTTGTTGATCCCTGGTGTGTCTAAAAAGACGATCTGCCCCCGCTCGTCCGTAAAAACTGTCTGGATTCTGTTTCTTGTTGTCTGCGGCTTTTTAGAGGTGATCGCGATCTTCTGTCCGATCAGCTGATTCATCAGCGTAGATTTGCCCACATTCGGCCTGCCGATCAATGTTACAAATCCTGATTTCATTCCTGCGTCCATAAACTTCCTTCCTAAAATACGTGTCTGATTTCCTTAAATTTATCCTTTGCTTCTTCTAGTTTGTCTTCATTTCCGATGGTGCAGTTATTTCCTGCATCCACCACACAGCGCACATACGGCGCCAGAGAACGAATCGTTTCCTGATCACAGGAAAGCACCTGGTCCCGGTACTTCTGAAGCTCTGCTTCTGTCCTTCCCAGCAGATATGCCTGGAAGCTTCTCTCTCCCAGATCATCCGGTTCCAGCGGAGTATCCATGTTGCTGATGGTTCCGATGATATATTTCACCATGTCACGGTCATCAATATCAAAATGCTCTACAAAATCCGCCGCATTCTCAAACACCTGATAGGTCTCTAAGAGATTTGGGTCTCTGTAGGAGACAAACATACTGTCTCCCTGAGGCATAAAGCTGCACATACAGCCGTAAGCTCCTCCTTTGACCCGGATATTAAGCCAGAGATACTCATAGGAAAAGATGACCTGTAACACATTGAGCGCTCCCGTATACTCATAACCCTTTGTGGCAAAGTTTCCTGCACAGGCTACATACTGTACTCCTCCTGCCGTGGCGAATCCCTCCTCCATGTTCTCCGGCAGAATCTTTGTCTCTTCTTCCGGAAGGTCTTCTGTAAACATACGCCCTGTAAACTGATGCATAGCATCTTCCATGAAAGACGGCTTTTTCTCTTTTCCAGTATAACTGACCATAAGATTTTCCTTTCGGAAAATATATCTGCATGCTTCTTTCATGTTATCTGCGATCTTATCGCTCTCCTGTTCAAAGGATTCGTACCAGTCTTTCACAAATTCAAACATGGAAACACCCTGGATCTGCTCTTTATACCTTGCATAAGGAGAAAAATAGGACATAGCCCGGTTGGAAGCTGTTTTGTGTCCTGCCTGAGCAAGATCGGTCTTCATATTGGTGTAGATCTGCCCGATGATCTCCTTGAGACGTTTTTTGTCGTCCAGTTTACTGTCAAACAGGATCTCCTCCATCAGCTCAAAGGCTTTATCAGCATTTTCGTAGAAGCACTTTGTCCTGATGACAAAATAGCTTTTCACCCCATCAGTACCGTCAGGAAGAACATCCATGGTTGTCACCATGCCTCCTGTCTCAATGCCGATCTCATTGCCCAGCTCAAAATAACTGTGTTTTTTGGTATCTACGCTTCTGAACACTTCTGACATGAGAGACACATAAGGTACCAGTCTGGCTGGAACCCTGGACATATCAAATACCATCTTCAGATAGCAGATCTGGTTGGTAAAGTATGGGTGCCAGATGATCTTGACTCCATCCACCAGTACTTCTTCGTTGCACAGAGGGCGGATTTCCTTCTTAATATCTTTAATATCCAGAAGCGGTATTTTCTCCAGATCCTCTTTCGGAGTCGCTGCCTCCTGATATTCTTTCAATTCTTTAGTTGATTTTACCAGCTGCCTGAGTTCTTCTTCTAACAGGCTCTCCTTGAATTCCCTGAGCTGCTCTGCTGTCTTTTGGTCCTTCCTGGTCTGAAGTCCCTTTTCCGGTTTCAGCACAACGATGGATTTATGTGTATTTGACAACAGATAGGTTTTGATCAAGTCGGTGAAATAGCTTCCGTCCAGCTGCTCTCTTAAAAATGCAAACACCTCGTTGGTCTTTACATGCATAAACGGCTCATCATCGTCGTAGAGCCAGCTGTCGTACATCTGAAGCCCATACATGAGTCCCTTTGGAAATCTCCCGAAGTTGGCCTCCTTGTATTGGAATTCATAATAATTCAGCGCCGCCTCCAGACTGCGTCTCTGTATTCCTTCCTCAGAGATTTTTTGAAGCATCTCCTCGATGATGCGCACAAATTCCTCTTCTTTTTTCTCATCTGCCTCCTGGGCTACCACAGAAAAGACAGGCTGCTCAATACCGTTGTCGTAAGAACTGCTGATATCCTTTGCGATTCCTGCTTCCATCAAAGCCTTTTTTACAGGTGCTCCCTGCATGGAAAACAACGCCCGGTCAAGAATCTGAAAAGCAATATACAGCTCTTTGTCAAGACTTGTGCCTATGACTGCATTATAAGAAAGGAACGTTTTATTCTCCGTCCCATCCTGTTCACTGACCGGATACACTTCCTCCACACGTTTCACTTCGCTGAAAGCTTTTTGGGGCTCCCATGAGGTGTCTACCTGCTTTTTATCAAAGTCAGAAAGATAATGCTCATCGATAAACTCCAGATATTCCTCTGGGTCCATATCCCCATACAGATAGATATAGCTGTTGGAAGGATGGTAGTAGGTTCTGTGAAAATCCAGGAACTGCTCATAGCTGAGCTCAGGGATCGCTTCCGGATCTCCTCCTGACTCAAATCCATACGGAGTGTCAGAAAGCAGTGACTTCTGGATGAGACGCGCAAGCTGCTGGTCCGGGGAAGAAAATACACCCTTCATCTCATTATATACAACACCGTTGTAGGTTACAGGCGCATCTTCTGACTCAAGAGAATAATGCCACCCTTCCTGCTTTAAGATCTCCGGTTTTGTATAAATGTTCGGATAAAAGACCGCATCCAGATAGACGTGCATCAGGTTGAAAAAATCTTTATCGTTACAGCTTGCCACCGGATATACCGTCTTATCCGGATACGTCATGGCATTCAAAAATGTGTTCAGGGATCCTTTCACCAGCTCCACAAACGGATCTTTTAAAGGAAATTCTCTGGACCCGCAGAGCACGGAGTGCTCCATAATATGCGGAACCCCGGTATCATCCTTTGGCGGTGTCTTAAATCCAATCTGGAATACCTTGTTATCGTCCTCATTGGAGATCACTACCACTCTGGCCCCCGTCTTTTTGTGGCGGTATACATAGCCTGTTCCATTCAGCTCTTTGATCTGTTCTTCTTTTACCAACTCATAATTCTTTATCATAGCCTTTGAAATTCGCTCCTTTTTTATATTTTGATCCACCGTATGCACGGATGGAAATTTTATCGGCGTTCAAGATAAATTATACCACATTTGCCGTTTTCTTATTTATAACTTTTTTTCGTCTGGACTTCCTGCCGAAATCTGTCTCTGAGAGCAAAATTGCGGCCATCACCAGCGCAAAACCGGCCAAAATCTTTAACGTGGCCTTTTCTCCGTAAAAAATCACGCTGAAAAGCACCCCGAATACAGACTCCAGACTCAGGATCAGGGAAGCGGAGGAAGAATTCACATGGCTCTGTCCCACGCTCTGAAAGGTTACTGCCACAGCCGTACACATGATGACCAGATAGGCCAGGCTTCCCGCCTGCCCAAAAGTCCAGTGGATGG
The DNA here is from genome assembly GCF_005280655.1 of Anaerostipes rhamnosivorans. Lineage (NCBI taxonomy): Bacteria > Bacillati > Bacillota > Clostridia > Lachnospirales > Lachnospiraceae > Anaerostipes > Anaerostipes rhamnosivorans. Next base: position 2,628,951 of record NZ_CP040058.1, read on the forward strand.
CACTGAGATCCTCAGTAAACAAGGACAGCACTGCTCCCCACAGCCCCGCAAATAAAAACTGTACGATTGTAAGCAGCACAGGATCTTTTTCCCCACTCTTCATTCCCAGATAAGCGATATGGAGAGAAAACAAAAGGCCGCCCGCTAAGGTCAGCGCGTCACCTATTCCAATGCTTAAACTGCCATTGAGAGATATCAGCCCGATACCGGTGATACAGATCAATGCCGCCAGAAAGTTTTGTTTTGTGGGCCTTTTTTTCTGCCAGGCCCATGCCACAAAAGGCACAATCACACAGTAGATAGCTGTTAAAAATGCATTTTTCCCGGGTGTTGTGTGATACAGCCCTTCTGTCTGAAACCAATAAGCCCAAAACCAGAAACTTCCCAGTACAAATCCGATTTTCAAATAACTTTTATTTATGTTCCCCAGCCTCTTATGGAAAAAAATACACAGTAACAATGCCCCCACTAAAAATCTAGTGGCAAGCAGAAAGTTTTCTGGTATATTGGCAATGGTATTTTTCATAATAAAAAAGGAACTGCCCCATATCAGTGCAGAACCAAACAATGCTGCCTTGCCGAACTTCATTTTTGTTTTTTGATCCATACTAACCCTCAACCTTCTAAATTGTATTGCCGTTGACTATTATCATACCATTTACCAATGCACTGCCGCAACTTCTTTTCGTTCGAACTTCTGTTCTTATTTTGCTTGCTTTCTCCATGGCACTGTGCTAGAATAAAAGAACAAACATTCGATATTGTGAGGTGGGTTATGGAAACTATAAGTCCTTCCCTGTCATTACAGGAGAAATTAACAATTCTTGCAGACGCGGCCAAATATGACGTGGCCTGCACCTCCAGCGGCGTAGACCGCCGGGGCGAAAAAGGAAAACTGGGAAACGGCGTGGCCGCAGGCATCTGCCACAGCTTTGCCTCTGACGGCCGCTGTGTCTCCCTGTTAAAAATACTTCAGAGCAATGAGTGCATCTATGACTGCAAGTACTGCCTGAACCGTGCAGGCAATGACCGGGTCCGCACCACATTCACTCCGGAGGAAGTCTGCCATTTGGTCATCGAGTTCTACCGACGGAATTATATCGAGGGACTGTTCTTAAGCTCCGGTGTAGTAAAAAGCCCCGCCTATACGATGGAGCTTATGTGCCGGACCCTTTCCATGCTGAGGAACCAGTACCGTTTCAACGGCTACATCCATGTGAAAGCCATCCCCGGCGCTCCCGAGGAACTTCTTTCAAGCATCGGATATCTGGCAGACCGGGTCAGCATCAATCTGGAGCTGCCCACGCCGGAAGGACTTAAGGATCTGGCCCCCCACAAGACACAGAAGACGATCCTAAGGCCCATGGAACAGATCCGCTCCGGCATTGTAGACCACCGGCTGTCCATCGGGAAGGATGCGCAGATGGAGCGTTTCGGTGGTAACCGGAACTTAAAGCACACGATCTTTGATGATGTCCCGGCCAGCCGTATTGAAGAACACAAGCTGCTGGCTTCTGACTCCTTCCGTCCGCCTGCTAAGGGAAAGCCGGCACCGTTTGTTCCCGCCGGACAAAGTACCCAGATGATCGTAGGCGCCACCGCAGAGAACGATCTGCAGCTTCTGACCGTCACCCAGCAGATGTACCAGAAGTTTGACCTGAAACGTGTTTTCTTCTCAGCTTATGTCCCCCTCAACGAAGACTCCCGCCTTCCCGCTCTGGATACTGCACCGCCGCTGCTCAGAGAACATCGGCTGTATCAGGCGGATTGGCTTTTGAGATTCTACGGTTTCCACGCAGAAGAACTCCTGAGCACCGACCGGCCCAATTTTAATATTATGCTGGACCCCAAGTGCGACTGGGCTCTGCGTCATCTGGAACTTTTCCCCGTAGAGATCAACCGGGCCAGCTACGCAGATCTGCTGAGGGTTCCCGGCATCGGCACCAAGTCCGCCTACCGCATTGTGAAGAGCCGGAGGCAGCGCTCTCTCACATTTGAGAACCTTAAAAAGATCGGCGTCGTCCTGAAACGCGCAAAATACTTTATCACCTGCAATGGAAAAATGATGTATAACATCCCCATAGAAGAGAATTTCATCACCCGGCAGCTGATCGGTGAAGACTCCAAGAAGTCCTGGGAGATTGACCATCCCCAGACCTACGAACAGCTGTCCCTCTTTGACGATAAGAATTTTACAACATCCCCTTCAGCCGAGGACTCCTGCAAATCACTGAGCGGACAGATATAATGCTAAGAACAGTTATGATATCTGCCCGGGAAACACCCGTTCCAACATAAGGTTTCACTCTGCGAAAGTTTTTCTCCATTGTTGGAAGGAGGCCTTTCCAGAGCCGGCTGGAGATAATGGAGAAGAATTTATGACCATCTTTACCTGCAACAACACATTTGAGGATATGATGTCCTGTATCTATACTGCCTGGGCCGCCCGCTTAGGCCATAATAACGTCCGTCTCAAAACAGAACCTATAGGGAATCTGGAACTGTTCTGTGATTACCGTCATGTAGAACATGATGCTGACAAAACCGCAAGTGTCATCCGATCCATCCAAAAAAAGATTTCTTTTCACGCCTATCATATGGTATACCGGGCCGCCATGTCATTTGAGGAAGAAAAGCTGGATATAATCTACCGTTTCCTAATCTATGGCTTTCACTACGGCCCCTCTGTGGTCCATATGCTTCAGGAGCCGGCCGTGATGAATCTGTTTGAGCTTGACCGGAAGGTGTCCAATGAAGCTCATCTATTCCGGGAATTCCTCCGGTTTTCAGAAGTGGACAAGGTCCTTATCGCTCATATCGAGCCCAAATGCGATGTCCTCACCATCCTGGCTCCCCAATTTACGGACCGCATGCCCTCCGAGAACTGGATGATCATCGATGACAACAGAAAAACCGCTGTAATCCATCCATCTGACCAGGACTATTACATGACAATACTGTCAGAGAATGAACTGAGCCGCTTAAAAGAGTCCGAGCGCTCCGATATCTATACGGACCTTTGGAAGGCTTTCTTTGAAACCATCGGAGTGGAGGCAAGAAAAAATCCCCGCTGCCAGAGAACCATGATGCCGCTCTGGTACCGAAAACACATGACCGAGTTTCAGTGATCCAAGGGATACTTTATCGTGCGGAGCACGCCCACCCGAAGGGTATAAAATGCGGTGTGCCCTGTGGGTATAAGTTTTTCCCCATTGTCGGAAGGAGGCCTTTCCAGAGCCGACTGGAGATAATGGAGAAAAACTCTTGACTCTCACGTGGCGTTATGGGCTATTCTTATCTTACCAGGAGGAGACCAAGATGAAAACAGTAAGAGAAGTAAGCAGATTAACCGGTGTCAGTGTGCGCACCCTCCACTATTATGACGAGATCGGACTCTTATGTCCTGACCGAATCTCAGAGGCTGGCTACCGTCTGTATGGAGCTCAGGCGTTAGAACGTCTTCAGCATATTTTACTGTTCCGTGAGCTTGAGTTCTCTCTAAAAGACATCAGACAGATTTTAGACCGTCCGGACTTTGACCGGCAAAAAGCGCTGGACCAGCAGATTGAACTATTAATGCTGAAAAAGGATCGTCTGGAACATCTGATTGATTTTGCTCTTGGAATACAGAAGTTAGGAGTGGAGCCATTGAATTATCAGGCATTTGACAAACAGACACTGGAAAACTATAAAGCCGAGGCAAAAAAGAGTTGGGGCCAAACAGAAGCTTTCCAGGAATACGAACAAAAGACCCAGGACTATACAGAGGAGGACCTAAAGTTCATGAATACAAAGTTTATGGCAAACTTTGTGGAATTCGGCCGTCTGAAAGCCGAAGATCCGGCATCTGAAACTGTAAAAAAGCAAGTTGAAGCCTTAAAGCAGTCGATCACAGACCAGTATTATACTTGTACCGACGATATCCTCGCCTCTCTCGGTACTATGTACACCGGTGATGACAGGATGAAGGAGTCCATTGACCGCGCTGGAGGACAGGGCACTGCCCAGTTTGTTTCAGACGCGATCCGCATTTACTGCCAGTCCCATTCATAGGCAAGGGAGAGAAATCATAATGATTTCTCTCCCTTTATGATTTAGTGATGGAATAAACGGATTCCTGTAAAACACATAGCCATATTGTATTTGTTGCATGTTTCAATAACATGGTCATCACGGATAGAACCGCCCGGCTCAGCCACATAAGAGACACCACTCTTGTGAGCCCTCTCAATGTTATCCCCAAATGGGAAAAACGCATCAGATCCAAGAGCGACTCCTGTCAGCTGCGAAAGCCATTCTCGTTTTTCTTCTCTCGTAAATACTTCTGGCTTCACTTTAAAGATGTTTTCCCACTCTCCGTCAGCCAGAACATCCATATAATCATCTCCGATATACAAATCAATGGCATTGTCACGGTCCGCTCTGCGGATACCGTCAACGAACTGCAGTCCCATAACTTTCGGTGCCTGGCGCAGATACCAGTTATCCGCCTTCTGTCCTGCCAGGCGTGTACAATGGATCCTGGACTGCTGTCCGGCACCGATACCGATGGCCTGTCCATCCTTTGCATAGCAGACAGAGTTAGACTGTGTATACTTCAATGTGATCATGGCAATGGCCAGGTCGATTTTTGCGGAGTCAGGAATTTCCTTATTTTCTGTGACAATATCGTTAAAGAAATCTTTGTCGATGTTCAGCTCATTCCTTCCCTGTTCAAAAGTGATGCCAAACACTTCTTTGCGTTCGATCGGAGCAGGCACATAATCCGGATCAATCTCGATCACATTGTAGTTCCCTTTTTTCTTTTCGTTTAAGATCTCAAGCGCTTCCGGCTCATATCCTGGAGCGATCACTCCGTCGGAAACTTCTCTTTTGATAATCTTTGCTGTGGCTGCGTCACACACATCAGAAAGTGAAATAAAATCTCCGAAAGAAGACATCCTGTCTGCTCCTCTTGCCCTGGCGTAAGCATTGGCGGGAGGGGTAAATTCCATATCCATATCATCCACCCAATAGATTTTCTTTTCTACATCTGACATGGGAAGTCCTACTGCCGCACCTGCCGGTGAGACATGTTTAAAGGAAGCCGCTGCCGGAAGTCCGGTTGCTTTCTTCAGTTCCTTCACCAGCTGCCAGCCATTTAATGCATCAAGGAAATTAATGTATCCTGGCTTTCCACTTAACACTTTGATCGGCAGTTCTCCATCTTCCATGTAGATCCTTGACGGTTTCTGGTTTGGATTGCATCCGTATTTTAATTCTAATTCCTTCATGGTTTCCTCCTATTGATTCTTGTTCACGATCCTTGTTTCATATTCTCCTGTTTCGATATTGATATACCTTACAAACAGTGACACTTTATTATCCTCATTCAGGCTGTCCCAAATACGGCCTGTAAATGTCTCGATGTCATCCTCCACACCAACTAACTTCGGTTCTCCTTCAAAGCTTGGGAGCGGATCCCCATCCTGCATATAGGTATGGATGAAATGGCCTTCCCCGTTTACTGGATTTTCGTAAGCAAATGTATAGCGGTTGCATGCATTCGGATTGCCGTTATTGCTTTTTAAAATGGACATGGCATAATTGTAAGTTCCATTTTCCACGTGCATGATACCTGAAATACGCGGAGTATAATTCGGAGCATCCGGCTCAAACTCTCTTGTGCGAAGTGCCTGTTCAAACGTCTGCTGTTTATCCATAAGCTCATAGATCGTATCTGTCTGATCTCCGTTAGTCACAATCGTCTTATTCCCAAGCACCTTCACCGGGGCATAGATGATAAGACTTGGGTCGCTCAACTTGGATGGATCAAATGCCTGGGTTCGGATTCCTTTTCCGTCCTCAATAAACACACGGTTTCTGCTGTTCTCACTTCTTCCCATGATAAAGTATGCAGTTACTGCATAAGTTCCGTTGGGTGATTTTCCAATCACAATCCCTCTGCCAGGATATGAATTCCCTTTTAACTCGTCTTCCAATGACAACATCTTCATTGTCTTACATCCTCCTTTTGGCTTGTTTACTTTGCGTACCAAATGCGATTTGACGTAGTCAAATGATTCCTCACGCATTTGTGTTCATAACGCCCGCAGGGCTGTTTTATTCCATAGGGAAAACTATCCTATAGAATAAAACAGCCGCCTGGGCATACTAAATAAAAGTTGCCCAGGCGGCCGACATGTCTACTACCGTGCTCCCCGTGGTTTCTCCACTATCCGCCAGTCGCACAGCTTTCAAAATAAATATACACTATGATCCGCCATTTTTCAAGTTAATTTTCAGAAACCGTAAAGCCTGTAATCCGCGGATAATCTTCATCTAAAACTAAAACATCTGTATCATCAGTTCTGCGGCAGCAGTATTTGTAACTGCCGGTACGTTGTGTACATCACAGACACGAAGCAGCGCTGAAACATCCGGCTCATGAGGCTGCGCTGTCAATGGGTCCCGGAAGAACACAACCAGTCCAATCTTTCCTTCTGCAATCCTGCCGCCTAACTGCTGGTCACCGCCATAAGGTCCTGACAGATATCGCTTTACAGGAAGGCCGGTGGCTTCCTCCACTCTTTTTCCGGTAGTACCAGTTGCAACTAAGTTATACTTTGCTAAAGTCTCTTTATTCTTTTTTGCAAATTCCACCATCTCATCTTTTTTCTTATCATGTGCAATCAATGCAATTATCATAATTTTATCCTCCTGATGTTTATTGACTGTAAAGCCAATCTACACTATAGGCGCTATTTTTTCAAGAGGAATATCTTTAGATCAGCGTTTCAGAGACTTTACAGAAGAAAACTGACTATATATTTTCTTTTTCCTGACTGTCTGATAGGATCTGACCTTAAAATAATACCGCTTTTTCTTTGTTAATTTACCTTTTGTATAAGATGATTTTTTCACTGACACTGTCGCGATCCGCTTATACCCAGATGATTTTTTCTTGGACATATAAATCTGGTACTTTGTCACACCAGAGACCTTTGACCATGTTATTTTGATCCCCTTTGACCCGCTCTTTTTTAGTTTTTTGATCTTATTGGATTTTGGAATCACTGTGATTTTACAGGATACTTTTTTGCCACTTCCACTTGTTCCCGTAATCACTGCTGTGCCGACTTTTTTTGCTGTCACTTTACCTGCAGAACTGATGGACGCCACCGATGAATTGGAGCTGGACCACCTGACGGTTGGAAATGCGTTTTTTGGCTCTGTGTAACTTTTCAGCGTATAAGAGGAACCCCTTTTCAGCGACAGCGACTTCTTACTCAGTTTAAAGCTCTTTGCCGGAATGCTTTTGATCAAAAAATTCAGATCTACATATCCGTTGATTCCCGGAACATTTCCTTTGTCGGTGCTCTGCCACATAATGTAACTTCCAGAATAACTACAGACACTATTGTACTGTGCAATCCATCTGGGGTACTTTTGGAATAACTTATCTGTCAGTTTCTTCTCAAACCATTCTTTATTAGCATAGATTCCGACATTCGTATAGCCGTTTGCCTTTAATCTGTCTGCAAAAGCGCCTGCTATCTGTGCCACTTTGGAGTTTGAAAGTTTATATATATCGTTTTCTTCCAGATCGTAATAAATAGGATAGGAAAGTTTCCTGTCCTGTATCAATCGGATCACATGGTCAGCTTCGCTTTTTGCTTTTTCTACTGTGTCTGCATAGGAATAGAGATAAACTCCATATGGTATATTCAGCCGTTCACATTCCGATACGTTTCGAAGCCATTGATCATCATCTTGCTCTGGTTGATTCATCCCATAGCCACACCGGAGAATAACAAAGTCAATACCGGATGCCTTCACTTTCTCCCAGTCAATCTTTTTCTGATGGTGGCTGACATCAATTCCTTTTGCCCATGCACCTGGAATCGGGCTGCCAAGATCATTTACAAACATCCCGTTGACTTTATTCCAGGCATTGCTGTAACCCCTGGCAGATCTGCTAGCCATCTGCCCCTCAGTTGAGTAAATGGGCTTTCCATCCTTATAACGCCAGCTGTCTTCTTTCCCGCTTTCTTTCTTTTCCTGCTGTACATTCTGCTGGCTGCCATACACTGTCTGAGCGGCAGGCGCCAGCCCCATCCCCACTGCCATGAAAACGGCAAAAAACCTATTACATACCTTTATCTTAAGATTTGCCATGTCTTCTCCTTTCAATAATCTTACATTTGTAGGATTATTATACCATATGGATAATGGAATGGCTATATCTATTATATCTCACATGAATTCATTCATGAAACAGAAAAAAGATCCCCTATAGGATCTTCTTTCTCTATTGCATTGTATTCTTCCTTATTTTAACGTTTTAATGATTTGACAGAACTAAAACTGCTGTAATACTTTGTTTTCCCTACCGTTTTGTATGAACGGACTTTGAAATAATAACGCCTGCCTCTTTTCAGGCTCTTTTTTGTATAGCTGGCGGATTTTGAGGAAGCAGTCTTAATCCGTTTAAAACCAGAAGATTTCTTTTTAGACATATAGATTTGGTATTTTGTCGTCCCGCTCACTTTTGACCATGTAATCTTGATGCTTTTCTTTCCGAATTTCTTGAGCTTTTTAATTTTATTGGTCTTAGGCCGGACAGTGACTTTGCACGCTGCCTTCTTTCCGTTAGATGACTTCGCTGTAATGGTTGCTTTTCCAACTCCTTTGGCAGTAACCTTTCCGCTAGAAGAAACCACTGCAACTTTCTTATTCGAGCTGCTCCATGTCACATTTTTATTTCCTGCATTGGACGGTGAAATGGACTTTTTCAGTGTATAGGAAGATCCATTTTTGAGACCCAGACTTGTCTTATTCAACTTCACAGAAGAAACCGCTGCTGTATGATAAGCGTTTACGTTCCAGGATCCAATCTTAAAGTTTAAATCTACATTTGTACCAATACCACTGACCGTACCGGTAGAGGTACTTTGCCACATGTGATAATCTCCTTTATAATCACAGCGGTAATTATACTGTGCCACCCATCTAGGATTTTTATCAAACACACTGCTTGTTAAAAGTGAGGAAAACCAATATTTATTGGCATAGACGCCTACATTTTTATAGCCTGCATTGTTCAATGTTTTTATGAAGGTATCTGCGATATCCGACAGTTTTTTATTGGACAATCCTCCCTGGTACTTCTCATCCTCCATGTCATAATAGATTGGATAAGAAAGCTTCTTCCCTTTGATCAGGCGTATCACGTGTTCTGCTTCACTTTTTGCTTTTGTAGTGTTTGTCGCATAGGAATAAATATAAACACCATAAGGCATGCCGATTCTCTCACATTCAGAAGAATTATATGCCCATGTAGGATCATCCTGGCTTTTAAGATTCTCGCCGTATCCCACTCTTAGGATCGCATAGTCAATCCCGTCTGCTTTGACTTTGTTCCAGTCAATCTTTCCATCCCATTTGCTCACGTCAATCCCTTTGGCTGTTGCGTTAGGAATCGGATCGCCCAAAGAATTCAAAAACACTCCATTTACATTTTTCCAAGCATTCGATACTGCCCTTGCGCCTCTGCTGTTTACAGAAGGCCCTATTTCTTCCTGCTGCTTTATGGGCTTTCCATCTTTATATCTCCAGCTGTTGGCCGGATCATTTTCTTCCGCGCTTTTTGTTTCCGCCATAATCGGAACACTGCTTACTGTCCAAACTCCGGCGGCCAGCACTAACACTGAAGATAATACTGCAATCTTACTTTTTATCCCTTTTAATCTCATTTTCCTCCTCCTTTTATCTCTTTGTGTAGTATATCATTTTTCTCATGATTTTCCAAAGATAAAAGAGAAGAAAAATTTCCCAAGCCAATGTGGGCGGGACCCTCCATAAGGTATTTTTAATTCATCGAGAGATCTTGAAAACCTTCCCAGGAAGAACAAAGTGGGCAAGCCCACTTCATCTCCCCAGCCCCTCACTCTTTGAGGGGCTTGACAACTTTGGGCGCTAAATGCGATTTGACGTGGTCAAATAATTTCCTCACGCATTTGTGTGCATAATGCCCGTAGGGCTTTTTTGTTCCATAGGGAGGTTCGAAGAACTTTCCTATGGTAATGAAAAAAGTGTGCTGCATATAAAGTATAATAATGCAGCACACCTCTCTAATTTCTTTTTAAACACAACCCATCCTGGACATCTCTCTCTTTAATCTCTTGATGATTTTTTTCTCTAATCTTGAAATATAGGATTGAGAGATTCCCATTAGATCCGCAACCTCCTTCTGCGTTTTTTCTTCTCCATCTTTCTGATTGATGCCAAATCTCAACTCAATGATCTTTCTTTCCCGGTCAGAGAGGATCTTCATTGCATTCAGCAAGAGCTTCCGGTCCACCTCGTGTTCCAGATCCCTGTAGATGATATCCTCATCCGTTCCGAGGATATCTGACAAAAGCAGTTCATTTCCATCCCAATCTACGTTCAGAGGCTCATCGATGGACACTTCCATTTTTGTCTTGTTGTTCCTTCTTAAATACATCAGAATTTCATTCTCGATACATCTGGAAGCATAGGTGGCAAGTTTGATCTTTTTCGCTGGGTTAAATGTATTGATCGCTTTTATCAGCCCAATGGTCCCAATGGAGATCAAATCCTCCACCCCAATTCCCGTATTGTCAAATTTTTTTGCTATGTACACAACAAGCCGCAGATTCCTCTCAATCAGTTTTGCCCTGGCTTCCGGTTCCTCCGCCGTTCCGAGCATATGAATCATTTTTTCCTCTTCCTTTGCCTCCAGAGGAGCCGGCAGTATCTCTGCACCTCCGATGTAATGAATCTCTTTTCCTTTCGCTAAAAATGTCCTCTTTTGACATGTCACATTAAGTTTCAGCACTGTACAACCTCCCATTACCTTACCTGACCAGATCCGGATGAAGCAAAAGCTGATAATGACCGTTTCGGGAAAGCGGCTGCTCTGACAGTCCTATCAGTCCCCTTTGCACTATCCATGTCTGGCTGCTATTCTTGATTCTCATATTAGTTACAAGAACTCCCATCATCAGGCCGCCCTCTTTCCCTACGGACCTGTATGGAATCATTCTTATATCTTTTAGCTTATGTTTTTCTATTAAAATGGTTAATGACTCATCCAAATATGGATTCAGTGCCTGTTCTTCTATGACAGAAACCGGGAGTTTCTCTATGGGCTCATAAAGAAAATTTCCTGTGTCCAGGTAAGCGGTTACCCTGACCGTCTTTCCAAGCAGTTCAAATGATACTTGATATAAGGAATCCTTCTGTTCCCGGATATTTTCCCAGACTGCACAGTATAAAAAGGCCAGAAGGAGAAATGCGGCAAAACAACCGAAAATCCAGATGTGGATGGACAGACGGTATTTGATAAAGCTCCATATTCCTCCCAGCAAAGCTGACAGCGCAAACAAATATCCGGAACAAATAAGACTTTTCCTAAGGGAAAGCGGAAACGCCAGCCACGATGTGGCTGCTATGCTTGCGGCAAGAAATCCAAGCATTACGGCCTGGTTTCCCCCAGCTGCCCACACAGTCAGACACCCAAGTCCGCTTCCTGCGGCCGATGCGGTCAGGATCCTTACAATCGAACTGGAGGATTTCAGCGAACTTCTTAAAATAAGCAGCAGTCCCAGAAGAACCAGCCACTGTTCCAAAAACATCATCAAAAAAAACATAAGCTTATTATAAAAAAAGAAGCGCACGTACTTTGTCAAAAAAGAGAAGTGCCAGCTACGTAAATTCTACAAAAAAAGCCCGTATTCCTGCCTTTCGGCTGAATACGGGCTTGTCCCATGTTGTATTTTATTTTCTTCTGCTCTTTAACAGAAACTCTGGAATCACAATCTTAGAATCATGGTCCTCTACACTGGCATTCTCGTGTTCCTTGCTGCTGTATGTAGATTCTGTACTTTCGGCCGGCTCACTTTTCGGCTGACTGCTATAGATCGGCTGTCCTGAAAAAACAGGCGGAGGTGTAATACTTTTCTTTTTAAAGCCTGTCCCTCTGGATGCGGTCTCAGACTGAATCCCTGTGGCAACGATGGTAGCGCTGATCTGGTCTCCCATATCAGAGTTAACCGTACCGAAGATCACATTGACTTCCTGTCCTGCCGTATCCTTTAAGTACTCGACTGCCTGCTGTGCTTCCAGCATTCCTACATCTCCTGAGAAGTTGACGATGATGTCGGTAGCTCCGGAAACAGTTGTCTCCAGAAGCGGACTTTCCATAGCTGCCTTGATAGCCTCCAATTCCTCGTCCGCGACACCCATGCCGATGTGCGCGATACCCTTGTCGCGCATAACTGTCTGGATATCTGCAAAATCCACGTTGATCAGTCCAGGATTGTAGATCATATCTGTAATTCCCTGTACACCCTGCTGAAGAACTTCATCTGCTTTCTTCAGGGCATCCGGAATGGTTGTCTTCTTCTCACAGATCTGAAGCAGCTTGTCATTGGGGATCACGATCATCGTGTCCACCTGATCCTGAAGACGGGCCACCCCTGCTATGGCATTGTTCATGCGGGGCTTGCCTTCAAAGGTAAACGGTTTTGTGACAACACCTACTGTCAGAATGCCAAGTGATTTTGAAATCTCAGCGATCACCGGGGCTGCGCCAGTCCCTGTTCCGCCTCCCATACCACAGGTTACGAACACCATGTCAGCGCCCTGTACCAGCTGGGTGATCTCATCCCTGTTCTCCTCAACGGCTGCTTCTCCGATCTCAGGTTTTGCACCTGCACCGAGACCTTTGGTCAGCTTTTCTCCGATCTGGATCTTTGTAGAGCATTTACATAAAGACAGAGCCTGCCTGTCCGTATTGATCCCTACAAGTTCCACTCCCTGTATATTCTCATCAACCATGCGGTTGACTGCATTGTTGCCGGCTCCTCCGACCCCAATGACTAAAATTCTGGCTTGTGTGCTTTCTACATTAGGCATAATCTCGACCACGATGCTCCTCCTTCAATATCTATCTCAAATTTTCTTACACTCATCCACATTATCACTATTCTTATATTATTATATGATACAGTTTTTCACCTAAACTTTCAACTACTTTTTCGTCTTGAAAATTGCGACTGGATTGTCCTTTGTAAAATATTTCATCGAGATGGTTCCCTTCTTCCCCTTCATCTTCGGGAGGATCCCGGTGAGCTCACTGAGCTTTAAGTCCAGTTCCTGGCTGTTCCAAAGGTTTACGGTGAGTTCTCCGCTGATCAGCAGAGCCTTTCCGTCCGCGTTGAAATGGATCTGGCTGACCGGAAGCTCGTACTTGTCAATGGCCATGGTAATTTTTAGTATCTGCATAAATACACTGCTTTTCTTCTCCGGGATTTTTTCCCCAAGCGCAATTTCTTTGTAATTCAGCCCTGTTACCAACGGTACATCATCATAGTGTTTCTCATAAATTTCCAGCGCGTACCCTTCTTTGTCGAAGTAAACATACTTGCCGTTATAATTCAAACACCCTGCCCTTTTCTTCTCATTGACCTGCACTGTCACCTGATTGGTCCCCTGCAGTGAGATATCAACTGACTCCACAAATGGAAGCGTTTTTATCGGTGAGATTTTGTTTTGCAGATATAAGACCAGACCATTCCCCACATATGTATTTTGTTTCAGTGCCGCTGCGATCTCTCCTTCTGTGTAATGGTCGTTCCCTTTTACAATCATCTTTTTTGTTTGAAAAACACCAAAAAGCACGACACATACAAAAATCAACAGAGTAACGACACATAAAACGATTGTCTTTTTGTGGCCAGGCCCCTTTTTTTGTTTCTTGGCCTGGCTGATTGTTATGATCTTTTCATTTTTATCCATAAGCAGTTCCTTTACATCCGTATTTTTCTGGATACTGACAGAACCAGACCCATCTCCGCCATGACCACCAAAATAGAAGTACCGCCGTAACTGATGAACGGCAATGGAATTCCGGTAGGCGGAATTGTGTTTGTTACAACTGCAATATTAATGAAAACCTGTACTCCGATATGAATCATAAAGCCGATGACAACCAAGGACCCAAACAGATCATCAGAGTTCATGGCGATCAAAAGCATTCTCCAGATCAAGAGCATAAACAGTAAAATAAGGCACACAGCTCCAAACAGTCCCAGCTCCTCGCAGATGATTGAAAATATCATATCATTATGGGACTCCGGTATGAATCCCATCTTCTGCATACTCTGTCCCAGCCCTTTTCCAAACAGTCCCCCGGATCCTATGGCATACAGTGCCTGCATTGTCTGAAGTCCTTTGGGATGTGTCTCAGGATTTTTCCAGATCGCCACACGCTCATTTCGGTAGCTGTTGGAAAATGTCAGATAGAGTACCAGTCCCGCGACGCCGGACAGGGCGATTCCCAAGAGCTCTTTGGTCTTTGGGCTCACCACAAAAATCATGACCCCCACCATTGCAGTCAGTACAATGGCTGTACTCAGATTCTGGTAAGCAACCAGTCCGATGATAGGCAGACAGCGTACAATGACTTTCACTGCGGCGGCCATAGTTCTCATCCTATGGGCATTCTTCGACAATATGTAAGCCAGGTAGATCACGAGGAAAATCTTTGCCACCTCAGATGGCTGGAACTGAAATCCTCCTATGGAAATCCAGCGCACCGCACCCTTTTTGGCAGCTCCGATAAATAACACGATGATCAAAAGTGCCACGCTGAGCCCATAGCAGCCGTAGGCTATGACCTTCGTGTTGAGGATCCTATAATCAAACCACGTGAGAACAGCCATAAAAACTGCCCCCACTGCCACGGCAAAACACTGCCTGATCAACCAGTGATAAGGGTTCCCAAAGTTCAGAGTACTCTTATAAGAACTTGTACTGAAGATCATGACCAAGCCGAATCCAACGAGAAACATCACGATGAAAAGCATCGGATAATCGAGATAACGCCGTTTTGGCATGTATTTTTCACTGACTCTGCTCTTCTTCAAATCTTAACGCTCCTTTATTCTTTTTACACACTCCTTGAAGCGGTCACCCCTTACTTCATAATTCGGGAACATCCCCCAGCTTGCACATGCAGGTGACAAAAGAACCGCATCACCTGAAACCGCATGAGACGCCGCATACTCTACCGCTTCCTCCAGTGTATCCACATACACGATCTGAGAAAAACCATGGGCTTTGGCTGTCTCACCGATCTTCTCTGCTGTTGCTCCGAGAAGGATCAGTTCTTTAACTTTTCCGTCAAAAGCTTCAATCCAGTCATCATACTCTGCCTTTTTATCATAACCCCCGCCGATCAAAAATGTCGGGCGGTTCATGGCTTTGATCCCTTTTATGGCGGCATCGGTGTTTGTTCCTTTTGAATCGTTATAGTAGGCAACATTTTCAATGGTATCTACATATTCTATGCGGTGTTCCACACCTTTAAAACCAGAAACTCCCTGTCTGATCTTTTCGGCCGGAACTCCCATATAATGAGATACTGCGATGGCCGCCAGAATATTCTCATAGTTGTGGTCTCCCAGGAGGTTGATGTCCTGCTCTGTACATATGGCAAACGCAGATCCGTTTTCTGCCAGCATAAAGGCTCCATCTTTAAAATACACACCTTCTTCTAATTCATGGTGAAGGCTGAAAAATACGACTTTTGCCTTTGCCCGCACTGCCATTTCCCTGGTGACGGCATCCTCATAGTTGAGTACCATGATCTGGTCCTTGGTCTGATTCATTCCAATGGACTCC
Organism: Anaerostipes rhamnosivorans; assembly: GCF_005280655.1. Taxonomy (NCBI): domain Bacteria; kingdom Bacillati; phylum Bacillota; class Clostridia; order Lachnospirales; family Lachnospiraceae; genus Anaerostipes; species Anaerostipes rhamnosivorans. The sequence continues at coordinate 2,644,641 of NZ_CP040058.1, forward strand.
TTGGTCTTAGCATAAATCTCCACAGTCCCATGCCGGTCCAGATGATCCGGGGTAATGTTTAAAACCGCTGAAACCTTCGGACAAAAGTCATGAATCGTTTCCAGCTGGAAACTGCTGATCTCTGCTACGATCACGCTATCGTCTTTTGTATCCAAGGCAATGCTCGTATACGGTGTCCCGATATTTCCAACAACATAGACATCACTGTAACAGCATCTCATGATCTCGCCCACCAGTGCTGTTGTGGTTGTCTTTCCATTGGTGCCTGTGATGGCCGCTATCTGTCCTCTGGATACCTGGTATGCCAGCTCGATCTCACTCCAGACAGGTTTCCCGGCTTCCATAAATCTCTTTGAAACCGGAGCATTTACTGATATGCCAGGGCTTAACACAAGGAGATCAAACGCTTCTGTATCTTCTGCTTTAAGTTCACCCAGGATCAGAGGGATCTCTCTGTTCCCTTCAAGCTTGGCGTACACATCCATCGGTTTAAGCTCTTCATTTCCGTCATAGAGACTTACCAAGGCTCCGGATCGAATCAGAAGATTGGCTGAACCTATGCCGCTTTTTCCTGCTCCCGCAACTAAAACCTTCTTATCTTTTAATGTCATTTTACGCTCCTTATCTAAATGGCAACCAGGCCGATCAGACATAAGATGGCTGTCACAATGGCAAATATGGCGACGACTTTCGTCTCTGGCCATCCGGACAGTTCAAAATGATGGTGGATCGGCGCCATCTTAAAGATTCTTTTTCCTGTTTTCTTAAAATATACTACCTGTATCATAACAGACAGCACTTCAATCATGTAAATAAAGGCCACAAGCGGAATAAACAGCGGAAGACGTAACATCACCGCAGTTGCAGCCACAAATCCTCCCAGCGCCAGCGAACCTGTATCGCCCATAAATACCCGAGCCGGATACACATTAAATACAAGGAATCCAAGCAGGGCTCCCACAGTGGCGCAGGTGATCGGCCACAGCCCCGGATCGTTCCCAGCGATTCCAGCCCCGATGGCAACCACCGTAAAGAAAGTGGCGATCAGAACAGTGACGCTGGACGCAAGGCCATCCAGTCCGTCTGTAAAATTGGCTCCGTTGACTGTTCCCAAAAGGATGATAAAAATAGCCGGAACAAAGAGCGCACCTAATTCCAGGTATTTTCCGTGTGAGAACGGAATCAGCATGGAAGTGCCGATATCCGTATGGTTGATCAGATAATACGCAAACACTCCGGTCACAATGATCTGGCCAAGCATCTTCTGCCAGGCCCGGAGTCCCAGATTTCTTTTCATTACAACTTTGATGTAATCGTCAATAAATCCGATAAATCCAAATCCCAATGTGACAAACAGCACTGGAATGATGTTCGGGTAGTCCTTTACATAAAACAGAGAAGCCACGATAATGCCAAGTAAGATGATCAATCCGCCCATGGTTGGGGTCCCTGATTTTTTCAGGTGGGACTCCGGTCCCTCTCCCCGGATGAACTGGCCGAATTTCAGCTTCTGCAAATATTTAATCATCACCGGGCTTAAAACCACGCTGACGAAGAATGCTATTAGAATTGGTTTTACGATACTATAATTCATGTTTTCACCTCATTTGTTTTTCTTATCTTTCCAGTATATCTTTATTTCTCTGTTTTATCAACCGTATAATCCTTGGAAATTCCAAGATAAGGAAGCGCGACTTTGAACACTTCACGGACGACCGGAGCCGCGATGGTTCCCCCATAATACGTCCCTTTCGGCTCGTCGATCATAACTAACGCCATTACGGTTGGATGCTTTGCCTTTGAAAAACCTAAGAATGAAGAAATATACTTTCCTGTTCCACGAGGCAGCTTTTCACTGGTTGCAGTCTTTCCTCCTATGGAATATCCCTCGATCTTGCAGTTCCTTCCGGACCCTTCTGACACTACCGCCTCCAAAAGCTCTCTCATAGTCTCAGATGTTTCCTTCTTGATTACATTCTTCTTTTTTGCAAATTCAAAGGTCTTGACTGTCTTCCCTGACGGTGCCACTGCCTTCATACCGAAATGCGGTGTCACCAGAGTGCCTCCATTGACTGCGGCACTGGCCGCTCTCATAAGCTGAAGAGGAGTGATCTGGAAGGACTGGCCGAAGGACATGGTGGCAAGCTCCACAGCTCCCACATTCTTTTTATTGTGCATGATGGAGTTGGCCTCTCCCGGAATGTCGATCCCGGTCTTTTCAAATAATCCCATCCTGCGGAACATGGTATACATGCCGTCCACTCCCACTCTGGCTCCCACTTCCATAAAGACGGGGTTGCAGGAATTCATAACGCCCTCTTTAAAAGTCTCAGATCCGTGTCCCGTGGTTTTATGGCAGCGGATCTTTCTGTCTTCCACGATCCTGAAGCCCGGACAGCTGAAATGATCGGTCACCTTCACCTTCCCAAGCTCCAGCCCGGCAGTGGCGGTCACGATCTTAAAAACAGACCCTGGTTCATAAGTATCATTGATACATGTATTTCTCCACATCTGGTTCAGAAGTTCCTGTCTCTTCTTCCCTGTGGTCTTGTCTTTTTTGCCTTTCAGCTTAAACGGTTCATTTAAATTATATTCAGGAGTATTGACCATGGCATAGATTTCTCCGTTTTGGGGATTCATGATGATCATAGACACCCTCTTGGCTCCCTTTTCTTTTCTGACCTTTTCACATGCCTGCCATACATAATTCTGAAGGTTTACATCCAGCGTTGTGTACAGGTCATTCCCTGCTACAGGCTCATCTCTTTCCTCATAGGCCCCATCAATCTCCCGTCCTCCGCCGTCGGTGAGTGTAAGGATTCTTCCCGGGGTTCCCTGCAGATAGGAGTCATACGTCACTTCAAGGCCTACGATGCCCTGGTTGTCTCCTCCGGTAAAACCCAGGACCTTTGAGGCAAGATCATTGTACGGATAGGTTCTCTTATAGTCCTCATCCACCTTAACCCCAGCCAGCTCGTATTTTCTGATCCGGTCAGCTACATCTTTTTCTACATTACTTTTAATCTTTTCCCTAACTGAATTTTTATAAACCTTTTTTTTGATTTCCGCCTTGTCTATCTCAAGCTCCCTGGATAGGACGGACACAATTTTATCCTTCTGTTTTGTCTGGGAATGGATAACGGATATGGAGTACACCGCCTTATTGGAGGCAATCTTCACGCCGTTTCTGTCGTAAATATTCCCTCTGGGAGCTTTGATCTCCCGCTCCCTCTGATGCAGATCCTTTGCCAGAGCCAGATACTTATCCGCCTGGCCTATCATAAGATAGCAAAGCCTTCCCCCCACAAAGATCAGGCAGAATGCAAAGATGCCTCCCATTAAAAGCATCCTTCGTTTATAACTTGTTTTCATACAAAACTCCGGAATCTATAATGGTAAAATATATGACAAACATCGAACAAGTATGAGTTTTTCTCCATTGTTTCCAGTCGGCTCTGGAAAGGCCTCCTTCCAACAATGAAGAAAAACTCTTAGAGGTGGCGCCTTTTGTCTTGTAGCAGCCTGCTCCAGCAGACATTACGTCCATTTTCACCAGTTCGGAGGCCTTGCATTCGAAGGGTCGTTAGTTTTTCTTCTTGAAGCAAAGACTCGGAGGCAAGGAGGTTCGATTCACTAAATTCTCGCCTCGCCTCTGGCTCACGTTCATTAAGTTCCTTCGAACGACCTTCGCACTAAGTTTAGCCTGCACTTTGTTTGTCTTCACTAAGTGCTCTAGGTCAGCGTCAGCGAGTTCCGAACGGGCCGCCGGAGAGACTTTGCTGAAAGTTAGAAAATCTTACGTCCCTGAGACAGCAAGCCGGAGAACTGGTGAAAATGTTATTTGGTTGTTTTTGGGACATTCATGTCTTTTAAGGATTCTTTCAGCACGTCTCTTGCCATCTCCACTGCCAGTCCTGTGTTGAGCTGTGAATCCTTCTGGATTTCATCGATCACCACATAGACTACGACTTTTGGGTTTTCTACCGGGGCAAATCCGCAGAAGGAGACAATATAGGTTTTTGCACTTCTGGGGATCTTCTGGGCTGTTCCTGTCTTTCCTCCCACGCTGTATCCTTTGATCTGCGCTTTCTTTCCGGTTCCCTTTTCCACGGTCTCCTTCATATAAGAACGGAGCTTTTTGGAAGTGTCCGCGGAGATCGTCTGTTTTACCAGCTCTGAATTTTTATTGTTCAGCACATTTCCACTATCGTCCCTGGTCTGCTTTACAACATGAGGTTTGTAATAGTAGCCCCCATTTACGAGAGAACTGAAGGAAGATGCCATCTGGATCATGGAGCAGTTGAATGTCTGTCCGAAGGAACTGGTCGCCAGGTCCACATTGGTCATCTCATCTGCACTGTACAAAAGCCCGGAGGTTTCCGCCTCCGCAGGGAGGTCAATGCCGGTCTTCACTCCGAAATTAAAATCTTTCTGATACTTGGCAAATACATTTTTCCCTTCTTTGGCCGCAATGTCCATCAGAGCCACATTGCAGGAATATGCGATACTGTCCGAAAGAGTAAGGTTTCCGTGTCCCTCCTGATGCGAGCAGTGGATTTTATGCTTTCCAACCTGCTTGTAGCCTTTACAGTAATATGTCTCGTTTCCTTTTAAAATCCCCTCTTCAAGACCGCCTGCCACTGTAAATGGTTTGTAGGTTGATCCAGGCTCAAAACTGTTGGAGACGATCGGATTTTTCCAGATTTCATTAAAAGCCTTAACTTTTTGCTTCTCAGACATCCCATTGATCTGGCTCTGGGTATATTTTGATAGCAGTGCCTTGTCATTCCTGGGATTTTCCAGGTCATAGGTGTTGGAATTAGCCATAGCCAGCACTTCCCCATTGTTGGGATCCATGACCAAGATGGAACTTCCCTTGCTGCCGTATTTTTTCTCAAACTTGGCCAGCCGGTCTTCCGCTATTTTCTGAATGTTGATATCAATGGTTGACACCAGTGTCTTTCCGTTTTCAGGATCCACAATGGAATCATCCTGTTCCAGCTCTTCATTTAAATAGGTATACTTCCTTCCGTCCACACCGATCAGGGCGCTATTGTAATATTGTTCAATGCCTGTTGTACCTATACTTCCGTCGGACACAAACCCAAGAAGGTGGCTCGCAAGACTTTTATTTGGATATCTTCTCACATACTTCTCAGAAAATGTAATTCCAACGACCTTTTTCCCGTCTTTGGATTTGAGATAATCCTTTAAGTCCGCAACCTTACTGTATTTCATGTCCTTTTTGTAAACAGAATAATAGGAATCCTTGTGGTCCTTCAAATACTCCAGCAGGTCATCCCGGTCCAGATTCATATATTTGGTCAGCGCGTTTAACGCATTTTTCTGTGTCTGCTCTGTCCGCAGAATATTTTTCGGCTCCAGGACCAGGCTGTACAGCTTTTGGCTGGTAGCCAGGGTATTACCGTTTCTGTCTAAAATATCTCCTCTTTTATATGGAAGAGTCTGGCTCTGGTAATTCTGCTGGGCCAGGACCTTCTTTTTATATGTCTTGTTTTTCGCCACACTGAAATAAACCAGCCGGCCCACAAGGCCTATAAAAAGAATTGCTATGAGAGCCACAATGGACAACGTCCTGACTCTCATAGCATTGTTTATTCTTTTTATCTTTTTATATTTTTTTTTCTTCAAAAACACCGCTCCTTACTTCGAATCAGGTATCTTATTGTATTGTCTTACATAGTCAACATTTTTACTGTCATATGCAATTACCTTGTTCTGCGCAGGTTTTTTCATCCCATATTTTTTCATGGCAGTCTCCTGGATCGCAGGAAGATTAATGCTCTGTTCAATTTCCAGATTCAAATCCTCATTTTCCACCATCAGGGTGCTGAGCTCCGATTTTTTTGCCGAGACCACGGCACGCTGGTGTTCCAGTTTCGTCTGTTCCGATAAATAAAAGAAACTGACCACTGCGATCACTGCAATTCCCGCCGCCAGGGCCCTAATAAATGCAAAATCAAACTCCAGAGCTTTATTCTGATTTTCCTTTGTCTGAGGTGTTGTCTTTTTCTTTGTGCGGACTGCCGGTTTCTTCTTAGGCTGTACCGATGGTTCATATTCAGGCCTCGCCGGTGCTGCTTCCATTTTCCGTGCAGTGCTTCCGTAAATAAATTCATATCGTTCTTGTCTTGTCTTATTCACTTGGCTGTTCTCCCCCTCACTATTTTCTCTCAAACACTCTTAACTTTGAACTTTTTGCTCTTTTGTTCCTTATCAATTCTTCTTCTGTAGGTAAAATCGGCTTTCTCGTGATCACCTTGCCTTTTGACTCATTTCCGCATGTACAGATTGGAAAATTCGGCGGACAGGTACATGGGTTTTCATTTTTTCTGAATGCCCGTTTTACGATCCTGTCTTCCAGTGAGTGAAAGGTAATGATACAAAGTCTTCCTTCGGGGTTTAACAGCTCGATCATCTGGTCCAGGCTTGTCTTCAGAACATCAAGTTCACGGTTGCACTCAATCCGTATAGCCTGAAATGTTCGCTTGGCAGGATGTCCTCCCACAGCCCTTATCTTCATCGGAATTGCATGTTTGATCACCTCAATAAGCTGCCCTGTTGTCTCAATCGGTGCTTTTTCTCTCTCCGCGGCTATGTGCTTGGCAATATTCTTGGCAAACTTGTCCTCCCCATAGTCACGGATGATATGAAACAATTCTTGTTCACTGTATTCATTGACAATGTCTCTTGCGGAAAACGACTGTCTCTGGTCCATCCTCATATCCAGCGGTACATCCTCCCGGTAGGTGAATCCCCGGTCCTTCTCATCCAGCTGAAAAGAAGAAACGCCCAGATCCAGAAGAATCCCATCTACATGTGAAATCCCAAGATCCCTGAGTACATTCGGCATGTTTACATAATTGTCTCTGACTATGGTGACTTTATCCTTAAACGGCGCAAGCCGCTTTGTACTGGCCCTGATCGCATCTTCGTCCTGGTCAATACCGATATATCTTCCCTCATCAGAGAGCCTGCTCAAAACATGGTAAGCATGTCCACCTCCGCCCAGGGTTCCGTCCACATAGATTCCGTCCGGTTTTATCTTAAGTTCCCTTATTGTCTCATCCAACAACACAGATGCATGTTCAAAATCCATTTGTCTTTCCTTCCATTTAGATATTCAAACCTAGTTCCTGCATACTTCCGGCAATATCGTCCATATCGTCATAAGCATTATTTAAAAGCCATTGTTCCTTACTCCATACCTCGATACGGTCCAGCATGCCTGTAAGAACTACTTCCTTATCCATCTGTGCAAATTCACGCAGTGTGCCCGGCACCAGGATCCTTCCCTGCTTGTCCAGCTCACAGGTGGATGCTCCAGCTAAAAAGAATCTGGAAAACTTCCGCGCATTCTTATCGATTAGAGGCAGGCCCCGGAGTTTCTCCTCAAAGGCCTCCCACTCTTTCATAGGAAACACGAATAGGCATCCATCCAATCCCTTTGTAATTACAAATTCACTGCCCAGGGCTTCCCTGAACTTTGAGGGGATTATCAGTCTGCCTTTTGCGTCGATTGTGTGATTGTATTCGCCCATAAACATGGTAATCACCTACCGTTTCCCTGATCGGGTGCGCTCCACCTGGTGTTCAAGCGTGACACTTTGTGGTATTTTATACCCACTATCCACCACTTCCCACCACTACTGTTTCCATTCTAATGGATTGTTAACAAAAAATCAAGAAAAAGAAAAAACTGTCCACAGAATTCCTTCTGTGAACAGTTTCTTTTCCACAACCTTAATGTTTTATTTTTCTCCACTGATAGACCAGCACCAACAGTGCTCCAATGGCCAGAAGTGCCGCAACCACCTGGGATACAGCGATCTGCGTACCAGGAATCAGCAGTTGGTCTGTCCGGAGTCCCTCGATCCAAAACCGTCCGATCCCATATCCAATGGCATAAATTACCACTGATTCTCCATCAAACTTCTTGCGCCTGGACATGATGACAACGATGATCAGCACTGCCAGATTCCACAGTCCTTCATATAAAAAGGTAGGATGAACCTGAATATACGTATTCATGTGGTTCCCACTCCCTACAAAGACAGCCTGGTCATACAGCCCCGTGTCCACGATCTCCGAAAGCCTACCGTGCTTCACGAAGTAATCCGTGGGAATCTGCATAGCCAGAGGACCGTCTGTAAATCCTCCAAAAGCCTCCCTGTTGAAAAAATTCCCCCACCGGCCAAGAATCTGGCCGATCAAAAGCCCTGGCACTGCGATATCCGCAAGCTTAAAAAACTCTATTTTCTTTACCCTGCAGAATATCACCATGGTGATAACCGACACAATGATCCCGCCGTAGATGGCAAGACCTCCGCTTCTGATATTCAGGATCTCCGTCAGGTGATTCTTATAATAATCCCATGAAAAGATTACATAGTAAAGTCTCGCCCCAATGATCGCCGGTATGAGTACGACGATAACAAAGTCAAACACAAGATCAGGATTGATCCCGTTCTTTTTCGCCATTCTGCTGGCAGCCAGCATTCCGAGCAAAAACCCCAGGGCGATGACAATCCCATAATATTTAATCTCAAATCCTCCGATCGAGATGCCCTCCCCTACATGTTTGAGTACAATACCCAAAAAGGGAAATCGGATTTCATTTTCCATGTTACCAAACTCCTTTCCGTCGTTTCATCTTATCCCATTTTCCTTTTCTTTTCAAGGTTCTTATGGTAGACTTGTTTTATCATATTTTAGCGGCTTGACGGCTGAGTGCGCCAAATGCGGACTGCCAAAGGCAGATTATTTTCTTAAGCATTTGCGGGCATCCTGCCCGAAGAGCTTTATTATACGCAAAGATAGTAGAAAGGAATCAATACACAATGAAATTAGGTATCGTAGGATTGCCAAACGTAGGTAAAAGTACTTTGTTCAATTCTCTCACAAAAGCAGGCGCTGAGTCTGCCAACTATCCATTCTGCACCATTGACCCTAATGTAGGGATCGTAACTGTGCCGGACAAAAGACTGGACGTACTGTCTGAAATGTATCACTCAAAGAAGGTCGTCCCTGCCGTTATAGAGTTCGTGGACATCGCAGGCTTGGTAAAAGGAGCTTCCAAAGGAGAAGGTCTTGGGAACCAGTTCCTGGCGAACATCCGCGAGGTGGATGCCATTGTCCACGTAGTCCGCTGTTTCGAGGACGAAAATATTGTCCATGTGGACGGATCTGTCAGCCCGTTGAGGGATATCGAGACGATTAACTTTGAATTGATCTTTTCCGACATTGAGGTTTTAGACAGAAGGATCGCAAAATCCAAAAAGGGCTCCAGAAACGATAAAGCTCTCGCCCAGGAAGTAGAGCTTTTAGAGAGAGTCAAGGCCCATCTGGAAGACGGAAAGCTTGCCAAGACATTTGAGACAGCTGACGAGGAGGAACAGGCCATTTTGGATTCCTGTAATCTTCTGACGATCAAGCCTGTCATTTTTGCAGCCAATGTCTGTGAAGACGATCTTATGGATGACGCCGCTTCCAATGAGTATGTAAATGAAGTGAGAGATTATGCCAAAGATGTGGATGCAGGCGTTTTTGTTATCTGCGCTCAGATCGAACAGGAAATCGCGGAGCTGGATGATGATGAGCGGAAAGAGTTTTTAGAAGATCTGGGACTCAGTGAGTCAGGCCTTGACAAGCTGATTGCCGCAAGCTATTCTCTTCTCGGTCTGATCAGCTATCTGACATCCGGAGAGGATGAGACAAGAGCCTGGACCATCACAGAGGGAACCAAGGCTCCTCAGGCAGCCGGAAAGATCCACACAGACTTTGAACGCGGCTTCATCCGCGCTGAAGTCGTATCCTATGATGACTTGGTGGAAAACGGAAGTATCACTGCTGCCCGTGAAAAAGGCCTTGTCAGACAAGAAGGAAAAGAATACGTGGTACATGACGGGGACGTGATTGTATTTAAGTTCAATGTGTAACATTTTCCACATAATTTCCGTTCGGCTCTTAGAATGTCTCACTCCAATCATGTGAAAAAAGGATAAAATATCTTCTGGAGAATCCAGAGGATGTCACCTGTGATATCTTTTCAAAAAGGAGGGACCGCAGTGTTTCACAAATGTGAAACACTGCGGTCCCTTTAGTTATATGTAAATAATCTTCTCTCGCTTAGTTTATGATGCGCACTGCTTTGCATGGGGTACGGTATCCCATGCTGGATACTTTGATGCCTCCGCGCGGATATGGTGCAGAGTTGCTGGCGTGGACTACCTGTCCATTTCCTATGTACATTGTCACATGGTTGATCCGTCCGCCTCTTTTGTAGAACAACAGATCTCCCGGTCTCACATTGCTGACGGAGATGGTACGTCCGTCGTTTGCCTGGGAGGATGAGGTCCTGCTGATGCTGTAACCGAAATGTCCCAGTACCTGCTGGGTGAATCCGGAACAGTCAATCCCGTTGGTCAGGCTGTTTCCCCCGTAGCGGTATTTATTTCCCACAAACTTCAGTGCATAGTTCACTACCTTCTGGCGGCTGGTACCTGAAGAACTGCTCTCGCTGTCCTGGGAAGAGGATGTCTCCCGGCTGCTCTGTGTGGACCGCTCCGTACTCTGGGTGCTCTCTGTTGCTTTCGGTTTAGACTTCTTCACCGTTGACTTGGCATTGGTAAAATAATACCGGATGCTGACATAGTCCTTTGCAAGATAGCCTTTATCACCGTCTGCTTTTACATTGACCCAGTCTGCACTTTCTTTCAGGATCTTATAGCTGTCATTCTTTGAGACCAGGGTCAGCACCTTCGCTTTGGTAGACTGTTTCTGCCTTACTTTCAGCGTGTCTGCTTTCACCACTGCCTTCTTCGGAAAATTATGCTCCTTGGCATACTTGTGAATGTTATTTCCCCAGATGAGATAATCATTCTTAACATAGCCAGTCACTTTCCCGGAACGGATCTTTGTCCACTCTCTGCCCTTTTTTAAAACCGTTCCGATGTTTCCCTTTTTAAACTTTCCTACGACCAGGCTGGATGTACTTTTCTTCTTCCTGATATTTAACACTGAACGGACATCCGGCGCTGCCTTGCCCTGATATGTAGAACTTGTGTATTCTGGTTCCTCGTTCTGTTTTTTAGCCTCGGTCTTTGGTTTTGCACTTGTTGTCTTCTGTGCTGCGGTAGTTGTGGATACTGGCTGTTTCTTTACTTCTGTGATATGTTTTGCCTGGGTTGTCTTCTCCGCCGCCGTTGTCCTGGCTGTGGTCTTTGTTGTTTTACTGTTTGGCGCTGCCTTTTTTTGTGATGCAGAACTGTCTGATCCTGTGTACTCTTCCATGGCTGCCGCAGAGCCTGCAAGTCCGGTCTGATACTGGCTTGCCTTCGCATCTGCAAACGTGGAAACTCCGAGAATGAATGCCAGTGACAGTCCGGCTGTCATCGTCCCCTTTGCTATTATCCGCTTCATATCCCTTTTGTGTCTCCCTCTCCTTCCAGTGTATTGTGAACATATTACAATATTATTGAAATAAATTTAACACATTCTATGCAGAATGTCAATAAATCGTCATATTCTCACAAAACTAGATGATTCTCGATGAAAATCGTAATAAACAAAAAGGACCATGTCTCTGGCGCTGACATGGTCCTCTCATATGATCTATATATTCTTGATCCGTTCAATAGCTTTTACGGTATTTTCGTAGTTTCCAAACGCTGTGAGCCGGAAATATCCTTCACCGCTCGGTCCGAATCCTGATCCCGGTGTCCCCACCACATTCGCCTGCTCCAACAGATGGTCAAAGAAATCCCAGGAAGACATTCCCTCCGGAGTCTTTAACCAGATATATGGTGCATTGACTCCGCCGGACACGGTATATCCCGCTTCTTTTAGTCCCTCAAAGATAACTTTTGCATTGTTCATATAGTAGCCGACCTGTTCTTTCAGCTGGGCTTTTCCCTGCTCTGTATAAACGGCCGCTCCCGCTTTTTGAACAATATATGGTGCACCGTTATATTTTGTTCCGTGGCGTCTTGCCCATAAATCATGAAGTTTTACATCTCCGCATTTCAAATCCTTCGGAACCACCGCATATCCCAGGCGCACCCCGGTAAACCCAGCGTTTTTGGAAAAACTCTTTAACTCAATGGCACAGGTTCTTGCGCCTTCACACTCATAGATGGTGTGGGCCACATCATCTTCTGAAATATATGCCTCATATGCCGCATCATAGATGATGACCGCCCCGTTTTTGTTGGCATAATCCACCCAGCCCTGAAGCTGGTCTTTTGTGATCGTAGAACCAGTCGGGTTATTTGGGAAACACAGATAAATAATATCCGGCACTTCCTCAGGGAATTCCGGCGCGAAATTATTCTCTGCCGTACACGGCATATAGATCACATCGCTCCATGTTTCACTCTTTGGATCATAGGTTCCCGTTCTGCCCGCCATGACATTGGTGTCTACATAGACCGGATAGACCGGGTCACAGACTGCAATCTTATTGTCCTTTGCAAAAATCTCCTGGATATTTCCTGAGTCACACTTTGCGCCGTCGCTGACAAAGATCTCATCTGCCTGGATCTTGGCTCCACGTGATCTATAATCACCCTCCACGATTGCGTTTCGTAAAAATTCATATCCAAGATCAGGCGCATATCCATGAAATGTTTCTGCCGAAGCCATCTCATCCACTGCACCGTGAAGTGCCTCGATGATTGCCGGAGCCAGAGGCTGTGTCACATCCCCGATCCCAAGGCGGATCAATTCCTTATCCGGATTGGCTTCTTGAAATGCATTAACCTTTTTGGCAATGGTAGAAAACAAATAGCTGCCTGGTAACTTTAAATAGTTGTCGTTGATTTTAAACATGATGTCCTCCTAATATTTAATATGTATATGAATCCCGGATCATTTTTGCCATCTCAATTAATCCGACCCCGCTGTTCATACTGCGGCGCTGGATGTATTCGTGGGCTTCCTGCTCTGTGATCCGGTTATTTTTCATCAGCAGTGCCTTAACTTCTTCTATAATCTCCAGTTCTTCTCTGGTGCGCTGTCTCGGTTTATGCTTCTTTTCCTTTTGTCTGGCCAGCATGGTGTCTACCACCTGTCTGACCTTTTCTAACAAAAGCTGGGGTTTTAACGGCATGGGCAGATATTCCATCCCCTGAAGATCAAAAAATTCAAGATTCGTCTGGGGAGCCAAAACGATCATTTTAAACCCTGTCGGGAGATATTCCCTCAGTTCACTGCTGACCATGTCAACAAACTTATAGCCGCAGACAACTAGTCCGTCTTCCAGACTCTCCGCCCGCTGCATAATCTGGGCTCCTGTAACACAGGCAGCCGTCACTTCAAATCCATTTCTCACAAGCAGGTTACGGATGCTCCTTGCCTGTTCTTGTTTCGGGAAAAGAACAAAAATATTAACCAAGCTTCCCACCTCCCCGTATGAATGACGCCTGCCTTCTGCCGGTTAAATCTTATACAAATATTCATCAATTTCCCACTGGGAGACAGTCTTTTGATAGGATTCCCATTCTCCCTGTTTTGCATCCAGATACCGGTCAAAAATGTGCTGTCCGAGCACTTCTTTCATAAACTGACTGTCTTTGAACAGGTCCAGTGCCTCCTTCATATCCCTTGGAAGGGAGCCAATACCGGCCTTAAGCTTAGCCCGTTCTGTGACTTCGTATTGATTCTTCGTGGATGCTTTTCCTGGCTGGAGCTTGTTTTCCAATCCGTCGATCCCTGCCGCCAGGCTCACTGCCAGCGCCAGATATGGATTGGCCGCAGAATCCGGACTTCTGAATTCCAGACGCGTTCCGCTTCCTCTGGCGGTCGGCACACGGATCAGCGGACTCCGGTTGGCCGGAGACCAGGAGATATCGACCGGAGCTTCATAGCCCGGCACGATCCGTTTATAGGAGTTTACCAAAGGATTCGTGATAAGCGACATCTCCGGTGCATGCTTCATCAATCCTGCCATGAAATGATATGCCTCATCGCTGAGACCCAGATCACCTCTGGAATCTGCAAATATATTCTGTCCTTCTCTCCAAAGGGACATGTTCAGATGCATACCGGAACCGTCCACGCCGGAAATCGGTTTCGGCATAAAGCTTGCGTAAAGCCCATGGCGCTTGGCAATATACTTTACAACAAATTTAAATGTGAGAATATTGTCAGCTGTGCGGAGCGCATTGTCGTACTTGAAATCGATCTCGTGCTGGGCCGGCGCCACCTCGTGGTGGGATGCCTCGATCTCAAATCCCATGTTTTCAAGATTCAGGATCATATCCCGCCTGGCCGCCTCTCCAAGGTCTAACGGCGCCACGTCAAAATAGCTGGCCTTCTCATGGGTCAGTGTGGTCGGGCATCCTTCCTCATCCGTATGGAATAAGAAGAATTCGCACTCCGGTCCTACGTTAAAGTTATACCCGAGCTTCTTGCTCGTTCTGAGCACTTTTTTCAAGATATAGCGGGAATCCCCGATGAATGGAAGCCCGTCCTGCCCGTAGACATCACAGACCAGCCTTGCGACCTTGCCGCTTTGGGAATGCCAGGGAAATATAAGGAAACTGTCCAAATCAGGATACAAATACATGTCAGATTCTTCTATCCGCACAAAACCATCCACAGAAGACCCGTCAAACATGCACTTATTATCCAATGCCTTTTCCAGTTGTCTTGCCGTGATCGCCACATTTTTCAGTGTTCCGAACACGTCGGAGAACTGCAGCCTGATAAACTGTACATCATTTTCTCTAACCAGATCTATGACGTCTTGCTTCGTATATCGGTCCATATCATCACTCCTCTTTTCTTTTTTGGCATACGGCCCGGAATCCAGCCTTTGCCTAGTTATAATAATTTTATCAAGTAACATTTTCATTGTCAATTCAAGAACATCACACGCCTCATCTAAAAGAATAATAAAAAGGGGCACCTTTAATAGACTTAAAGGTACCCCGTTGTACGTTTAAATTTGTGCGATGTCCACAACTGATAAATTTTCTCTGCTTCCTGATTCCAGGCTGGTCAGCAGAGCATCCGCTGTATCCAGGCTGGTAAGACAAGTCACACCGGTTTCAATCGCATACCGGCGGATCAGGAATCCGTCCTTGCTGCGCCCTACTCCCTGAGAAGGTGTGTCTATGATCAAATCTATTTTATCATCTAAAATCAAATCAAGCAAGTTGGGAGATTCTTCCTCCAGTTTATTGATCGGATGAGCAGGCACTCCATTTTCATTCAGCACCCTGCATGTACTTCTTGTGGAGAAGATCTCATATCCAAGATCCGCAAATCTTCTGCCGATATCCACCGCGTCGATTTTATCAGAATCCTTCACCGTGAGGATCATCTTCTTGTATTTCGGAAGATTGATTCCCGCCCCGAGGAAAGCTTTATAAAGCGCTTCGTTGTAATTTTTAGATACACCGAGGCATTCTCCTGTGGATTTCATCTCTGGTCCAAGGCTGACCTCTGCCCCGCGCAGTTTCTCAAATGAGAACACCGGCTTTTTAATAGCATAATACTCAGATTCATCCTGAAGACCCGGTTTGTATTCCAGATTTTTGATCTTAGCTCCGGCGATCACCTTAGCTGCCAAATCTACGATCGGAATCCCTGTCACCTTACTGATATAAGGAACAGTTCGGCTGGAACGTGGATTCACCTCGATGACAAATACTTCCTCGTCACAAACGATGAACTGAATGTTGATCAGTCCCACAACGTGCAGCGATTTCGCAAGCTTTCTTGTGTATTCAGCGATGACACGTTTCACCTTATCACTTAAGTTAATGGAAGGGTAGACAGAAATACTGTCACCGGAATGGATTCCGGCACGCTCAATATGCTCCATGATTCCAGGAATGATAATCTCTTCCCCGTCACATACGGCATCTACTTCCACTTCCCGTCCTACCAAATATTTGTCGATCAGAATCGGATGCTCCTGTGTCTGACGGTTGATGATCTCGATAAAGGAAATGATATCTTCATCGGAAACGGCGATCTGCATTCCCTGTCCTCCGAGAACATAGGATGGTCTCACAAGAACCGGATATCCCAGCTCATGGGCCGCGTTCAGCGCTTCCTCACAAGTAAATACTGTCATTCCTTTCGGTCTTGGAATACAACATTCTTCGAGAATCTCATCAAATAACTCCCGATCCTCAGCAGCATCTACATTCTCCGCACTGGTTCCTAAAATCGGAACTCCCATCTCCATCAGAGCCTGGGTCAGTTTGATCGCGGTCTGTCCGCCGAACTGTACAACCGCTCCGTCCGGTTTTTCCAGATCGACGATGCTTTCCACATCCTCAGCGGTCAGCGGCTCAAAGTACAGCTTATCTGCCACGTCAAAATCTGTTGATACAGTCTCTGGATTATTGTTTACGATGATCGTCTCATATCCAGCCTCTCTCAAAGCCCACACACTGTGAACAGAACAATAGTCAAACTCGATTCCCTGTCCGATACGGATCGGGCCTGATCCCAATACCATAACCTTTTTCTTTTTGCTCAGTTCCTCTACTTCGTTTTCACTTCCGTAGATAGAGTAGTAATACGGAGTGCTGGCCTCAAACTCAGCCGCACAGGTATCTACCATCTTATATGCTGCATGGAGGTCAAACTGATTTCTCAGCTCCTTAATCTCTTTTGCGGTTTTTCCTGTCAGCTTTCCAATGACAGAATCCGGGAACTCAAGGCGTTTCGCTTCGGCAAGAAGCTCTTTGTCCAATTCCCCTGCACTCTGCAATTTCTTTTCCATCTCTACCAGAACAGCAATCTTATCTAAGAACCACCGGTCAATCTTCGTGATGTTGAAAATGGTGTCATAGTCAAAGCCTCTTCTGATCGCTTCCGCAATCACGTAGATTCTCAGATCATCGATCTTCTCTAACTCTGACTTCAATTCCTCATCTGACATATCCCCGTAGTTTCCGAAGATCAGGCTGTCCACGTTCTGTTCCAGAGAACGGATCGCCTTCATGAGCGCTCCTTCAAAGTTGTTGCAGATACTCATGACCTCTCCGGTCGCTTTCATCTGAGTCGTCAGCGTCCTCTTTGCATGAATAAACTTGTCAAACGGCAGACGCGGCATTTTGACAACACAGTAATCCAGCATTGGTTCAAAGCTTGCGTAAGTTTTTCCAGTGATCGCATTTGGAATCTCATCCAGATTGTATCCCACTGCGATCTTTGCTGTCACCTTTGCGATCGGATAACCTGTCGCCTTGGATGCCAGGGCAGAAGAACGGCTGACACGTGGATTTACCTCGATGACACAGTATTCAAAACTGTCCGGGTTCAACGCAAACTGCACGTTACATCCGCCGTTTACTTTAAGTTCCGTGATAATATTCAGGGCGGAAGTACGCAGCATCTGGTACTCTTTGTCCCCTAATGTCTGGGAAGGGGCCACAACGATACTGTCACCAGTGTGGACTCCGACCGGATCAATGTTTTCCATATTACATACTGTAATGCAGGTGCCGTTGGCATCACGCATCACTTCATACTCGACTTCTTTCCATCCGCCGATGTAACGCTCTACGAGAACTTCTCCTACACGGCTCAGTCTGAGTCCATTTTCCAGGATCACCTCTAACTCTTCTCTGTCGTGGGCGATTCCGCCGCCGCTTCCTCCCAATGTATAGGCCGGACGGCACACAACTGGATAACCGATCTCTTCCGCAAATTCTGCACCCGCAGGAATATCAGTTACAACCCGTCCCGCCGCGATGGGCTCCCCGATCTTTTCCATAGTATCTTTAAATTCCTGGCGGTCCTCTGCCTTTTTGATCGTTGTGGAAGAGGTACCGATCAGGCGCACGCCGCTCTTTTCAAGATACCCGCTCTCTTCAAGCTCCATGGCAAGGTTCAGGGCAGCCTGTCCTCCGAGAGTCGGAAGAATGCTGTCCGGTTTTTCTTTTTCCACGATTTTTTCTACAACCTCCGCAGTCAGCGGCTCAATGTAGACTTTATCAGCGATATCTTTATCTGTCATGATGGTGGCCGGGTTGGAGTTTACCAAAACAACTTCGATTCCCTCTTCCTGAAGGGCACGACAGGCCTGGGTTCCCGCATAGTCAAACTCTGCTGCCTGTCCGATGACGATCGGTCCGGACCCAATGACTAATACTTTCTTAATATCTTCTATCCTAGGCATTTTTTGCTCCTTTCATCATTTCAATAAATTCATCAAACAAGTAAGCGGTGTCAACCGGTCCCGGGCTGGCTTCCGGATGGAACTGCACGGTACGGACATTCTTGTCCTTATAGCGGAGCCCCTCAATGCTCTTATCGTTGACATTGATGAATGAAACTTCTGCCAGATTCTTTGGTACACTTTCTTTTTTAATGACATATCCATGGTTCTGGGAAGAAATATAAACGCGTCCTGTCGCAAGATCTTTGACCGGGTGGTTGCCGCCGCGGTGTCCGAAACGCATCTTTCTCGTATCCGCACCGTTGGCCAGGGCCATCAGCTGATGCCCAAGGCAGATTGCAAAAATCGGTACCTCGCTGTCGTATAATTTCTTGATCTCTTTGATAATGGACACACATTCTTTCGGATCCCCAGGTCCGTTGGACAACATAATCCCGTCCGGCTGGTCCCCAAGGATTTCTTCTGCTGTAGTAAATGCCGGATAAACTGTAACATCGCAGCCTCTCTTATTTAAAGACTTCGCAATATTGCTCTTTGTGCCCAGGTCTAAAAGGGCAACCTTCAGCCCGTCCCCCGGAAAATGCTCTTTTTCATTTCTTGTTACAGTCTTTACTGCGTCTTTTACCTGATATCCTTTTAATTTTGGAAGGATCTCATCCAAATCGTAATCTGGATCTGTAGTGATCATTCCACCCATGCAGCCTTCTTCTCTTAAGATTTTTGTGATCGCTCTGGTATCCACTCCCTGGATTCCAGGTATATCATTGGCAATAAGATATGCCTCCAGATCCTGCTCACTCCTGAAGTTACTTGCAGTTCTTGATAATTCTCTTACAATAAAAGCCGAATGCCATGGCTTTACGGATTCTGCATCCTCAAGACATACGCCGTAATTTCCAATCAGCGGATATGTCATGACAACTCCCTGTCCCTGATAGGACGGGTCCGTAAGCACCTCCAGATAACCTGTCATCGATGTATTAAATACAACTTCGCAGATCACTTCTTTCTTGGCGCCGAAACTTTTTCCTTTAAACACTTGCCCATCTTCCAAAATCAAAAATGCGTCCATGAATCTGTTTCCTCCTTAAAAATGTGCATAAAAAAAATATATCCAAAAATAAAAATCACGAATCCAAGCATTGAGGCGCAGGCGCAGTTCAATGCAATATGTGGTATTATTTTAGATATATCTCTCTACAAATTGTAAAAATTCTATCACAAATAAAAACCTTTTGCAAGGGTTTTTGACAATTAATTTGCGTTTTTTGAAAAAATACAGCCGCAGAAGCTTTGCCGGTATAACCCATACATTTGTGACAGCTCTACAGAACGTTTATAACCATTCTTTTTCTTAAAATCAGACGGCAGGAACTTTACATGAAACTGCTCCTCCATCTCCTGTCCGATTTCATTGAGCCATTGTGCGTTCTTCATCGGACTTATCGTAAGTGTGGTGGTAAAATAATCACTTCCCAGATCCCGGGCCGCCCTGGCTGCCTCTGAAAGTCTCAGCCGATAACAAATAAGACACCGTTTCCCGCCCTCCGGCTCCTTTTCATATCCCTTGACAGCTTCATAAAACTCTTTGGGACGAAACTCTTCTTTTATAAAGGCCACTTCCTCCGGGAATTCCATCTCTGAGATCAGGCGTCTCTGCTCTTCGGCTCTTTTTTCATATTCTTCTTCGGAGTCAATGTTGGGGTTATAGTAATATACTGTGATTTGAAAATACTTTGAGAGATATTCCAAAACGTAGCAGCTGCAAGGAGCACAGCAGCTGTGCAGCAAAAGAGAAGGCCTCTCATCCTGAAGCCCTTCTATGATACGGTCTAACTTTTTCTGATAATTTTCCTTCATCATTTCCACTCCTGTCTTTTATTATACACGATTTCCTACCTAATTCAATTAAGTACATCAAATATTTACAAATAACATTTGGTAATAAAATTCTATTGACAATTCATTCAATCTATTTTATTATTGTATTATAACATTAACACAAACAAGGAGGCACTTATGGGAAAGAAATTAGTTGCACCGATCATTATAACTATTTTTTCACTTTGCTTCATGCTATTTTATTATGGCCTGATTTTTGCTTTTATCCCTCTTTCATTCTGGATAAAAGCATTGATCGGTATTCTGCCTCTTTCTCTTGGCGGAGTCTCCATTTTTGTACTCGTTGAGCGAATAAAAGAGATAAGGAGTGGTGAGGAAGATGATCTTAGTAAATACTGATTACATTACAGGAAAAGAATTAGAAATGATCCAGCTGGTAAAAGGCAATACGATCCAGACAAAAAATGTAGGAAGGGATATCACACAGGGATTTAAACATCTGGTAGGCGGGGAGTTGACAGCCTACACTGAAATGATGAACGATGCCCGTGCTTTGGCTACCAAACGCATGGCTGAGGAAGCTGAAAGCCTGGGAGCGGATGCGGTTGTCAATATCCGTTATGCTTCCGCGGAAGTTATGGCCGGGGCCGCAGAGATCATGGCTTATGGAACTGCAGTGAAGTTTAAATAAAAAGATGCCCTGGCTTTATAGCCGGGGCATCTTTGAGCTAATCCTCTACTTTTATAGATGTTAGTATGTCCTCAAACTGCTTTTTATACTCAGAATCCTGATAAAACATAGATAAAGCAATAAGCTTACCATCTATATTAAAAAGAAAACCTTGGTATTTCATCTCTCCATTGTCATTTTCTGCGTCAAATGAAATGTACTGTCCTTTTAAATCATTCACTGTCTTGGCTTTAGCTTTTAAATTTGATTTATAGTAGGGGTTGTTTGCTTTGACAGATTTTAAATAAGCATCCAGATTTTCCTTTTTATTAATATCTAAATTGGGCAAATCAACTGTCTCTACTTGAAAAGTAACTACAACCTTTCCTCTTTCTTCTTTCTGAAAAGCACCCTCTGCTTCTTCCTCCATTGATTTCCAGCTCTTTGGAAGTTTATAGACCAGATCCGTTCCTTCCACACTGTACTGTTTTGTTTCCTCCCTTTTTGTTGACTTCTTTGTCCCACATCCTGCCATACTAAAAACTAATATAAATACAGTTAAAGCTAATAAAACTTTTTTCATTCTCTCTCCTCCTAAATGAATTGTTTTAAAGTTTTGTAACTTAATTACACATTAATTATACTTATATTACTGCTTTTATTCAATCTTTTTCGTGCAATTTTTTCCATATCCTCACGCTGGTGTCTACATCATCCAAAGCATTATGTCCCATCCCTTTTTTCGTACTCAATTGATCTCTGGATTTCAATGGATCAATTCCTGCGAAATAGAGCATACTGCTCAGATCTAGCAAGGGATAAGGTGCATCCCATTGTCTCCGTTCTCTGTCTGTCTCAACACATTTCAAAAAAAGCCTAGTCTCTACTGGAAAAGGAACATCAGCGATACAATAAGTTTTCTCTTTATATTTCATCCAAAAACTCCAAAAGCAATCCAGCAACTCTTCCTCAGTCTCAACTTGTTCATAATCTCCAAGGACCGGAATCACATTTTCTCTCACCCATTGGGTTTTAATCTCTTTCTGGTCTATTTTTCTTCCTATATAGAGAGAATCTATTTCCTTTCCTGTTTCATCTATGACAATTGACGCTACTGTCAAAAAGGAACCATATAACCCATCTGTCTCTGCGTCTACAAAAAAATAACGAATAGGAATCCCCCTTCCTCTGCGAGTATCGATTTCACATATTCAATTTTTATAATAAAACTATTTCATGCATTTTGCAATCACTTTACATAGATCTGGCATATGAGGCATTAAAGTTACAAGCAATGCTAGAAAACTAACAAAAAGGGCCCATTTGTTCCATCTAAAGCCTTGATTAATACTAGCGGCTTCATATGCAATGTTCATTTGATCCATCAGCATTTGCTTTTCTTTTTCAATATACAGTGCTTCTGCTATCATGTCATACAGTTCTATTCCCTGTTCCTGGCATGTCACCTCAAAAAACTGTAATTGATTTTGAAAAGCAATATAATCTTCCTGTAAATCTGTTAATTTCTTTGCTGCTCTACAATTCAATATGAACTTATGTTTTTTCAACGCATTTGAAAAAGCTGCGATTTTCCGCTGAAATGATATGATAGAACATCTCTGTGCAAGGCATAATGTGACCATCTCCGTATAAATGACTAAGAATGGATTAACAACTGGGGCATCTATGTCTTTGTCTGTTGTTGTCATACAAAAGAACGAATGATGAGTAATCGCATAAGCAGTCCCGTATTCAATCCAGCGATCATATAATTGTTTGTTTAAAATTTCTTCTCTCATCCGCTCTGTCGGACATGAAGTTTTATCTTGACGATCCACAAAAATCAATTCATACAACTCTTGTTTAAATTGATTGCATCCCGCTGTTTTTATTAATTGATTTCCACTGCCACAAAATTTTTCTTTTTGAAGGCATTTGGCAAAATAATCATCCCGGACCAGGCATGTCACGTACATCCTATCATCTAAAGCAGTAGCCAGATACCACTTTTCGCCTGATGAATATTTTTGATCCGTAAACTTTTTTTCGGCCTTTTTATAATTCAGTATATCAATAATAAAAGACGCTATACAATTATAATTTGCATATTTATGTTCATGTAAGATTTCATGGCTGCTTCCAAACTTTTTACGAAAATCAAAACTAAAGGTTCCTATATTCTCTATCGACACAGAAAGTAAGTCTGCACATATATCTGAATCCAAAAAAGGAGCTGTGATTCTTCTTCCGTATTCATTAATATCTTTTACCTCTTTAATTGAACCATGTTTTCTGTTCTCACACTCAAAAATTAAAATTCCAATGCCAGAATTAAAAATTTTTAATTTTATTGAATATAGATCCAGTTCATATACTTTTTTAATCATCTCATTGTTAAATTTTTCAGTTTTTTTAATAGTATAACACGCTTGTTGTCTCACCTCTTTTGTACAGAACTGATAATTATGTACTACTTCTGAGTCACCTCCAAAAATAGCCTGACAGACTGGAGTATGAAAATACTGATAAGCCTGATAAAGCCATATCCGACTTTTTTCGTCTTGTAAAGCAGGCGTTGTATTTACATTTGAAAAGTCTTTTATATCCGTTTTATCCCAATAATGGTTACTGTCAAAATATGATATAATTTCTTCTTGTTTTACTTTTATCCCTTCCCATATAAACGGAAAATAGAAAGTATGGTAGCTATATACTTCTTTTTCTTCATTCATGATATAACCCCCTGCTTTCAAATAACTTTTTCATTTCCTCTCCTTGATCTTCCATATTAAAAATAGAAATAAGTTTTCCAGATTCATTTATTTCTCTTTTCATCCTTATTCGTATTTTCATTCCCACATGAAAGAAGTCAGATAATTCGCCCTTTGTCTTTTCTACATTCAAAATATTTTTCTTTTTGACTATAGAATAATTTGCTTCTCCAATTCTACACTTTAATTGTCTTCCCTGGACCTCTATGACCTCAGCTGAATAAAGGTTTCCAGGTTTTAACTCAATTTTGTTTTTAACCGGCACCATAGATCCATAACCAAGATTTGTCTTTGCCCCAATCCCAAGTTCACACAAAAGCTTCTGATACAAATCCTTCCTGTTCTTTTCTGAATCTTCAATCTTACCCCCATCGCTCATTCTTATGTTAAATTCAAAGGTAATATTAGGCCGCACTTTCAGTATCGTAGTGATTGCCTCTGGTGATTTAAAAATACTCTCTGCCGGATTTTTCTTATTGATATGAGGAGTTATATTATCTGTATCTATAAACTTTCTTCCACATTCTTCTGCTTTTGTAATATAAGCATCAAAAAATAAATCCTTTTCTGCAAACTCCTTGTCCAAATCCGGTTCAAAAACCTTTTTCTCAAGCTCTCCCAGTTTCTGTTCTCCTCCGCTTTCATACTCCCACCCAAGCCATTTGCAGATTTCTTCCGGAAACTTCTTAAATCCTGATCGGATAATTCCCTTAATCGTGGATCCTGGAATATATGGATATCCGGTAACATAGTCCATTGACATTCCCATCTGGATATCTTCGTTTTTTCCTTTTGTTCCATGTGCGTTTCCAATCCCTATCAACAGGCCAGGAGAACAGGTTTTCAGCTGAAAAGACACTACCCCATGTAATTGTTTCAATTCGTCATAACTGTTCGTATGCTTTTTGAAATCTGAGTCAACTAATCGATCTTTACATGTCTTCATTTGATATTCAGCTTCCTCATCAGTTTTTAATAGACATTTATAATAATCAACCTCAAATAAATATTGAAGATTACTATTCGTTTTCTCCCCCATTATCTTTTTCTCCTATCTCCGCATCATCCTTCAGTGGATATAAATTCATTGCCAGCTTTAATGCAATCGAATAATTTATGACTTGTTCCTTTAATACAGCATATGTTTCACGATATTCAAGACCCTTACATCCTGACAAGGTCTCCTTTATATATTCCCAAAGAGTGCAATCCGGTTGATCCAGCTTTTCCTGTTCATTGATCATTATATAAATAGCTTTCATCAACTTTGTCCGGTCTACGGCTGCATTCCCTTTTTCACTATAAAAAGAGACTGCGGAAATTAAACTGCCCATTGATATGGATGCCCCGAAAGCTGAGATCTGAGATTTGTATCCCTTTAAGATCACTGGTTCTCCATTTATTTCTTCGACAATACCTATTTCATTCAAAACATCATAAGCCCGTGAAATGGCCTGATCTACCTTTCTCTTATTCACTTCTGTACTCCCCCTTCTAAACACGTGATCTTGGTATATCCATATCCCACAGAAGCACTTCCTCCAAACTGTACTATGTTATTGGTGACAATTTCATTGAAATAATCAAATTTGTCACAGTCATCCGGGTACAATACCGTCATATAAAACAGGCTCTCATGGGGTACGATCTGCTCGTACCAAAGATTTTTAGACGTTCCATTTTCCAGACGATTTCTTGCAAGAACCGGGAGATCAATACTTTGAAAGATGGATGAGGATGCGATAGCAAGATTATCAGTTAGTTGAAGTTCATCTGGGAACGTATTATTTATTATTTTCTTAACCGGATACCCTTCTATTTCGATAATTTTTGAAGATTCCATGACCGCAAAATCATAACCATTTTGAGGTATTTCTTTAAACAAATCTTTCTCATTTTTTTGAGATCCAAATATCTTCATATGTTCTATAAAGGAATGCAGGATTTCATTCGTCGTCACCATCGCATATGTAGCTTCTCCGCATGACACTCTCATAGGCCTTGCAAGCAGCTGTGCCTGCAGAAATTTAAAATGTCCTTCTTTTACAACCGGTCCGCCAAACTCATTGCCAAATATGTATTCTATTATTTCCTTGCTGACGTCCGTCTGTGTCCTAAAATGCTGAAGCAGAGAGCCTTTTATTCCCGAAGAATAAATGGCAGGATTTCCGGTAACCACATCTTTTTCTACTTCATTATCTATAATATTATAACTTTCTTCACCATTTCCCACATGCATGTTTGTTAAACACTTTAATAAATATACTGCTGTCTTCATTTGTCATCCTCCTCTAAAAACAATAGTTAAAACCAGCGGCCTGCAGCCCCGGATGCTGTATAATTTTCAGCAATTCTTTTTTATTCTCTGTATAAATCACACTTCCGGCAGAAATCATTTTAAACAAAGCCTCATCCTTTTTAAACCGCTCCCGGTAACTGATATTCTTTCCATCCTTTGTTGTCAGTCCCCGGTATTCTACTGTCTCAATCACAGAAAAATCCTGCAGTCCTTTGAATTTTTCATCAAAATGCGGCACATATGCATCTGATATAAAATATACAAGCTTATTTATATCCGTTTGAGCAAATACATTTTCCATATTCAGATACTGCATTAGCCCGTTCTCTTCTCCATCTACTTTTAAGAACGTTACCTGGAACATAGATTTCCCCTGTCCTATATAAGCCAGCATAGGTTTCTGTTGTTTCCAAAGTTCGGCTTCGGTTTTAACAAAACATCCAAAAGTAAAACACTGATCTTCGGTTTGCTTTAAATATTTATAACCTTTTTTAAAAAAGCCAGAGTTATCCGTACCGGCGGCTGTTCCTGTCTCTGCTTTCTTAATTCCAACCCTCGTATCTGTTCCAAACAATGTATCATGCAATATTTTCTTTCCAGAATCAAGATCTACAAAATCCTGTGTGATTCCTTTTTTCACATCAAACGTTTCTGGAAGTTTTATACAGCCTTCCGTTGTCTCGTAAGCCGTCTCTGATAACTGAAAAGGTGAATATATTAATTTCTCATTGTCGTGATTTTTAGGCATTGGCAGATAAATTGATTTTTTATCTTCCTTTTTGCTTTGAGCATGGATAAAAACCGGGGAAATCCCCAGGATCTTTCCATACCTTTCTGGTGGATCCTCCAAAGAAAAACTTCGTTCTCCAACCAACTGGTTATTTTCTTCTTTTTCTTCTTGAGTATAATCAAAATCAGATTTTACGTGTTTTAATCCAAGATATCTTAATGTTCCCAATATTGTAGATTGGGAAGGCATTTCCTTCGACTCAGCATAATATCTGATATTCCCTTTATCAAATCCAAAGGATCTTTCGTTCCCCAGAAAATACGGCTCTATGGGATGAAATAAAACTTTATAAACTGCCACTATGCATCACCCCTTTCTTCCTGGTAAAATTTCATGATTCGGATAATAGCATCTAAACATTCCAGAGCCTCTTGCTTATTCTGATTCAAACTTACAATCTCTTTTTTCTTTTCCAGATTATAAAACAACATTGTAATGTCTCTTATATACTTTCTTTCTTCTGTAAGCGATGCCTCCATATCATCCTTGCCCTTAATAAAAATACCCCTATGTCTGTTTGAAAATAAATTTTCCACCAAATTTTGTAGGACTTTTTCACTATCTCTTTTACTGCTCTTTTCTAATGCCATTTTTATTTCCTGTTCATGCAGGGCAAATTTTTGTGTCAACGAACGCAGAAACTTCTCATCTAAGTTCCTGATCTCATGAAACAATTCAAGCATCCGGAGATAAGTTTCATTCTTAGAGAATCTTTTTATAAAAATCCCATTTGCCTGCCCCGAATGTTTCATCAGCTCAACAGCAAGTCCGTGTTTATCTCCTTCCTTTGCCTTCATTAATAGCATATAGGCCCTATTTAGACTTTCATACAATGGATAACCTTCATGATGGATGGCAACCCCAAAAGAAACAGATAGTCCAGAAGGCATTCCATCTCCATCCTTTAAATATTCTTTAAATTCCGTTTTAAAGACTATATCTAATTCCTGTATCAGGTCAAAAATAGTATCCTGCTCTTTTCCCTCCAAAGGTGCCAGAAACAGTAAATCATCTCCTCCTGCATAAATGGTAACTCCTCCATATTTATGAATCCTTTCTGCCGCCTTTTTTGAGTATCGAAAACATGTCTTTGAAAATTCCCGGATAGCAGGATGTACTTCTTTTTCTTGAGAAAAATTTATTATATTTCTTAGTATTTTTGTTAAATTATCTCCATCAGACTGGACAAATGCATAATATTGATATTTCTTTTTTTTGAGTTTTTCAGCGCCCACTTCGTTTTTCGCAATATCGGAGATATTCTTAATCCTTCCATTTTCCATCAGCTGCCAGTTATCCCCCTGGACTGCATCTTTCACAAGAAAACTTTGTTTTATATAGAAGTTCTTCCCTTTCTCACTGTCACCATCCTCCTTTGCCTTTTCATTCAACATTCCCTGATTCACAAGCATTTTTAATATGTAGTTTTCGTTTTCCTTCGTGTTGACAGTTTTCATCAATTCCAGCGCATCCAATAGTTTCCCCAGCTGAAGAATCGGATTATCATTTTCCATGACGGATGCCTTGACTGCATGAATCTGCAGGCAGCTGTTCATAAACTTCTGGTACTTTTCTCTCTCCTCAGGATCACCTTTAAGGTTTTCATAAAATTGATCTGCCACTTTAGTTTTTATCCACTTTACGGAATCCTGAACTACTTTCATTTCGCCGGCTTTTGCTCTAAAAATTATACGGTCATGAAAAAGTCCCACACCCTGCGCTTCCTGCCGTATTTGTTTTGTTTCCTCATCCACTACAGGGCAGACAAATTCTGTTTCTTCTATCCCAGCTGCAATCAATTTTTCTGTTAAATTTCTTGCAATATATGAAAAAAAATAACTGGCTCCCCAAAGTCCCGCCGGAGATGATGATAACATCAGAGTATCCACAATAGGGCCAATCGTGATTCCTATGTAATCTGAACTATTTTGTATTTCCATCAGTTTATCTCCTTATATTAATCAATTTTTTCTAGTTTAAATTGTTTTTTGTTTTTACTATAGGAATCCAGCATATCTCTAACATCATACTGCCCTTTATCAGGTATTTTAGCCACGAATTTATTCTCTCCATTTTGAAAGATGATCTCTAAAGAATCTGCTTTTTCCTGGAGCTTATGGACAGCTTTCATATCAAACAATAAATATACATTTTTATAGTCGATTGCCGGAATAAAACGGATCGGAGAAGGAAATCTAAATTGAGGACGCTCTGTTCCATTTTCAGTTACTTTTAGCTTAAAATCACCTTTTTTAGGACGGAGATAGGAGTAATGTTCTGCAAATCCAAGTAATCCTCTGATATACCATATTTGTTCTTCTCCGTTTAGTTTTTCATTTTTTAATAGCATATCCATAGCATTTTTTTCATGTATAATGTTACCTCTTTCCTTATAATGATATTCATCCAGCATAAAAGATGGCTTTCCATTCAAACCACTTTTTATATCACAGTTAAAATTCTTAATCAAATCTAAACATTCTTTGTAGCAACTTTTTGTTCCTTTTAATTTGTAAAGCTGAAATCTAGGATTCTCTGAGCAAAGGAATGTTTTCATATATTTCTTGATCAACTGATCTTGCAAATGTTTATTTTCTTTTACTTCCTCTGTCAAAAAGTAACCATAACCTTTATCCTGCCTGAATCCAAATGTTGTGGTTGCCAAAAACTCCGGAAAAACATGATGGATTAACTCTTTTAATTCATGATGGCTGCAAAGAAATTCAATAATTAATTCCGTGCTATATGAATTGAATCTAGGATCTTCATTGGTCCAAAAGTATGCGCCATAGGCCGTATTTTTGTTTCTCTTATATGTCTTTAATTTATGTTGGTTTTTGACTAACTTAATTCTCAATTTATAATCATATGCGATAAGTTCCAGTTTTCTATCATTATCTTGCGCTATCCAACTTTCATCACCATAAGCCAACCATTTGTGTTTGATTTCTTTATCGTTCTTTTGAATATACTGGCTTATATATCGATCTAGTTTAGGTTTCATTTCCGTAGCACGGACAGTCCTTCCCGACTCATCTTTAAAATGGATTAACGGAGTCAGCTGCCATAATCTGAATTCAAGCTTGCTCCCATCTAAAATACTTCCACTCATCATCATTCCTCCTCTTTTGAAAAAAAGACAGAAATTGCACACTTGCAACTTCTGTCTAATTTTTTGGACGCAGAATATCCCTATTAAATTTGTAGAGTTTCATTATATTCAAGTAAATAGGAATCCTTTTTGTACTCCAATTTATTATACAATTATACCCACATAAATTTGAGATGTTCTGATCTATCATGTTTATCACTTAATCCCCATATCATTCTGTTTACATTTTATACAGGTTACAGCACATTATTTATCCTGCACCTCCTACATCCAACGGTAATTAACAAACCCAGCTCCGCGGGCATTGATCTCCCCCAGCCCAGTTCCCAATGTCATATAACTAAGCTCCTGAGACAATTCATTGTCCGCTACTTTGAGCGCAATCTTATCCCCCAGCAGCTTTATCTTCTTATAGGCAACTGCGATGGGCGCTCTGTTCTGTACTTGGATCATTCGGATAAACTCAAAATCTTCATCTATTTTTGTACTGCAAAAATTGTTATATTTCTTAATAAGATTTACCGTCAGCCTTTTTTCATATTCCTCCAACGAAAAAAATCCCCTCCAGTAGCGTTCTGCTTTGACAATCACCGGGGAGATAGAATAAATCGTATCTATAATTTTGTGTTTCTTGGGAATGATTTTATATTCACAGGTCAATGCCTGCATCTCTTCGGACCGCTCATTCTTTAATTTTCCTGAAAAAACTTCTGCAAGTCTTGGATCAATCGTGCGGATCGTGATCACATACACTTTGTCCTTCTTATATAGTTTGTCTTTTTCCAGTGGATATGGGTTGCCGAAAGAATAATTTTTGAATTGATTTGTCTCATGAAATTCCAGAAGTGCTTCGTCTCTGCTCAGGCAAATGTCGATCAGCGCAGCCGTCTTTTTTTGAACCGTATCTACAGGTATATCCTTTAATAAATATACCTTTAAGCGGACTTCAAATACTTGTAAATCCACTTTCCCACCCCTTCCTTTTGCTTTACCCTCATATCATGTGTGTTTTGATATGACTCATTAGTTTCCTTTATATATGAACCATTCTATTGTTCTATTTTACTATATTTTAGAAGGAAATACAACTTATTATAGGTTTTTCTAACAAAATATATCATTAAATCATATTATTAGAATATATTTAATAATTTCACATTTGGAATCCAGTCTTCGGGGTTGTCCATAAGGTACTCTAAAGTCGTTTCTTATCTCTCATTATATCTCTAAATGTAGACAGATTCAACGCTTCCGCTCAGATTTCCCGGACAATTAGCTTCTCAGTCATCCGGGAAATCAGGCTTACGTTCTCCAATATATTCTACAGCTATTTCCGGTCAAAATAAGGTGACTTGCCAAGAGCAGAAAGCGGTATCCCAAGAACAATTTTAACCTCCGGCCCAAGCAATCCAAGTGATAAAGCTCCCTTTCCTATGGAAAACATGATACGGTTATCCACTCGGTTCATGGATGCTGTGCTGACTGCTGATCCCAATGCAATTCCCAGATCGATGGGATCAAATACACAGACACTCTGGTTCTCGCGGCATCCCTGACAGTCTGTCTGATTACAATACCCGCAGCATTCATTCAGTCCTCTCTGCTGATAAGTTACACCTACTAAGACCACAGCCTGGCTTTTTCTTAAGTTTTCTGCATCTCTAATATAAAAATCCTGCCCTTGTTCTTTTCCCAATCTTTCTGTCTCATCCGCAAGGGCTGAAAGCTCTTCTCCGGTGACAACCGCCGTGTGGATAAAATCCAGCCCTCTTGTCTTCGGTGCGGTTCTGGCAGCCACGCAAATCTGCCTTGCGGCCTGAAGTACTCCTTCCATTTCTAAATCCTTTTCCTCATAAATCATCTTCATATCCTCCTATTTCCTGCAATTCTTCCAAGATCTCCAACAGGCTCTCTACCTGCGTTTCCCCCAGCTGCTGCCTGACCTCTGCCTGGATTTTATCCCACAAGGGTTCCGCTTTTTCTAAAAGCTCTTCTCCTGACGGCGTCAAAACTAATCTGCGGTTTCTTTCCCTGGTCTTAGAGATATCTTTTATGTAGCTGCTCTTTTGAAGAGGTCTTAAGTTTCTCACGAGAGTACTCCTCTCAAGCCTCATACTCTTAGCCAGTTCACTGACACTTGCTGATTCCAGCTTTTTAAGATGTGCCAAAGCTGAATATTGGTTTACCGTGATCCCCGCCTCCTTTAAACCGGCGTCATAATAGCTGGTCAGAGTATTGGCTGCCCGCCGCAGACGTATGCACACACATGCTTCCTTTTTCATTTCCGCCTCCTTTCCGTGTATATACAACAATTATATTTGAAAATCCTTCCTTTGTCCAGACATTCCTTCTAAATATGTTTCTTCTATATTAATATAACTATAAGCAGCTGCCCTATGGTTATATTTTCGACTCGCCCGCATATAGTAAAAAAAAAGGATTTTTTAAATGGCAGACAAAGGCAACTTAAAAATTCAAGTAAACTCTACCATTGGATATGTTCCGGTCCGGAATGCTACAATATCGATTTCCTACACAGGTGAATCAGATCAGATTCTTGAGCAGCTTAATACCAATCAAGACGGACAGACGGAAGAGATTGCACTGGATGCCCCTCCGGTAGAATACAGTCTTTCTCCAGGTGAAACCCAGCCGTATTCAGAATATAATCTGCATGTGACAGCACCTGACTACGAGCCAATTACCATTTCCGGAGCACAGATCCTGGCAGATACAAACGGCCTGCAGAATGTTAGCTTAATTCCTCTGGAAACGGCAGCTACGAACTTTGATAACATCGTCATAGGCCCCCATACTCTGTGGGGTGAGTATCCCCCTAAGATTGCGGAAGATGAGATCAAACCGGTTGATGAAACCGGTGAGATTGTATTAAGCCGTGTGGTTATCCCCGAGTTTGTGATCGTTCACGATGGGGCTATCGGTGACCAAACAGCGCAAAATTACTATGTCCGCTACAAAGATTACATTAAAAATGTGGCGGCCTGTGAAGTTTATTCTACCTGGCCCCGGGCGACCTTGGAGGCAAATATTCTTGCGATCATGTCCTTTACCTTAAACAGGGTTTACACCGAATGGTACAGAAACAAAGGACACGATTTTACTATCACTTCCTCCACAGCTTATGACCACAAGTGGATGAATGGAAAGACAACATATGATTCCATTAACAGCATTGTGGATGAGATATTTGCCAGCTATCTGTCACGGCCAAATGTGCGTCAGCCGATCCTGACCCAGTACTGTGACGGCAACCGGGTGTCTTGTCCAGAATGGATGACCTTATAGTAATAGCGTATTAACTTTTTTCTTCCTATTAAATATAAAAGCCCGGCTATACGCCGAGCTTATTTTTTATTCTTCGTCAGTAATGATAACAGTTTTATCACCGTTATTTTTAATTGTTATTGCTGCCGTTAAAGGGTCCTTTGAAATTCTATCCTTTGACAATGCGATAATGGCATCTTCTTTCTCCATTCCCGCGCTCTCATTTAATACTTTCATTCCTTTTTTCTTACACGCTTCTTTTAATGCATCTCTTTGTTCCTTTTCTGTATTCATATAACCTCACTTTCTTATAACAACTCTATACTAATAATTTTTATTGTTGTTTCTAATGGATCGTCTTTTCGCTCAATAATATCAAACACATAGTTGATCCAATCACTGTCGGTTAACTTGATACTATAAGATCCCTCCGGAACGTCTCCTATTCCGTCCCAGATTTCACCGAGAGTTACTTCCCCCCCTGTTCTACATCAGGAAGGTTGTTATTGTATTGATCTATTGTCTGCGCTTTTTCTACTATGCTATTCATTTTTCTACCTCCATATTTTCTTTTATCTTAACATGTTTTTTGTTCTTATTCCACATTGTCATAAATTATCTCTAAAGCCCTGATACTTTTTGATTTTAAATCTTCTGCACAGAATTGATTTTTTGTCTGAAATTCTAATATGCCTTTTATAAGCATTTTTTTATATTTTCTATGATCCATAATTTCTCCTTCTCCGGGAGAAAACCTCTCCCGGTCAGTTATTAAAAATCTCTATTTGATTGTCTTAACAACCCATGCTGAAAATTTTTACCATTCCCGAATCTAGATTTCCCATTCCAAATCCATACAAATCCTTCTGGTGCGGTTAATGCTCCGTTTAGTGCGCTCCATCCTTTCGGCATTTCGTTATAAACTAAAACATCCATTTCGTTTCCTCCCTTTTTATTTGATTTATTCGTTTCCTTTACTGTAATTACATTATACCATACGTACGTAATTAATTCTACTGACATTTTGCACAAATTTACGTACGTATTGTTGTTTATTTTTATTATGTACGTATAGTCTATTATGTGATAGTATGTATATGAAAGGATGTGATAAGGTGGCATACACTAAGGAACAAGGAAAATATAGCGTTGAATACGCAAAAAAGAAATTGAAAAGAATACCTCTCGATGTTCAGAAGGAGTATTATGATGAAGTAATTGTTAAAGAAGCTGAAAAACGTAAAATGTCAGTGCGGGCTTTCATTCTTTCTGCAATCGAAGAAAAAATCGAAAACAACAAATAAGCATTGACATTATTACGTACGTATAGTATAATAAAATTAGTTAAGGGATAACCTTTAACGAATCGCCGGGCAGGCGGAGAAAGGAGGACAAGATGGAGGAAATGACAAGACTTGAACTTCTTACCCTTCTATATTCCATACAAGCCCTTATGGACACCGGGAATACAGAAAAAGCAAAAGAGATTATCGAGAAGGTAATCAAAGAGGCTGAAAAACAGCAATAAAAAAGCCGGCAATATACCGGCTACATACGACAAATAAGAGAAGGGCAGTCCTGTCACTGCTCTTTTCTTAAACTCATTATATCATCCACGCTTTCAAATTTCCATCATCTTTTTATCGATTCCATTTTATACCACATTCGCGACACCCAAACATATGTTTACTTTTTTACGATATTGAGATATAATATCATCAAAAACAAATGTTCTATTTTCTTATGGAGGTATAATATGAAATTGATAAACATGTCAGATGATAAAAAGAATTTTTGGATCTGTGCTATTTCAGGGACGAAAAGATATGAAATAAAAGAAATTCTTTTATGTAAACAGGGGAAGTCTACTGATCATTCCGGAAAAAAATATAATTATGTAGAATACAAAATCCGGGTTTTGGTAAATAAATTTGGCACATATCGCACTTATAAAGCTAGATACATAATCAGCAAAAATAGTTGGTATATTATGGACAGCTGCGCTGAACTCATATCAGACCAAGAATGGGCAGCGAATAGTTATCAATTTAGATAATTTTCGTTTCTTCATCATTTGTATCCATGATTTTCCATGTCGACACATGGATAAATATGTTATTATATATAAAGTAAATAAATTACATAGGAGGAAGCATAAATGAGAAGTACAGGAATAGTTAGAAAGCTTGATGAGTTAGGACGTATTACGTTGCCAATCGAATTACGGCGGAATCTGGATGTGGCTGAGAGGGATCCCCTTGAAATTTTCACCGATGAGGATACTATCATATTAAAAAAGTATAACCCAGCAGACATCTTTACTGGTGAAATGGATAATCTCATTGAATACAAAGGTAAAAAAGTTTCAAAAAATTCTATCATTGAACTAAGCAAACTTGCTGGTTCAAGTATTGAAGAATAAATCTATTCCCAGGTGTTTTATCCTGGGAATTTTTTAGAATTAAAAAAGGCCGGGATCCCTCCCGGCCTGATCCTATCTTTTTCTGTTCTTGTACAGCGCCGTGCAGGTCTTCTTTCCTGCATAGCTGCCTTTCTTCCAGCCGAGTTGCCGCCAGTATGCTTCAAGTTTAGACTGCGTCCTGTGACCCCAGATGCCGTCTGTCACAATATTCTCGCCCGGAACCAGGCTGTTTAATTTGCCTTGCAGCCAGCGAATTGCATTTTTGCCGGAATCCTTTTTTACCGCTGTGTACTTCTTTGCGGCAGATTTAACACCGATTGCATTTTTAAAATCGGACCAGCATGAATTTGTTGCGCCGGCCCATGGCTCTGGGCAGGCTTTCCCGTTTACGTCCCAATGTCGAATTACATGTGATGCTGGAACGCCATATTTCTTCATTAGAAATTTGACCAGTTCGACTGTCTGCTCCCGGACATTCCCCGGCACCTTCCCGGCACTGTTGCACATCTCTATAGACAAGCTGTTTGCGTTCGTGCATTTTTTGTAATAATTTCCCGCTGCCCCAGACGTAGAATAACACCCACCCACGGACCAGGCCACCCGGTTTACTGCTACAGACTTATAGATGTACTTTCCGCCATCGACAAAATAATGTGCTGACGCTCCCCTGGATGCACCCTGGAAGTATTTACAGTTGTTTAAAGCCGTATCGCCGCTATTCCCGGTGTAATGTATTACGATATAATCTATATCCTTTGTGCTTCTTTTGCCGCCGTAGTTGCTTTTATGAGCAAACTTCTTTTTAAATTTTAATGACATTTGCTTCTCCTTCCCGAAAAGAAAAGAGGGCGATTATTCGTCCTCTCCCTCCTGATCTTTATTTACCATTTTATCCGCAACTTCAAGCCCTTTAATAAGGATTGCAGGAACATTAAATCCAGCTTCAACGAAATTCTCCACAATAGATCGAATCTCATTTACAAGGAGTGACGCCAGGACAAACCATCCCAGTAATGTAGTAATACCAAGGTCAACTCCAATTACTTTTCCAATTTCTATAAACACTGCACTAGATCCGAAAGCAACCATAATCATCAACCAGTATCCCAACTTCTTTAAAACACCTTTCCACCCCTCTGCAGAGTTCTCCCTTCCTGCCATACGGCTTTTCATCCACCCGGTAAGCCAATCAACTGCATTCAGAGCAAAAAAAGCAACAAATAAAATCCAGTGTTCTCCTAATATATAGCTTAAAATCGCCACCGCCGCTCCTGTAACCGCATTATAAGTATCAATGATGTTGTTTCCCATTTTCTTCATGTACCTCACTTTCCTTTCCAATTATTTATTTCATTATTCGTTTATTGCATAATAAAAAGACCGTTTCCGGTCCTGCTCGTATCTCCATTTTCCCTCCACGTTGCGATATCGCAACAAAAAAGAACCTTGCGGTCCTAAACTAAATTCCTATTTACTTCGCAAACCATCCTGACCAGGATCCGTTAATTTTAACTCGTGTATATAAACCTCCATTTAAATTCCCCATACAAAGCACTTGTGAATATCTTCCACCTGCCGCAAATACTATTCCATAATAATTTTCTTTTCCCGGTACATCACAACCTCCATAGTTATCGTAACTATTTATGTAAAAGATAAAATTTCCATTGTTTTCATCAAGTGAATCTATTATTTTTCTATTTGTTGGTAGTACTTTGTATGGAAGTGATTCCTTAATCTTATTTAAATTTAAATCAGTACTATTTAAATCCGCATTTAGTTCGGAAACCTGCTCTTTTAGACTTTTTTCTACCGAAACATAAGATACACGTGATGCGGTGTCGTAAAAAGCAATCTTCTCTTTTGCATTTACAACTCCAGTCATATCATCTAGCGATGCAATAAAAGATTTTGCTGCTCTCCCGTCTTTCGTTGCGAAAATGTATCTTCCACAAATGATAAAGAATAATCCATTTAAAAATTCTATTTGTCTTGTTACCGTTTTGTCTAAAAACGATGTGTGCTCCCACATTCGCGTATCTGTCGAAGTGTATATATTTCCATCCTGCGTGACAGCAAGGAACTGTTTTCCGGCATACCGTACACTTGTAAAATTTAAGTTCATAAAATTTTCATCACCATTATTTGATATTTTTTTAAGTGATCTAAACTCATCATTGGAAAAACGCAGTCCTTTTGTAGTAGATATCACATAAGTTCCATTTCCATATG
This sequence comes from Anaerostipes rhamnosivorans, assembly GCF_005280655.1. Classification (NCBI taxonomy): domain Bacteria; kingdom Bacillati; phylum Bacillota; class Clostridia; order Lachnospirales; family Lachnospiraceae; genus Anaerostipes; species Anaerostipes rhamnosivorans. The sequence goes on from NZ_CP040058.1 coordinate 2,682,227, forward strand.
TTATATCCGTAATCCCTGACATGGAAGATTCATACAAAGGGCTAAAAGCTGGTGTGCTTATATTATTCAAAATTTCGAACAAATGACCTTCTTCATCAATCACAAAGTAACGTCCGTTTACTTCATTCATACCTTTGATTACAACCCCTGGACCGTTTACATTTTGCCAATCTCCTATTTCCGTCGTTTCAGATATATAGATACCCTTATCAGGCGGACCACAAACAATAAACTTCCCAGAGAGAAATCCGGCAACAAATTCTCCGGAAAAATTCTCGTATGTACGGCTATTCCAGGCCTCACCATTTTCGGATACGCAATATCCGTTTTCCGTCAGTGCTAAATACTTACTGTTTCCATAGATAATGTTACTCTTTATTATTGGAATATCTGTTTCTTTCTCTAATTCTACTGTATAAGAAGGAAACAGGTCATGTTTTACATCTTCCATGTCCATTTTGTTTTTCCAAACTGTATTATCTAAGACCCTAAAACTTCTCGATATCTCTTCGCCATCCACAAAATCCTCTTCGGACTGCTGTGTCAGCTCTAAATGCTCTGTATACTTTTTTTCTGCCATTACCTCGCCTCATTTCTCATGTCATACCATGTTTTTAATTTCAAATCTTTCCATGTTATGTTCTTATATTCTAACCATTGCCGGTACCGAAGCATAATATCCATTTTTATATTAAGAGGCACGATTGTTTCTAGCAATTTTACAAACTCATCATACATTGCTCGTTTTTTAAGTTCTAAGCGACACATCATTTCCTGAGTGTCATTATCTATAACAATCGTATAATTTCCTTTACCTAATAGATTATCCATACGGTTAATAAGGTCACGGAATGTGTATGGATAGCTGTCATACCATTTAATCAAGATACGGAACCTTCTGTCCTCAAGAGATTCCGTATCTTTTGGATTCACTTTTAGGATTTCTTCTCTTCTCTTTATTCCATTTTCCGTAGATGTTGTAATATTCGTATCTTGATCAGCCGTTTCTATATGTCCAAACAGTTTTTTTTCTATAATGTCACCTTTGTCATAAACAGCCTTGATCTCATCAATCGCTATCACACATTCAGGGTATTCTAACTGCATATGATATCCCCCTGTATAGGTATTACATTTTCATCAAGTGTTATATTTGAAGTAAGACCGTTTAATTTTATTTCCGTCACATCCTGGACTCCTTCAATGTTAAATATTGCATTTTCAACTCCTGCTTTCCTTACTACAATATTATCTTTTTCTATCCAGTCTTTTCTAAGCAAAAGAAAGTATTCTGAAATTGCACTCTCGATCTGACTTTTCAGATCTTCATATGCAAAACCAACGTCAAAAATTAATGCCATATCAAGATTAATCTTTACTTCTACTACACCATTAATCAAAACGGAATGGCCAATCGGAGCAATCCCTATTCCATCTCCATTATTTTGTAATGGATCTACTGCCTCCTGTACTCGCTGTATGACATCATCATCCGGTCTTTCATACGTAGAAGAAATCACATACACAGGGATGGTTCCTCCCTCTCTGCGATATACTTTTACTCCTCCTACACCCTCGATCTTTCCTATCTCCTGAATGTAGTACGCTCTATTGCCCGCAAAAGGTTTAATTTCAAAACTGTCCAGTAATCTCATCCGATATGATTCTTCATCCTCCTCTTCGCTTCCAGGTTCAATGAGTTCAACCAACTCGGCTGTTTCCAGACCGTCAATATCATCAAGCGGTGTTAATTCTCCTAGCCACCCGTTTGGATCCGTCCCCGTTTCTTCGCATTCCAGCTTGTACGTATGTGTTATATCGTCAATCAATTCTGTAACGATATAATCATAATCGTCTCCGGAAAACTCGCTTCCGATTTCTATCGAAATATTAAATTTTCCTTTGAAAACTGCTGCTGTTGCTTCTTCTATATAAATACCTTTTTCCTGGCCAAAGAGTACAAGATGATCCAGATCAGCCGTATCCGGATAAATATTTTCATATACTGCGGCCAGTTGAAGATACGCTTCTTCCAGCTGTGCTGCACATTTTGAACAAGCGTGGTAAATTAAACTCCCTTCAGAAGTATCCAGACCGTCCGGCATATCTTCCATCATAAGTGCAATGATATAATCAAATGTCATTTCTTCATACATTGATATCAACTCCCTCCTTTCCATAGTCCGTAATGATCGCAAATGTAATTTTAAGTGTGCTTTCCTGCCTTTCTATCTGAAGGTTCTCAATCCCAGTGACATAAGGATTCTCTGACACGCATTCCGATATCAAACGATTGACTTCTGATTCTATGTATTCGTCCGAATTATTCGATCCGATTAATTCTCTTAATTCGCTTCCATGCTCCCATGAATACTGGTAATACTTGTATCTAGGAATCAATAAGGCAAGATAGCACCATACAGCAATAGCCTTTGACCCTTCAACAATTTTCCCGGTCAGCTTTCCTGTCGTAAAATCGACCTCATACTCTTTTGGATACCACTCTTCTTCCTCTTCATTAATATTCTCTTCTTCTGTATCTTCTTCAAATGGAAACATATCACACCACCTTGCAAATGATTATGTAGAGATCGTCTCTTATCTTATATACCAAGACCAAATCCCCAGCTTTCAGATCTTTGATATTTTCGTTTATCTTATAGTCGTCTGTATCTAATTTGTTCCCTCCAACTTGTATTTCTGTTGAAGATACTGCTTCGGCCAACTGAAGCTCTTCAGGATTTGTTTTGCTTCCCATCTTCTTCATAATCTCTAATAACTGTTCATATTGATTCACAGCACCCTCCTTCCCTGCATCCAATGTTTCACATAATATGTGCTGTTTAGATTGCTGATCTTCACCCCTCCTGAACTTGAACAGTGTATAAACTGCTTATTCCCAAGATAAATCCCGACATGAGAAGGCCCGGCCTTATAGGTCCCCTGGAAGATTACCAGATCGCCTTTCTTCAAGTTTTTTTTTGAGATCTTCTTTCCTTTAGTTGCTTGGGCCGCTGCCGTTCTCCCAATACTGATTCCGGCCGCTTTTTTAAAAACATATTGCGTGTATCCAGAACAATCCGATTTTCCACTTTGCGGGCTTGCGGCACCGAATACATATCGGACTTTCCCTTTATATGTTTTTGCCTTAGAGATTACTTTATCCGCTTTCCCTCCGGATGCACTTGTCTGCTTAAATCCCGTTCCATTCCCGATGATTGCGTACCCTTTTCGCTTTCCAAATTTATTACACTGTGCTTTTGTCTTCATTAATAAATCAAAATGGTAAACTCCATTTTCTATATTAATCCGGCCGCCACGGTCATTGACCTTATGCACTTTTTTGTCCCTGGACGTTTTTGTTCCAAGGACCTGAATCTGCTTTCCGTATGAAATTGACTTTGGTGCAGCGCAGGTATATTTTGAGGGATCAAGCTTTTTCCCTTTGCAATCATAAAACCCACCTTCCATTTTATTGTTGGCCGGGTAATATGCCGTGAACAAAGCTTTTACTTTTTTTCCATTCAGTATCCCTGTGCTTTTTGTCTTATTATCTTCCGTATCACCATCCTGGGTATCCATGATATTTTTAAATGCAAGTTCTAAAGTCATCATGTGCGTGCCGTTTTCCCAGGTATGGGAGTCGTTTTCGATGTAAAATTTTCCGGTCAGTCCAGAATCATCATCATGTATTTTTAATCCATATCCTGAGATACACCGGATGTCACCAATCGCAGTAATGGACGCACTTTTTTCTATTCCTGTTAGTGTGTTCTTTGCTTCTTTTTTTCCGCTGCCTTTGTCAACCGTAATCGCCTCCTGAAAGGTTCCATACGTTTTCATCCATTTCTTGTTTGTTAACGTGCCAATCTTCTTATTCTTTTCATTATATATTGCGACTTTATTGATCATAGAATCGCTCGTCTCCTGAAACTCTGATTCTGTGATTCCCTCTCCCTGATTCAGTTCGATTTTAAGTAGTTTTCCTTTTTCTATTACAGAAAGCTTATCCCCTACCATAACCGGCATATATTTCTTTCCTTTTTTCCGATATGCCTTTGTATAAACTGCAAGGATCATATTGTAGTATTCTTTTTCCTGAAAGAAGATCTTTGATATTTTTACCCCGGTTTTCGCTAAACTTGTTGTCTTAACCTTCAGATCTTTGCAGATCAGTTTCACAATTTGTTCCGGTTTTTTCTTTTTGAATTTATACGTCCCCTTGCTCCGTAACAGATGAATCATGAAATCATTGCATGTGATAGTTGTATTTCCTGCTTCTCCGGTCCTGGTTCTTGTTGTTACCTTCCCATGAAACAATTTATTATCTCCATCATAAAAGCAAACAACATCCCCGACTTTTATATTTGGAATTTTAAAATTCTTATCTCCTGCCGGATTCACCATTCCAAACTCAAATGTTCTAGCAGCTTGATAGCTACTGCCTGACCATGTATAGTTCGTAGTTATGTCTGTAATGTCATTGCCTTTCCATTTAACTTTTAGGCTCATTTTTCTATCACCAGCTTTGTTCCGGGATAAATCCAATGTCCATTACTGGATGATTTCCTCCCATGTTTTCTTGCAGTTTTTTCAATGATCGTTTTGTTTTTCTTGTAGATTTTTTTCCAGTTCGATGATTTCCCCGTCTTTTTCTTTGCAATACCCCACAAGGTATCTCCTTTTTTTACCTTATACGTTGAAGTTTTTATTTTCTTACTTGATCTCTTTTTTGTCTTGCTTTTCTTTTTTACTTTCTTTCCCGACTTGGTATTTGTTTTTTTCGGTTGTGTCGTATATTTAACTACCACATATTCTTTTAAACTGAGCGTAAAGCTAACATCTTCGGTTCCGTCATCCTGCCCATACTCGAAACTCTCAATAGACACCGCCATGTTGATATTTGGTTTTCCTGTAATCATGAGTTGTGGGGTAACTTTTCCATCTTTCCACGCCTTAATCTTCTTCACATAATGCCATGGATCCGTGTTAAATCCTTTGTATTGGCAGAAGTCATATTCCTTTGCAGGGAAAAAGGCACTGATCTCAACTGTTCTCAGTGCCTTTTCTCCAAGTAAATTTATTTCTCCTTTTCGATGTACGTTTACGCTTGTATTGTTTTGTCCGTCTGAGATCTTATAAGAAGACGGGATGACTGCAAGCCTGATTTTATCACTTCCATTGTTTAACCAAAATTCCCTTTCTTCCTCCTCATACTACAACTTTTGATAGTTTCTTCACAATCTCATCCACAATACGGTCAATGTCTTCATCCGACCTCACGATAATCTGATCGGCCAGTTTTTGAATTATGATTGATTTCTTTCCTTCTTCTCTGGCTTTTTGTATGCTTTTATCGTGCGGCCAAACTTTTGCACCACTCGGCAGATTAACGAGTTCTCCGCCTTTCTCGTTAATCTGTGCAATACCGCCTTTCCAATTTTGAGTACCTTTTGCAAGAGCCGGGATCTTAGGAATATTCACTCCAAAGCTTTTCCCTCCATATTTCCCTGGAACCCAAGAAGGAATTTTAATCTTCAACTTATTCAGCCCGCCAATTACAGTATTCACCAGACCGATAATCCCGTTCAACGGGCGTTTTGCTATTCCCAGCAATGCTTCAAAAATTCCAGAAAAGATTTTTTTAACGCCCTGCCAAGCCTTTTTCCAATTCCCCGTAAAAACTCCGGAGATAAAATCTACAATTCCGGAAAAGGCTTTTGTAACACCTTTGATAATATCCAGCGTAGATTTCAGCCATCCCGAAAAATATCCGATCATTAACTTCATTGCCAGCTTCACGATTTTTAGCAACGTTCCGCCGATAAATTTCGCTATCGGTGCAAGAGCTTTTAGTAAACTCTTCAATATTTTTATGATTGTTTTAAATGCACTGTTTATATTAGAGGCTATCGCTTTTACGGTCTTTCCTAATTGCTTTACATCAATTCCTGCACTTTTCATGGCCGATATTACGAATTTGGCCATCTTCTTTGCACCAGCACTGATTTTATCCCAGTTCTTATAAACTAAGACTGCTGCTGTTACAATTGCCAGCAACGCAATAATCACGATACCAGCTGGACTTTTAATCATTGCGGCAATCCCGCCAAATCTATTGATGCTTCTGAGCAATTTTGCCCATGCGAGATATGATTTCCCTACCCAAAAAACCATTTTTCCAAACATTAAAATCACCGGTCCGACCGCTGCCGCTACCATAGCGATTTTTACAATCGTTTCCTGTGTCTTTGGATTCAGTTTGGAAAACCGTTCAGATAGGTCCTTTACCTTATTGGCCAGCTTTGTTGCTGGCGGAACAACTACCTTTAAGACAGCCTCCCCGAAAACCGTCATTCCGTTCTTTACAATATTGACGGACTTTCTGATCTTACTCAGCGGTGTTTGAATTGCTTTTAATGCTTTCTCTGTTGATCCCGTTGAATCATTCATTTTTTTCGTTTTCTGATTGAATGTATCATATTGGGAACCGGTCAGGGCCAATGCACCAACCAAGGCTCGTGAGTTTCCAAACAACTTCGCCATCTTATCGGACTGGCCGCCTGTTTCTTTTTTCAGAATCTGAAGGACTCCACTCATTCCCTTCGCCTTGATCATTGCCTGCCCGTTTTGATAGCCATATTTAGCCATCAAATTTTGCATGGACTCTGTAGGCTTTAACAGCCCAGTAAAAATTCCTTTCATCTGCGTGGTTACTTCTGCCGTATTCCCCGTAACCCCGGTCAACGTCGCCATGGATCCGAATAGCTCTTCGTAGCTCACGTTCAAGCTTTTTCCAAGCGGAAAAAGTGGCTGCATACTCTGCGCCATTTCAGGAAATGTCGTAACGCCTAGTTTCTGCGTCTGGAATGCCAAGTCAGATATCTTCTTTGCAGTCCCTTCTGAAATGCTATTGTAGCCTTTCATACCGGAAGAAATCAGGGATACAGAGTCTTTTACCTCAGCTCCACCTGCTTTCGCGGATTTAGCCATGGCATCAAATATCTTTTCTGTTTTCTTCCCTCCATCACCCAGACTTGAAATTGCTTGATACATTCCTTTCGCTGTTGTATCAAGCCCCAGCCCGGTATCATTCGATGTTCGCAGGACCGCATCTTTGTAGCCCTGTAAATGGCTCGTATTGTCTAACAGGGTATTAATCTGCCCCATGTTCCTTTGGAAAGTGTCAGCCATCTTTCCACTCGCCATCCCAACCCCTATGATTGGCATGGTGACTTTTCTGGTCAGAGAAGAACCAACAGATTGAATTGATTTTCCTGCCTTTTGAATCTGTTTTGCCTGCCGCTGCATCAGCCCCGTCTGATGCTCCATATTTTTTGCAGCCTTTGACAGTGGTGATGAAAACTTATCGACTAATCTGAGCGTCGCATCAATTACTCTGCTCCTTTTGCGCCTCCTCTCTTTCTTCGCATTCTTTCAGCAGATACCCATACACCACTTGTTGCTGATTTGGCCCCATATTCATGTGTTGCTCTGGCAGAATATTATGATCACGAAAAAGAAGATACCCCATGCTGATATCTTCTTTTTCATAGATTAGTTTTTTATTGTTTCCGCCTTAACTGATGGTGCACCCAATTCGGAAATTGCATCAGCAATCTCCATGACCTCATTTTTAAATATCATCTTTGCCAGATCTTTTGGAGTGGCTGCTCCAAAATGCTCTTGAAGACCTTTATCCCTTAGGTCTGGATTCACTACTCCTTCTGTTGTAATAAGCAGGTTAATGTCATACATTTTTGTCAGATCCGGTTTACCTGTCTCTGCGTTTACTGCATTACACTGTAATTCAGATAACCTTTCCGGATCAATTTCCCTGATTGTAATTTTCGGATCTCCGATTAATTCTTGCATTCTGCCTGACTCATATGTTTTTTCTTTCTTCTCTGTTATCTTCTTTTTATCAATCTGTAATAATTTATCAATCAAATTCATTTTATCTCCTCCTATACCGCGTCAATCAATTCTGCATTTTCAAAAGTAAATGCATATGACTCTTCACCTAATTTTCCAGCTTCCCAGTCCGCTATCGTTAATTCATCAAAGCTTACGCCGGTTATTTTTACTCGCTCATTCCCAGCTGCGGCTGGATCTTTTAGATTTGAAATAATCGTTATATCCGGCATTTTCCCTTGTTTTACATCCTCAAGCAACAGTTTCAACATATACGAGGACACTTTATTTAATTTTAATGTACCAGTTCCCTCAATCTCCGTGATCTTCTTTCCTTTTGTGAGTGTCCCGGTCTGGTTTACATCTGCTTTTGTAATCTTATATTTTGCCTCTAACCCAATCGCTTCAGCCATGTATTGTTCATTTAACCAGACTTCACCCCAAGTTCCGTTAATTACTTGATTTTCTTTGTAGCTATCCCTTTTCCTACCTCCTAAATTGTAATCTCCATGATAATGTCTTCGATTGCGTCAACAATTCCAATACTCGCTTTCAGGAAGACGCTGTCACCCGTGTTTGCTTTTTTAAGCTCTTCGCTGGACATTTCAGTGGTATCATACCCTGCTGCCTCTAAATATTCTTTGTTAGCTTCGATGTCAATTTCCACTGCGGCCGCAGATAAAACACTCTGTTTTACCAAATCATCCAAATAATTTTGAATTGCCGATACTAAAAGACACTTATTGTCGTATGTATTCGGAACTTTCCCGATCCAGTTATTACGGACCGTGCGCGTAATATCTGCCCGTATGGTGTCCATAATGTCGACAATCTTAATCTTCTTTTGCTGTTCCCCCTTTTCTGAAGTTATTGTTTTTAATGAGTTTACACCCCTTGCGATCCGGATATCTTCTCCATCGTAGAAAAGAATCAGCTTTCCTTCGTTGATTGCATTGTCCATTTCGGCTTTCTTCATTCTTGTACAATCCTGTACTTCCGGAAGGACAAAATAAGTTGCAGACATTGTGATCGGTGTTCCTGCAAGAAGTCCAGCGATACGCGGACAAAACTGATCTGCGGTATAATCTTTACCATCAACTGTCGTATTCTCTGTTGCGTAATTTATAACGGCTTCATGATCAGCTTCATAATTCATAACTGCCTTTACGTTCTTCCCCTGCGCTCTTTGCTCTTTTACCCAATCTACAACTTTTTGTGAAACCCCTTCTGCCGTTCCGTTAAGTGCAAGGTAATCAATTTGCTCGCTTTCCAGCGTTTCAAGCGCGGTATCTATCTCGGTAAATCCTTCTCCCGCAAAAACAATAACTGTCCGTTTTGGCTTCTGTTCTCCCCCAATCAAAGACATTTCAACTGCATTTTTATCTACTCCCGATGGAGCCTTGTCCCCCGGAGCAAGTTTTAGAATTTTTTCTTTATTTGTTGCTGCTAGGATTAACCCAACGGTTTTAGAACCGGCTCTATCTGTTACACTTTTGGCCAGTTCTGAAAATCTGATGCTAATTTGTGGCATTCCCATGTGTTATTTCCTCCTTTACTCTTACACCTTTGATTTTCGGTTCTGTTGCGATTTGACGAATATCCTCGTAAAATTCAAGATTGAATGTAAATTGCATGATGTTCTGTGCTTTCCCGGTGTATCCCAGTTCAGTATCCATGACTCTTAACTTCTCTTCACAAACTTCAATATAGTCTCCAATCCCCTCTCTAATCTTTTCGGCTATTTCAAGCTGTTGAGATTCATCCTTGTCTTTTTGGAAGAACGTTGTCTCAATCATGCATTGTGATTTTACAATGCTGATTGTTGCTCTTTCTCTGAAAATAAGCGGAATAATACGTACAAAAAAAGAAGGGGTTTTATATCCTTCTTCTACTTCTATCGAATATATTTTTTTAATTTCTGGACATTGCTTTTTCAGAATCTTGATATAGGCATTCTTTATGCTTTTTAATTCTATCACTTATTTGCCTCCTCACATATCCTGTTTAACATCCGTTTCGCCCGCTCTGCATGTTTTTCATGCCACTTTGCAATAACCGGCTCTTTGATCCGTTTCCCATGAACAAACCCGACCGTCTGACCTCCATTTTTGAGTTTCTTCCCTTTTCTGCTGACCGGAGTGACCATCTCGTGTCCATTGTTAATCAAATGAAAATGAGGATTCTTTTTTCCTCCCTCTGCAAGAAAGTTTGTTTCAAAATCCGCTCTGAAACGATATATCTTGTCAAATCGAAATCCTTTTACTATGTTTCCGGTTCCCTTTTTTACCTTATTCCATGTCTCCTGCTTCATATCTTTTTTAAATTCAGACTGTTCTTTTTTCAATGTACTTTCTGCAAGATCCGGGAATTTTTTTGCGGCGGCCTCTAACTGTTCTTCAATTTCTTCAATTCCATCGAAGTCAAAAGAGATCACTGATATCACCTTCTTTTATATACTCTGTGCACTGAATCTCAAGCATTTGGTGTTGTTCCTCTATATCCGCAACATATTTCACTTCTAATTTCTTCCCCTTATACTCAAGGATTGTATCCGTTTTAATGTCTTCCCTGTACCTTGTGTAAATAACATAGGAGATCTCCGGAATAATTTTTAATGCCTCATAGTATTCTCCTCCCCTAATAGATTTTACAGTCGCCCATATTCTTTTTCCCTTTATTTCACGATGAACCGTCTGTCCCATTGCATCTTCTGTTTCTTCTCTTCTTATAACAAAAATCCTTTTGTTCATTTTACCAATATTAATTTGCTTCATTAGGTCCTCCTAAATCAAATTTTCTGAATATTGATAAATGATGTTTTCCACGACCCGATTCATGTTCTGGTTGTCAACATACATTCTTCGGTTATCATACATATCTTCTACCAGAACAAGAATTGCTACTGTCAGATCATCGCTGGAATTGATCTTTTGATCATCAATTCCAGTCTGATTTTTTATGTAGTCGATTGCTGCGGAATGAAATATTTCAATATCCTTAAAATCACTTTCTTCGGGATCGTCAATTTTTAGATAGTCAGCTATGTATTCCGGCGTGAGTTCATTTGCCTTCATTCTTTGTTTTCCTCACTTTTTCAATGTATCCGACTTTCAGTAGGTCTTTTACGACCTCCGTCTCTTCACATTCTCTGACTTCTCCTTTTGACATTGTGATGGTACCACAAAATTTTTTTAATGCTCGAATCTCCATAGACTCCTCCTATGACGCTTTCATTTTCAGCTTCGCAATCTTCTGAACGTCTGCCACCTTTGTATCAATTTCCATCCATGCAACCACTCCAACGGCGTGCATCGTCGCATACTTTTCCCTCAGCACCTCGATAGATGCTTCTTCTGTTACCTTTACTGCAAGACCGCTCATATCCCCGTAGATAATTGCATCTTTCCCCGCTTCCATCTTTTCCATGTTTGCAGAGCAATACACATCTTTTCCAAGCAAAGTATAACCCCACTTCGCAGATACATCCCGATTTAATAAATAATTTCCATCTGCATCCTTCAGTTTCCGAATTGCCTTTCTAGTATCTTTATTCATAATCCAGATACATTCTCCTTGATACGTATCCGGCACTTCTTCCTGTACATCAATCAGCTCATCGGCTGTGATGGCGTTTGCTGCTCCCGCAGTTATTACCTGTTTTACCCCTTTCATTCCGTCTGCTTTATCTGCTGTTCCGATCAGACATTCATGTTCTACAAATTTCGCAATTGCTTTACCCATATATTCTATGACTTTCTGAAGAACATTGAAATTGCTGTTATTCATCAGTTTTTTTGATACTAGCGTCAATGCCCCTGCCAGGAATCCGGATAAATCAATTGACTTGAAGGATCCGGAACTTGAAGTCAATTCCGTAAACTCATCCGCATAAGCCATTGTAATAGAACTTGTTTCTTCGTCATAATATGGAATTGAAATATTTCCGCCTACATTATACCGATCTGACATCTGATATACCGGACAAATATCAACGACCTTTTCAATGATTTTATTCATGATAGAATTTGGAATGACTGCCCCGTTATCCGTAAATGTTAAGTTTTCCGCGCGCTCTTCTGTTGCGTTGCCTCGGAGATAATCAACGAACGCTCTTTCTTCGACACTGAGTTCCCCCGTTTTTTGTTCCTGCTGCTCTGTTTTTTTCTCAGGATACATAGAACGAACTTTTTCTTTTGCCTTAATCGTCGCATCAATCCCGGCTATCTTTTTTTCCAGGTCGTCAAATTTCCCTTGCTCATCATTGCTCATTGCACGCTCTTCTATTTCCGCCGTTTCTACAATCCCCTGTAATTCTTCCAGATAGGCAGCTCTCTGCTCTTTTAGACCCTTAATGTTTTCTGCTCTTTCCTGGATTCCTTTTTTTGTTGTTACAATTCTTCTCTGCTTATTCCTTAATTTTCCCTCCTAAATTTTTAATTCTGTTTTTGTATGATGAAAGATCCAGTTTTTCTCCAGCTCTTAAATCCTCATATACGGCCTCTGTCTCCTCGGCCCGCTCCTCAATCACTTCTTCCCCTTCAGAACGCAAATAGATCGAAGTTCCTACGTAACATGGAAGCTTCCTTTCGTCAATTAAAGATACCTCTTTCAGGTCAAGATCTTCCACGTATCTTCGCTTTAGACCTGTTTTCATTTCTTCTTCACTTGCTTTTTTCTCGACAAAACCAAAGGACCAGCCCCGAAGTTTCTTTTCTTTTGCTTTTTCCACGATCTCAGCGTCCGTGATCTCCGCAATCGCCCGAAGTCCGATATTGTCTTCAAATAATTTTATATTTTCCTTTGTACTTCCAAGTCGCCTTGAATGGTCGTGGTTCAATAAAATTTCAACATCATCTGCCCGCTCTAATGCTTTTTTAAAAACTCCTGGGACAATTTGTTCTATAAATTTTTCTCCGGTTCTTCGGTCCCTGATTGGCCTGCTATCTCTCCCGACTGCATTGACGTATCCGTCAATGAGGACGGATTGTTCTCTAAGTTCAACTCTCCTTCTTCTTCCCCCTTTCTTAATTTGTTTAGATCAATCGTTTTATTGGTATTTAACACATAAACTTTATTTGCAACCGGATCAAGTAATCCATCGTTTAATCCGAGTTTTATAAATTCGACTCCCAGCTGTGGCATCTTCTCTTTTTTTCTCACTTCATCTACTTGCAAGAATCCTTTTTCAATGCCTGTCCCGTATGCAGCGTATCGTTTTTCAATATCGCTTCGGTTCAGATCATCTGTATCTGCTTCAAAGTAATATTCCCCTTTTTCTGATTCAAGCAGCATTGCCCGGTTGATTGCAGTTTCCAAAGCTTTTAGGACGTTGTTGATCTCATATTTAATAAAAATCTTCTCATCTCGCTCTGTGGCTTTTCCTTCAATCATTGCCGGCGGAGTTCCGACAATTTTGCAAACTTCTATTCCATTTGTTTTTTTATTTTCATTGAGCTGCATCTCAACTGAAGTGTTCGATGCTTCTTTGAAGTCCATACCTTCATTTAGAATGACAACATTTTCTCCATTATTTGAGTAGAGTTCTTTCCACGCTGCTTTCAATTCATCCATTTGCTCTTTCTTCAATCGGCGTTCTGATTTTAAAAATCCTTTTTTATTTCCACCTTTTGAAACAAGATTTTTTTCAAATTTTAAAGCTGTGTATGCCACCGACAACGATTCCTTATTTTCTTCTATGATACTTTTTCCCCTGATCCCATCTTCTGTATTTCTCAATAGCCTGATCCAGTCTTCCGGATCATATGTATTCCCCTGTACCATGATCTGATAATCCTTGAAAATAACATCAGCATTTTCCCGAAAGGAAATATTGCTTTCTTTTACATAGTGCAGGCTTTCTATCTTCCTTCCACTTTTATTGATATATGCGTACCCTCCTTTTCCCAGGAAATAATCCATTATTAGCGCATGTTTGAACTGGTATCCATCCAATGTATCCCCGGTATCTTCATTTAAAAGGACCGTTCTTTCGTCTTCTACCACTTCATTTTTATCACCGTTCCTTTTATAAAGCTTGATAGGGATTGCCGCCACTGTATCCGCTATTTTAAGAATTGCCCCCGCAAGAGATGGAATGTTCATCGCTTTTTCCCGATCCATTTCAACACCATAGATAAAGGCTCTTAACAGAGCTTCGTTCATTTCCGGTGTTTCTTTAACTTCAGGCTCCGCCCGTTCCTTTCTTTTAAAAAACTTCCTTTTATACCTCCTTCATGCCATCTGACATATAAATCCATCATTTCCATACAACATATCCTGTTGTATCAAATAGATTGCATTGATTAAGGAAATCACCATATCGACTTTTCCACTTGATTTTTTCTTATTCACATATTTGTTCAAATTCGTATCTTCTGTGCACCTGGCATTCTGAAAGTTGATTTCAAGTAAACGATTACTTTCATACTGAAATTCATGCTGAAGTATTTTTTCCTTCAATAATTTCGTTGGCATATGAAGTACAGAACTATGCTGTTTAATATCGACACATTCAAATCCTTCTGCCTCAAGTTTTTGCACTGTTGCAAGCGCGTTCCACTTATCGTAACCAATTTGGACAATCTCAACATCAAATTTCTTCTCGATATCCAGGATAAATTTTTCAATTTCCCCATAATCAATAACTTCGTCTCCGCAGGCATAACAATATTCATTTCTGATCATTTTTTTATAATCGACATGCTCCTTGTTTGACTTGTATTCAATCTTGTCAGCTGGCAAGAATCCAAATACTTTTGCATAAATGACTCCTTCTTCCTCTGTTACCATAGCGACTGCCGTATTATCGTCCGTCATGGAAAGGTCAACTCCCAGCCATACGCGGCGACCTCTCCAAAATTTCAAGTTTTGTTCTATCCTACATTCTTTAACTTTTTGTACATCAATATAACCTTCGGTTCCAAGCCCTTTGTACAGAATGTTGCTGTGCTTACATAAATAATTTTCCCTTTTATTTTCATAGATAACTGCCAGATTACGTTTCTTTTTAAGTTCTTTAAAAATATATTCATGTGCTACTGCCACCGGATTACTTTGGTAAATAACACGATCATCAGTTTTCCATGCATCCCCGGTCTGTAACTCCTGATCCGGCTCATATAACAAAGAAAAATATCGACGGTCATCAGTCAGACCGTCAAGCGTTTTCTTTGCTATGTCAATTTCATCCACTAACACATTATTATCGTTCGGATATTGTGTTGAAATGATGATCCCCAGCTTGTTAAATAATGTGATCTGAGAAGAACGCATAGCTTCTACGGGGTATTCATCCAATGCACCAGCTTCATCCGCAAGGAATGTATTTGCAAGTTTACCGTCCATCCCGTCTTTGCTATATGCAAGCGGGGTGTATTCGTTTTCATTTAAATTACAAATGATCTGACTTCGTAAAAGCTTAAATGCAGATTCATCTTCATCGTATAGTGCTGGTGATACCTTGATTATTTTTCTGATTGCTTTTTGTAGCTCGCTGGAAAGTGACAAATCTGGTGCAACGGAAAAGAACCGGGAAAAATCCGGTTCTGTAAGCATCAATATAATAAATATCACTGCGCTGGTGAAGGTCTTGAAGTTCTTTCTTGCAATTTCCAATAATGCAGTGACATAAAATCGTGAGTCAAATTCAGAATTTCTTAGCTTTGTACAAAGAGTTGCCGTAATAAACAACCATGCGTAATCTTCCAGTCCATCATAAATGCTGCATCGAAGATCCGGGTGGATCATGATTTTTAATAACCGGCATATTCTCTCATACGCCTCTTCATCGACATAAGCATCCGGATCATTGTCATCTGCAATATTAATCCAGTCCTTCGCCTGTTTTTTCACATAGTTTGGTACCTTTCCATCTGTTTCAGTGACACACCACGCCGCATACTGATAAGCTTTCCCGTCACGAACCATTCAGCGCCTCCATCAAAGGATTTTTCTTTTTTTCTGTTTTTTTTGGCACTGAACGTAAAGCAGATGCAATGGTCATAATGTTTTCTTTTTCGATTTCTAACAGCATTTTTCTTTTTGATTGCACCTGCCGATCCAGAGCAATCAAATTTTTTTGCATACTATTTTCCATCCCATAAAATTCTTTGAGTGTCATTTCCTCATGTTCAATTAATTCATTCTCTTTTTCTTGAAGGTCGCAGAGCTGTTCAAACATCTTTTCTCTTTTCTGCTCAAACTCAAAACACTCGGCGTAAAGAAGACAATACCTATTGATCACAACTCCGTACAAATCATCATTTTTTTCTATATTTTTTAGTAATTTTTTTATTCTGAGGAACTCTTTATGAGCAATTTTATTCTGTTTTACTTCCGGTTTTTCTCTAATTTCTTCCCCTGTCAACAAAGATTGTTCAGCCTGCTTGCGTTGGCGCATTTCCTTCTTTGTCCGATGGGAACGACCTTCCATCTCAATTATATTTGTTGGCTTTGTGGGTGTTGGCCTTAATATCCCTCCTATCTTTTCAAATTTGAAAACCTGATGTGGGAATAAATTATAGATAAAGGTAGGGCGTCGGTCTACACGACCGATGGTATTTCATTTTTCCACCCCCAGGGGGGTACCTGCTACATCTTATCTGCTACTGTTCTGCTCCTCGACAATCCGTTTCAATATCCTTCTGCTTATGTTCCCCTTCTCTGCCTCTTCGTGATGATACCCGCAGAGAGTAATCAGGTTGTCATCATCCAGCCGCTTATCCCATGCTTGACACAACGGCTCAATATGATGCACTGATATGTTTTTATAGTTATGTTCCTCTACTGTTCCCGCGATCTTTCTGATGCAGCATTGGCAAAGGTAAGCGTCTCTTTCCCGGATCCTTATGCTTTTCTTTGTCCATACCCTTGATCTGTGGAACTTTGTTTCCTTTGTATTCTTCTTATTTGTTTGTGGCTTTTTCCCACAGTTGAACTTACTGTCATGGATCCTTCCACAATATTTACAACTTTTCAGCATCTTATCCTCCTGACAAAATTGCGGACATAGGAGTCGAACCTATAACTTCGGCTAAGGAGACCGACATGATACCCTTTCACTAATCCGCGCCACTCCACAAAATAAAGGAACAAGGACTGTTGCCGTTTGGCTACCTTCCCTGTTCCCTATTCCGATACTACTATAATACTATAAAAAAAGGATTCTGATTACGGTCATTCTATATTTTTTTTGACAGCAAGAAGTAAAACTTTCTACGTCTATCATAGAACATATCCTTTTCGCACGGAATGTTCATTACTGTCTTTAAGTATTTGAATGTAACATTTTCTTCTGTAACTGCTTTTAGAAGATATTGATAGATATCACCATCCGCCTCAATGGCTGTTTGTTCAATTATCTGGCAATTTCTATCCGCCTGCTGCCGAACTATTGCAAGATTCTGTGTCGCATCATTACTCCCATTTCCCTTTGGCATCCCGTCCATGTCCTGGCTTCCCACCGTGTCCGTCTTGTACTTTAATATATCCCGGAACTCCGTGTATCTGAGTGCAAAATGATAAGCCTGGTAGAATGCATGCTTAGTAATTCCCCATTTCCTCTCAGACAACGGTTTAGGCATGTTTTTTGTCTCCTTTTGTTCCAGGATAATTAATCCTGCATCCTTGTCCAGCTTTCCAGTAATCACATTCCTTGCACTTCTTTTTATTACAGTAGTTCTCTGCTTCCTTTAAAATTTCTCTCTCTGTCATTGTTTGTGTCCTCCCTATACCACATACTTTTTATGATCTGCTTTTACATTTTCCTGGGTTGATTTTGCATAGATGGAAGTGGTTTGTATGTCGTTATGTCCCAAAAGCTGCTGAACTTCTTCCATCGGCATTCCTCTGTTTAAAGCGTTTGTTGCTACGGTCCTGCGGAACCGGTGCGGATGTGCTTTCTTTACTCCTGCACGTTTCCCAAGCTCGCAGATCATACTTTCTATTCCTTCTTTCTTCAGCCTGCTATGCGGCCGCCGCAGATGAACGAATAGAGCTTCGTTGTCGTCTTCTCTGTCATTTATGTATTCTGTCAAGGTTAGGATGGCTTTAGGATTTAAGTATACAACTCTTTCTTTCCCGCCCTTTCCATATACGGTTAATTCGTCCCCGGCGATATCTTCCCTATTCGCCTTAACAATTTCTGATACCCGGCATCCGGTACTATAAAGAACATCTATGATTGCCAGATCTCTTTTATTTGTCGTCTCACGTCTTAATTTTTCAAGTTCGATTTCTGAATACGGTTTTTTAATTCGATAGTCCTGCTTGATCTTTGCAACCTTCCTGGCCGGACTGTGCTGAAGGTATCCTTCTTCCTGCTGCCAGTTAAAGAAAGATTTTAATACCCGCAACTCGTTATCTTGCGTCACTTTAGATATATTATCTCTCATTGCCCGTTCAGCCAAATAGTACCGGATATCATTTGTATCAATATTCTTGATATCCTTTTGAATCTCATGAAAGAATCTTTGCAGGACATAACCGTAATAGTTTAATGTCTCCATAGAGAGTCCGGATACCTTTTTAGAGACAAAGAACATGTTATACATCTTGTGATCCTCGTCTTGATTATAGATTGTTAATTCCGTCTTTCGATCATCAATTTCATAATTATTTAACACCAGATACATGCTTTGTTGCACCGTTGAAAGTTGTTCCGGAGTAAACTTGACGGATAACCTGACTAGCAATGTGTTGACCAATTCTTCTTTTTTGTTCATAGCTCTTTTTTAGGAAGATATCTATTGTCCGCGGAACCTATCCTCCTTTCTTTTCTTTTTTCATATTCCCCTCTCTATTCACATTGTGAATTCATTAATCTTTTTGGATTCTTATTTTTTAAAAAGTTCTGGTCTATATTTTCTTATAATTCTTACCGCCATAATCTGTCTGCATTTACTTATTGCGCTGTCAAACTCTTTCTTATCTTCTGTATTCTGTGAACTTAACATTGAAAACTCTCCGCAGCAACGACTTAGTAATCTTAAAATCTGTTCTTGATTCCACAAATTGAGAATCTTTTGTCTGCACCTTAACCCCTTTCATAGTCCTCTCTTGAACAGTTGTTTCTATTTTATATACCTTATCCAAAGGAGACTTAAAGGATATCCCTTCCTTTAATGTTTTACTGCTCGTACCTCCAAAAGCGGACCATTTAATACCAACATTGTTTGCTGGAACATATGCCATGCAAAATGTTATAACCAAGAAAAGTGTTAACGGGATAATTGCAAATAGTTGTTTCTTCCCCGGGCTGAAATAGTGACCATTATCATCTACGTCCTTTTTAATTCCAAATATCATAACTGTTACCACTGTTGCCAAAAGCAATAAAATCTTTACTAAAAACATTTTTTATACCTCCATTTTTTTAATTTCCCCGTACAGCCGATAGGACAGCTAAATCTCAGTTTCGGTATGTATCACTACACACCATTACGCACCAAATACTCACTTAATGCCTGCCGGATCACCCAGGAAATTGAGCGATCTTCCCTTTGGCAATACTTAATCAACTGTTTCATTTGTTCAGGTTCCATGCTAACATTTTGACGAATATATTTTTGTTCCGGCTCCTTTTTCTGTCTTGCCATGTTGAAACACTCCTTTCCTGATGTGTAGCAATACACAAATTTTTTAATATCTCAGTTTAACCATCATAGCAACTACAAGGGATTTCGTTTTCCTCATAAAATTGGCACATACTGATCTGGCTATCTTCCCATTCCATGTAGTTTTTCCATGCAAAACTCCTTCCAAGTCCTTTTACTTTAATAAGCTGGTTCTGCGCATTGTCCTCTATTGTGATTGCCCTATTAAATAATTCCGGATAGTCCCGTCTTAGCGCCTTGATTTCGGTCTTTTTCATAGATGGGCAAAAGAAACAGCTGCTCTTTCCTGGAAGTTCAAGTCCTTCCTCCTGTATAGCCTTAATACAATCCTCTCTGTACCAATCCCAATCAATCAATGCATAAATTTTCTTATATTTCTTGTCTTGTAAATCAATAGCAAATGCATGTTCCTTTCTTCTCACTTCTCCTGCATCATACCCAATATACTTATTTATTTTCTTCCCTGTCTTCCATATTTCTTTACATTCAGGGTGATGGTTGCAATATTTATCCTGAGGCCCGATCTTGTGTTTTAAACTACATTTCTTCCATCCATATGCTATGCTAGGAAGAGAATGGGATTTTAAGCACTCTTCTTCTAATGTAAACACATTCCCTTCTTTATCTACATTTCTCACAACTGTAATTTGCGGTAATCCATGGATTTTAAGCCACTCATTAAATCTACTTACATGCTTATATGTATGTGGATGTTCTCCTCCTGTATCTGAAAACAAGATCAGGTCAATAGGAATTTTCCTTCTATACATACCAATAATCATTGCAGTACTATTCGTTCCTCCACCAAATGATACAATGTTCATGTCCTTCCTCCTAAATTCTAATTTTATTCATCTGTTGCAAATTCACAGATTGCTAAAATATCATCTATACAAAACTCTAGATCTTCTGCAATATCACATACAATCGTGCCACCTTTGCTCTCTTGCCCGTCCATTTCAGCCACGCATTTTCCGCATCTATTTTGACTATTACATCTAATCATCTTTTCCTCCTCAAATACTAAAAATACGGGGTTTTGCACCTTGCACGATCCGGAGTTGAACCGGCTCGTTCAGGGAATCGAACCCCTCTGCACCCCGCTGGATGTCCGTCACCCACTAATTTTTATATCCTGGACAATAGTAATCTGTCGCTACATAATCATCTATTGGTTTACAATAAACCATTTCGCCCTCGTCATTGTCCTTCACCAATTCGCCTTTTATGCAAGTGGCGCAGCATTTATCGTCATACCACTCTTCCATATTGCCCTCCTAAATCCTAATTTTCAGTCTTCTACAATGTCACACTCTGGAATTATATACTTCTGATTATTGGTGCTCATACACTCATTTGTTTTGCAGTCTATTTCTGGATCTGTAATGCACTGTCTTCCGATGCAAAATATACACCCAAGGTTTATGCATCGGTCAACTTCTACTATCTTCGTTTCGTTCATATCTGTATCTCCCTTCTTTTCTAAATTCTAATTTCTTCATATCCCATATCCAGATATTCTTCTGCAAACGGACGAAGGTATTCTTTATAAATGTAGTTTTCTTTTTCTAATTCATCTTTTCCCTCTAATTCAGAGTCTGGTATTTCCACCTCATCTACGTGCTCTGCGCCTTCATATCCAATTCCGCATTTCATTCTTATTTTCATTGCTTATCCTCCTTAATATTCTAATCCTTAGGCATCCTGTATTTCCCATTCTTAGTGGCATGCTCTATTTCTTTAAACACTTCTATTGCTCTTTGTCTGCTACCATAGGTGCCAACAATAATATTTATTCTTCTGTCTTCTGTAGATTTTATTTTTATTACTTTCCCAGACTGAATAAATTCATAGGCATCATATTCTTCACCACTTTGTGCTAAGATTATCATTTTACCTCCTCAAAATTTTAAATTATACCTCTTGTTGCAGACCAAGTGATTCTCTCAATATGAAACACAAAGTATTCCACATTTTGTTTTGCTCCCCACTCTTCTTTTCCTTTTCCAATTGATAAATGGCATTCCGCTATAAACTCTGGTACGTTATTCCCATAACCATTCCTAAAATGTACCAGAAAAGAACGGCCTGTGCTCGTCTCTATCAAACATTCTTTAATACCTTCCCAGTGTTCTTCTGGATATCCCAACTCCCTGAGAATACGCTTTGTCCAATATGGTTTGATTTCTCTGTATTCTTCACGCTTTTCACCAGTAAGAATCATCTGGAACCATTTTCTTTTTATCGGTAATAATAGCATCCTATCCCCCTAAATCTTAATTTTTTATATCTCCTCATACGACAACTCTAAATGCTCCATCCCAAATGGGCGAAGATATTTTTCATAAATATAGCTGTCTTTTTCCGTTTCATCCATCCCTTTCAGTTCCGATTCTTGTATTTCAACCTCTTCTACGTATTCTGCTCCTACGTACCCGATTCCACATTTCATTCTTAATTTCATTCCCTCACCTCCTAAAATGCTAATATAGGTGAGTTTTCTAAGCGTATTTGATTATTCGTATAATAATCAAAACAATAGAAATTATTATGCCAAGTGAAAAACTAATGAAATTCTGGAGAGCTTCGTTGCAATGCCGGAATTTTTTTGTCTTTTTCATTTTTATCGTTTCGCCCCTTTCTCTGGCCGGAACCAGTCCACTTCTTCTATTCACCGTTAATATCTTCCCTCAATAATTCTCCTTAGACTATTGGAAGTGTCCTCTAAGAAATATTGCAGTTCATCCTCTACCTCTGTTCCTGATCCTTCCTCAAAAACTTTGATCCGCGCCTCGTCCAAAATCTGTTCCGACTTCTTAAGGATCTCCTGCTCCTCCTCAGTAAATTCAGCCCTGCATTCACCGTTTGAAACAATCTCCATGTCTTTTCCTCCTTCCTTTCGTAATGCGAACAATTTATTTTCCAATTTTTATTAGTTTAAGCATGTACTTTGCAATTGCTGTATCTTTTGCTTCTTCGTCTCCTTCTTTTGCTACCACTATCACTTTTGTCAGTTCATCCGCGGCTCCTCTTAGATTTCTTTGCATTTCTCGTATCTCTCTAATACTCGGATCATGCTCTTCTAGCTCCACTTGATCATATTCCTCAGAGAGTTTATCAATTGCTCCGCCCAATAAGATTTCGCAATATCCTTTTAAATTTTCTTCTGAAGGATGTGCATTATTATTTCTAATCTCTCCATATCTTTCAAGCGTCTTTAAATCATCGTTATCCAATTCTATTTTTATCTGTAATTCATAAATCCCTTTTTCTTTTTCTATCATGATTTTCCTTTCTACATTTTTGCAATCAATATAAGAAGGATTGCTTTTTGAAAATGTTCAAATTGCTTTATTTTGTCCCCTCTCCATTCACTTATAAATCCTGCCGTAACCTCAAAAGCGGCCACAAAAATTAGCGCAGTGTGTAATATTAGTTCCATCATCGTTCTAACCAGCGTGAAATTTCATCGGCAGAAAATGTAAATATTGTATCTCCGTCTGATACCGACAATGTTTTTCCCGTCTGATCATTCGTTACCATGACTCTCAACATTTTTGTTTTATATCCGATTCTTGTGCCTGTTTTTTTGATTCCTTTTACAAAAATTTCTTTATTCTTGCATTCCATTTTTCTTCCCTCCCTTTGCGTTCTTCTGATTTCGTTTGATAATCTATTTATGTTCCTGTTTTGACTATCAAGTCTGTCTTCTATTTCATCTATCCGTTTCAATAATTTCATTGTTCTCCTTTCTGCCCCTACTAAGAGGGGCCTACTCGCATTAGTTCCTTTAGTCGATATTAATAGTTTCTTTGTGATATATGCTACATGTTTGGATATGGGACAATTTCTCTATGTCCACATTCCTTACACTTATAGCCGTCTGTTAATCCGTATTCTATCTCTACAGCTAGTTCCTCAATTTCAAAATCCCTGCTGCCGCACTCCGGGCAGCTCCACCACGGTATAAATTCTTCATACATCTTTCACCCCTAAAATACAGTAGCCAGGTTTCAGCCCTTCATGATCCTCCAGAACATATGTTATTTCCCTTCGGATAATATCTCCGCTCCATTCACCATCCTTATACTTTCGCATCTTCATGAAATCTCCCACTTTATAATCCCGGTCGTTTTTTCGTAATTCAAATGGTTTTATCCCCGCTTTTGCGTCCTCAAAAAACTCAGCCGCAGTTTTAACATCATGTTCAATTCTCCGATTGCGAATCTCGCCGTTCGCATCTACCGTCTGATTCTCAGGTTTGTTCATAAAATGTGTCTCTTGCAGTTCTCGCTCAGACATGGATCCTGGTATATCTTTGTTTTTAAAGTCAAGACAATAATCAACAGCTTCCCCTTTTTCGCTACACTGCTCCCAGTTTGCACATGAGAAGCATTTTGATATTATTTTTTCTGGATTTGCTTCGAACCCTCGCTGCTCTCCTTTCTCTTCAGTGCCATGTGCTTCATTTTCAACAAACTCTTCCATTTCAATCTGACCTGGTATTGGTTTTGCTTCTTCCTCTTTTTCCTTCATCGTGATTACATCGTTTATGCTGAGAGTTCCATTTTCTTTGTACAGTTCAAATACTCTTTCTTGCCATTCCTCTGACATACCTGCTGCCTCATAAACTGCCGAAATACCTATGTTGTCGTTTTTAAACTCTTCCATCAGATCTGAACAAAGATTTTTATATATTGTTTTATATCTCCCGATCTGAGCCGGTGCACTTTTTACAATCTCGGAAATTAATTCCCTGGTTTTCCCCTTTATTTCATACTCTTCTCTAAGTTTTAAAACCAGTTCTTCAGTTTTAATAACTTCCGTCATTTTCTCCCAATCCGTTTTGTCCCGGTATCTATTTGCCATGATCAGGGCCAGCCTGTCCATTATGGCATTTTTACTGTCTTTCTTTACACATGGCACTTTCCGGAATCGTTCTTTTCCCTCTTTCACAAGTGCAAGCATAGCAATTCTTCTCCTGTGCCCGGATATGATTCTGTATTTTTCTCCTTCTTTCTTCACAAGCAGTGGTTGCAGCAGGCCCTACCAATTCAATAGACTGTTTCAACTCTTCAATTTCTTTCTTTGTATCGTAAAAGTTTTCTTTCGACGGGGCCAGATCATAAATATCAATCATTATATTTTCTGCGTCCTCCAAAACTTTCTCGCTCTTTTTTTCTACTGTCTCCTTTGATCTTTGGTTCAGTAGATCCATCAAGTTAAAGTTTTCCTTTGGCATTTTTCCTCCTTAACGTGACCAAATTGGTCACATTTTTAGATATTCTTCTACTAGCGACTTGTAATCGTATGATGCTGCGCATCTGCTTGAATATAAAAGAATTGGTTCTCTTGCAAACGTGCTAGGCTTCATTTTTGGCGTTTTTCTGATGCATGTTTCAAAAACCGGATATTCCAAGGTTTTAAAAAACTCTTTCCCCTGTATATCAGCATCATTTGTCCTGTCGTATTGTGTTACAAAACACCCGCAGAAACGAAGATTTGGGTTTAGATCTTCTTTTGTATTGTCGATCTGCTCTTTTAATTCTGCCAAACCGTCCAGAGCAAAGTCATCTATCGTGACCGGTACTAATACGTCATCTGCTGCCACCAGCGCATTAATCGTGGATATATTTATATCCGGGGCATTGTCTATAATGCAGTAGTCATACTCCCTTTGAGCCTGCTCTAAAGCTTTTTTGAATCTTGTCTGTTGCGGTCTCTGCTGGTCAAGGAGAACCTCTAAATTTGCTTTCAAAAGATTCATGTTTGCAGTTATAATGTCAAGCCCTTCATAATCCGTTTGCTGTATTATTTCTTTCAGTTCCGTTCTGCGTTCCGTCATGATGTCCGCGGTTCCTTTATGGCTATAATCATGCCGATTCAATATTTTACTTGCATTGCCCTGCTTATCATTGTCGATCAGCAAAACTTTGAATCCGTGGGCTGCTGCCAGTATATGGCCTATGTTTACACTAGAGATCGTTTTTGCAACCCCGCCCTTTAGGTTTATAATTGATATCGTTTTCAAATTGCTTTCTCCCTTCTGGCTTTTTGAATCTTTACGTTTCCAAAGAAAATATCTTTGTTTAAGAAACATTCCCGGTACTTCCCTTTTTTCTTTTCAACTTCTATCAGGATATAATGCGGATAGATCTCTATTAATTTCCCTTCGATCCGCTGCATATGAGCCTCTTTTCCTCTCCCTACCCATTTAGAAACGCTTATTTGACTTCCAGCTTTCAGCTTCATGGATTTTCGCATCATTTCATCCGTGTATGCATAGCGTCCATTTTGCTTCGCTACTCTCAATGCAATCTCCCTCCCATCAAGGTCCTTACAATGTCCTCTGCCTTGTACTCCCCTGCGATATTCTTTGTCTTTTCCATCTGTCTGCAAATTTTTTCACGGCTTCGTTTATTTTCTGGTTGTAGGATGGTCAGGATTGCATTAATGTCATATGTAGCAAATTCTTGGAACGCCGCAAATAATTCTTTCTGCATAGCCTCTTTCAAAGCCTTATCCGTTTTTTTGTTCAAGTGTGGCCCCCTATTTCCTTTATGGAATCCGGCCGGGAGGGCTATTTTTGAATAAAAGTGGTCTACGCCTCCGTGTGACCGGTAAACAATATGGTGCATCTCAATCGGTCCTGCTGCCTCTTCATCGCTGTAATATCCAAGTTCTTTCTGTACGTCAAAATTAATCATGTAAGTCTCCCTTCCAAAATTGTTTTGCAGTTATATTTGTCTAAATTAATATCGCACCTTAATTTGTGCAGCGTTGCAAAGACATAGATTTGCTTCCACAAGTCTGCGTTTTTAATGTCTTGCTTATTTGCTTTCTGCCAATCTGCGTCTGCATACCTATTTAGATCTTTTAATATCCGCATGAAGTATTCCGATTCCGTGTGGATCGTGATTTCCATTCGTTCGCCCTTCTTGATCCTGTGCAATGCTCGGAGTGCGGCTTCTACTACTGCCCGGTTCTTGGTCGTATCTTCTAATTGTCCTTCATCAATCAGAAGATTTGTTTTTATTGATACATACTCCAAGATTGCCCGGTACACTGCTGGTCCGGTCTTCCTTGCATGGCAGGCTGTGTATATGTAAATATCTATGCGTTTCATGGAATCTCCCTTCTTTTCCGCATCCTGGCCCGAATGTAAAACATCCCGTTAAAATCGTTATAGTAAACCTGCGACTCCGTAAAAAGATACTCTGGGAACCATTCTTTCATTTGCCATTCCAAATAGGATCGGTCTTTGACCATTTCTTTTACATAACCTTCCACCTTTTTGTACTTTCCGAACTGATCCTTTTTTGAATGGACTTTCCGAACTCTAAATTGCTTTAGGTTTGTGCTGCTGTTCCATCGCTTTTTTCCTTTCGGCTCCTTGGTTATGTAATTTGCCAGACCAGTTAGACCATACTCATCTTTTTCCAGACGTCGTGTTTCATTTCTGTGCCCTTTTTTCCAGGTCTTTTCTACCAGGTCCATATCGAGCTGCCCATCCATTACTAAATGGTGGTGCCACCTGACTTTTGATTCTGGCGAAAACTCTGTTACATAGACATACTTTGCATTTGGCAGGCCACGCTTTTTCCGCTGGTAATTAATCCTTCTAATATAGTTCTGCATATTCTTAATCGCTTCATCCATATCGTCCGGCTCCTGCCCTTTCCCGTATGTAAGAGTGATCCAGATATCCCGGTCCGTAAAATTATGCTCTATGAGCCGATTCACATATTTTCTTGCGTTCTTATCATTCAGACTCTTTTGTGCCTTCGAGTTATCCCTTTTGAGTCTTGCCCCTTCCGGTATATCTGACAGCTTTGAAAACTCCGGATAGATCTCTATTTCAAGCTGTTCACCTGCCCTTACTTCTTTACAGGCATATACCGCTTTGAATCGGTACTTTAGCATCTGTTCTATGAAATATTCATGGAGTGTCTCGATCTGTTGATTGAATGCTTCCTCATAGTTATATGGGATGTAGGTCATCCCTCTCTTCTTCCTTGTCACCTACGCACCACCTACTTTTCGTTGAGTTGTTAATATAAATTACAAGGCCGATATAAGCCGCTCGGCTCCTTGCATTTTCAGTATGTGCATGGTAAAATGAACTTAAGGATTTATTTGTTACCATGCAAATACCTTGGCGTTAGATTCTCCCAAAATCTAACGCCTTTTTTCTTTTAATTCTCTAAGTTCCTCGACCGTTCCCAAGTCTTCATATTGGCCCAGCTTGTCCACAAGCTGTCCAAAGAGGCAATTATTTTCTTCTGACGTCTCTGAAATCTTTGACGCCCGATATGTATTTGTGTCTCCGTTACGCATGGTCAGCCTATCCTTTGCACAATGCATAGTACCTCCTAGCCTCCCTTGCTCTCCCATGCTTTACGCATTGACAATAAGTATGTATTCCGTTCCAGCAATTAACAAAGTCTCTGTCTCCTTCACTCTGTACTGTTAATAAAGGATATTGAAATCCCAAGATTTCTTCTACAATATCTCTGGCTTGTCCTGTTTTTTCCGCTGTATCACAAACAGCTTTAGCTACAGAGTTCCCTTCAAGAGAATACAAAAATGTTCTTCTAATGATCCGTGGGTCTACTTCTTTTAAAAGGATTGTTTCCCATTCTATGATTGCTTTTTCTGCATCCCCAATTTTAATATCTTTGTTCTTTGCGATCTCTTCTATTGGTATCCCATTCAGATGCATCGCATATATTTCTTCTTTCATTTGCTTTTTTATATACATGGCTCCTCCTTGCTTGTCCTTCTGCAACTGCTTACGCAGTTGTGACCTTCCCTCCCAGTGATTTGATTACCCTTCGGACAAATTCTTCTTTTATTTCTTCCAGTTCATCTTCCGGGATCTCTTCCATTGGAACGTCTTTTCCATTAATTTCAACATAACGTTTTCCTGGTTTTAGCACAAAATCACCTCCTTTATACATCTTATGAACCGCTGTTTGTCCTTGTTTCCTGCTTGTTATTTCCATGTATCTCCTTTATAATTTTAGTACAGGCTCCCGCCAGAGCCGAGTATCAGAAGAAAGGAGATCTCTATGACTAAAAACGATTTTTCATTGCTTTTTGATTCTTCCTATAAAAAAGCCCTGGAGAAATACGCAAACAAAAACGCTATAGAAACTATGTTTTTAAACTATGCAGATGAAAATGGTAAAATTGATTCTGGCTCTCTTGCCGTAATGGCCATTATGACATCACTTGAAATGAACAAAGTTGTTCTTAAAACCGTTCTTTCAGAAGTCCTTGAATTTGATGAGTAATTTGTTCACTCATTTTGTCAACGCTTTCACTCTCCCCCAAAATATTTTTTATGTTTTGGGGTTCTTCTTCTGTCTCATTCAAGATTTCTTTTATCATTTCACCGCTTTTCTTCATTGATATTTCAAAGACTCTTTTCGTATCCTCTATGAATCCTTCAATAAATTTTGTATCATCCGAAAAAAAAACAGGTGATCCCTCTTCGCAATTCATCAGGGCTTCAACATGTATTCTATTGATTAGTTCTGGAAGTTCTGCATAAATGGCATTCTGAAGATTTGTGTAATGATTAATTACATTTGCTGCTTTTAAGTCTTTTGTCACTTTCTCACCTCGATTCTTATACTTGTCCTTCCACAGCCGGTTTACGTAGCTGTGTTAGATGTCTTTTCTTTTCCTGCTTTTCATCCCTATGCTGGTTTCTTTCCCTGGTCTTTTTGTTGCTCCCGTTTTTTCATTTCTTGGTACATACACAATACCTCTGCATTGCTTTTCATTAATAACAAGCTCTGCTTATCCATTTGTAAAAGGTTTTTCATTGTTGTTTCTCTCAATTCTTCCTCTGTCATTTTTTTTACGTCCATTTTTCTCACCTCCTTGTTGATTACACTTACATTATAGTTTGTTAAATCATCTTTGTCAACTCTTTTTAGTTGACTAAACTAACTTTTTCTGATATGATTCATTTATGGAGGTGATAAATTGAGTAACGAATTTAAAGAAATTGGACAACGAATAAAAGAAATAAGACAATACTTTGAATTAAGTCAAGATGATTTTGGAAAGAGAATACATATAACAAAATCGTCTGTTAGTTTGTTAGAATCCGGAAAAAACAATCCATCCGATCAAACAAAGGCACTTATCTGTTCAGAATTTGGTATAAATATTTCTTATTTAGAGAATGGAACTGGTGAAATGTTCGTCCCGCCAGAGGATGAAGTTGCCGAATATGTCTCTATGTTCCTAGAAGAAAAAAATGATTTCTTTGACTTGATACTTGCGACAATGCGATCATACAAGAACTTAGACCGATCAGGACGAGAGGTGCTCTGTAAAACAAGTGCAGATATAAAAGAACATATAATAAGTGAGTACTTAAAAAATGAACATACAAAAAAAGAAGACGATTAACTCGTCCCCTTTTTCTGCAAGTGCCTGTTAATAAGCACTAAAATCTGTTTTATGAAATGTTCGTCTGATTCGTCCATTTCTTGTAGTTTTTCAATAATTTGTTTGACATATGGGATGTGATTCATTGGCTTATCCCCCTTTTCATATGTGAAATTTATAAGATATAAAGATTTTACCATAATTTCTTTCTTTTGTGTCATATATACATACGATTTCCGGTATTCTGGAAATCGTACATTGAACCGCCACTACAGCTTGAAATTATGGTATAATTTACTTATATTTGCTTATAAAAAGGTCAGTGATCCGTACATTTAAGGCTTTTGCTATTTTTTCTAACTGATCTAATGTGGGTGACTTTTTTCCATTCTCAATTTCGTTTAATGCGGTTTTTGTGATTCCAGTTAGATCTTGTAATTGCTTTAAAGTTATATTTTTATTGTGCCGTGCGTGCCATGTTCTTATTTCCATAAAACAAATTATAAATAAAAGTCAGTTTTTATACCTTGGTAAAATTTACCACGATAATACACTCAGATGAACGCAGTTAAATTTCTACAATAAGGAGAAGTTTTATGAAAAAACATAGCTTTAACAAAATAACTATAGTTGTTTTTGTAATATGGACTGGCTATATCATCTACAATATGTCAAAAATAATTAAACAAGTTGGTTTTCTTCCAGGGCTTATAATCTATTTATTTGGACTCTTACTTTTTTGTGGCTCGACTCTCTTTTTCACAATGAGGCAAAAGAAAAATAGACCGAAGTTCGTTAAATCAAGACAGGATTTTGCATCGTCGGATTTCAAGCCATCTGCAAAGCCTTCAAAACATTTAACTTTTCACTTAGCTGGTGTAACTTTTCCTTGTTACAAAGACGGGGATTTTCTCCGGCAGGATGAGATTTCTGACATATCTGTCGATGATACAATTCACTTAGAAGAATATCAATACAAAGGCGAACCTGCATATTTAGTTGTTCCTGACAGGACAGATATGGATATCGGTGTTGTTCCGGCTCATGTTGCTGAAATGATTTCAAACGAATACGCATTTCATAAAGCAGAAGGTTATATAAAGAAAATCGAAGAAGTTGAAAGCGATAACCCTAAATTCGATTGCGTTGAAGTCGTTGACATTAAACTATACTTAATTTCACAACGGGAATTAGATAAACTTAACCAAAAATAAAAAAACCGCCCGGCGTCAACCAGGCGGAAATAAAATGATACTATTACCGGTCATGTCGGATATAATATCGTAGTCGCATACATATTATATCATTTCATGAAGGCACCTGGCAATAGGTGTTATTTTTGTACTCTTTTTTAATACAATAGAATGAGGTGATATAATGAAAACTGCTGCCGCTTACATAAGAGTCAGTACCCATATGCAGGAGGAATTGTCTCCTGACGCTCAGAAACGTCTTCTGATCGAATACGCAAAGAAGAATGACATGATCCTTAGCAATGAATTTATTTTTATGGATAAGGGGATATCGGGAAAGAAAGCTGATAAGCGACCTGATTTTATGAAAATGATATCTATGGCAAAACAAAAGCCTGCGCCCTTCGATGTGATTTTAGTTTGGAAGTTCAGCCGTTTCGCAAGGAATCAAGAAGAAAGTATTGTATACAAAAATTTACTTCGTAATAAGTGTAAAGTCGATGTGATAAGCATCACGGAGCAGACGGGTGACGGGATGTTCGGCAAGCTAATTGAGCGGATCATTGAGTGGATGGACGAATTTTATTCTATTCGCCTGGGGGAGGATGTTACAAGAGGCATGGTTGAAAACGCTATGCGTGGCAATTTCCAAGCATCACCCGCTATTGGATATAAAGTTGTCCGTAAAGGTGAGCTTCCGAAGAAAGTTCCAGAAGAATCAAAACCCGTTGAGATAGCTTTTAAAAAATTCAATTCTTCCATGGGTTTTTTAGAAATCGCAAGATATCTAAATTCACTTGGCTATCGGACAAAAACAGGAAAATTATTTGAGGCAAGAGGAATTAAGTATATTTTAACCAATCCGATCTATAAAGGTTGGCTTAGATGGAACTATAGAAATCCAGATGGATCAAGGAAATCAAAAGAGGATTGGATTATAGTGAAAGTTCCCGGATTGGAGCCCACCGTTTCTGAAGAGCTTTGGGATGCTGTAAACGAAAGAATAGAATTAATGTCTAAGATAGTCCCCCCGAAAAGCAAACCGTCATCTGTCAAGCGGCATTGGCTTTCCGGCCTGATTAAATGTTCTGCTTGCGGGCGTAGTCTTTCTACCTCTGTCCACACTGACAAAAGATATGGAAGGATTTATACAAACTTTCAATGTTATGGATATTTTAAAGGGAAATGCACTGTGTCCCATCAGGTATCCGAAAAAAAGATTGTTCCTATTGTATTGGCAATGTTAAAAGAAGACTCGCTAAAAAAAGACGTTCCATTCGAGATCCTGACAGATAACAAGAACTCTGATGAAATCTCAATCTTAAAGTTACAGTTAGAAAAAATAGATATGAAGGAGCTTCGAATCAAAGAAGCCTACAGGAATGGAATTGACACTTTGGATGAATACAAGGAAAATAAAGATATACTTACAAGAGAACGATCTTCTCTACAAAATAAACTTGAGTGTTTAAATGTCCCTGAAGAAGAAATGAAAGCAGATATGCCTAAAAGGATTGGAAGCGTATACGATATTGTTTCAAGTGAATCAACTACAAAGGATGAGAAGTATGCAGCTATCAATTCGATTGTTAAAAAAATAGTCTACAGGAAATCTGATGGAGAGGTTGACATCTATTACTATTATTCATAAACCTGATAAATGCGTGCTTCGTCGTACTACATACGCTATTACTATAAGGATGACACAATGGGGATCTAAGTATCTTGGCGATCAAGGATACACTCCAATCGAAATCCTCAGATACTACTACGGTGAAAGTATTTATATCAATACTGCGGAGCAGATCTCAGGTATTCCTGCCTCCTGGCCGGGCCATGACCTGACTATTGGTTCCACGGGTGACAAGGTACGCCAGATGCAGGAACAATTAAACCGGATTGCGAAGGATTATCCTTCCATCCCTACGATCCCGGTAGACGGTTCCTTCGGACAGCAGACAGCCGATGCCGTAAGGACATTCCAGAATGTATTCGGACTTGGACAGACGGGAATCGTTGACTATCCTACCTGGTATAAGATCAGCGAGATCTATGTAGCGGTCAGCCGGATCGCGGAACTAAATCCATAAAATCAAATAGGCAGCGGAACACTATTTCCCGCTGCCTATTCCTTTCAATATCTGTAACTCCAAAAAATATTTGTCTTTGGGCTGTCGATCAAAATAAAAATCAGTCTCAACTATGAGTCCTTCTTCATCGAAATCCACCGTATTACCTTCCTCAATCCTCGTTTCGTCCGAAACACTGCATTGGTACATGCCCTCCGGCAGATAAAAAATCCTGGGATCCTTAAGATCTGACTGCTGTATTTCCATAAATATATAGTAGAGATCCTTTTCGCCTTTTCTATAGCGGATCAGGCCCTGCTGATAAAACACAGTCAGTCCCAATTCCTGTGATAAAGAGTACAATTTTGTGATCTCACTCATATATGCTTTGTCATCTGCAGCCGGATGTTCCCATGGAAGCGCAATGACCGCCCTCTCCCCAATGTATTTATCATAAATATCCCTGCCCCTTTTTCTTATCTCATCAGACCCTTTGATCCTCTTTTCCAAACCGTCAATCTGAGACAATGTCTCCTGTATCTTTTTTGCCTTCTCCTCCGCCTTTCGGCGGCCGTCCTCCAGCAGGCTTTTTACATCTAAATGGCTCTCCTCATCCATATATTCCTGCATTTCTTTCAGTGGAATGTCCAATCCCAGACACAGCAGGATCATATCCAGCATCAACATCTGCTCAATGGAATAATAACGGTACCCGGTTTTGGGATTTGTATATGCAGGTTTCAGAATGCCAATCCGGTCATAATATCTCAAGGATTTAATGCCTACTCCTTTCATTCTAGAAACTTCTCCGATTGTCAGATATTCTTTCATCTCACTTCTCCTTGACTCTCCCATTATGGGATACTTTATACTTTTATTATAACAGAAATGTGGAGGTTTTATCTAAATGAACAAAAATAAATTTTATCAATTTGTGATTCCGTCGGTTTGTGCATCCATGGTCACCGGTTTATACTTTGTAGTTGACGGGATTTTTGTGGGGCGGGGAATCGGCTCTTCCGGACTGGGAGCCATTAATCTTGCAGTTCCCTTCATCTGTATCCTGACTGCAGTGGCTATGATGATCGCCATGGGAGGTGCAACCATTACATCCATCTTTATCGGACAGGGCAATGACAAAAAAGCCGTTCATTCTTTCATGAACAGTATTTTTCTTGTACTAATCTTTTCGGCCGTCATGACTATCATCAGCTTTCTTTTTTCAGACAGCATTGCTATGATCCTAGGTGCAAAGGGGAATCTGCTGTCCTTGACTTCGGATTATCTTCGTTACTATATCCTGTTCGGAGTCTTCTTCTGTATGGCCATGGTGCTTGCAGCGTTTGTCCGTAACGACGGAAGTCCGCGGCTCGGCTTAGTAGGCATGGCAGCCGGCGCGATAAGCAATGTGTTTCTTGACTGGCTGTTTATCTTTGTTTTTAACATGGGGATTCACGGAGCTGCCATTGCATCCGGGCTCGGCCAGGTCATTTCCTGTATGATCATGCTTCCCCACTTTATCGTGGGAAAAGGCCGGCTGAAACTGAAACTCCTGCCCCTAAAAAAATACTATGTTCTGGAGATCCTGCGCAGGGGTATACCGGAACTGATCACGCAGATGAGCCAGCCCATCACAATTTTCTGCTATAATTTAATCGTGATCCAGTATCTTGGGAATATGGGCGTATCCGCTTTTTCTGTCGTATGTTATCTCCTGACCCTGGTATTCTCTATTTTTATCGGAGTTTCAGATGGAATCCAGCCGTTGATCAGCCGTTCTGTAGGAGAAGGAAAAAAGGAACTAGAGCAGTATTTTTTCCGAAAAGGTATTGTGATAAATTTTCTACTGGCTCTTTCCTTATATGCGGTGCTGCTATTGTTTGGAAAACCGATCATTCACATATTTAACAGGGAACCGGCTCTTGTGCGCCTTGCCAGTGAGAGTTTGTCGGTCTATGGTATATCCTTTCTGTTTGCCGCAGTGAATATGATCTTTACCACCTACCACCTGGCGTCCAAAAGAACGTCCAAGGCTCTGGTCATTGCCTCTCTGAGAAGCTTTGTTGTAAATGTGGCGTTTATCTTTCTTCTGCCCTCTGTCTTTGGACGGCAGGCTCTTTGGACCGGTATTATTGCCGCAGAAGCCGCTGTCACTGCCATTGCCGTACTGATGATGAAAAGAAAGCTAAAATCTCAGGCGTATAAGGCAACGGCAGCAGAAAATTAGAGAGGGTCAAAAAGCTTCTAGTATAAACAAAAAAATATCCATGGAATCAAACGATTCCATGGATATTATATTTGTCTTCATAAGTCTTATAAAATTCCACCGATGCTTAAGAATAACGGTGCAAATACTAATGCTACGATCGTCATCAGCTTGATCAAGATGTTGATAGACGGTCCTGATGTATCTTTGAATGGATCTCCTACGGTGTCACCGACAACTGCTGCCTTATGGGCATCGCTTCCTTTTCCGCCGTGATTTCCTTCTTCAATATACTTCTTCGCATTATCCCAAGCTCCTCCGGCATTTGCCATGAAGATCGCCATCATAACACCTGATGCCAAAGATCCTACTAACAATCCGCCGAGTGCCTCTACCCCCAACAGAACTCCGATGAGCAATGGAGCAATGATCGCCATAACTCCTGGAAGAAGCATCTCTTTTAATGCTGCTGATGTAGAAATCTCAACACAGTTCTTGTAATCCGGTTTTCCTTTTCCTTCAAGAATTCCCGGGATCTCTTTAAACTGACGGCGTACTTCCACAATCATTTCATTTGCTGTCTT
This sequence comes from Anaerostipes rhamnosivorans, assembly GCF_005280655.1. Classification (NCBI taxonomy): domain Bacteria; kingdom Bacillati; phylum Bacillota; class Clostridia; order Lachnospirales; family Lachnospiraceae; genus Anaerostipes; species Anaerostipes rhamnosivorans. The sequence continues at coordinate 2,718,212 of NZ_CP040058.1, forward strand.
ACCTACAGACTGCATTGTAAATGCTGAGAATAAGAACGGAAGCATTCCTCCGATCAATACACCCACGATAACTTTCGGATCCAGACAGTTGATGGTTGTAAGGCTTACGGCCTGTGAATACGCAGAAAACAGTGCAAGTGCTGTCAGCGCTGCAGAACCGATGGCAAATCCTTTACCCATAGCTGCTGTTGTATTTCCTACTGCATCCAGCTTATCTGTGATCTTACGTACAGATTCATCAAGCTCTGCCATCTCCGCAATACCTCCAGCATTGTCGGCGATCGGTCCATAAGCATCAACTGCTACTGTGATACCTGTTGTAGAAAGCATACCAACTGCTGCAAGGGCAATTCCATATAAACCTGCAAACTGATACGCAACGATAACTGCGATACAGATAAAAATGATCGGGAATGCTGTGGATTCCATTCCTACTGCAAGTCCTGAAATAATCGTTGTTGCAGATCCTGTCTCGGACTGGTCTGCAATCTTCTTAACTGCGCCGTAGTCGCTGGATGTGTAGATCTCAGTAAGCTTACCGATGATATTTCCAACCAGCACACCGCCGAGGATTGCCCAGAAAGTATCCAGGTTACCAAAGAACTGACGGCTTAAGAAAAATGCTGCAACTAAAACGATGACACTTGAGAAGTATGTACCTCCATCCAATGCCCTGTGCGGATTCTGGCTCTTTGTGTTGACAACAAAGATAACTCCGAGGATTGATGCCGCGATTCCAATCGCTGCAAGCACTAATGGATATACGGCACCTTTCACGCTGAATGCCACTACACCGATGGTGATAGCAGATACGATAGATCCTACATAGGATTCGTATAAATCGGCACCCATACCTGCGACGTCACCTACGTTATCACCTACGTTATCGGCGATAACAGCCGGGTTTCTCGGATCATCTTCCGGGATTCCTGCTTCTACTTTACCTACCAGATCGGCTCCTACGTCGGCAGCTTTTGTATAAATACCGCCTCCCACACGTCCAAACAGCGCTACAGAAGATGCTCCCAGACTGAATCCTGTCAGTACGCTGACGTCTCCTGTAATCTTATAAACCATGGTCACACCGAACAGTCCGAGACCTACTACTGTAAGACCCATAACGGCTCCGCCTGAAAATGCGATGGATAAAGCTTTGCTCATCCCGCCTGATCTTGCTGCTTCTGCTGTTCTAACATTTGCTTTTGTAGCTGTATGCATACCGATATATCCTGCTAACGCAGAAAAGCATGCTCCAACCAAAAAACAGACTGCTGATACCCAGCTTTGAATTCCAAGGCCGATTAATACAAATACTACAATACAAAAAACAATAAGCAGCTTGTATTCCGCCCTTAAGAACGCATGGGCTCCTTCGTTGATCGCTCCGGCAATTTCCTGCATCTGGTCATTTCCCGCATTGGCACTTTTTACTTTTGACATAAGCGCAAATGCAACAACCAGAGATAAGATTCCGGCCGCAATCGCAATGTACATTTCCATTGTCCAATCTCCTTTCACTTTCCTCATAAATAAAATTTGAGTCTATGACTTATAGTCACATTTTCATATTATACCAAAGACATTTCAAGAATACAATATTTTCAATGAAAAAGGCTGGAAGATCAAACTTCCAGCCAATAAAAAGATATTATTTGATTTCCACGATCCAGCCATGGTTGTCCTTGATCTTACCAAGCTGTATCCCGCTTACGGTATCATAAAGCTTGTGGCTTAATTCACCGATTCCGCCGTCTTTTACCTGCATGACCTCATCTCCCCAGCGGAACTTTCCTACCGGTGAGATTACTGCTGCAGTCCCTGTTCCCCAGACTTCCTCCAGGAGTCCTGCCTTGTGGGCTTCGTAAATCTCATCAATAGAGATCCTTTTTTCTTCCACTTCATATCCCCACTCTTTGCAGAGCTGGATCACAGAATCCCTTGTGATTCCTGGAAGGATACTTCCATTTAACTTCGGAGTCACAACTTTACCATCTATCTTAAAGAAGATATTCATGGCTCCCACTTCTTCGATATACTTTCTCTCTACACCGTCCAACCAGAGTACTTGAGAATATCCCTCATCATGGGCTTTTACCTGGGAAAGGATGCTGGCTGCATAATTCCCCCCGGTCTTGGCCTCCCCGATTCCTCCGCGGACAGCGCGCACATAGTCATCTTCGATCCAGATGCTGACCGGATCAAGTCCTTCAGGATAATAAGGTCCTACCGGTGACAGAATGATAATGAACTTATAATATCTGGATGTCTTCAGTCCTAAGAAAGGATCTGTTCCGATGATGAATGGACGGATGTACAGTGAATGATCCGGTTCGTCCGGTATCCAGTCCTTATCCAATGCGACCAGCTGCTCAATGGCCTGGATATAATCTTCTTCCGGGATCTCCGGAATGCACAGTCTGTCGGATGAGCGGTTAGATCTCTTGGCATTCATATCCGGACGGAATAAATTAACATTCCCGCTTTCTGAGTTGTATGCCTTCAGTCCTTCAAAGACACCTTGTCCGTAATGAAAGATCGTAGCCGCCGGTGACAATGTAAGGTCTGTATAAGGAACGATGCGCGGATCATACCATCCTCTGCCCTCCTCATAATCCATCACAAACATATGATCCGTAAAAATGGTTCCAAACAACAGCGGATCGTCTTTGGCCGGTTTTTCCTTCGGACACTGGGTCTTTTCAACTTTGATATCTAACATGTTATCTCTTCCTTCCTGTTCTATGTATTTTCTTACGTTTTATTATGAAACTTTTTAAATCTTCTGTCAATCTTTCATCTTCTGATACTTCAAAAATACATACTCAAGGTCGAAATATGTCTGTTCATCGCTCTCCTCTACAATCTTCCACTCCTCCATCTCATCGAGATCTGGAAAATAAGTGTCTGCGTCATAGGCATAGTCCAGTCTGGTCACGTATGCTGTATCACAGTAGGGAAGCATCATTCTGTAGATGCTCTCTCCACCGATGATAAAAATATCCTCGTCACTGTACTTTTTCAGTTCATCAAACAGCTCTTCTGTGCTGTGCACTACAACCGCCCCTCTGCCATCATAGTCCTGATCTGTGGTCAAGACGATATTGGTTCTCTTTGGAAGGGGCATTCCGTTGGGGAAACTCTCCAATGTCTTTCTTCCCATGACAACCACCTTGCCTGTTGTCGTCTGCCGGAACATCTTCATATCATTTGGGATGTGGACCAGAAGCTGGTTTTCTTTTCCGATCCCCCAGTTCTTATCTGCATTTACAATTAGATTCATAGTCTTCTCCTATATGGCGATGGGAATATCTTTGATCTGTTCTCCCGCCTTGTAATCTTCTATCTTAATGTCGTCCAGTGTAAACTCATAAAAATCCTTCACATCAGGATTCAGGGAAAACTTCGGTGCATCATAGACCGGCCGCTGGATCAATTCCCTGATAATCGGGATATGCCGGTCATAGATGTGGGCATCTGCGATCACATGGACAAACTCACCCGGCTCCATATCGCACACCTGAGCCAGCATATAGATCAGGACAGAGTACTGAACAACATTCCAGTTGTTTGCCGCCAGGATGTCCTGGGATCTCTGGTTGAGAATACCGTTCAGCACCAGCTTGTCATGTCCCGGTTTCTTCGTCACATTAAATGTCATACTGTAGGCACACGGATAAAGGTTCATCTCATGCAGATCCTGGTGCACATAAATATTTGTCATAATCCTGCGGCTGTAGGGATTATGCTTCAGATCATAGATCACCCTGTCCACCTGGTCCATCATACCTTCCGCATACTGATGCTTCACCTGCATCTGATAACCGTACGCCTTACCGATCGATCCGTCTTCATCTGCCCATTCATCCCACACATGGCTCTTTAAGTCGTGAATATTGTTAGACTTCCTCTGCCAGATCCAAAGCAGTTCATCTACCGCAGACTTCACAAACGTCTTCCTCAGTGTCAGAGCCGGAAACTCTTTGGATAAATCATAGCGGTTGACCACACCAAACTGCTTCAAAGTGTAGGCAGGTGTCCCGTCCGGCCATTTAGGCCTGACCTTCTCCCCCTCTGTGCTGGTGCCATTCTCTAAAATGTCCCTGCACATATTCATAAACAATGTATCTGCATAACTCATTCCTTACCCTCTCTTTCCACTTTCTCAAGTTCTTCTCTTATCTGCTCTTCTTCCTTCTCACTGTTGATGGTCAGCATCTCAATCCGCCTCTGGAAAAATGCAATCTTCCGGTCAAACACCCCGAGCTTATACAAATTGTACACGAAGATACCAAGGATCAGGGCCAAAAGCATGCCTCCGATTCCGGAAAGTTTTAATCCAATATAAATCAAAAACAGTGTCGTGAGCGGAGAAATTCCCATGCTGTCCCCCATCATCTTCGGCTGCAGCACCTGTTTTGTCACAAGACAGATCACATAAATGATCAATAGGATCACAGCCGTCTTGATATCCCCGGTGAGAATCTTATAGAGTGCCCATGGAATAATGGCTGTCCCCGTACCAAGGATCGGCAGTACGTCCAGGATTGCGATCACAACAGCGAGAAAAAAAGCATAGCTGATTCCTGCAAGGATAAATCCGATCCATAGGATGGCAATAATAATGACCATGATCTTCACCTGGGCCCAGCAGTAACTTGCCAGCACACCCAAAGTATTGTGGTAAAAGATTCCAATCTTATGGCGTACCATCTTTGGAACATGCTTTTCATATCCCTGCATGATCTTCTCCTTATCCACAATAAAAAGATACGCAGCAAAGAACATCACAACCGTCCCAATAAATCCGCTGGTCATTCCTTTGGCAACATTGCCGGAATGCTCCATTCCGTAGTTTCCAATAGCTCCCACCACCTTGTCCAGCACTTTGTCCGTGGAACCAAGCATGGTATCAAACTTGTCCCCGAAACCATACGGCAGGGACTCCATCAAATGGAGCATCTGCTCCTTTAGATTCATAAGCTGGGTCTGAACTGTCTCCCTGAGATCCGGAAGACTGGCTGCAAATCCAACGATCTGCTGTGCCAGCTGGCTGACGATAAAAGAGATTAGAGCGATCAGGCCTGCTATAACCGCGATGATGATCAGCGCCGAGCCAAACTGTTTGGGCAGCCGGACCTTATCTTCTAGAAAAGAGATAACCGGATGAGCCAGCATCGCAACGATCCAGGCAGCCACAAAAGGCCATAAAAAGCCGATGCACTTCGGCAGAACAAAGATCAGCAAAAATGCCCCTCCCGCAATCACAAGAAGTTCCATAAAAATTTCTAAGTATATTTCCCAACGTCTCATTTTCATCACCCCAGATTTTTAATTTTAGTTTGTTGCACAGAACGTATCCACCCAAAGGCTATGGAATACGATATGCCCCACGGGTACATCTATTATAAAGTACAAGGCTTCGTATGACAAGGTCACTGCCCCTCCCGATGTAAAATTCACACTTTTGTCATAAATAAATTCTGTCCCTTTTCGTAATAGTAAACCCTGTCAGACAAAATCTCATCTTTTTCTACCACAGTACGGTTTACTTCCTTGACCAGTTTTGCAAGAGCCAAAGGGTCGCTTCCGTCCTCTTCCGGCACCAAAAGTACTTCATGAATGCTGCTGGGAAGGATATAAAATCCTCCCTGGATCTGCTCGGAAAAGCGTTCCAGGACACCTTGGTACAACACAGCCCCTGCTCCGTTGATCCCTTCCCTATTGGATAATACATACAGCTTTTCCCTGCCGCCCTTCATCTGCGGGAAGATCTGCTCCATAGGGCGGAGCAGCGCAGGGAAGGCCTTTTCCGTGTTCTCTTTTGCATCTCTTATGAGTTGCTCCCTGGTGATGCCCCAAAGCTTGAGATCCTGGCTGCGTATGAGCGCACTGGCCATTCCATCCCTGTCATGGTGGGCAAACCAACGGAATGTGACTGCAAGGTCCTCCACACGCTCATAAGGACAGTCCTCCAGCAGTTTTTTATTCTTCTCATAATTTACGAGCCTAAAGAACAGGTGCCCCTTCATATAACTGTAATCCCTGTACAGATCAGATTCTATCGGGCAGTCGCTCCCACTCTCCTCATAGAGTGCGCCCATTCTGCACAAAAGCTCTCCCAGATCAGCACCGTTTTGGTACTCTGTAAAAAAAGAATCTACATAGATAATGGGCTGGCAGGTCTCTTTTGCTTTTCCAATACACAGACCATGCAAGCTGATGTTATTATTCTTCGTGATCTGCCGTATAGTGGCCTTTTTCTCTTCCGGATCACTGACATACTCTAATATATGCTCCTCTACATAATCTAAGAATTCTTGACTGTTCAACATAACCGCTCCTTCCCTGTGAAACGGAAATCTACGCCATACCCCTCCTCGTATATTCCATAATTTTGAAATAATTACAATATTATCTTAACCCACCAGAATAAAAAAAGCAAGCGGTACCGAAATAATTCTCCGGCCGCCTGCCATAACCTATTTATTCATCATTGATTTAAAGAATCTTACAAGAGCCTGCATTTCTTCATCCGTTCCAATGGATATTCTTAGATAATTATTGATTCTCGGTTTATCAAAATAACGGACGTAAATTTTTTCTTTTTTTGCCGCCTCAAACAACTCCCTGGCCGGTATCGATTCATGGGCCGCAAACACAAAATTTGCCTTGGAGTCCGCAAATGAAAAGCCCAGCTCTCTCAGCTCTTCCTGAAACCATTCCCTGGTCTTTATGATCTTGTTTCTTGTATCCTGAAAATATTCCTCATCTTTAATGGCTGCCGTGCCCATGACGATTGACGGCTCATTCATTGTATAAGAATTAAAAGAGTATTTCACATCACTCATAGCCTTGATCAGTTCCCGGTTTCCCATGGCATAGCCGATTCTAAGTCCCGCAAGGGAACGGGATTTAGAGTACGTCTGCACCACAAGAAGGTTGTCATAGTCATGGATTAGGCTCAATGCGCTTTCTCCCCCGAAATCAATATAGGCTTCGTCCACGATCACCAGTACTTCCCTGTTATGGTCTAAAATATCCCTGACCGTCTCAAGTTCCAGCAGTGCTCCTGTGGGGGCATTGGGATTCGGGAAAATCACTCCCCCGTTTTCACCGTAATAATCCTGAGCGCAGATCTCAAATTTCTCATTCAGCGGTTTTCTCTCAAACGGTATCTGGAACAGATCTGCCCAGACATCATAAAAGGAATAGGTAATGTCAGGGAAGAAAACAGGAACGTCCGAATTAAAAAAGGTCAGAAAGGCAATGGCCAAAACATCATCGGAGCCCACTCCCACAAACACTTCACTGCTGTCAATCCTATAATACGAACTCAAAGCTTCCGTCAAGTCAGATACCGCCGGATCCGGATATTTTCTTAAATTTGTAATTTCTTTCATTGCCTCCAGAACCTTAGGAGACGGGGGATACGGGTTTTCATTGGTGTTAAGCTTGATCACGCCATCTTCCTTGGGCTGTTCCCCTGGCGTATACGGAACCACATTTCTTACACTATCTCTCCAAGACTTCATCTTATCTCTCCTTGTATTCATCAATCAGCTGTTGAAACAGCGGCAGTGCTTTCTCAATACGTTCTGTGGGTACACAGTAAGAGATCCTCACGTAACCCGGACAGCCAAAACTGTCTCCAGGAACCATAAGAAGATCGTATTTCTTTGCCCTTTCACAAAATGCGTTGGCGTCCGGTTCCAAGGCTTTTGGAAACAGATAAAAGGCCCCTCCCGGCTCCACACACTCATAACCCATCTCAATCAACGCGTGATAAAACAGATCTTTATTTGCCTGATAGACAGACAAGTCAGAGGTAAGATCTACACAATCGCCCACAACCTTCTGATAAAGGGCAGGGACGCTCACATAGGAGAGAAGCCTTCCCGCAGCGATAAAAACTGCCAAAAGATCATCAAAATCCTCGGCCTGGCTGGGCGCTATGATATATCCGATCCTCTCTCCCGGAATGGAAAGGGATTTGCTGAAGGAATAGCAGACCAGTGTATTATTATAATAAGAAGGAATGTGCGGCAGCTTAATACCATCATACACGATCTCCCTGTAAGGCTCATCTGATATGATATAAATGCTGTGTCCTATCTCTTTCTGTTTTGTCTCCAGGAGTTTCGCCAGTCGTTTAATCGTCTCTTCTGAATAGACCGCTCCCGATGGATTGTTAGGAGAGTTGATCAACACTGCTTTTGTATGTTCACTGATGGCTGCCTCAAGCCTTTCAAAATCAATCTGAAAGGAATCTGTCTCTGCCGGGATCACCGTAAGCTTACATCCTGCCCCCTGGGCATACACCTGATACTCGGGAAAGTACGGGGCAAAGGTGATGATCTCATCTTCGGGCCCGTCCACAAGACTTTTAAAACAGATGCCGATGGCCGCAGCCGCTCCGATGGTCATAAAGATATTGTCTGCCCTGTAGTCGGTTGAAAACCTGCGGTTCAGAGACTTGGCAACAGCATCCCTGACCTCATAAATGCCGGCATTGCTGGTGTAGCCGTGTACTGCCACAGGATCTCCGTCTTGTATGTACTTTACCGCTGTGTCATCCACCTCTTTCGGGGCGGGAACAGAAGGATTTCCAATGCTGAAGTCAAATACATTTTCAGCTCCCACTTCCTTGGCTCTTTCCATCCCGAATTCAAAGATATCCCGGATCACAGAATGCTGGCCGGACAATTCTAATACTTTTTTTGATAACATAAATCCCACTCTTTCTTTCGTATGTTCACTTTATGCGCCAAATGCAATTCGACGCAGTCAAATAGTTTCCCTATGGAATAAAAAGGCAGTACGTAAGATTAACGTACCGCCTTTGGTTTCAAATTCTATTTAACCGATCACGTCGCTCATGTCATACATACCTGCCGGTTTCCCTGCCAGATAGATCGCTGCGCTGACCGCTCCTTTTCCAAAAATGGCCTTGGAATATGCCGTGTGATGAAATTCAATAACCTCATCCTGCCCGGCAAAAATTACATCATGCTGTCCGACAATGGTTCCTCCGCGGACTGCTGAGATGCCGATTTCCTTTTTCGGACGTTGAATCCTCCTCTGGCTTCGGTCGTAGACGTACTCATATTCATTGTGAAGTGCTTCATTCACCGCATCCGCTAGAGCAAGTGCGGTTCCCGACGGCGCATCCACCTTGAGCTTATGGTGCTTTTCTACGATATCGATGTCAAAGTCTGCCTCCGCCAGCACTTTCGCCGCCGTATTTACAAGCTTTAATAAAACATTAACACCAAGAGACATATTGGCAGACCTCAAAACCGCTGTTTTTTTACTTGTCTCCTGAACCTTTTGAATCTGTTCTTCGCTGAGGCCCGTTGTACAGAGTACAAGCGGGATCTGCTTCTCTGTCACATAGTTCAGCAGACGGTCTGTTGCTTTGGAAGATGAAAAGTCGATAATGACATCCACATCCACATTGCAGTCGTCCAGATTCTTAAACACAGGATAAGGATTGTGTCCATCGTCCTTAAAGTCCACTCCGGCTGCCATCACGGCGCTGTCAGATTCATCGATGATCTTGCTGATCACCTGTCCCATGGCTCCGTTGCAGCCGTGCATCATTACTTTTATCATTCGTGCTGCTCCTTAAAGAATTCCTACTTTTTTCATAGCTTCGATCAGTTCCTGGGCATGGTCTTCTTCCATCTCCGTGAGAGGTCTTCTTACGGCATTGGCTCCGTATCCAAGCTCTGCCATGGCTCTCTTAACAGGGATAGGATTCACTTCACAGAAAAGTTTGTGGATCACATCCATATACTTCATCTGAAGCTCCTGACTGCCTTTTACATCTCCATTTAAGAACTTCATGACCAGATCATGAGTCTCCTGAGGAGCAATATTAGACAGTACAGAGATTACACCTTTTCCTCCGAGAGACAAGATTGGAAGTATCTGGTCATCATTTCCAGAGTACATATCAATCTCCCCGTCTGTCAGATAAAGCGCATCCGCCACCTGGGAAAGGTTTCCGCTGGCTTCTTTCATACCTACGATATTTTCTACAGATTTAAAAATCTTGGCTGTTGTATCGGCCTGAATGTTCACACCGGTTCTTCCCGGGATATTATACATAAGAATCGGAATGTTCACTGAGTTTCCAATGCTTTCGTAATATTCAACTAAACCGGCCTGTGTCGCTTTATTATAATATGGAGTTACTACTAAAAGCCCGTCGCTTCCGACTCTTTCCGACTCCTTGGCAAGATAAAGGGCTTCATCTGTGCAATTAGCACCGGCACCGGCAATGACCGGAACGCGTTTGTTGACACAGGAAACACATGCGGCAACCACTTCTATCTGTTCTTTATGAGACATTGTGGACGCTTCCCCTGTGGTCCCGCAGATGATGATACTGTCTGTACCATTCTTGATCTGGTCGTCAATGACCCTCTCAAGCTGGTCGTAGTCTACTGATAAGTCCTCTTTCATCGGCGTAATCAACGCAACGCCGGCCCCAGTAAAAATAGCCATATACATTCCTCCTAATCTCTTATGTAACCTTATGATTCTTTTATTGTGCTGATACAGTAGATGTCATCCGCCCAGTCCTTTAGGGAATCGGGCAGGCTTCTCCCTGTCATGATGACTTCCAGTTCCTCATCCCTGCCGGCGATCAGTGCCACCAGTTCCTTCTCTGTGAGAAGTCCGAGATCCAAAAGTCCGAGTACCTCATCCAACACTAAGACATCACACTGTCTTGTGTCGATGACCTTTTTTGTATAACAGAGACCGTTTCCAATGAAGTGCTCCTGTTCTTTTTTCTGTTCAGGAGTCAAATCCATGTAGTGCTGGTCATACTTTTCAAAGCTGAACAGCTGAATCTCTGGTTCCAGGCGTCTGATAAAGCTGATTTCTTCCGTGTCTTTTCCTTTCAGGAATTGAACAATAATGACTTGCTTCCCCTGTCCTGCTGCTTTAATACAGTGGCCTAAGGCAGACGATGTCTTCCCCTTGCCCTGTCCGCAGTAAACTTCCACTCGTCCTTTCATCTTTTCACCTCAAAGAATCTTCCTTTAGTAATATCGCTTTATTATATCACCAATCCGGCAAAAAATCTATCCCTTATCGTGCGAAGCAAATTCATGGCATTTTACTGGTCATGCCCCATTTTCAGCGGGATTACTCTTCTTCAAGAACCTTCATTTCAAGTTTGTTCACAGAAACTTCATAGGCCGTTCTCTTAACAACCTCAAATTCACTGATCCTTTTCTGGTATTCACGGCTCTGGATCCTTCCCACCAGTTCAATCCTGGCTCCGATTTCCAGGCTGCCCGCAAATCTGGCATTCCTTCCCCAGCAGATACAAGGGATATAATCGGACTTGCCATATGAACGGTTCACAGCCAGCAGGATGTCACAGATCTCCCGTCCGAGAGGTGTCATCCGGTAAACCGGCTGTTTACAGATAAATCCGTCCAGCTGGATCTGATTCGGCTTCACGTCTTCCATGGAATCCAGAAATTCCAGATCCCTGACAAAGACAGATAAAATCAGATGATTATGGTTTTCTTCATGCTTGTTATAAGAGCGGAACTGTCCGAAAGCCCTTAAATATTTGCCCCGGCAGTCTTTTGTCACATCCACTAAACGTTCGGAAATCATCAATGGTATTTCATCAGTCGCTTCGCTTAACCTGTTTACTAAAAGTTTGACCATATAAAAACCTTCACCAAAAATCTCATGGCTGTATTCAAAGGTGGATATGATCTCGCCCGCTACCTCCACTTGATTATTATTGATTCCTTTTTCTGTCATACTTTTTCTCCCTTCTTGTATCAATTCGTGTACTATACAGAGTATTCCAAATTGGCAGCAATTAGAAGAAAAATCCTTCGACAAAATATTCGGAAGGTTTTGACATTATTTTTTCTTATATGCCTGTCTTTTCCTCATTGTAGGGTCCAAAATCTTCTTTCGGATCCTGATATTTTCCGGTGTAATCTCCAGCAGTTCGTCCGTGTCAATGAACTCCAGAGCCTGTTCCAGGCTTAAGATTTTAGGTGGTGAAAGCTTCAGTGAATCATCGGAACCTGAGGCACGGGTATTGGTGAGCTTCTTGGTCTTGCAGACATTCACTTCTACATCCTCAGCCTTTCCGTTCTGGCCGATGACCATACCGCTGTAAACCTTCTCGCCGGCTCCCACAAACAAGGTTCCTCTTTCCTGGGCCGCAAATAAGCCATAGGTTACAGTCTCACCTGTTTCATAGGCGATCAATGAACCCTGCTTGCGGTACTGGATGTCCCCCTTATAAGGTCCATAACCGTCGAAAACTGTGTTTAAGATACCATTGCCCTTTGTATCGGTGAGAAACTCACCCCGGTAGCCGATCAAACCTCTGGACGGAATAGAGAATTCCAGCCGGGAATAACCGCCCTTGGCTGAACTCATTCCCTGAAGTTCCCCTTTTCTCTGGCTTAACTTATCTATTACGGCCCCTGAGAACTCTTCTGGAACGTCCACGACGGCGATCTCCATAGGCTCCAGTTTTTTGCCGTTCTCGTCTTCTTTATATAGGACCTCAGCCTTGCTCACTGCAAACTCATAGCCTTCACGGCGCATATTTTCAATCAGGACGGATAAATGGAGTTCTCCACGTCCGGACACCTTATAGCTGTCGGTTGAATCACTCTCTTCCACTCTCAGGCTGACATCCGTATTCAATTCCCGGAACAGACGGTCTCTTAAATGTCTGCTTGTCACAAACTTGCCTTCCTGTCCCGCCAATGGGCTGTCATTGACCATGAACTGCATGGCAATGGTAGGCTCTGAGATCTTCTGAAATGGGATGGCCACAGGCTCCTCCAGGTCACAGATCGTATCCCCAATGTGGATATCAGAGATTCCAGAGATTGCCACGATAGAACCAATCCCTGCCTCCTTCACATCCACTTTGTTAAGTCCCTCAAATTCGTATAATTTGGTGATGCGGACCTTCTGCTGCTTTTCTTCCTCATGGGCATTGACCACCATATATTCCTGGTTAACCTTGATAGAACCGTTGTCCACTTTACCGACACCGATCCTTCCCACATATTCATTGTAGTCAATGGTACTGATCAGTACCTGGGTTGGTTTTTCCGGATCTCCCTCCGGAGCTTCAATGTGTTCAATGATCGTATCAAACAAAGGCTTCATATCCTTCTGTTCGTTATCCAGATCAGTGACTGCATATCCGCCCTTTGCGGATGCAAACACAAACGGACAATCTAACTGCTTATCGTCAGCATCCAACTCCATCAGCAATTCCAGAACCTCATCCACTACCTCGTGAGGTCTTGCCTCCGGCCGGTCTACCTTATTGACACATACGATCACTGACAGATCCAGCTCCAATGCTTTTTTCAAGACAAACTTTGTCTGAGGCATGGGACCCTCAAAGGCATCCACAACAAGTACAACACCGTTTACCATCTTTAACACACGCTCTACTTCGCCTCCGAAATCAGCATGCCCCGGTGTATCAATAATGTTGATCTTTACATCATTATAACGGACTCCGGTATTTTTCGACAAAATCGTGATACCGCGTTCCCGCTCAATATCGTTAGAGTCCATGACTCTTTCTTCCACTGCCTGATTTTCGCGGAAGGTACCGCTCTGTTTTAACAGTTCATCCACCAATGTGGTCTTTCCATGATCGACATGGGCAATAATCGCAATATTTCTAATATCTTCTCTTACCATCTTTTACTCACTTTCCTTTAAAAAACGTCAACTTTTGTAGTTTAGCACATACGGATATAAGATTCAAATATTACTCTCATTGTTTCCCAAAGCATTTTTGCCATTCATATTTCATTTTGTTCCGAAAATCCGGTCTCCGGCATCTCCAAGTCCCGGGAGAATGTAACCGTTTTCATTCAGTTCCCTGTCGATCTCTCCGCAGTAGATCTGGATATCCGGATGTGCTTTTGACAGACGCTTTACTCCCTCCGGCGCCGCAATGATGGAAACAAACTTAATCTGTTTTCCGCCTTTCTGCTTTACGAACTGTACTGCGGCATCTGCTGATCCTCCTGTGGCCAGCATAGGATCTACAATAAGGATCATTCTTTGGTCAATGCCTTCCGGAAGCTTACAGTAATATTCCTTAGGCTCCAGTGTCTCTTCATCCCTGTACATCCCCACATGTCCCACCTTTGCGGAAGGTACCAGGGACAGGATCCCGCCGGTCATGCCAAGTCCTGCCCTTAAGATCGGGACCAAGGCCAGTTTTTTCCCTTTTATGATCGGCGCCATGGTCGTCTCCAGAGGTGTCTTGATCTCTATTTCTTCCATTTCAAGGTCCCTGAGCACCTCATATCCCATAAGCATAGAAATTTCTTCCACTAAAGCTCTGAATTCCTTTGTTTTGCATGTTTCATCCCTGAGCTGGGATATCTTATGCTTGATCAGCGGATGGCTGAAAACAGTTACATTCTCGTTCATGATCATTTCCTTTCTTTTTCTCCTGTAGTTTCTATCAAATTTTATCACAAAGCCACGGGGAGAGAAAACCTTTATCTTCTATTTTTATTATGGTATGATATGCTCACGAATATGCTAAGAAAGGAACCTGATTTGTATGAACCAGTTTTCATTGATCGACCGATTATATAACGATCAGATTTTGTCGAAAGAAGACTTTATCTGCCTCATAGAACACAGAACCAAAGAAGATGCCGAATATATAGCATCCCTGGCCCGGAAAGAGGCACAGAAGATATATGGTACAGGAGTGTTCCCACGAGGGCTCATTGAGTTTACCAACTACTGCAAGAATGACTGCTGTTACTGCGGCATTCAACGTTCTAATGCAAATGTGAGCCGTTACCGCCTGACACCAGAGCAGATCCTCTCTGCCTGCCAGTGCGGATATGAGCTTGGATACCGAAGCTTTGTCCTTCAGGGAGGAGAAGATCCCTATTTTAACGATGAACGTATGGTTTCCATTGTTTCTCTCATGCGCAAAACTTATCCTGACTGTGCCATCACCCTGTCCCTTGGGGAACGCTCTCTGGAAAGCTATCAGGCTCTCCATGCGGCCGGCGCTGACCGCTATCTTCTGCGCCATGAGACAGCCACAGAGGAACACTATCAGCACCTTCATCCAAAGGAAATGTCCCTGGCTCACCGGAAACAGTGCCTGTGGAATCTAAAAGAAGCTGGCTTCCATGTGGGTACCGGCTTCATGGTGGGCGCTCCCGGACAGACTGCGGCCCATCTGGCAGAGGACCTGCTGTTTATTAAAGAACTGGACCCTAAGATGGTAGGCATTGGTCCATTTGTGCCCCATCACGACACCCCTTTTAAGGACGAGCCGTCCGGCACAGCAGAACTTACAACCTTTTTGATCAGCATTCTGCGCCTGATGAACCATCATCTTCTGCTGCCTTCCACTACGGCCCTTGGAACCATTGATCCTAAAGGACGTGAAAAAGGGATTCTGGCCGGTGCAAATGTAGTGATGCCGAATCTTTCCCCTATTGATGTCAGAAAAGACTATGCCCTATACGACAACAAGATCTGTACCGGCGATGAAGCCGCTGAGTGCGTGGGCTGCCTTGGCCGCAGGATGGACAGCATAGGGTATCATTTAGAATTCTGCCGCGGGGATTATAGATAATCATCGTCTTCCATCTTATTCACGGCATCCAATCGGTTGCTGGCCCCTAATTTAGAATAGATATGGATCAAATGGCTTTTCACCGTAGCCAGGGAGATACACAGATCCCTGGCTATCTCTTTGTTTGTCTTTCCTTTTTTAATCTCCATGAGCACTTCCCTTTCTCTCAGAGTGAGCAGCTCATTCTGTCCTGCTGTGCCAAGGCTTCGGATAAAGTCCTGTTCCTTTGCGGACAGCTGTTTTTTCCACAGAGGCCCTGCCTTTTGTAAAAGTTGTCCCCACTGATCCCTGACCATCCAAAACGGCAGGCGGTGATTTTCAGAAAAAGAATAATATACTGCTTCCGACATAGCAGCTTCTCTTATCCGGATGCTTTCTTTATCTTCTTTATGGAGCAGGAGCCTGGCTTTCATAAGTCCTGCCTGGGAAATGGCAGCTTTATTTCCTGTTTCCCTGGCGTAGGCCAGAATTCTTTCCAAAAGCTCCAGCGCTTCTTTTTCTTTCCCTTTCTCCCACAGCAGCAAAGCATATAAAATCTGGCTGTTGTAATCGGTTTCCTTCAGGTCTGTACTCTCATAGTCTTTTTGGAACTCCTCAAATACAAGATCCCCGGGCATCGCTTTGTAATAAAGCAGCAGTTCTTCTCCCATATGGACCAGTTTTGCTGCCGAATAGTTTCTAATATCAGCCAGCATCTCCCTGGCTTCTTCGTACTGCCCCGTTATAACAAGCAACCTCAAGCTTGTGACCTTCCAAGCCAGCAGGATGCTTCCAGATTTTTCTTGCATGTATTTTTTTGTCTGGCAAAGAGCCTCTCCTGCTTTCTCAAGTTCCATCTGTTTTATATAAACCCCGGCAATCCCCACAAAGAAAGAAGGCTTCATGTTGGGAAGTCTTGCCATAAGCGGCCGGGAGGCCTCATAAGCTTCCATAGCCTTCGAAAGTTTCCCTGTATACTCATACATCTGGCATTTTGTTGTGTATAGGAAAAAACCAATATACAGGTTTGCCGATTCCTGATAATACTGATCCGCTTCCCTCAGATATGCTTCTGCTTCCCGGACTCTGTCCTGAATAAACAGCAGGTAAGCATTTTTGATCAAGGTGATCGTCATCGTCATCTTTCCCATGGGAAGGTTTAATGTCTCCTCAAGGGGAAGAATCTCATTATGTCTCTTCTGGATGGACCTGGCCAGAAACAGATCAATATAGGAAAACGCTTCATACACCTGGTCATACTTCATCTTTTCCTCGATCAGACGGTAGATTTTCTCACACGTTTCTTCCTCAAAGTTTGAATAATAATAGAAGAAAGCCTGACAGGCAAACTCAGGACATTCTGCTGAGCGTTCAATAGGAATCTGTTTTAAATATGTGATGGCTTCCCCGGCGAACTCCATCTGTGCGATGACCTGCATGGCATGTGTGTAGTCTCTTCTTTTTATATCATACTTCAGACATTCGCCAAAATCCCCTTTTTCTAAATATACCTCGGAGGCTTTCCGAAGAATCTTCCCCTTTTGACTCTCAGGCAGTGTTTCAAATCTGCGCCCGAAGAATTCTTTTAAAATATCATGACAGCAGTAAATCTCCTTTTCTTCATTTAAGATTGTGAGCATAACATTTTTCCCGAGCAGCCCCTGTATCATCTGCTGAAATGAGAAGTCCTCAAACAAAGACCCGCAGACTTCTTCATCAAAGTATCCAAGGATTCCAGCCACTGTGAGGAATTCGGTCTCTTTAGATGTAAGACTGGAGAGTACTTCTCTTTCCATGTATTTGTCGATAATACTTCCGCTGAATTTCTGTTTTCTTATATTTTCCCCGTCCTTTGTAACGGAAAGTGACAGAAGCTGCAGGCCTCCAACCCACCCCGCTGCAAGCCTGCACATCTCTGACAATGTTGTTTCTTTGCAGGAGAGCTGCAGGGTGTTTTTTAAAAAGGCTGCTGCCTCCGCCCCATCCAGCTTTAATTCTTCCGGACGAATCTCAAAGAGTTTTGCCTCCATTGCCAGGGTTCCCAGGTAGATATCCGGTTTTTTCCGGCCGGACAGAATAAGGTGCATGCTATCCGGCATATGGGCAACAAAAAAATCCAGTGATTCCAGAAGCTTTTGATTCTTTATATACTGAGCATTATCCAGCACAAGGAAACACTCCCCAGCCTCATAGAGGCGGTTGATAAGCAGTGCCAAAACCTGCTCCATATCTTCTTCCTGAATATGTTCTTTTAAAACCGTCTGCATCTGTATGTCATTTCCGATCAGATCCTTCAGAGCTTCCATCACATAGTTCCAAAAAACGATCACATGATCAAAAGCTTCATCCAGCGTGATCCAGAAGACCGGTCCCGAACCGGATTGCTGAAACCATGAGGAGACCAGAGTCGTTTTCCCCGTTCCTGCGCCTCCTTCGATCAATGCAGCCTTTGAGTATCTGATCTGTTCCAGCTTGGAAAACAGACGTGTTCTTACCACATAATGGTCCCGTGGAACCGGCATCCCGATTTTCGTCATGATCAATGGTCTCTCCATCTGTCTCCCCTTCCCAACTTTATTTCTGCCCTGATTGTACCCTGAACACCTGCCCTTTGCAACTGTCTGCTTAACTCCTGTACACCTTCCTTCTGCTCAAGCCCGCTGAGATCAAAAGAAACGCAACGGTAACTGCCGCCACATAAAAGATCTGGGCCTCATTCACTGTGGTGATCCTTCCCTGTTCCACCCCGTGCAGAAAGGACAAAAAGGCTTTCTGGGGCAAAAGGACTGTAACCAGGTTAAACAATCTGCCTGTGCCTGAAAAGGAATAAAATCCCCCTGCCAAAACTGAGGTGAGCACAAACACCGCGGAACCAGCCATGCTGGCGGTCTCCTCCTGAAAGACCGTATAAAACAGCAGGGAGGCAGCAGATGCAAATGCTGACAGCAGTCCGATCATCCATGCATATTGGAGCAGTGTAAATCCCATCTGAAAACCGGCCAGCCACAGGATACTGACGGTGAGAAAAGCGGGCAGAAAGGTAAACAAGATGGAAAACAAAAGATGTCCTGCTAAATATCTTATATGGGAAACATCAGAAACCAGCACCCTGGAAATCAGATGTTTCTCCTTGTCCTCGCCGAACAGGGAATTATAATAGAGACTCTGCATCAAAAGAAACATCATCATAAATCCCATGACAGTGCTCCCTTTCTTCTTGGTTTTTATCTGTGTCTCCTGCATGTTTCCGCCGTGTCCCACCGCATCTGAGATCTTGGACTCAAATTGCTTATCTCTCAGGGTATGGACCTTGATTTCCCCCTGTGCGGATATCTCAACCACCGCATCAAAACGCTGGGAGACCAGGTCTGCTTTTGGCGGAACTTTTTTCAGTTTTGTCACTTTAATGTTCTGGCTCTTTGGCAGGGAGATACTGCTCTTTGATACTAGCGCGATATTCCCTGCTGTCTCTGGCATTCCTGCCAAATATACCGCAGCCAATATACTGATGATCGTGAGGGTCATGTAGATCATTACATTCTTCTTTTTCTCCAGAATTCTTTTTAAATTATTCATAAATACCGGAATCATAAGCAGTCCCCTCCTTTCCATGTTTTAAAGCATCCCAGAATTCCAAGACCTGACAGGATCAGCAGCCCAATGCCCGCATAGATGCAGTAGACCGGGATCTGGTCATAAACCAGTAAAAATACAGACTGTATGATCCATTTCATAGGAGATAAAAAACTAAGTTTCCGAAAGACTTCCCCGAATCTCTCCAATGAAACAAAAACACCGCCGGCCAAAGCCATCAGCTGCAGAACAAGGCTCAGGATCTGATTTGCAGTATGTTCGCTTTTAAACAGACAGCATAAAAATACTCCCAAGACTGCCGCAAACAGCTCTGCGCTTATAAACAGAAATACAAGCCACGGCCATGCCCCGCTTCCCAGATAGATGTGGAAACTGATCTTTAAAAGGCCTATGGTCACAAGATGGCAGACAAGACCGAACACAAAGGATGCAATGATTTTTGAAATCCAGATCCATGCATTATTCACCGGTGAAAATAAGATTCTCATGTTCCCCGCTTTGATCCTTTCTTCCATAAAGCTGTTGGCTGCGATTGTTCCCGTATTCATCACGGCAAACACGGTCATGGCAATGCCATAGTAATCATAGGACGTCACACCGCCTCCGTACATTCCTTTTGTCAGATATCCAAGGGCCGCTGTCAGCAGAAATGAAAAAACGATGTTATAAAAAATCCACATGGGATTTGTAAAAAGATTATAAATATCCTGTGTAATTATATTTTTTACTGCTTTCATAATTCATCTCCTAATCCCTCAGTGTTCTTCCGGTCAGATTCAGAAATACCATCTCAAGGCTTGTATTTTCACAGGAAAGATGGCTGATCTTAAGTCCCTGTCGCACTGCCTCTCCAATGATAAAATCCAGATTCTCCACGTTTTTCAGTGTTGCGATCTCTATGATCCCCTCCTTGGCTGACACTTCTTCCACCCCTTCGATCTTATAAAATCCCTTGGCAGAAAAATTCTCCAGATTCTCCACAGACAAAAGATACCGTTTCTGTGTCTCCAATTCTTCTTTTAAGGATTCTTTGGTCCCCTCCGCCAAGATCCTGCCGTGGTCCATGATAATGATCCTTGTTGATATTTCCTCTACTTCTTCCATATAATGTGTCGTATACAGCACTGTCATTCCCTTCTCTCTCAGTTCCCGGATAGAATTGAGAATATGGTTTCTGGACTGAGGATCGATCCCCACCGTGGGCTCATCCATAATAATAATCTCTGGATGGTGGGTGATGGCACAGGCAATGTTAAGTCTCCGCTTCATCCCGCCGGAAAACGTTTTAACTTTATCCTTTCTGCGGTCCCACAGTCCGGCGAACTCCAGGGATTCTTTTGTCCTTTCCTTCAATTCCTCTTTTTTTAATCCATACAGGGAGCCGAAAAAATGAACATTATCCTGGGCGCTGAGATCTTCATACAAAGCCAGGTCCTGGGGTACAAAGCCCAGATGCTTTTGAAATTCCTTACTGCATGTTCTGATATCCCTTCCATAATACAAAACATTTCCTCCGTCATCTTCAAGAACCCCGCTTAATATATTGATTGTAGTACTTTTCCCAGCGCCGTTTGGTCCCAGCAGGCAGAGAATTTCCCCTTGATTAAGCTGGAAAGATAAGTTTTTTATCACTTCTTTCTTTTGAAACACCTTTTTCAAATGATTGATATTTAATATGGTATTCATCATATGCCTCCTTTATTTGATATGATCATTGTAGATCAAGGCACAAAAAAAGAAATCAACCGAAAGGTTGATTTCTGTATTCTTATTTTTTGACAAACTATAGTTATTCAAATGCCTTTTCATCTCCAGTTTTTTCCCTCTCAACAGAAGGGCACGGCTGTATTCTTTATACAGCTATGTCTTCCAAAATGTCTACCGGATCCTTAAAAAAGTCTGGTAAATATCCACTGCTCCGAATCCCCATTCCCTATTGGGATAAGTCCGGTCCGGATCTCTTCTGGCTCCCCGGATCAGATAATTTTTCATTCTCAGCGTATTTAAGATCAAGTCATTTCCCTTGACCGATCCCCACTCTAACATCAAAGCCGCAATCCCTGCGACTACGGCACCTGATATGCTGGACCCTGTCTTCATACCGAAGCGTCCTCTGGGTAAAACGCCGATGACATTTACCCCGGGAGCTGCAAAATCAGGCTGTACGGTCATGGTCCTTGGAAATCCTCTTCCGCTTTCAATAAAAAAACTGTTATTGCTCTGGTTATACGTGGAGGGTGTGATGACGGGTGCCGCGTTTCCCGGAGCCGTCAGTGTATTATAAGGCGTAGATTCCAGAAAGTAGGTCTCATCAGAGATAAAATTGCGGATAGGAAGCCACATATCAAACTCCCTGCTACCCACATTTTCATCCGTCACATAAAACCTCCAGATTCCTTCTGCCGGCTGCCTGAACCGCATTCGGATAAACGGTGAACCCGTGGATACATCGATAGTGAAATAATCCACAGCCAAATTGGTATTTTCCAGAAGAAACGTGATATCCCTTCTGCCTTTATAACCCCCCGAAATAGTCCCTGTTCTCTGTCCCGATGGGGATTCAATATCCACGAAAAACTGGTTGGGCTGAAATCCCCATAATTCAGTGGTAAATCCATACTCATTGGGACCGACCTTCACCTCAACTACAACTTCCCCGTCCGTCAGATTCCCTGCATAGTGATGCTTTGCCTGACCTTCGTTTCCTCCGCATACTACCACCGTGATCCCCGGCTGGTAGGCCAGCGTGGAAATCTGTCTGGCTAAAGGAGAGGTGCCCGTATGGGAAGAGAGATTCGTACCAAGGCCCAGATAGATGACAATGGGCATGGAAAGCTCATCTGCTTTCTCCAAAACGTAACGGATCGCCAGCATGATATCCGGCTCCGCATATACTTCTCTGGAGGGTTCAATGCAATAATATTCCTTTAAATATCTTTTGGCCTGCTTAAGTTTGACTACAATCAACTCCGCTCCTGGGGCAATACCCGAAAAATTTTCCTCCTGTACTTCATTCCCGGCAATCATTCCCGCAAGAAATGTACCATGGCCTGATGTGTCTTCCGTAGGAACGGTCTCCAGAGGATTTTCCGTCTGCAGCGCATTGTCAATCTGTTCCTTTGTATATTCCGTCCCATATCCATAGGGCATGGGAGGATTCTCTCCCTGTATGGTCTGGTCCCAGAGATACTGTATCTTTGTGGTCCGGTTTCCCAGCTGGAACACAGAGTTTGTATAGTCGATCCCTGTGTCGATGACGGCCGCCAGGACCCCCTGCCCGGTCAGGTCAAGACCTGAACGCCTCACCTGGGCCGCACCGGTTTCCTCCAGCACCTGCGTATCCATCAGACCATAACACCTGGGGATCGCATTCCCCGAAAAATCATCCACCGGTGACGCGGACGCCTCCCGCCGGTCAATATAAACAATCGCATACTGAAAGTTAACCTGGGTGATACAATCTGTTTTATAAAAATCACGGAGCTCCTCCGTACTGGTCCTGAAACCGGATATATAATCACGGTAATCCTCATTGACTGCTACACCAACGCAATCTTCCGGCATAAACATCCCCCAAACATCATCTTCCTAAATTAATATGAAAATTTAATTTGGATTATGTCTCTTTTTCTCTATGAGGTGATTTTGTGCAGTGTCCACATAATACTGACTGCTCTCTTTGATATGCTGGATCTCTTCATCGGTCACCCGACGCACAACCTTGGCCGGACGGCCGAACGCAAGACTGCCGTCAGGAATCACGGTTCCTTCCGTCACCAAGCTTCCCGCACCGATAAAACAGTGGGTCCCGATCTGGGCTCCGTTCATGATGATGCTTCCCATGCCGATCATGGACTCATCCCCGATGGTGCATCCATGGAGAATCGTATTGTGGCCCACGGTCACCCGTTCGCCCACGATAACCGGATGTCCTTCCTCCACATGAACTGTACAGTTTTCCTGGATATTGGTCTGTCTTCCGATCTGTATTCGGTTCTCATCTCCCCTTACCACCGAGGAAAACCAGACAGATACTCCGTCTTCCAGTTCTACATCTCCCAATACTGCCGCTGTCGGTGCCTGATAATATGTCTTTTCCATAGTGTCTGCTCCTTAAATTCTCTCTGAAATTTCGCCTTTGCGATATGCTGTCACGAGACAGCCCAGATCTTTGATGCTTTCTTTGATGCGCCTTCCATTGTCCGTATCCCCGACCCTTTTTCTGCGGGTCACTTTCTTGGACAGGACCGTATCTGAGTGGATATCGGTTTCTTCTCTGATCACAACATCCCTGGACTTAAAAGGTTCATGTGCTACCAGCTTAATTCCGTAAGAATTGGAAACCAGGGTATAACCCGCGATCCCCGTCTTCTTCTGGTAAGCTTTTGAAAAACCTCCGTCTATGATGAACAGCTTGCCCTTACATTTGATGGGGCTCTCGCCGTCTTTTACTGCAACGGGCATATGGCCGTTGACGACATGTCCTTTCGTTCCGTCAGCGTCAAACTCCTCCAGTATCTGGTATAGAACTGCCTCCTCCTCGATCAGATGATAATAGTAATCCTTTGTTTCCTTTTTCAGATCTGCATCATCCACAAAATACCGTTCAAAGGTAGCCATCTTGTCTTTTCCGTATACCGGTGAGTTTTCATTAGACCATATGTACCACATGATATCCTGTCCATATTTCCTCTTTGAGGAATTCTCCTGCTCAAAATATCCCTGGCGGACGTGGTGTTCCAGCACATCATAGAGAGCCTTGCCCGCATACTTTTTCCCGTTGACTTTCACCTGCCGAAAACTTCCGTCGGCATTCAGCGGTACACAGCCATGGTAAAGCACCATATCGTTATATGTAAGATACATACTTCCCTTTGAAAAGAGAAAACGCACATGCTCCTGCAGATGAGCACAGTATTTAAATGATGTGACCAAATGCTCCATGACGTACTCTTCTTCTTTGGTCAGCTGATACGGATTCTTCGGATCAATCGTCGGAAAAAGAGCGTCTTTCAGAGGATATTCCGTACCCTGGATACAGATGGTTCCCTTGTCATAATCAATCTTGTCCAGCAGCAGACGATCATCCATACCAAAATCCGGTCTTCTCTTGATCAGCTGTCCTTCCAGCTTAAACTGGATCACGGCAATGGCCTTGTGCATTTTTTTATTGAGATCCAATTCTCTGACGTCCTCTTCCTGAACATCCCCGGAAACTCTGAATAGCTCACATTGGTCATCCTTGTAACAATCCAGAGCAAACCGTGCCAGAGGAATCAAGTTGATTCCATATCCGTTCTCCAGTGTATCAAGATTATTGTATCTTGCGCTGATCCTTACCACATTGGCAATACACGCCCCATGCCCGGCTGCTGCCCCCATCCACAGAATATCATGATTTCCCCACTGGATATCCAGTGAGTGGTAATCCATCAGGCAGTCCATGATGCGGTGTGCTCCCGGCCCTCTGTCATAGATATCCCCGATCACATGGAGATGGTCGATGGTGAGTCTCTGAATCAGATGTCCCAGAGCCGCGATCAACTCCCTTACCTGTCCGGTCTTTAAGATCGTCTCGATGATCTGGTCAAAATATTCATCCTTGTCCAGCATTCCATGCTCCGTGATCAATTCCTCCATGATATATGCGAACACCGGAGGCATAGCTTTTCTTACTTTAGATCTTGTATACTTGCTGGCTGCCAGTTTGGCCATTAAAATCAAACGGATCAGTGTAGTCCGATACCAGGAATCCAGTTCTTCTTCCGTTAAATCCTCTTCCATAAGATCCATCTTCTGCTCAGGATAATAAATGACAGATGCCAAATTCTTTTTCTCCTTCATACTCAGGATATTGCCGAACTGGTCATCAATTTTTCCCCTGATGGCCCCGGATCCGTTCCTCAATATGTGGCTGAATTTTTCATACTCTCCATGAAGGTCAGACACAAAATGTTCTGTCCCTTTCGGCAGATTTAAAATTGCCTGCAAATTAATAATTTCCGCAGAAGCTGCAGAAATGTTAGGGTACTGCTTGGACAGCTCTTTTAAATACTTTAAATCATTCATACACAATCCTCCATGATCTTATTATATCATCTCCTTAGTAAAAATATAATGCTATCTGATCTGCGAAGAAAAATTTCTGTACATCTGTCTATCATAAGGAACAAAGTGGGCAAGCCCACTTCATCTCCCCAGCCCCTCACTCTTTGAGGTGCTTGACAACTTTGGGCGCTAAATGCGATTTGACTTGGTCAAATAATTTCCTCACGCATTTGTGTGCATAATGCCCGCAGGGCTTTTTTGTTCCATAGGGAGGTTCGAAGAACTTTCCTATGGAATAGAATTAAAAGCCAGATCAAATGATCCGGCTTTTTTGTCTATTGTCCCCGCAGTTCAATCACCGGCGTACCATGGTTTTGAATATAATCCCGGTTGATGATCACTCTTCCAATGGTATCATCCTTTGGAATCTCAAACATGATATCCAGCATAAACTTCTCTATGATCGCCCTTAAAGCACGGGCACCTGTCTTCTTTTCCAGCGCTTTTTCCGCAATAGCTTCCAGCGCGCTTTCGTCAAAGATCAATTCCACCTCATCCAGTTCCAGAAGCTTCTGATACTGTTTTAAGATGGCATTCTTTGGCTCTTTTAAGATCCGTACTAGCATGTCTTTAGACAGTCCCTCTAAGGTAAACACCATAGGAAGCCTGCCCAAAAATTCCGGTATCATTCCGTATTCTCTGAGGTCATCCACTGTGACCCTGGAGAGAATATTTTCATCTTTGTCAAACTTATCCTTTAAATCTGCGTGAAAACCTATGGATGTCTGTTTCATCAGACGCTTTTTAATGATCTCATCCAGGTCAGGGAATGCCCCGCCACAGATAAACAGGATATTCTTTGTATTGATTGTCGTCATCGGCACCATAGCATTCTTGCTGGTAGCACCTACCGGCACTTCTACTTCAGCGCCCTCCAAAAGCTTTAACAGCCCCTGCTGTACAGATTCTCCACTGACATCGCGGCTGTTGGTATTCTGTTTCTTTGAGATCTTGTCAATCTCATCGATAAAGATGATGCCGTGCTCTGCCTCATCCACGTCGTTGTCTGCGGCCTGCAAAAGCTTGGACAGCACACTCTCCACGTCGTCACCGATATAGCCCGCTTCTGTCAAGGAAGTGGCATCAGTGATGGCAAGCGGCACTTCCAGAAGCCTGGCCAATGTCTTTACAAGATACGTCTTCCCGGAACCTGTAGGTCCGATCATCAGCATATTGGACTTGTCAATCTCGATCTCATCCATCGTGTTGGTTACCACACGTTTATAATGATTGTATACTGCCACGGACATGACCTTTTTTGCATAATCCTGTCCAATGACATATTCATCCAGCATCGCCTTAATCTTGTGGGGTGCCGGGATATCTCTAAGATCTAATTCCTTTTTTTCCTTCTTCTTTTTCTTTTTCTCTTTCTTTTTCACTGCCTGCTGCGGCGGTTCCTGCATATTTTCCATGAGACGGGTCAGATCCATATTGTTCAGATCCATGTTGGATGCATCGATAAAGCTGAACTGTCCGTTCCCCATGCTGTCCATGGTTCTCTGCATACAGTCTACGCAGATGTGGATATCCTTCGGCAGAGTGATCATCTTCCCTGTTACGGATTCCGGTCTGCGGCACAGATAGCAGTAGTGTTCCACATCATGCGGATCATCCTCTTTTGTGGTCTCTGCAGGCACTTCTTTTTCTTCTAATTCTGTATCCTTTATTTCTTCCGACATTTCATGTACCTCATTTCTTTGTCATTTCGCATACCAATCGGTCTTTTGCCAGTCCATATACCTCCCGGATGGTCTCCAGTCCCTTTATCATATCTTCTTTCTGCATTTTCGTAAACCCCAAAATGTACTGCTCTCTCTCAGGACAGCCCTCGATATAATACAGAGAAAGGGCGTAAATCCTGACTCCTCTGTTCAGCAGTTCTTGTTCAAACCACTCTGTATCCTTTATGTGGAAATCCACACGCACATGAAGGCCTGCCCCTGCCCCATAAACTGTGATCGAGCTGTCAATTTCCTTAAGCTTTTGAATGAGCAGATCATGTTTTTCTTTATAGACGTTTCTCATCCGGTTCTGATGCCGTTCAAAATGTCCCTCTGATAGAAAGGAGGTCAGAACCCGCTGATCGATTCTTGATACAGCGCAGGAGAAATTCCCTGCTGTTTTCTTGTATGCAGCTATCAGACTTTTAGGCAGCACCATATATCCGATCCTGATGGCCGGAGCAATGGCTTTTGAGAAGGTTCCAAGGTAAATGACTCTTCCACTCTCATCGATGCCCTGCAGGGCGGGTATTGGTTTTCCATAGTAGCGGAATTCGCTGTCGTAGTCATCCTCAATGACATACCGCCCATCCTTTTCCCGTGCCCATTTGATCAGCCGGCTCCTTCTCCCGATGGGAAGCACCACACCGGTAGGATACTGGTGAGCAGGCGTCACATAGGCAAGATCTGCGCTGCTTCGCTCAAGTTCCGTGATCTTCAGCCCTTCCTCGTCCATATTGACCGGAACAACCTGAAATCCCAGCTCCCGGATTGTCCGGTATGCATTCAGATAAGCAGGATTTTCCATGGCCATCACCTGATCCTTGCCCAGGGTCAGCCTTAGAAGGAACAAAAGGTTCTCAATCCCTGCTCCTATGACGATCTGGCTTGTAGCCACGTGCACACCCCTGGACTGTCTCAGGTAATACATGATGGCACGCCTCAAGTCCATATCTCCCTGGTTTTCTCCCTTTTGAAACAACTCACTGTTGTCGTCCATCATCACTTCCTTGAGTAGCTTCCTCCACACATTATAGGGAAACAGGGACATGTCAACTCCCACCGGAGAGAAATCATAGGGTGCCGGTTCCTCCTGCTGTACAAACTCCTCGTCTTCTGCCTCCACCGGTATATGAAACGCGGCCAGATCTTCCACCTGACAGACAAAATATCCCCGTTTCGGCTGCGCCTCGATATAACCCTCCGCCGCCAGCTGCCCGTATGCCAGATCAATGGTATTGCGGCTTAAGTCCATATGCTTTGCCAGTCTTCTGGTAGATGGAAGCTTTGAGCCGCAGGGCAGAGCCCCGCTTCGTATTTCATCCCGGATATAGGCATAGATCTGCCTGTACAGCGGTTCTTTTTTTGTATGGTCCAGTCCGATGGTAAGCATCTGTCCCTCCCCGGTTGTGTCCTAGTAATTCTTTACCGTGATCTTTTCAATGACAATATCTTTTTTTGGCTTGTTCTCAGCCTTCGTATCCGAGACGGTCTGGGCCTGCGCAATCTTATCCAGCACATCGTATCCGTCATATAACTGTCCGAATACAGTGTAATCCCCAGTCAGGGACGGGTATCCTCCCTGGTCCTTAAACAGCTTCCTCTGGTCTCCGGTCAATTCCACAGGAGAAGAATCCAGCATCTCATCGGTGACCTCTCGGTTCTGCACTACAAAAAACTGGCTTCCGTTTGTATCCGGCCCTGCATTTGCCATACATAAAGCCCCCCTTAACGGAATCAAGGAATCTGAAGTCTCGTTCTTGAACTCTTTCCCCCAGATACTCTGTCCGCCTTTTCCTGTTCCAGTTGGGTCTCCACCCTGGATCATAAAATCTTTGATGACCCTGTGGAAAATGATCCCGTCATAGTAATCGTTAGCCGCCAAAGTAAGGAAGTTTTTGACTGCCAATGGAGAATCCTTTAAAAAGAACTTAAACTTCATTGTTCCGTATCCTTTGACCTTTACTTCCGCTACCGTCTCTCCCTTGGAAGGCTCTCCGATCTGCACGGTCTTTTTGGCACCGTTGATCTTGATCTCTTTATATTTGCTGAGCACCTTTGCCTCTGTGGAAGTCTCCGCAGTCGTTTTTGCTTTCTCTGTTTTATCCTGTTTCTTTGCAGTCTGGCATCCGGCAAGCGCAAACATAGTCAATACCAGCCCTCCTGCGATCAGTTTCTTCTTCATGAATATGGCTCCTTTACTGTTCTCTGATTTTATCTGCCGGAAATACAATCCCGGTCTGCCGTCTGGCTTCATCTATGATCTTCATTTCAATGACGGAGGCCTCCAAATACGGATGGTCTACCTGATTTGTCCCGATCAGTTCCAAAAATGTCTCTGTCTCATACTTCATAGGATTTTCACGGCTTTCAAACTCAAGGAATTCTTCTGTACCGTCATTGTACAAGATCTTGATCTCCTGTGGGTTCGGGCACTCAGAAATGATCATACAGCCCTTTTCGCCCTGAATCTGGGTGGGAAGTTTGGAATTTGTGATCTTTGAATAGATGACTTCCGCCTGTTTGTCCCCATAGGAAGCGATGATCGTCCCCGCTCCGTCCACACCGTTGTCCAAAAATATAGCATCCGCCAATATTTTATCAGGCATACCGAACAATGCTGCGAGAAAATGCACGCAGTATACCCCGATATCCATGACAGCCCCATTGGAAAGCTCCGGCTTAAATGCATTTTCGATGATGCCCATCTTAAACTTGTCATAGCGTGAAGAATACTGGCAGTACTGGATGGTGGCACGGCGAATAGCTCCCAGCTTCGGAAGATGCTCCAACATCGCCTTGTATCCAGGTGTATGTACAGACTTCATCGCCTCCATAAAGATCACTTGATTGTCCTTAGCCGCCTTTACCATCAGTTCCAATTCCGTTAAATTGGACGCCACCGGCTTCTCACAGAGCACGTGCTTTTTATGGTTCAGCATCATCATCGTATGTTTAAAGTGGCAGTATGTAGGACTTGCCACGTAAACTGCGTCAATATCAGAATCCTTTGCCAGTTCTTCAAAATTGTCATATACTTTTTCTACCCCGTATTTGCCCGCAAATTCTTTTCCTTTTTCCATGGTCCTTGAATAGACTGCTGTAAGTTCGATCCCGTCTAATTCCTGGACCCCTTCCATCAGCCAATCCGTGATAAAGTTCGTTCCTATACACGCTAAACGTACCATAATTCCCTCCTTGTGATAAATGCAATTTAGCCTCTGGCATGCCGGTGCAAAAAACACCAACGTGCCGGAGGCCTTCAGGACTGGAAGATGTATATCCCTCCTAGTCCGCTGTTTCAAACTGACTGTTATAAAGGTTCGCATAGAAACCGCCTTTGGCAAGCAATTCCTCATGATTCCCCTGTTCTACGATGTCCCCGTGATTCATGACGAGGATCACATCAGCATCTTTAATTGTAGAAAGACGATGGGCGATGACAAAGCTGGTCCTTCCCTCCATCAGATTATCCATGGCCTTCTGGATCCGCTCCTCTGTCCTTGTATCTACAGAGCTTGTAGCTTCATCCAGGATCAGGATCTTAGGATCTGCCAGGATCGCCCTTGCAATGGTCAGAAGCTGTTTCTGCCCCTGGGAAATATTATTGCTCTCCTCATTTATTATCATATCATAACCTTTCGGCTGTGTCTCGATAAAATGATGGGCAAATGCAGCTCTCGCCGCTCCCTGAATCTCTTCTTCGCTGGCATTAAGCTTTCCGTACCGGATGTTGTCGCGGACAGATGCGTTGTAAAGCCATGTATCCTGCAGCACCATTCCGAACATCTGGCGGATATCGCTTCTCTTGAACTCTCTTAAGTCATGGCCGTCTATCTTGATAGAACCGCTGTTGACATCATAAAATCTCATTAAAAGCTTAATCAATGTCGTCTTTCCGGCGCCGGTCGGACCTACGATAGCGATCTTTTGTCCCTCCTTCACT
The DNA here is from genome assembly GCF_005280655.1 of Anaerostipes rhamnosivorans. Taxonomy (NCBI): domain Bacteria; kingdom Bacillati; phylum Bacillota; class Clostridia; order Lachnospirales; family Lachnospiraceae; genus Anaerostipes; species Anaerostipes rhamnosivorans. The sequence goes on from NZ_CP040058.1 coordinate 2,749,209, forward strand.
TCCACAGAGAAATCATTGATGATGGTCTGGTTTTCATTATACCCAAAGGATACATGTTCAAAGGATACATTTCCCTGCAGTGAAGACACATCCACCGGGTTCTCGTCTACTTCAGCCTCTTCTTCCTCTTCCAGGAATTCAAAGACACGCTCCGCGGAAGCCGCCGTAGTCTGCATCATATTGCCGACCTGAGCCAGCTGGGTGATAGGCTGGGTAAAGTTTCGCACATACTGTATGAAGGACTGGATCTGGCCTACCTCAATGGTATTTTTGATAGCCAGGAATCCGCCCAGGATCGCCACGACCACATAACCCAGGTTACCCACAAACTGCATCAGCGGCATCATTGCCCCTGAAAAGAACTGGGACCTCCATGCAGAATTATATAATTTTCCGTTGACTTTTTCAAACTCTTCCACAACACTTTTTTCTTTATTAAAAACTTTTACAATGTTGTGTCCACTGTAGATCTCTTCCACCTGTCCGTTGACTTCCCCCAGCAGCGCCTGCTGTGCCTGGAAATAAGGCTGGGATTTTTTCATGATCGCTCCGATCATCAGAAAAGAGACCGGAAGGATGATGACAACGGCTACAGTCATCGGAACACTGATCCTGATCATCATTACAAACACACCGATGATGGTGGCTATTGACGTGATGATCTGGGTCATACTCTGATTCAGGCTTTGCCCAAGAGTATCTACGTCATTGGTGATCCTTGACAATACTTCTCCGAACGTTCTGCTCTCAAAGTATTTCATCGGCATACGATGAATCTTTTCAGAGATATCTTTTCTCATCTGATAGGTAGTATTATTGGACACATGCGTCATGATCAGTCCCTGCAGGAATGAAAATGCCGCCGATGTAAGATACAGGCCTAAGAGCATAAGCAAAATACTTCTGATCTTAGAAAAATCAATACTGCCCGTTCCCTGGACCTTTTTGACCAATCCGTTAAATATCTCTGTTGTGGCATTTCCCAGGATTGTCGGTCCTACAATATTAAACACGGTACTGGCAATGGCAAATAAGATGACAAAAGCTATGGCAGCATAGTAGCGTCTCATGTACTTTAAAAGCTTTTTAATGGTCCCTTTAAAGTCTTTTGCCTTCTCGCCGCTGCCCTGCATCGGGCCATGGCCCATTCTTCTGCCGGGTCTTCTATTCTGATTACTCATGTTCTGCCACCTCCCTTGCTTTTGCAAAATCATCCTCTGACAACTGGGATTTTGCAATCTGTAAGTAGACTGGACATGACTCCAGCAATTCTTCATGAGTTCCGGTTCCCACAACACGGCCCTCATCTAATACAACGATCTGGTCCGCATGCAGGATGGTGCTGATTCTCTGCGCCACGATCAACGTCGTGCTGCCCGCAGTTTCCCTGGCCAAAGCCTGACGGAGAGTTACATCTGTTTTATAGTCAAGTGCAGAAAAACTGTCGTCAAAAATGTAGATCTCCGGATCCTTTGCGATGGCTCTGGCAATAGAAAGCCTCTGCTTCTGTCCTCCGGAAACGTTGGAACCGCCCTGGGCGATCGGTGAATCATATGCCTCTTTCTTTTCTTCAATGAAATCCGTGGCTTGGGCGATCCTTGCCGCCTTCTTCACCTGTTCTTCCGTGGCGTCTTCTTTTCCATAACGTAAGTTGGAATCTATGGTTCCTGAGAACAACACACCTTTCTGTGGTACATAACCAAGTCTGTCTCTCAAGTCTGACTGCTTTACATCGCGGATGTCGGTCCCATCCACTAGGATGCTTCCCTCGGTCACATCAAAGAATCTGGGGATCAGGTTAATCAGCGTGGATTTCCCGCTTCCCGTACTTCCTATAAACGCCGTCGTCTTTCCGGAAGGAGCTGTAAAACTGATGTCGTGCAGCATATCTTCTTCCGCATCAGGATAGCGGAAGGATACGTTCTTAAATTCCACTTCTCCCTTTTTCTCTTTGATAAATTCTTTCGGCTGTTCTGGGTCTTTGATCATGATCTCAGTATCCAGAATCTCATTGACACGCTCTGCTGCTACCTGTGCTCTCGGCATCATGATGGATACCATAGAAATAAACAGGAAGGACATGATGATCTGCATAGCGTACTGGATGAATGCCATCAAATCTCCTACCTGCATTCTTCCGAGATCAATGTTGTCTGCCCCCACATAGACGATCAGCACCGTCAGTCCGTTCATGATCAGCATCATCAGCGGCATCATAAACGTCATGGCTCTGTTGACAAACAGGTTCGTCTTCATGAGATTTTTATTGGCTGTATCAAATCTCTCTTCCTCGTGCTTTTCTGTGCTGAATGCACGGATAACCGGAAGTCCCGTCAGGATCTCCCTGGAGACCAGATTCAGCCGGTCAATCAGCTTCTGTAAAGACTTAAACTTTGGCATCGCTACCGTAAACAATACCAAGATCACAGTCATGATCGCAACAACTCCGATAGCGATGGTCCATGTCATATTGACGTTGGTCTTCAGTACCTTATAGATACCTCCAAGACCCATCAGCGGTGCAAATACCACGATCCGAAACATCATGGTCACAAACATCTGGATCTGCTGAATATCATTGGTACTCCTGGTGATCAGAGATGCTGTGGAGAATTTGTCAAACTCTGAGTTTGTAAAATCCATAACCTTTTTGAAAATATGGTCACGAAGGATCCGGCTCAGCCTTGCAGCCAGTTTTGCTGATAAAAGTACAACTGTCACGGCCATGGCCAGCAGTGCAAGCCCCACCATGATGGCTCCGGTCTTTAACATGTAGTTGGTCTGGATCTGGTCCAGATCAAGGCCCATAGCTTTGTACTCGGCTTTTACAAAGGAGATGGCTGCCTGGCTGATAATGCTGTCCGGCATGTCATCAATGCTCTTTCCTTTGAATTTCTGGGCCATTTTCGCATTTTCTTTGCTCTGTCCGCTCTGCTGCATCATTTTCATTTCCAGCATCAGCATAGGTTTGGAAAGGACCCTATCCAGTTCCTCTCTCTCTTTTTTGCTGATATTTTTCTTCACGTAGAGCCGGCCTTTTTTATAGGAGTCATAATCTGAGTGCTTCACCTGATCTTTGGTGTACAGCTCATAGGCATCCTTAACTTTGTCTGCATCTTTTTGTTTCATCATTCCAACGAGTGCCTGCATTGTCTCTTCACGCATGGCGTCGGGAACTGCGTCCTCAATTCCGCCCTGCTGAATTCCGACGTTGACGATATCGGACGTATAGGTCGGGATCGTCAGTTCACAGCTGACCTGCACACATAAAAGCAGAACAATACATGCAATAGGGATATACGCTTTTTTCAGATATCGGAATATTTTTAGCATGTTGTCTCCTTTCTACGACTATTCCTTACATTTACAAGTTCCCATTTCCAAATCAACTAACTTCTCCAGCCCCTCATAAAACTTTGTGAGCAGGCGGAACAGTTCTTCCTTTTCATCTTCCGTAAAGGTGTTCATGACCTGATCTTTAATATCAACGGCGGCTCCGGAGATCTTTTCATAAATCTGGCGGCCGTGTACCGTGAGATACACAAGGCTCCTTCTCTGGTCTTCCGGGTCCTGCTTCCTGATGACAAACTCTTTCTTCTCAAGTCTTCTGATCATCACATTGATGGTGGAAGGCTTAATTCCTAATTTATCCGCAATTTCCTTCTGGGTCACCCCTTCTTTTTTGTAAAGGCTGGTAATCAGAGGCATCTGCCCCGGATGCAGCCCGGCCTCTTTCAAATAGGCAAATCCAATTGCAAAATTTTTATGGTTTATCTTCAGCAGCAAATGATAAATGCCGTCATCTTCATACATGATATCTCCTTTCAAAAGATTAAAATGTTTCTTATCCTCCACTTATAAGCTGGGAGTTTTCTTTCCTCTCCAGATAGATTAGTTGTCTAATCATTAGTTGACTAATCGATATCATAGCACAGCACATTTAAAAATACAAGAACAGATTTGTGAACATTCCGTGACATTTCTGCCAAACTATGTTCCCAGCGTTTTTTTGAAATATGCTCTGATCTCTCTCCATGCGGCTTGACTCTCCGGGAACAGGCCCATTGCCAGTTCAAACACATGGAACATGTCAGGATAAATGCTGGTTCTCACCGGTACTCCGCTCTCCCTGGCTTTTCTGGCAGCTCTCAGCGTGTCATCCAGCAGTACTTCCCTGCCGCCTGCCTGAAACAGCATGGGAGGAAACCCATGGAAATCCCCAAACAGCGGAGAAATATACGGATCCCTCACATCATGCTCTCCCGGATACAGGGAGTCATATATCATCGTCACCTTCGATCTTCCGAACAGGGGATCCCTTCCGTAGTTATACTTAAGGCTTTCGCCGCTCAAGGTCAGATCTGTCCACGGCGACATGGCGATAAATCCTCCGGGCATAGGAAGACTGTGGTCTTTTAAGTACATTCCGAGAGCCAGCGCTAAGCCTCCCCCTGCGGAATCCCCTGCGACGACAATCCGTTCCGGAGCGTATCCCTTCTGATAAAGCAGCCACCGGTAAGCGGAAACCGCATCCTCCAGCGCAGCGGGAAACGGATGATTTGGCACCACTCTGTAATCAGGAGATAAGACACTTCCTCCCCCGCTGCAGACAGAATACTGGACGGCCGCCCTGCGGTATGCATTTCTCAGAGTGCCGATATATCCGCCGCCGTGAAGCTGCAACACTGCCGTGTCATTTTTGTTCTGTTTTGGCGAGAGAAATTCCATCCGAAATTCTCCCCCTGAAAGCTTTTCATTCGTATATCCCTTCGGACATCTCCATCGGTATTCCTCTGGATTCTGATGCCCCATTCCTGTGGCATAAGTCCTGCCGCGGGGTGTCGCTGTAAATCCTCTGATGCATTGAACGGCCATCTGTCCGCGGAAACTTGCTCGTTTCATTGTATGCTCCTTCCATATCAAGTGTGAAATCTTCGGGCCAGCTCATTTTTCCCTTTTTTGTTCCCTGCCGCCAGAATGATAAAGACCGTCAGCACGGATATCCCGCAGGAGATCAATGCCACCAGCGGCTGTTCAAAAAGGCCGAACAGGTATAAAACCACCGGGACCAGGCTCAAGGCCGCAATAAAGATCAGGTACATCAGATAACTGTACCACGTCTTCCGGTTGACTAAAACCAGGACTACCATAGCCAGATCCGCAGTAAGGATCAGCCCGGGGATCACATAAGCCACAGACCATCCCTCAAACCCGATCACGTAGTCAATGACAGAAACGAGGATTCCCCCGCCGATCACTTCCACGACGATCTTGGCCGCCAGATTCCTTCTGTGAACGATGGAATAAGATACAGTCACCATCAGATATAAAATACTGGCCAGGACGATCACAGACCACAGGAATCCATTATATGTAATATAATTGATGATTCCCATCAAAACTGCGATCATACCAAGCAGGATAAAAAAAATATTTTTTATTCCATACAGTCTTTTTCTGTCCTCCTCCGGGTCCGGGTACATTCTCTCAGGAGTGAAACCCTTTCCGTCATCGCTTAGAACCCTGTTGCAGAGCGGGCATGTCACTGTATGATCCAGGACTTCCACCTGGCAGCTCTTACACCTTTTCATTGATTACCCCATTGCTTTCTATTGATACTTTAATTCCTTCTCTTGTGAGATTCCTGAAAAATGCTTTTTGCAGATAGCTTTCCTGGAATACAGACGTAAATGTGATAACAGCCTGGTCCTGATAGCTTAACATGGCGCATTTGATCTCCTGGGTCTTAAAGACTCCCATCATCACGTGGAACTGTTCGATTTCATTTTCATATTCAGACAGCACCTTGATCTGCCCCAGGTTGGACAATGTCGTTGTAGCTGATTTGCTGGATCGCCGAAACGTATAACTGAGTCCAAGGTTTTTGATGAACAAAGGCAGTATCTTGATCAGGCGATTCTTCTGTGCAGCTACATTATATGCCAAGGTCTCCTCAATTTTAGTTTTTGTTATCTTTTCATCCATCTGCTGACTGACCAGAGAGAGTACTTCTTCAAACGTGTGCTTCTCACCATGGGAGAAAAATTCAATCAGAGTTACTGCAAAAAAATTGCTTGTTGTGCTGGAATCAAAAAATGCACGCAGGTTGACAGGCAGATTAATACATATAGGATGCGGTTCTTCCTGCCTATTTAAATATTCCTCATAGATACTGAAGATCAACACTGCCGTCAGGTATTTTGTAACACTGACTTTATATTTTTTACAAGTTTTTTTTAAATCCTTTAAATCCACATACCCATGGATCACACTGATCCCAGATCCGTAAATTTTCCGTCCTCTGATCTGATATGCCTTCTTGGTGCTGTAGCTTTTCCCTTTTTTCTTCCTGTAATGTTTTATATAGCTGTCTTCCTGGTCAAGAATACATTCTTCGCTTGGACGATACTTCCCGATTTTCTCGCCGCTCTGTCTCTTGGACAGGTCAATGTAACGGTACGTAAGTTCTTTTAAAAAGGTGATGGCTCCCATGCCGTCGGACACCGCATGGAACACCTCCAGATTGATCCGTCTTCCGTAATAAGAGACTCTGAACAGAAATTTTCGCCTCCCATGGGGATCAATATACCGACATGGATACTCTGTTTCGTCTTCTACTTCAGATTTATTTTTATTCTCCTCAAAATAAAACCAGAAGAATCCTCTTCTTAGCCGTACTCTAAACACGTCAAACCATGGCAGGGTATCCTCCAATGCTCTCTGAAGAAGCTCTGGCTGCACTGGCTTCTTCAGAGTTGCTGAAATACGGTATACGTGGCTGATCTCCTTGTTTGCAATGACAGGAAACAGCTGCGCCGTGTTATCAAGTTTTCTCCAGGTAATATTATCTTCCACTTTTTTCATCTTTCTTACCCTTTTCTTTTTATAAACAAAAAGCTGCCAATCTGAATTGACAACTTTTCGGGCGTTATAATCTCTTATGCATTTTTTCCACAGCATTTTTTGTATTTCTTGCCGCTTCCACAAGGACATGGATCATTCCTTCCGATCTTTTCGCCTTTTACGACCGTTGTGGATGACTTCTGTTCCTTATATAATTCTTTTCTTCTGTCTTCCGGCAGGATGTCATTCCACTGCTCCAGCTCATACAGCCATTCTGCGCGGCATGCAACCATGTTATAGTATAATTTCTCAAAATCAATGTCCAAGGTTACCTCTGTATCCTCTTCCATCTCTTCGATCGGATTCGGAGTCTTCAGACTGTCGTTGATCCCATCCAGAAATCCGACAAAAAACTGAAGTTCTGTCTCATACTTTTCGGCCAGCTCTTTTACAGTTCCTTTTTCCACAGAGTCTTTATCTGATAATAATTTTACATAAATCTCTTTTTCTATTCCGAAATAAGAAAGCCAGAACTGCTGCCCTTCCTGTGTACGGTCGTCAAACTTATATGCGTAGTCACGCCATTCCTGTAGTAATCCCATGATTTATCCATCCTTTAATTGATTATATTGCTTTCGTGATACTTATGATACTATAACAAATTTAAAATATTTTTTCAATCTGTGAATAAAAAAAATTACAGAGGACATACTGTTAATGTCTGATCGAGAGATTGGATTACTTATCCTCCCCTTGACATGCAGGGAGCCTTGGGTTACAGGGCTTTCTGCATGTTTTTTTGATATATCTGTACCATCAGCGGTACTTCCGGACATCTGATAAATGCCAGACCTATCTAGGTACATTTTATTTTACTTATGCAGCTTACTGTTTTTCCATCCTTCCTCAATCGCCGCATTACAATCTGTATCAATTGCTTTTGCTGCCGCTTTCGGACTTTCCTCCCCGGTAAGTAATTTATGAATATGTTTGTAAAATACGTCACGCACGCCGCGCCAATTCGGATTATTTGCTGTAAAATCCACTGTATTAGAGATGTTATCGTTATATGCCTTCTGCATAAAGATATGATCACTTACACGCTTTGTAGTGGCAGCACTAGAAGGAAGGCCAATCTGTGCATAATCCATTAATTCATCGTTGGAATAAAAATATTTTACAAATTCCTTGGCTGCTTTTAGCTTTGTTTTATCTCCATTGTCAAAAACCTCAAATCCAGTGACAAAGGAAGTATTATATCCCTTTCCGTTTTTGCTCGGAAAATTAACAAAACCCGTAGTTTTTAAATCCATATTAATTGCAGTGGCACTATTTGTCTGGTCAATTGCTAATTGATTATTTAGGAAAAGATTATTACAGTCATTAATCTCTAGATTTTCACATCCCTCAGGAAAGTATCCTTTTTTATACGAATCAACAATCCACTCGAGTGCAGCGACCCCCTCTTTGGTATTCACATGGAAACGGCCTTTTTTATCAAAAAATTTGCTGCCCTGACTGCGTAACAATGTCATGATATGCGTGTCACCCTGATCGTTTTTGGCATACATCAGCATAGGATAAGACATCTCAGGCAGTTTTCTTTTTAATGTGGACAGAATGATTTCCCAGTCCTTGAGGCTCCAGCTCTGGATTTCCCCTTCTTTGCCTATGTACTTGTCCAGTCCACATTTACGGAAAATTTTCCTGTTAAAGCACAGGGTATTTTGTAGACTGTAGAAGGGAAGCATATAGGTTTTACCGTTCACCTGGCTCATTTTCATTACCGTACTGTCAAGATCATTTTTCATTTTATCAGTAATAATGTCATCTAGAGGCACTACGCGCCCTGTATGAATGTATCCAGCCATATTAAAATAGCCTTCAAACAATATATCAGCGGCATCTTTCTTGTCAAAACAGCCTGTGATATATTCATCCTCCTCAGTATAGCCAAACTTTACTACATTTACCGTGACCTCAGCTTCGGTATACTGAGCCGCAAAATCTTTGCCTGCCTGAACCAGCATATCATAAGCATCTGTAACATCTGTGTCTGCATTTGCCACCGTAAGCGGCGGAAGTTTAATCGTCAGCGTCACTTGTTTTTTCTCTGCCTTTTTGGCTGTACAGCCAGACATAATACTTAGAAGCATTACAAACAGCAATCCTCCGGCTAGAATCCTTTTCCATCTTTTCATCTTGACCCATTCCTCCTTCACTTTATCTTGTTGAGTTTCTCCATGAGCTTACGGACGTCAATTGGCTTTGCAATAAAGCCATCCATTCCACTTTCCAGTGCCATATCCTGATCTTCCTTAAATGTATTGGCCGTACAGGCATAGATAATAACCGTCTTCGCATCTGGCCGGTTCAGCATACGGATCGTTTTTGTTGCCTCATAGCCATTTCTGACAGGCATCTTTACGTCCATCAAAATAACATCAAAATCATAAAGGGACGAGTCTCTGAACATTTCCACAACCTGTCCGCCATCGGCTGCACGGGTCGCGGTAAATCCTGCTGTACTTAACATCTCCATTAAGATTTCTGCATTTAGATCATTATCTTCAGCAATTAAAACCTTTAAACTCCTTTCTTTTTTTTCTTTTGCTGGCGAACATTCTTTTGTTGGTATACTCTCTGATACACCGTCCGTAACATCTCCATCCATAGTAAATATAAAACAACTCCCTTGGCCAAGCTTACTTTTGACGGATAAAGTTCCTCCCATCTGCTTTACCAGCAAAGAGCTGATGGACATTCCCAGTCCTGTGCCCTGCATACCTTGTGAAACGGTATTGTGTTCCTGGCTGAACGAATCAAATATTTTTTTCTGGAATTCCTCGCTTATACCGCAGCCGGTGTCTTCCACCTCATAGGTCGTTTTGACCCTTTTAGATCCCAATGCAGATTGATATACACGCAGCGTAATGTGACCGTACTCCGGAGTAAATTTCACCGCATTTCCGAGAATGTTTATCAGTATTTGTTCAATTCTCATCTCATCTCCAATGAGGTATGGGCTTTGAATATCTGATTCCACTTGAAAAACAATGTTTTTATCTTCCATACGGTTGTACATAATCGTTTCGATTGTAGAAATTAAGCTGTGAATGGAAAATGGCCTCAGAATCAACTCCATCTTACCTTCCTGTAACTTTGACATATCTAAAATATCATTGACGAGAGAAAGCAGATACTTAGTAGTTGAATCCGATTTTTCAATATATCCCTTGAGTTTTGCCGGATTTTTAATATTCTGCTGCATCAAATGGTTCAACCCAACGATTCCGTTGAGCGGCGTACGTATCTCATGGCTCATGCTTGAGAGAAAGTCTCCCCTGGCCTTTGCCTCTGCCTTTGCTGTTGTAGAAACCATTAATGTACGGATGATAATCAACATCATCAAGCACAGAGCGACCACAACAACTGCAAGCATGATACCCGTCATGATTACAAATTGATTCGTTTGTTCACTGAACGCTTTTTCGGGAACTGTCAGTACAATGCTCCATTTCGTATCAGGGATGGAAACAAAGGACACCACCTGAGCACCTTGATCCTTATAATCAAAATGCTCGATAAATGATTTCCCCTCGTTAAGCCGAGCGGTAATTTGTTTAATTTCCTGTTTTGACAAGTTTGCATTTTTTTGGACTTGTTCAAAATAATTGTCAATTCTCCCGATACCTGCGCTGCGGTCAGGATTTACGACATAATTACCTTCCATATCTACAATACCGGTATACCCCCGTCCATCAAAGCTGTCAATCTTAAGGCGTTCCTGGATCGTATTAATTTTTGAAAAGCCTATAATTCCAATAAATTGAATGCCGTCTACCTCAAGCGGTTCACACCGTGTGCCATAAACAAGGTTTTCCTTAACTGCTTCCAAAATATCCAGCTCGTCATATCTCATCACAAACTTCTTTTCACCAGAAAGCAATGGATTTATGTAAGCTTTATCCTTGCTGTTTTGAACTGCATTTGTACTGGAATAGGTATTTCCTTCAGAATCCACCAAAAAAATCTTGTCATAGGTATTGGACACTTGTTCAATATTCAGGCGCTTACACACTTCCTGTACTGTATCGCACCGGCTGGCTTGGATTCTGCCATAAACAGCTGAGAGTTCATTCCACGAACTTTTCAGTTCACTTTGAATATTCTGCATGTCATGTCCGGATAATTCTTCCATGGAAGCAATAACTGATGCCTCAGTTGTATGCGATAGTTCATTGATATATACCCAGACTGCCAACAATAGAACAATAGGAGTTCCAAGAATAAGCGCTTTAATCAATCCTCTATTCCATCTTTTCATGGATTCACCTCCCAAATTGTCCCTTTATTTTGACTGAAAATTTATGGTTGCCAAATGGCTTCTTTAGATATTTGCCTTGGCAGTGATACCATGCCAATATTTCCACCTTGTCCATATGGTTATTTAATATTAAGTATAGCAAAGTAATACTGAAATAGCAACAAACTGTAAAAAATGTAAGGTCCTTTTATAGAACTATCAGCAAAAAAATGATATACTGTCTGCATAAAAAGGAATTAGTAAATAAAGGATTGGAGATAAACGGTGTGAAAAACCATTTAGAGTTACAGCATGTAATCTATAACGTTATAAAAATACAGATCAGATTTGGTGCCTACCGTTTTGAAGATCGTCTGCCTACTATAGAGGATGCATCTCAGTATTTTCTTGTCTCGGTCCGAACGATCCGCACAGTTTATCAGCATCTTGCAAGTGATGGTTACATCACAATCTCCAAGAGCATCGGAGTCAAGGTAAAAGTACAATACAGTGAACAGGAAATTGAGACATATGTCCAGCAGTTTCTTGCCGAGCATAAAAATTCTCTGTTAGACCTGAGCCGGTCCATGCGGCTGCTGTTCAGCAAAGCCCAATGGCTGGGTTTAAAAAGTATTTCCTCAAAACAATTAGATTATTTGGAACAATTATCTACCCAGGATGAGAATCTTTCACCTTATATTGTGATCCTACAACATCAGTTCATCTATGGTGCATTGGGCAATGATTTACTCATGCGCCTCGTGTGGCAGGTGTTTATGTTTTTTCTAACACCCTTTTTCAGTGTCCCAGGTAATCTGAAATATCTCACTACAGAACAGGAGTCTCTGCTACAAATGACTCAGTTATGCAGGGATCAAAATTGGGAATTGCTCAGGACCTCTACTGAAATATATCAAGAACAAAAATACCATGCTTTAAGAAATTTTTATAAAAACAGGAATCTATTTTCAACTTCCAAACAACAGATTCCCTTCATCTGGAGCAGTTATCAAAAGGCCTCACAAATCTGCTATTCACTGGGTATGGAACTGTTAATCGCAATTAATCATGGTTATTATCCTCCGGGAACTTTTCTTCCTTCTTTAAAGACACTGGCAAAAGAAAAACAAGTTTCTATCAACACAGTCCGCCGTACGTTTTCCCTGCTAAATAACATCGGTGTGACAAGATCGATCAACGGTGTAGGCACTCAGGTCCTTCCGATTGAACAAATTGCAGAATACTGTGATTTATCTCAACCGACTGTCAGAAAAAGGCTTTTCGATTATGCCAAAAGCCTTCATATTCTAACCCTTTCCTGCAGGCAGATCGTTGAGGCCACAATATCTTCAATGGATAAAAATTCTATAGAAAAATGGAAGTTAAAGTTAACAGCAATCGCTCAAGTACATCGGCAGGAACTTGTTCCTTATACTATTCTGTCTCTGTTATCCCAAGATGCTCCTTTGACGGCAGTTAGAACAGTATATACAGAACTCTTTCAACAGTTATTTTGGGGCCATCCCCTGCGAGGTATGTTAAAGGATCCACAGTCATACACTTCTTTTTATCTCCCCTACTTTGATTTCTTTTTAGAATCTCTGGAGCGTTTTGATGCAGTTGGATTTGCTTCAAAGTTTGAAGAGCTGATGGAACACGAGATCAAATTTGCTGTAGATCATCTTGTCAGTCTGGGAATAAATGAAGCTTCTGCGCTTATTTTGGATCAATAAACCAGGTGGCTTTTAGATTCAGTTATATTTTTTATAAAATATAACCTCTTGTATCTTCCTGGGCTACCTATTAGAATAGAAGAATCAAATCAATTAGATGGGAGGTTATCAATTGCACAACATAAAAAGAATACGTCTGGATCATGCGTTTAATATAAGGGACTTGGGCGGCCTGGAAACCACAGAAGGCTCCCTGGTCCGCTGGAACCGCCTGTTCCGCGGTGACTGTCTTTCCTTCCTGACTTCAGAAGAATGGCAAAAGCTTTTACGCTGCGGTATCGTCTCCGTGGTTGACCTGCGCAGCAGATCTGAGGCAGAACTCATGAAAGATCAGGTCCCGGAAACTATGCAGTATTTTCACTGCCCGCTTCAAAAAGAAGAAATTGATTTTTCAAATGCTTCTGAGTCAGCTGCCAAAGCTTTCACCAAAAGCCTCGCTGACGGATATCAAAAAATGGTTACTGACAGTCCTGAACTCATAGCTGCTGCAGTAAAGACTGTCATACAAGGCTTAGAAAAAGGCGGCGTCTTATTCCATTGCAGCGCGGGCAAAGACCGGACCGGTGTCCTTTCCGCTGTACTCTTGACCCTGCTCGGTGCAGAAAGGGAAGATATCATCGCAGACTACCAGGTTTCCTTCACCTACAACCAGCGCGGCATCAACAAAGCTGCAGCCAGTCTTCCAGATTATCAGGCGATGCTCCCAATGCTTAGTTCAGACGCCGGACATATGGAACAGCTTCTGGATCTGTTTCATGAACTGGACCTTTTTCCCTATCTCATGGAGCACGGCCTTGCTGCCCCTGACCAGGATCACCTGAAGGATTTGGTTTTGGAAAGGATCACACTATGAAACAGACAACAAAAAGAATACTGTCCATTCTTGTCATACTGTCCATCCTTTTGGTCATAGGCCTCACACTATACTGTGCCTTTACCGGAAGCCGGGCGTTTTTCGGCATGCTGGCACTGATGTTTTTCTATCCGCTGCTGCTGTGGGTTCTCATCTTTCTCTATAAAAAAGGACAAAAATAAAACAGAAGGAGCTTCTCAGTTTACGGGAAACTCCTTCTGTCTTTTAAAATCCAACCACTTGTTTTGTTCTCGGTATGTTCGGCTCATCCCCGATCATTCCATACGACCTGAGTGTGGCGATCTCCTCCATATCATCTTTAGATATTTCAAAATCAAACACATCGGCATTACCTTTGATCCGCTCTATGCTGGATGCTTTTGGAAGAGGAACAACCCCTTTCTGCATGATCCACCTGAGACAAATCTGCGCAACCGTCCGGTCATACTTTTGGGCCATCTCTTTTAACAGTTCTCTCTTGAACGCCTGTCCCTGGATCAGCGGGCTCCACGCTTCCGGCACGATCCCATTTTTCTTACAGTAGGTTACCATCTCCTCCTGGGGGTGCTGCGGATGGAGCTGCACCTGATTGACCATCGGCATGATCTTAGCATGGTTTTTCAGAATCTCCAAATGCTCTATCATAAAGTTGCTGACACCGATGGCTTTGATCTTCCCGGCCTCATAGAGCTCTTCAAATGCTCTCCAGGTGTCCAGTATATCCTGCTCAAAATCATCCTTATGCTCAATGACCACCGGCCAGTGAATCAGATAGAGGTCCAGATACTCAAGCCCCATCTGGTTTAAGGTTCTTTCAAAGGATTCTTTGGCCGGTCCGTATCCGTGATCTGCGTTGGGCAGCTTGCTCGTGATGAACAGTTCTTCCCTCGGTATCCCGCTCTCCCGGATTCCCTTTCCCACACCTGCTTCATTGGCGTAGGCCGCCGCACCGTCAATATGACGGTAGCCTGCTTCGATTGCCACTTTCACACTCTCGCAGACCACATCGTCCGGAGACTTCCAGGTCCCGAACCCGATACACGGAATCTTTATTCCGTTTCTAAGCAGATATCCATCCTGTAAATTCTCCATGGCTTATTCCTCCTTTAAGCTGTCCAGGTATTTCTTAATGTATTTTTCGTACCCATTATCTGTGGGTTCATAAAATACCGTTCCCAAAAGTTCATCCGGCAGATACTGCTGTTTTACATAATGGCCAGGAAAATTATGGGCATACTGGTATCCGATGCCCCTGCCCAGTTTTGAGGCTCCCTTGTAGTGGGAATCTCTTAAGTGATTCGGTACCATTCCATTCTTTTTCTTCCTCACAGCGTCAAGCGCCTGATCCACAGCCATATAAGCCGCATTGCTCTTTGGGGCCCCCGCCACATAAGTCACCGCCTGAGCCAGAATGATCCTGGCTTCCGGAAGACCGATCCGTTCCACGGCCTGGGAGGCCGCCACAGCCACCTGAAGTGCCTGGGGATCTGCATTTCCCACGTCCTCAGAGGCACAGATCATGATTCTGCGGGCGATAAACGTAACGCTCTCCCCCGCATCGATCATCCGGGCCAGATAATAAACAGCGGCATCGGGATCCGATCCTCTCATACTCTTAATAAAGGCAGAAATAATATCGTAGTGGTTGTCCCCGCCTTTGTCATACCTCATGACCCGCTTTTGGATACATTCCTGGGCCACGTCGATATCGATCAAAATGGTCCCGTCCTCTCCGGGCTGTGTGGTGAGAATCCCAAGCTCAATGGCATTGAGCGCACTTCTTGCGTCCCCCTCCGCCATATCCGACAGGAAATCCAGGGCATCGTCCGTAATCTTGGCCCGATAGATCCCCATGCCTTTTTCGTCATCGTTCACCGCTCTTATGAGCAGTTTCTTGATATCCTCTGCCTCCAGGGACTTTAGTTCAAAGACATTGGACCTGGAGATCAAAGCCTGATTCACCTCAAAATATGGGTTCTCTGTGGTGGCGCCGATGAGAATGATCGTGCCGTCCTCCACAAAGGGCAGAAGAAAATCCTGCTGTGCCTTATTGAATCTGTGGATCTCGTCGATGAAAAGAATCGTTTTCTTTTGGAACATACCCAGGGCTTCCTTGGCCTCCTTCACTGCCTCCTGCATCTCTTTCTTGCCAGAAGTGGTGGCATTCATCTGGACAAAGTTTGCCTGGGTTGTCTGGGCGATGACTCTGGCGAGTGTTGTTTTTCCCGTACCCGGAGGCCCGTAAAAGATGATCGAGCTTAACTTGTCAGCCTGAATCGCCCGGTAAAGCAGCTTGTCCTTTCCTATAATATGCTCCTGTCCCACGACTTCATCAAGGGATTTGGGCCGCATTCTCCCGGCCAGCGGAGCTTCTTTCCTGCTGTTTTTCTGTCTTGCATAATCAAATAAATCCATAGCTCCTCCTTTTTGGTAATCTTAACATAGGAAACCATGAAAATCCACGCAAATTTAAGACTTTTTTTAGAAATAAGTCATGATTTTATAGGCACGATTTGATATAATGTCACTAGTATATTGATAAGAAACAAAAAACCAAAACTGCGCATTGGAGTTATTATGGGTAAAATATTAGTAGAAAAGCTTTCTTATACAGAAGTGAACAAGAACATCAGCCAGGCAGAATACGAAAAGATCCAGGAAGAATATCTGCTCTCTGCCTCCCCTGAAAAGTACATGATCAGCATGCCTGTCAGAGTTCTGATGTTTGAAGGGGTTGAGAAGGAACCCAATATCCGCTATTATATCTACGAAGAAGACCACACCAACTTTTTCTTTATTCAAAACCAGACCAATGGACATGTGGCCAATAAGACAAAGTTCTCTCTGACCCAGGAAGAAGTGCAAAAGATACTGAACGGCGATTATCGCTTTCTGCTGGAAAGTGATGAGCCGGCGATGAATTCTCTGTATTTCCAGTTCACGATCAATAAGCTTCATCCGACCTATAAAAAGGAGTGTACCAGGAAGATCTTTCACCAGAATCGGTTTTTAGACATTGTGATCGATATTTCTATCAAGAGGACGCCGTTTGAAGGCTCTGATTTCTTTTCTCCCCAGAAGCTTTACGCTCAGAAGACATCTTCATTCAGATGCCATACAAGACAATATCTGACACTGTCCAAACCGATATCCTCTCTTCTGAAATACAATGAACAGCTGCTACATAACCAGACGGGAAATGCCAACGCCGGCCGCTGACCCAAAAGGATACAAAAGCAATTCACCCCTGAATTGCTTTTGTATTTTTTTTAATCTTTTCGTATTTTCCACGGGTCGCCATTCCGCCCCGTATGTGGCGTTCCGATTTGTTGAGATCCAGTACCTCTCTGGCCCTTCTGGCCAGGGACTGGTTGATCTTTTCCAACCGTTCCGTCACATCTTTATGTACGGTAGATTTAGAGATTCCGAACACCTTGGCAGTTTGTCTGACTGTAGCTTTTTTATCTACGATATAATTGCCGACTTCTACCGCGCGTTCTTCAATGTACTCTTTCATAAAAATCCCCTGCATTCTCTGTTTTTACAGTGTATGCAGGGGAATTTCTGTTTAGACTTCCTATAATCCTTGATATATAGATTCCGCGTCCAGTACATGTAACGGCTTGGTTTGATGATCACCTCTGGCGCCCGCCGTCACCAAAAGATACTCCTTTCCGTGTATCTTAACCCAGCTTGCCAGGCAGAGTCCCGCTTCGCTTGTATATCCGGTCTTCCCGCCGAGGAAACTGCCGTTCTCAGGTTTAAGCTGATTTTTATACTTTGTCAGGGTACTGCGAAGTAGAAGCCCCTGTGGATGCTTTCCAGTGGGGCCTGTGCGGTACTGCATGGTCTGGAAAACCTTTCTGAATTTTGGATTCTTTAACGCATAACGGAGCAGGACCTCCAGGTCTTTGGCTGTTGTAACATGCTGTGGATCGTGCAGGCCTGTTGAATTTACAAAATTCGTATGTTTCATTCCGATTTCTTCCGCTTTCTGGTTCATCAGCCTGGTAAACTTTTCTTCGTTTCCAGACAGATACTTCGCAAGCCGGATACAGCATTCTGCTCCTGACGGCAGCATGGCGCCGTAATAGAGGTCCCTAATTTTTACTCTCTCTCCAGGCAGAAAACCCGCCACAGAAGCGTGCTGTTCGGTCAACGTGTGAAAAACATCATCCGTCATAATGATTTCCCTGCTGTCATCTGAAATTGATTCTACAGCTACCAGGACCGTCATGATCTTTGTCAACGACGCAGGATAAATCTTTTTTTCTCCCCGTTTATTCATCAGGACCCTTCCGGTCCCGCGTTCTGCGAGCACGACAAATTCACTGTATATATTTTGTTCTGAAATCTGCTTGAGATTTGATACCTGCCTCGGAGTATCACCTTGGATCTGTATATCCTCTTGAAACCAATCTCCTCCTTTTGCCCACAATACGGCGGTAAAGATGATGACCAGCAGCCACACACTTTTTCTTTTCATTCTAGTTCCTCCTGTTTTTATCCTGTAAGCTTTTCTTAACACTTTCAGTATAAAAAAGATCAGAGAATCTGTGGTGAAAAAACCTTGTGTTGGCTGCGATCTTGCCCAGAAAAAAACAGAGACAAACGTTTGGGCCAAATAACCGACGTTTGTCTCCGTTTCTTACCATATGCTGCTAAAAATAGATCAGCCTCTCTTTTGGCTGTGTTCCCTGTTCAATACGCAGCGCCTGGAGCACCGGCCCCCGCTCACCACCATAGGCCTTATGGTTTTCCATGCAAATCTTTGCAGTGAGAACAGCCCATGTGCCGTCCTTGACCTTTTTAATAGAGGAAGACTTTGCATGCTGCATTTTGCAGATGAAACCGATAAAAGTGATATCATCCTCACAGCAGGTCATGGCAGAACGCCCCGGCAGGATCAGCCCGGCAGGAATTCCGTTTGGCCTTCTGACGAACACATTGGAAAGTTCCACGACTTTCCCCAGATACACGTTGGGCCGCTCTAGGACGTCGATATACCAGATCCCAAAATCCTCCTCTTCCACCTTGATAATCTCAGCCTCCGGATCATATGGAAGCATCTCATTCATCTCAAACTCTCTGCCGTCCGCCCGCTCAAAGCCCACCTGTGCCCTCCGGTTGACCGCCTTGATACTCCTTCTGTAGGAAGATGCATTAGTCTCATCGGTACAGCGGTTAAATATGACCATATCGGCCATCTTAAACATTTCCACCATCATAGAGCGCATATTTTTCAAATACAACTCCGCAGTGGATGCGTCCACCATAACAATGATCTGGTACAGCTCCATATTCGTCTCATCAATTACATCCATCACATCCTCGATCTGGTACATTCCGTTATATTCGATCATGATACGGTCCGGATGATAGTTCTTCTCACAGTTTTCCACAAAGGCCGGTGAGAAATCATTCATATCATCCACCTGTATAACAAAGGAATTACTTTCCTCCAGAAAATCTTTTTCATATTCTTCTTCCCCTTCTTCAAATGAAAGGATCATTGTCCGCTCACCGTCCGCAAAATACTCCTGGCCCAAAGTGTCTTTGATAAAAGAGGTTTTGCCGCTCTCCAGAAATCCCCAGATAAGGTATACCGGCATTTCCATGTTATACACCTCCTTATGACAGCCCGAAAAGTTTTTGGATCTTTTCTGTATCAAGCTTAGCACCTATGACACAGATCCTTCCGGTGTAATCTGCGTCTCCCCGGCGAATCTCATATTCTCCGGGCACCAGGTCAAAGTGAATCCAGGTCTTATTTCCACTCTCCACGATCCCCTTTGCCCGCAGGATCGTACCGAAGGAATCTTTCTCTGACAACTGTTTCAGGATATTCTCCAATGATTCTTCCTCAAACTTCTTCAGTGTCTCTATCCCCCAGCTTGTAAACACTTCGTCCGCATGGTGATGATGGTGGTCCCCATGTTCATGTTCATGGTGATGGTGGTGCTCATGTTCATGATGATGATCCTCCCCGTGCTCATGGTGGTGTCCGCACCCCGGACAGATCTCTTCCTTGTCAAAAAGCTCCCTTGAAAGCTGGTTCCCTTCCTCCATCACAGAAAGGATTTTTTCTCCGTCAAGTTCCTCCCACGGAGTGGTGATCACTGCCGCCTTCTGGTTGTGCTCCCTGATCAGTTCTACTGCCTTTTGAAGTTTCTCCTCCTGCAGCTGCCCTGTTCTGCTTAAAATGATTGTACCCGCATATTCTATCTGGTTATTGTAGAATTCCCCGAAATTCTTCATATACATCTGACACTTTTTTGCATCTGCCACGGTGACAAAACTGTTCAGAGAAAGACTACAATTCTCAGCCTCCTTCTGTACTGCCTTGATCACGTCAGATAATTTCCCGACACCGGAAGGCTCAATGATGATACGGTCCGGGGCGTATTTGGATACAACTTCTTTTAGAGCAGTGCCAAAGTCCCCTACCAGGGAACAACAGATACACCCGGAATTCATTTCTGTCACCTGGATTCCTGCCTCTTTTAAGAAACCGCTGTCAATGCCAATCTCCCCAAATTCATTCTCTATTAGAACGATCTTCTCCTGTCCCAAAGCCTCTTTTAAAAGCTTTTTGATCAGCGTTGTCTTACCCGCTCCTAAAAAACCTGAAATAATATCTATCTTTGTCATGTTCCTTACTTCCTTCCCTTCCAATTGTAAAAGATAAAAACAACCCGTGTGAGCCTGTTAAAATCAACATTACACGGGTTTTATATATGCAGTTAAAAATTAATTTGCCTTTGCCAAATAGTTCTTAATTGTTGTTACATCTACTTTAAGAGATTCAATATCGTCATTGCCTTCTTGATAACGTTTGTATGTATCTAAATAACAGGACTCGATCTCTTTTAAACGCGGCAGTATTTCATTTTCCTGTGTAATTTCTAATTTAGTAACACTGTCTTTTAGTTCCCGTACATCTTTCTTTAGGGAAGTTACATCTTTCTTTATAGACGTGACTTCTTCCTTCACTGATGTTAGATCTTCTCTCACAGACGTGACTTCTTCCTTCACTGATGTTAGATCTTCTCTCACAGACGTGACTTCTTCCTTCACTGATGTTAGATCTTCTCTCACAGACGTGACTTCTTCCTTCACTGATGTTAGATCTTCTCTCACAGACGTGACTTCTTCCTTTACAGCTGTTAGATCTTCTTTCACAGATGTGACTTCTTCCTTTACAGCTGTCAGATCTTCTTTCAGAGTACTTATATCCGCACCCATACTTACCATATTTACAGATAATTCAGACATCATTTCCAACATAGTGTTCTCAAAATCGTTCATTATGTCACCTCCTACTATATAAATACAGGGTTCAGTTCCCAACGGCTAGTTGGACTTAATCCTTTCGTTGTTTTAATTGTATAACACAGTATAATTTCATTTGTTAATATAGCAATATATTAGCATAGAATGCATGCAAAGTCTACGGGCAATGTTGATTATATTGTATTTATTTCCATAAATACCCACATAGGTTTGGGTATACCTTCTACTTATGATATAATCGTTATATCGATGACAGGTTTTATTTTATCAAATATCCTGGCCGCATGTTTTTTGTCCTGAACGTAACAAACACGGATTACTTCGCGTTGCGTTTGCGTAATTATAGGTTATTTTTATGACATGCCTGCTTTCATCTTTTATAGTGGTTCTTGTATAGGAGTCAATAGAGATCAGGCAGACAGAAAGGAGTTTTATGTTAGAAATCATTCTCTGTGACGATGACCCTTTTATCTTAAAGATCATCAAAGAACAGGTGGAACATATTTTATCAGAATCTATCTCCGAGGGCCGCGTGGCATGTGTTGCCTCCGGCTATCAGGAATTGTTTCTCTATTTAAAAAAGAATCCCGGCGACTATCTATTCTTTTTAGATCTGGATTTCGGGAGCAATGAATTTAACGGGATTGACATCGCAAAACAGATTAAAAAGAATTTTCCAGGGTCAAAGATTGTATTTGTCACCAACCATTATGAACTGGCACTAAACGTTCTAAAATCCGGGGTCGAGCCTTTTGGCTTTATTGAAAAAACCACAGACATCACAAAAATGAACCAATGTTGCTACCAGTATATCTATCTGGCAAAAAAAAGTTTACCGTCCGGCGATCCAGAGGCAGATGCGGACTCTATTACTTTGAAGATCGGCACTGATGAAGAAGTCTCACTTCCCAAAGCTGATATCCTGTATGTGGAAGCAGTCAAGACAAAATCCCACTGCATATGCTATCACACAGTCAACGGTTCTTCCATCACCGTGCGGGAGACCATCGATCACGCTTTAGAATGTCTGGGTGACGGATTCATGAAGAGCCATCGTTCCGTCATCGTGCAAAAATGCCATATGATCGGTCTCTCGGACGGAATGATCAAGTTTATCAACGGGGACACCGCTCCCTGTTCTTTCCGGCAGAGGAACGAGATAAAAGGAGTCATCTATGGAAACAAAGACTAGAAAAATCATGTGGGTCCTGTATCCCGCCGCTCTCGGGCTGATCTGGTATATATTGTTTTGGCGGATTATTTACATGACAGGCACCACCTTTATGCAGTACTTTGTGATGAGCCTTGTTTCCATTTTATCCATCGCCATTTTAAATCTGCTCCGATTACGGCTTCCTGATTATTTACTGCTGTTTTCTGCCATCTTGCTGGTTGTGTCGAAACCCTCTTATATTGAGGCATTTTCAGATTTCCTTATTTTCTTTCTGATCTTCGGCATCAGCTACTACAGAAGAGAACTTCAGAATGGCAAAGTATTTTTTTCATGGATCACTTTTATTCTATATGTGGTCAACCGGCTGTTCCTCCGGGCAATTTATAATTCATTCATGAGTTTTTATTTCGACTATGCAAACGGGCAGCAGGCTGAGTATTTGATCAAAATCGGGATTTTTGTGCTGCTATCGGCGGCTGTGATTCTGGTTGACGCTCTGTTTGTCTTTTTGATCCGCAGGCTGTTCGGCAAATATCTTTTAAAGGTGTCCATACTGGAAAAATCCTATCCAAAGATCGCCCGTAATTTTATCATCTGCACAATTCTGTTGTTTGGATTCGGACTGATCTTTCAGTATCAGCTTTTTATGCTGCTAGTACATTATTATATGGATAGTTACTCCAGTTTTTATAACCAGGTCAATTCATGTATTAATGTTATAACAATTTGTGTGCTATTAATCCAGATCATCATTCTGGTCACTCTTTTGATGTTTTCCAAGTACCGTTTTACCATTGACGCAAAACGGAGGAATGAAGAAAATCTGCTTCTCTACAGCAATGACCTGGAGAAGAATCTGAACGAGATCCGGAACTTAAAACACGATATGAAAAATATTTTATTTACTCTGAGCCATCTAATCGAGAACAGCCATGATGAACCATTAAAAGAGTATTTTAAGCAAACGGTCAACCCGTACTTTCAGAGTGAATTAAAGAAAAACGATTTATACGCCCAGCTGCAACAGGCAGACGATGAGCAGCTGAGAGCTTTTCTATATTATAAAATTTCTTCCGGCTTTCGGGAACACTTGGACATCCATCTGTCCTTTGACGGCGCTTTCAAAGAAAGCCTGATCACTGATCATATTGATTTCCTGGATTTCATCCGCATTCTGGGGATCTTTCTCGACAACGCCATGGAAGAAGCTGAGTTTACTGCGGAAAAACGGATCGATATCCGGTTTGTTTCAAATAGAGACACTTATGAAACTGTCATCTCAAACTCTATCCGGAAAGAAAAGGATGTGGTGCCTGGTATCTCGGACAAAGGCCTGGGACGAGGCAACGGGCTGATGATCGTTCATAAAATATTGGAAAAGTATCCGAACATCATTTTAAACTCCTATACAAACAACGGGAAATTCGTCCAGCATCTTGAAATAAGCCAGACGGAATGATCCTGTATTGCCTGATCTCCCCACATTTAAAAGGAGATCACTATGAAGAAAGAAAATTCAAACAAATATTTTAAACGGTTTTTCTGGGCAGTGTTTATTTTTTATCTGCTGATCCTTATCAAAATCGTACTTCTAAAAGATACGGAACTCTCTTCTCTCCCAATGTTTCTGACCGGAGAGAAAAAGGGATTCCGCTCACTAAATTTAATACCTTTCCAGACCTTTGTAAGCTTCTCGCGTATTGCAGGACAGGGAAATTTCTTATGGAGCCTTTCAAATCTTTTGGGGAACAGCCTGGTATTCCTCCCGTTTGGTTACCTTCTTGCCCTTCTGAGAGGATCCAAAGGCTCCAAACTTAAAATTATACTTCTCTCAGCTCTTTTGAGCCTTTTTTTCGAGACCAGCCAATATGTTTTTTATCTAGGATCCGCAGATATTGATGATCTCATTTTAAATGTGCTGGGAGCATGCACAGGGATCCTATGTTTTAAGCTACTAACTGCCTTATGCAGAAAAGACCAGCGCCGCATCTATGTCACCAGCCTGATCCTTGGGTGCATTTCATTTGCTGCTGCCAGTTCCATCGCTTATATAGAATTCGGAAACAGGCTGGGCCTTGTGCACTACAAATCGGAAACCATAGGCGGGGAGGACATTCCAAAAAGAAATCCAGACTATAACGGTTACTTTGTTTCCGGAAGTGCTGAGGCAATCCACTGCACCAGTGACATAGACGAAACGTATGGGGATCCCTCTTCCATATCCGTCACTTCTGACACGAAGGTCTTCTTTTTAAGTTATGAAAACGACAAAGCCAGTCTTCATCAGATAAACACGGTGTATAAACGCTGCAGTCTGTCCCAGCTTAAGTCCGTCAAAAAGAATTCCAAGGTGTCTGTCTGGTTTTCAAAAAAGAAGAATCACGCGGATATCGTGGTCCTATCCGATCCTCCGGGAAACGACGAGGATATCATGACCTCTGAATCCTCTGCTAAAAAGAAAAAGCTGAATGGAACAGTCGTAGATATTCAATCCGGAAGTTTTACCATCACCAAGATCAATACCTATAAAGACAAAAAAACAGGAGGTGACATCTCGGAAAGTACGGACATCCATATCACAGTAAAATACAGGAAAGATCTGAAGGTCACTGTGTGTGATGCCTATGACATGGGAACAAAAACGAAATACCGAAAAGGAAGTATCCATGACGTAAAAAAAGGCCGCACCATAGAACTTAAAGGAATGATAAAAAACAAAGTCTTTTATGCTGAATCCGCCACTATATATATCTTTCATAAATAACAATACAGACAGACAACGGGAGGTTCCGGCCAATAGGCTTACACAAAATAAGCCATGGAGGACCCTCCTCTTCTTCTTTGCTGTTCGTTGACACATTGTATTATTTTTGATACAATTTTAAAGGACACCCGGGGCAACACACTGTTTGTCCCTAATTTCTTTTTTATCATATGAAACAGACTTTGAAAGTGGGCATGCCCACTTTTTTCCATAGATATATTTAAACAGACGTTTACTTTTTGTTCAAACTATATAACAAGTAAGGCCGTAGAAGGACATAGAATGATTTAGTAGTATGCTCAGATGTATGAGATCCAAAGGGAGAATTGCCTATGAAAACAGTTGGTCAGAGTATAAAAAGAGTGGATGCTTATGAAAAGGTTACCGGGAGAGCCAAATATACAGATGATTTAATTTTAAACCGCTGTCTTTTTGCCAAGGTGCTGCATGCTCCCATCGCCAACGGCATCGTCACTTCCATTGACACTTCCGAGGCCGAGGCTTTGGACGGTGTTGTGAAAGTCGTCACATTTCATGAAGTTCCAACACATACATATCCCACGCCGGGCCATCCATGGTCTGTGGAGCAGTCCCATCAGGATGTGGCAGACCGCCATCTGCTGACCGGAAGGATCCGTTACTACGGCGATGATATTGCCACCGTTGTAGCAGAGGATGAAGTCACGGCCTCAAGAGCCCTGAAGCTGATCAAGGCAGAATATGAGGAGTATCCGCCTGTTCTGCATCCCAGAGATGCCATGAAGGGCAGCTCTCCTCCGGTCCATGCAGAAAACCCGGACAATATCCTGGCAAAAAGCGGCTACGAGATCGGCCATGTGGAGGAAGCTCTTCTGGCATCGGACATCGTCCTGAAGGAATCCTTCTGCACACCTATGGTCCAGCACTGCCATATTGAAGCTCCTATCTCCTACGCCTATATGGAAAAAGACAGGATCGTGGTGGTCAGTTCCACGCAGATCCCGCATATCGTAAAAAGAGTCATCGGGCAGGCCCTTGGAATCCCATGGGGAAAGGTCCGTGTCATAAAGCCATATATCGGGGGAGGTTTTGGCAACAAACAGGATGTCCTGTACGAACCGCTCAATGCATTCCTGACGACATTGGTGGGCGGCCGCCCGGTGAAGCTTGACCTTTCCAGGGAAGAGACCTTCGCCAACACAAGGACCCGGCATTCCATTGAGTACGATCTGACAGCAGGTGTATCCAAAGAGGGAAAGATCCTAGCCAAGGATATGAAGGCCTATTCCAATCAGGGGGCCTATGCCTCCCACGGCCATGCCATCGCGGCAAACGGCGCCACCGCATGGCGCCATATGTATGACGTTAAAAATATCCGCGCCGATGCTTATACGGTCTACACCAACACACCCGTAGGCGGAGCCATGCGCGGCTACGGTATTCCCCAGTTTTGTTTTGTGTCAGAATGCCTGATGGATGATATGGCACACAAGCTTTCCATGGATCCTTTGAAGTTTCGGGAACTCAACCTATATGACGGATACTTTGAAGATCCTGTTTTGACTCCCATTGCGGCAAATACCAACGGCATCAGGGAATGTATGAGGCGTGGTGCTGATTACATACACTGGGAAGAAAAACGTGATTTATATAAGAACCAGACCGGCGATAAAAGGCGCGGAGTGGGTATGGCCCTGTTCAGCTATAAAACAGGCGTATGGCCCATTTCTCTGGAGATTTCTGGCGCCAGGCTGATCTTAAACCAGGACGGCAGTGTCCAGCTCCAGACCGGTGCGGCAGAGATCGGGCAGGGTTCAGACACAGTCTTTACACAGATGGCGGCGGATGTCCTTGGCCTTTGCCCGGAGGACGTTCACATCCAGTCCTTCCAGGATACGGACATCACTCCGTTTGATACAGGCGCCTACGCTTCCAGACAGACATACATCAGCGGAACCGCCGTAAAGGAATGTGCCGAACTTCTGAGAGAAAAGATTCTTTCATATGCCAGGACTTTGATCTCTGAGGAATATAAAGACCGGGAACTGAAATTGTCAGAAAAACAGATCTGGTGCGGCAAAGAATCGGTACTGTCCCTGGAGGAACTGGCTTTGGAGAGCTACTACAGCCGCTCCTCCTCTTCTGCCATCACCTCCGACATCTCCCGGCAGATCAAAAAGAATACCATCGCGTTCGGTGCCTGTTTCGCCGAGATTGAGGTGGACTTGAAACTTTCAAAAATCAGAATCCTTGATATTATCAACGTCCACGACAGCGGTAAGATCATCAATCCCCAGCTTGCCTCCATGCAGGTCCACGGCGGTATGTCCATGGGGATTGGTTATGGCCTCAGCGAGCAGATGCTGCTGGATGAACAAACTGGGCGGGTATTAAACGGGACCCTGCTGGATTACAAGCTTCCCACTGCCATGGATGCCCCTGACCTTCATCTGGATTTTGTGGAGCTTGAGGACCCCACCGGTCCGTTTGGAAACAAAGCTCTCGGGGAGCCTCCTGCCATTCCCCCTGCTCCGGCCATAAGAAATGCATTTCTCAACGCCACAGGAGTCGCTGTCAACGAGATCCCCCTCTCTCCGCAGAGGGTATTTCAAGAACTAAGAAAAGCCGGACTGGTATAAGGAGGGGCAAAATATGTATGATTTCACCAGCTATTATGAAGCAGAATCTATATCCGATGCCGTAAGACTTTTACAGGAACATCCGAATGCAGTCCCCGTCTGCGGCGGCAGTGATGTACTGATCCGTATCCGGGAAGGAAAGCTTTCCGGATGCAGCCTTGTGAGCATCAGGGACATCAAAGAACTGCACGGAATCACCTTAGATTCGGACGGGACCATCTCCATCGGGGCGGCATCTACCTTCCGCCAGCTGACAGAGGACCCGGTCATCAAAAAACATGTCCCCGTGCTCGGGGAGGCTGTCGATCAGGCCGGAGGCCCCCAGATCCGCAACATGGGGACCATCGGCGGGAATCTTTGCAACGGCGCAGTCAGTGCGGACAGTGCTCCTGCCTGTTTCTGCCTGAACGTCCGCTTAAGGATCCTCGGTGAAAACGGGGTAAGGACTGTACCCATCCAGGACTTTTATCTGGGGCCGGGACGGGTTGCCCTAGAACATGGCGAGCTGCTGACCCACATTCTGATCCCCAGGGAAAATTATGAGGGGTACACCGGCTGCTATATCAAATACGCCATGAGAAATGCCATGGACATCGCCACACTAAGCTGCTGTGTGCTGTGCAAAACCGATCAGTCACAGATCCTTGAGGACGTAAAAATCACCTTTGGAGTGGCGGCTCCGGTCCCCTTCTGCTGTGAAAAAACTCAGCAACGGCTGGGCGGGATGCCCTTGGGAGATAAACTCTACGACACCATAGAGCAGTCTGTCAGGGAAGAGATCCATCCAAGGGATTCCTGGCGCGCTTCACGGGATTTCCGGCTTCAAATCGGAGGCGAGATCGCCCGGCGCGCTTTAAAAAGAGCCATAGAATTACAGGAGGTGAGATAGGATGGAACCGCAAAAAAAGCTTGTAACCCTTACGGTCAACGGCCGTGAAGTTGCAGAATACGTGGATGTC
This sequence comes from Anaerostipes rhamnosivorans, assembly GCF_005280655.1. Lineage (NCBI taxonomy): Bacteria > Bacillati > Bacillota > Clostridia > Lachnospirales > Lachnospiraceae > Anaerostipes > Anaerostipes rhamnosivorans. The sequence continues at coordinate 2,777,752 of NZ_CP040058.1, forward strand.
AGAGAATCCCTGCTGGAACTGCTGAGAAATCACCTCGGGCTCACATCTGTGAAAAAGGGATGTGAGGTGGGAGAATGCGGTGCCTGCACAGTCATCGTGGACGGTGAGACCATTGATTCCTGTATTTATCTTGCCGTCTGGGCACAGGGAAAACAGATCCGCACCCTGGAGGGTCTTATGGGACCCAACGGTGAACTCACAAAAATCCAGGAGGCATTTATTGAGGAAGGCGCCATCCAGTGCGGTTTCTGTACCCCGGGGTTTATCATGTCTGCCACGGTACTTCTGGAACGCGGGGAACAGGAACTGACCCGGGACATGATCCGGAAATATATGGCCGGAAACCTGTGCCGCTGCACCGGTTATGAAAATATTATTAACGCTGTACAGAAAGCTGATAAGGAACGTCACTCTTAAAAAGCTGATCATTTGCGAACTTTCCCGCAAATGATCAGCTTTTTCTATACGAATAAAAATAATTTTCCGAACCAAATCCCTTCTGCTTAATGATACGACTTAAACGGTCTCGGAGTTTTAAAGATCCCGGTGGCACTGCCTACCAGTTCCTCCCCAACAAACGCTTTACCCATAAAATTCATGATTGTTTTTCCTGTAGATACTGCCTCCACTTTGACCGTAACCGTGGATCCAATTGGAATCCCCTTTAGGAAAGAGGTGGACAGCTGGACCGTAGGCGCAATATCATAATCACCCAGACCGCTTGTCAGCGTTCCGAACGTTATGTCAAACATCCCTACCAGGGAACCTCCGAACATGATATTAAAACCATTTCTATGAAAATCTCCGGCATAAAACTCCATAGTCAGACTCTTCTTATCATAGTTATAATCTATAATCGTACCTCTCAGTTCATTAAAGATACTGTGGTCGCTCATATGACGGATGGCTTCGATCCTCCTCCTCATATTTGCCTCGAAACTCTCTCTGTTCCCCATAAGACTCACTTCCCTTCTTCTAGTTTTTCGTTACTGCCTATTTTAACACACATGATCCTTTTTTGCATAATATTTCTCTTTTGTGTAAATGCTACCTGTAACAGATGTATTTGAAAGGAGATTCATTATGGATAATCAGAACTTATTAAATGAAATGTACCAAAATCTGCAGATGGTGTTAAATACCATGCCGGAACTTACCCAGGCGAGCACAGACTGCGATCTCAAAGGATGTCTAGAACAGCAGGAACAGCAGTTCCAAGACTTCTTTTCAAGGGTCAAACAGGCCATGACAAAAGACATGCAACAGCCGGAAGAAATCGGCGAAATTCAGAAAAAATACGCGGAGTGGATGACCAAAATGAAAGCCATGGCGGATAAATCTACAAGCCATCTGGCTGAGATGTCCATCCAGGGATATACCATGGGAATGATCCAGCTGATCCAGAGTTCCCACAAGAATTGTGACGCTTCCAAGGACAATTTGTCGATGTCATCTGATCTTGTAAAACTCTACGAGGAAAGTATTGATAGTTTAAAAAAGTATTTGTAAAAAAACAATGGTTGTGGTATGATAATTACTGTTATTAGTGAATGTATAGATCACGTCCGGGTAGATATTACATTGCTATGTATCCTACAAGAACGTGGTCTTTTTCTATGATTCACTGGTAATGAAAGTAATGTTAATTTTTTATTTTTAATGGAGGTACCCAAATGAACACTGGTACAGTAAAATGGTTTAACTCAGAAAAAGGTTACGGATTTATTTCTCAGGAAGGCGGAGACGATGTATTCGTACACTTCTCAGCAATCTCTGGTGATGGATTCAAAACTTTAGAAGAAGGACAGCAGGTCAGCTTTGAAATCGCAGAAGGACCTCGCGGAAAACAGGCTGAGAACGTATCCAAATTAGCTTAATCTTTTTCTTTTTGAATTAAATAGATTTTGCAAGAATCCCACAGACGGTGCATGCACTGTCTGCGGGATTTTTAAATTTCTTATTCTTCACAGCAGACTACTTCGATCCCCTGCTTTTCCAGCATTTCTTTTGCATGGTCCGGTATTTGGGTATCTGTGATCAGCCGGTGAAACTCCTCCGCCTTTGCATAAGAGCAGATGGTACGTTTTCCGATCTTGGAACTGTCACAGATCAGGTACTTCCTCTCTGCGATTCCCATCATCCCCCTCTTGATCTCCGCCTGTTCCAGGTTCGGCGTTGTGGCGCCCTTTGCCATGGACAGGGCATTGGCAGACATAAAGGCCTTGTCCGCAGACAAGTCCTCCAAAAATTTAAGTCCCATATTACCCACGGTACATTCGAAGTGGTTCCTCACATGGCCGCCTAAGAAAATCAGATAGATGCCCTGGTGCTTCTGTAACTCCAGCGCGATCTGCAGATCATTGGTCACTACCGTGAGATTATTGGCATCCTTTAGAAGCTTTGCCAGCTCTAGGGTTGTGGTCCCGCTGTCCAGAAGGATCATGTCACCGTCATCGATCATTGCCCTGGCTGCTTTAGCGATGTTCTGTTTTTCGACTGTCCGCTTGTCTTTCCTTGTTGATATGGACTCCTCCATATCCAGCACATCCTCATTCAGCATGGCTCCTCCGTGTGTCCGGATCAGCTTTCCTGCCTTTTCAAGCTCTGTGAGGTAGGTACGGATCGTTGTCCCGCTGACCTGAAACAGTTCAGTAAGTTCCCCGATGCTTGTCCTCTTATTCTGCCTCAAAAGCTCCATGATCTTTTCTTTCCGTTCTTCTGCAAACATACGATTCCTCCATGCTTTGTCTTATCTGCTTTCAAGCTAAATTATAGCACAGCGGGCCCAAAAGGAAAAGCTGCGGGAGTTCCTGCCCCTGCAGCTTTTCAACTGTGATCTGATTATTTGGTGAGGATGTGATAAAGCTCTTCCACATCCTGATCATCCACGATCTTCTGCACCGCTTCTTCCTGATTTAAGGTCAGCGCCACATTGGAAAGAATGGATAGATGTTCCTGGTCAGCCCCTGCGATTCCGATGATTAGTCTGACAGTCTCATCGTTCCACAGTACCCCGTCCGGTACGATTAGTGCTGCGATCCCGGAGGATTTGATCTCTTTCTTGGCTTCCAGGACACCGTGAGGAATCGCCATTCCGTTGCCTAAGTTGGTTGGAGTTTCTTTTTCTCTTAGCAGCATACCCTCTTCATATCCCTCTGTGACATAACCGTCTTTTAAGAGCATCTGAGCGATCATGTGGATGGCATCTTCCTTAGAATTAAGCTTATGGATCACTTTAATATTTTCTTTTTTTAAAACCGGCAGTGGACTGGATGCCTGTTTTAATTTTGACACAATCTCATCATATTTTGGACTGGAGAGGAAATTGTCCACGGAGATATGGATCGCCTCCGGCCGCTCTCTCATGGCCCTTTCTGTCAAGGATTCATGGGTGACCACCACATCCACGTCTTCCGGGAGATTCGGGATCGCCACATTTTTCACCTCAATGTCCAGACCTGCCTGTTTTGCTTTGTCCTTCAATATGGAGGCTCCCATGGCGCTGGATCCCATTCCCGCATCACATGCCACGTACACCTTCTTGATTACTTTTCCTGTGAAATCAATGACTTCCTGTGCACCTATAAGGCCTCCTCCTGTTCCTTCTGCTTTCATTGAATCCTTCTTTGCCACTGCCTTCTGGAGTGCTTCTTCATCGGAATCGTGGCAGAGCCTTAAGATAAAGGCACCGACAGCAAATGACACGGCTGTGGACACAAGCATTCCTGCTATGATCGGGAGATAGTCAGATTTTGGTGCCACCGCCAGCACTGAAAAGTAACTTCCCGGAGAAGCAGTAGCTACCAGGCCGCATCCAAACATCTGGAAAATAAAGTTTCCTGACACTGCTCCGCAGATGGAAGCTAGGATCATCTGAGGCTTCATAAGAATATATGGAAAATAAGGTTCATGGATTCCGCCGAATGCATGGATGATCGCTACACCAGGAGCGGTCTTTTTGGCTGTTCCTGTTCCGAAGAATGTATAGGCCAGCAGAACTCCCACTCCAGGCCCCGGGTTCGGTTCCAGGATAAATAAGATAGACTTCCCTGCCTCCGCTGCCTGAGTGATGCCCAGCGGCCCTAAAATTCCATGGTTGATGGCATTGTTTAAAAACAATACTTTTGCAGGTTCGATAAATACGCTGGCAAATGGTGTCAGTCCATGGTCGATGATCACATTGACCCCGGAGGACATCACATGGTTTAATACCTGCACAAACGGCCCGATGGCAAAAAACGCCGCCAGTACTAAAAAGATTCCTAAGATCCCGCAGGAAAAGTTGTTGACGATCATCTCAAAGCCCGGTTTGATCCGCCCCTCAAACAGACGGTCTACCCGCTTCATACAAATAGCTGCCAACGGCCCCATGATCATCGCTCCCATAAACATGGGAATGTCAGATCCTACGATAACACCCATGGTAGCGGCTGCACCGATGACGCCGCCCCGGTCGCCGTAAAAATTCTTTCCTCCTGTATAACCGATCAATGTCGGGAGCAGATACTTCAGCATTGGATCGATTAATACTGCGATCTTCTCATTTGGAAACCATCCGGTTTTTAAGAACATCGCCGTGATCAGTCCCCAAGTGATAAACGCTCCGATATTCGGCATTACCATGCCGCTTAAAACACCTCCGAACTTCTGGATCCTGGCACGGAATCCTGTCGCTTCATTTCCCATAATACCCTCCTATCCTTATAACATGACTATTTTCTTCTGTACAATTGATTCATTCCCCGCCTTCACGATCTTCACTGCCATTTTTCCGTCGTAACCGCTGCACTCCACTTCGCTGTCATTTAAAATTGCCTCAATAAAACTTCTGTCCTCCAAAAGATACGCATCCTTAAACAGATGGGTCCAGCTGTGCATGGAAGGCCTCTTTAACTGGTGGCTTTCGTTGGCGCTGGTGATCTTCTTCTCATGCATATCCCCGATGCAGATGACTCCTTTGGTTCCAAGGATCTCAACTCTTGCATCATATCCATACTGCACATACTGGGCGCCCTCGATGCTGGCATGCACTCCGTTTTCGAACTCTGCATTCACGATCACATTGTCATAGAAATCCGGATACTGTTCTGCGATCTCCTTATTTCGGAAGTTGCCTCCCAGTGCATATACACTTTTCAACTCACTTCCCGCAAACCACCGCACAGTGTCAATATCATGGCTACAGACTTCTGCCAATGGACCGTTGCTCTTTTCAATGTCATACATCCACTCACGCGGCTTGCTCGGCCCTCTTGTGTGGGATTTCACCAAGACCACGTCCCCGATCTCACCTTCCTCGATCATTTTTTTTGCTTCCCGGAAGCTGTCGTCAAACCGTCTCATAAATCCGATCTGGAGCTTTACGTTATTACTCTTGGCTGCCTTGATCATCTCATCACATTCTTCTTCATTCATAGCCATAGGCTTTTCACAGAAGATATGCTTTCCCGCGTTTGCCGCTGCCACTGCGATCTCCCTGTGATATTTTGTCGGGCAGGCTATGATGACCGCATCGATGGATTCATCGCCGATGGCTTCCTTGTAGTCCTGATAATAGGTATCGATCCCAAGTTCCTCTGCCGCGGCTTTGGCTGCCTTGACATCGGGATCACAGGCTGCATAGATTTCTCCCCCAGGAACGCTTCCAGCCATATTTCTTGCATGAATCATTCCCGCTCTTCCGGAACCGATCAAACATACTTTTACTTTCTTCATTTTGTCCACCTCTTTAGTCCTGTTTTTTTAATTCTTCCACAATTTCCACACCTGCACTGGTTCCCAGACGTTCTGCCCCCGCTTCGATCATTTGAAGCGCTGTCTTTAAATCTCTGATGCCTCCGGCAGCTTTGACTTTCACCTCATCACCCACTGTAGTTTTCATCAGTTTTACGTCTTCTGGTGTAGCTCCTCCTGTACCAAATCCAGTGGACGTTTTGATGAAGTCAGGCTTCACTTCTTTTGCGATCTCGGCAACCTTTACCTTTTCATCATCTGTAAGATAACAGTTTTCAAAGATCACTTTGCTGATCACTCCGGCTTTTCTGCACTCTGCAACGATGTCTTCCATCTCTTTTTTTATGTAGTCATAGTTCTTGTTTTTTAACTCTGCGATGTTGATGACATAGTCGATCTCATCCGCGCCTTTTTCAATGGCATCTTTTGTCTCAAATACTTTGCACTCCAATGTTGTCTGTCCTAACGGGAAACCTATTGCCGCACCTACGTGTACCGGGGATCCCTCTAAGAGACGCTTGCACCGTACTGTCTGTGCGGGATTGATGGCCACCATCTTAAAACCGTATTCTCTCGCTTCCCCGCACAGTTTTTCAAACATTGCCTCGTCTGCGAATGCTTTTAAATTTGTGTGGTCTACCATACCTGCTATTAGCTCTGCACTTAACTTCATCTTTTTGACTCCTCCATTTTGTTTACTTTTATTATCTTTTACTTTGTACTTGTATATTATCATATTAACTTTCATTTTGCAAGCATAAATAAAAGAAAATGAAAGTTAATACAATTCAGCGAAGCCACATGATATTCTTACGAATCTCCTATGACAAAAAAGACACCCCGCAAAAGGGTGTCTTAACACGACTATCATAACTTTTAATTTGTTCTATCTGATGAAGAAAGTTGGGAAACCACAAAAAAGAAGGTGGTAAGGACCTGTTTTATCTGCTATTGCTGAATCAGTTCTATCATTTTTCTGGCGGCATTTTCATCCGTAATCAACGTGTCAATATATCCGCCTCTGACAGCCCCAAGGATTGCTTCGGCTTTCATCTCGAGTCCGGCCACGCAGATCACATTTTCCGCCTTTTTAATATCCTCAAGACTGAGGCCGATCATCCTCTTTACAAACGGTGTCTCAACCTCTATTCCATCCTGATTGTAAAAATGGCCGCCGATATGGCCGATCGCCCCGTTTTTTTCTAAGTAATATAAATCTTTTGTGCTTAAGTAAGACTTCCAGCTCTTATACACAATCGATCCTACACTGGTCAGAATAATGTTGGCTCTCTTTGCTATCGTCAGGGTCTCTTTTATGTTTGGGTCTTCTTCAAGGCTATCCCTGATATCACTTGAATTCACAAACAGGGGAGCATAGATGTAATGGTAATCTCCTCCGTAGGCATGGGCAAGTTCTTTGGAAAGATCCAGCGCATCCCTCTCGGGTTTCCCCACACTGGCAGCTCCCATGATCGGAACGACCGTCAGAGATATATTTTTACTTGTCTTTACAGCTTTCACTGTGTGGTACATGGTGTTTCCCCATGACATTCCGAGCACTGTGTCTTCATCTATCTGGCTGTCCAGATAATAGGCGGCCACTTCGCCCAGCTTCTGCAGGATTAGAGTATCATTGGACTCCTTCGGTATGATCACGCGGATATCCTTTAGGCAGAACTGCTTCATCAGTTTCTGTTCCAGCACTGTATTCCGGTCCCATGGTTCTTTGATGGTAATCTCCACGATCCCAAGCTGTCTGGCCTCTTTCAGCATCCTGGAAATTTTGGAACGAGAGGTAAAAAAGCGCTCAGCGATCTGATTCTGTGTCATCTCCGCATTATAATATAGGTTTGCAACACTTGCCAGCATATTTCGTTTTTCACTGTCATTTAAAGAATCATACTCTTTCATTTCCTCACCTCACTGCCGTCATTATATCACAGTTGTTTCCCCTTCTTCCACCTCGTACAGAGCAATTTCATCAATTTCCCGGTTGGCAGAAAGAATATAGGATTTTTCCTCAGTCTGGTAAGACAGGACATTGGCAGGTCCCACATTCCGGTCAATGATTTCTGCTTCATAGCCTTCCTCCCCGCAGGTAAAAAACATAAGATTCCGTTCGCCTTTGCGGTGGCCGACCAGGACTCCCTGTTTTCCCAGGATGTCCCCGCCCCAGATTCCGTGAGCGAATTCCGCCGGCTTTTCATAAGTATAAACGGTTCTATATTGACCGTTCTGCTTCTTCAGAATACGGACTGTATCTCCGTGGAACGGTGAAATCGTCAGCATTTCCGGCTCCCCATCCCCGTCCATATCTGCAAATGCCATATCACTGGAAGGCTGGTCTGTCAGCTGCCTGATTTTCCATGCATCTTCCCCTGCTGCCGGGGGGATAAACTGAAAAACTCCTTCATTGGATGCCGTAAACGCACATTCTATTCCTTCCATCACTGCTTTACAGTATCCATGGTTTTTAAACATCCCTTCCTTTAAAACAGTAAATTTCAGAGAATGGTTTTCATCAATTGCGTCCATATTTTCCGGCAGCCTGCACACATACACTTTTCCCGGGCTTCTCCAGTCCTCTTTATATTCGTGTCCGGATTTTAAAGTACATGCGATCACATAACTGATGCCGTCTCTGGTGATGATATCAAACCTGTGGACAAACGGAAGTATTGCGGCTGTTCTTACACTCCATCCACTTTCTCCGGGAGAAACCATTACGATCTTGGCATCTTTGGAGTCATTTGGAGAATAAAACCGCTGGGTGGCCAGAAAGATTCCGTCAGTGTTGGGGATCTGGACCATAGACATGGTTCCCCCCGGTCCTTCCCAGATCACATCGGCCAGTTTTCCATCCAAGCCATACAGACGGCACTGGTTCACCTTTTCCGCTGCCACCAGCATATAGTCTTTCCCCTGATAAGAAAGAGGGGCAATGGAGTAACACTTTTCTAGATTTCCGATCACTTTTTTCTTTACTTTCATTCGTTCTCCTCTCTTTCTTATAAACAGGAGCGGAATGGGATATTCTGCGGTGCCTCGAAACAGTCTTCAAAACCTCTCTGGTGATGATATGCCTTTTTGTCCTTATCTGCCGGATAAATATATTTTCCTCCTACTTCCCAGAAGAATGGATGGAACTTATAATCCAGCCGGTCTTTTTTCATATCGTACAGTACTCTGATCTCATTCACGTCTGCCATAAAGTTAGTCCACACATCGTAATGGATCGGAATCACAACCTTACATTGAAGAGCCTCTGCCATTCTGAGGATATCGCAGGATGTCATCTTATCAGCCATGCCGACTGGATTTTCCCCGTAAGAACCAAACGCCACATCCACATCATAATCTTTCCCATGTTTAGCAAAATAGATAGAGTAATGGGAATCCCCGCTGTGATAAATATTTCCGCCCGGTGTCTTAATCAGATAATTCACCGCTTTGTCATCCATGTCAGTCGGGCAGATCCCGGTCAGTTCTTCCCTGTCGGCCCCTGTGGAATCCGTGGTCACAAGACAGGTGCGGTCAAAAGAATCCAGGGCTATGATCTCAAGATCCTTTATTTTAATTGAATCCCCCGGCCTTACGGTGATGCAGCGGTCCTCAGGCACTCCCCACTTCTGCCAGAGCTCCACTGATTTCTTAGGACCGATAAACGGCACCGGGATCTCTTTTCCGTTCTCATCTACAGTTGTCATATTGCTCTGTATCACATGTGCCGCATATTCTGCACTCATATGATCCTGATGATAATGGGTCGCCAACACTGCATCTACCTGTTTCACCGCAAAAGGATCCAGCACAAACGGAACTGCCCGGAGATTTGGCTGCATAGCGCGGGCTCCGCACATATTTGCCATCTGGTGTCCCACCTTCATTTTTCCGTCTCCGTGGGTTCTTTTCCCGTTGCCGCACCATAGATCTACCGTAATATTGCAGCCACCCGGCGTCTTAAACCACATCCCGGTGCATCCAAGCCACCACATGGCAACGGTCCCCGGTTTCACTTCCTCGCGCTCAATCTCTTCATTCAGCCAGGTCCCCCACTCCGGAAAAGTACCCATGATCCAGCTTTCTCTCGTAATCTCTTCTATTTTACTCATCTTAATCCTCCTTTATTGGCCGTAATATGCATGTTCCCCATGTTTCCTGAAAAAATGTTTATCCTGAAGATCCTGGGAAGCGGCCTCCACACTTTTTTTCAGATGCTCCGTACGGTATGCCATCTTGGCAACCTCTTCTAAAACGACTGCGTTATGTACCGCCTCCCCTGCATTCCTTCCCCAGGAAAACGGCCCGTGGTTTGCACAGAGCACCCCCGGCACATACATAGGATTCTTTCCCATAAAAGTTTCCGCAATAACAAGCCCTGTGTTCGTTTCATAGTTCTGGTCGATCTCTTCCGGTGTCAAAGATCTGGCACATGGAATCTCCCCGTAAAAGTAATCGGCGTGTGTGGTCCCATAGCACGGAATTCCCTTGGCTGCCTGTGCCCATGATGTGGCCCATGGGGAATGTGTATGGACGATTCCTCCCACTTCCGGAAATGCCCTGTAAAGTTCCAGGTGGGTAGGGGTGTCCGATGAAGGATTAAGATCCCCCTCCACTTTCTCCCCATTTAAGTCCACCACGACAAGCTGCTCTGGAGTAAGACTTTCATAATCCACACCGCTTGGCTTAATTACAAACAACTCCCTGCTCCGGTCAATCCCGCTGACATTGCCCCATGTATAAGTTACCAGGCCCTCTCTGGGCAGTTCCATATTTGCCTCATATACCTGCTGCTTTAAATCCTCCAGCATAAAAATCTCCTTTCTTTTATTCTCCGAATAATTCTTCTATTTTTACAGCCACGCCGTCCTCGTCGTTTGACAACGTGACACAGTCCGCATATCTTTTTACCTCTGGGTCTGCATTTCCCATGGCGATGCCAAGCCCTGCGGCCTTCAGCATATCAATATCGTTTACTTCATCTCCGAATGCGGCCACTTTCTCAAGCGGGATACCCAATTCGTTCACTAACTGCTTTAGCGCAGACGCTTTGGAGACCCCTTCTGCCTTCAGTGCCAGCACCCTCGGGCCTGAACGCACCGCACTCAGCCCTTCTATCATGTTCAGTTCCTTCGCCGCATCATCCAGAAATCTTTTGTCCTCATGGCTGGCCACAATTTTATAAACCTGCGCATGCTTTACATACTCCTCCAGATCCTTTACGATGCGGATTGGAATTCTGTCCTCTGCATCAAGTCTCCGGTTAAACTTCCTGTGTATGACCAGTCTCTCGTTCTCTGGATCATCCCCAACAAGTTCGTCCTCGGAAAAAACATAATACGGAAGCCCGTGGTGTTTTAAAACTTCAAACGCCTGGAGACAAATGGACTCCGCAAGAGGGATACCGCTGATCCTCGTTCCTGTGCTGACATCCCGGGTAACCGCTCCGTCACATCCGATGACCACATCGATCACCTTTAACTGCTTTAAATAGGGCTTCGTCATGACATCCAAACGCCCTGTGGCAGCTGCCACCATAACACCCTTTCTCTGAAGGTTTCTAATGGCTGTTTCGTTTCTATCAGATATCTGATTTTTTGAGTTTAGTAAAGTTCCATCCAGGTCAGTAACCACCATCTGATACATGTTTTCCTCCATTACGCCGCAGAATTTATTCCAGCCCTGCGCATCTTGTCCTCTACAAAATCTCTGGCTTTGCGTATTGTCTCAACCGCCTCCTCCATGGACTGCCCTTTTGTATTGTCTGCCCACATTTCGATCAAAAACATGCCCGTATAATTTAATTCCTTCAGTTTCCCGAAAATCTCCGTAAACGGAACCGTTCCCTCTCCAAACGGAACATTCTTAAATACTCCCGGTTTTGTCTCCTTTACGTGGATGGCCACGGTTTCGGCTATACCAAGTTCCAGCTCGCTTCCCACATCGCTGCTGAATTGAGTCAGATTTCCCATATCCGGATAAATCTTAAAATACGGGGACGGAATTTGTCTCAGATAATGCACTGCCCTCAAGATCGTACCTACAAATTTCGTATCCATGATTTCCATTGCCAGGATGACTCCCGCTCTGCTGGCCATCTCCACGGACTTTTTCATTCCCTCCAAAAAAAGCTTTTCAGTCTGTTCATCCGATTCCTCATAGTAGACATCATATGTAGCCAGCTGGATGCACCGGATACCAAGTTTTTGGGCCAGAAGGATCGCTTTTTCCATGATTTCAAATGCCTTTTTCCTCGTCTCCATGTTTTTGCTTCCAAACGGATATTTTCTGTGGCCGCTTAAGCACATAGTAGGGATCACGATATCTTCCTGCCTCATATATTCACGGATTTCTTCTATCTGGCTGTCCGTCCAGTCAAGCCTTGAGAGCCTCTCTTCTGATTCATCAATTGAGATTTCTATATAATCATATCCTGCCGCCTTCGCCGCCTGGAACTTTTCCTTCCATGAAAAGGAATCAGGCAGAGCCTTCTCATAAATTCCTAAAGGATTTCTTTTAATGTCATACATATCCCTTTTTCTCCTCTATGCTTCTTTCGGCATATCCAATGCGGTTCTGATCTTTTCCTCGATCTCTTTTTCGGACAGAAGATTTTTCAGTCCTATGACTTTTGTATCTTTCCCCGGACGGAACTGGGATGTAAAAGTCTCGGAGACAAAGATCATATCATAATTGTTTGCCACGCCTTTTGCTTCCCCGACACTCATATGCCCGATCTCTGCGTCGATTCCCAGCCGTTTAAATACCTTGTTGATCTTCATTTTGATCATCTGGCTGGATCCCATACCATTTCCACATGCTGCAAGTGCTTTGATTTTCATAATGCTACCTCCATTTATTTCTTCTTAATTTTTAGTTTCTAAATCTGCCTGATTAATATTCTTCTTCCTGTCCGATCTTAAAATACTTTTCTTTATCGGATCTTGCGTACTGAATCTGCGGAATCACCAGCATTGCAATTACACAAAGGATAATTCCCGGTACCTTCAGATACTTTACTATATAGGATACGCCGAGGAAAATGGTCGAAAAGTCAATGTTTCCGTGCCATCCCCCAAACGCCACCAGCTGAAGCAGCAGGGCACAGACTGCGCCGCCCATTACCTGGACCACTCCGCATACAAATGGAAGGATCATTGCCGCTTTCACGCCGCCCCTTTTATTGGCGTAGACTGCGATGGTTGCATTGTCAAAAAACAAGGGAACGAATCCCGCAATGATCATGACCGGGGAATGAAAGAGCAGAAGTCCTGCAATGGCCAAAAACTGTCCGATGGCTCCGAAGAAAAATCCGATGGTGACAGCGTTTGCCGGGCCAAATCCGTAAGCTACCGCGCAGTCTACTGCTGGGATTGCCCCGGGCAGAAGTTTGTCTGAAATACCCTTAAAGGATTCCGTGAGTTCTGCCACAAACATGCGGACGCCTGCCTGAAGTACATTCAGATAAACTGTAAAGCTCAATGCCTTGGAAAAGATATAGATGATGAAAGCCGTATCCTTTGAAAAGCTGTCATCGATTCCCCGCAGAAAATCTTCTCCCAGAACCGCCATGATCACTCCGAAAAACAGAAACATCAAAACGGACGTGGATACAACATTGTCACTGAATATCTGTAAAAACCCGGGAAGCTTTATATTCTCGATGGAGTCCTCTTTTTTTCCGATCTTTGGTGCGATCTTATCTGTGAGCCATACTGCAAACATCTGTTGATGCCCGATAGCGAACCCGCCTTCTCCGTCCGTCAGGTGATCAGTGGGCTCTACAGTGAGATTAGAAAATACAGCCTGGTAGGTTCCCACAAGAATCCCCACTGCCACGGCTCCCCAGATATTCCTGAGACCCGGCACAAACAAAAATACAATCCATGTGACGGTTGTCGCCTGCTGTACCATGATGTGTCCTGTCAACAGTAAGGTCCGAAGCTTTGTCACCTTCCGGAACATCAGTAAGAGAATATTCCACAGGAAAGCAAGAAGCAGAGATGTCATAGTCCATGCGGCTGAGAGACCGATGTTTTCCAATGCTGCATTGACTGCATTTAACCCAAAATACGGATCAATCACCACTGCGTTCAAATGAAACTTTTGGTTCAGCCCCGCAAGAATCGGCCGGAAAGCTGTGACCAGCCCTGCAGATCCTACATTTAAGATCATATATCCTACCACCGCCTTTATAAAACCAGCCATGGTCTCGTACCATTTTCTCCCCAGTAATATGTACCCTATCAATACGATCAGCCCTACAAATAACTCAGCTCTTGTGAGAATGTTGTTGGAGATAAATGTGAAAAATGTGTTTAATACTTCCATCCTTTTACTCCTCCCTAAAGATCAGCTTCAAATTCATTGATTGCTTTGGCTGCCGTCTCTGAATCTCTTGCTGTCCTTATCGCCTCAAGATTTTCTTCCTCCGAAATATATTCGGCCATTCCCTGCAGCATCTCTAAATGGGAAGTATCATCTGTGGCAGCCAGAGTAAGTACAATATCTACCGGATCATTTTCGCTTCCGAAGCTGATCGGTTCCTTTAAGGTCAAAAGGCTGAGCCCTGTTTTATGTACACTGGCATCAGGTCTGGAATGTGACAACGCAAGCCCTGGGGTGATGACGATATATGGGCCGTTTTCCTCCACACACCGGATGGTCAGATCAATATAGTCCGGTGTAATGTAACCGCTGTCCACCAGGAGCTTCCCTGACCTTTCCATGGCATCTTTCCAATCTGTAGCTTCCGCGTTCAGCTGGATATTCTCTGCATTGATTATGTTTTTCATAATTACCTCCTTTTTTATGCAACTTGTATGTTTTCCTCTAACTTCTCTCACTTAAGTTGGTTATATCTTAGCATTTTCAAATATCGCTTACAACAAATTCTCAGTTTCCGCACAAACGTGCAACTTCAATTCTTTATCTTGACAAAAAAATAGAGATTGTTCTAAAACTAGAACAATCTCTATTTCTCTTTTTATGATTTCTGCCAGATATTCACGCTGGCATCACTCGGCATTCTCAAGTCGCCTCTAGGAGATACCGCCACACTTCCCACCTTCGGTCCGTCCGGCAGGCAGGAGCGCTTAAACTGCTGGCTGAAAAACCGCCAGTAGAACTTATCCAGCCATTTTTGTATGGTTTCATCGTCATAGTCCCCTGCAAACGTAAGCTTCGCCATCCGGTAAAGCTTTTCCTTCGGGAATCCAAATCTCAGCATATAATACAGGAAGAAGTCATGCAGTTCATACGGTCCCACTAAATCTTCCGTCTTTTGTGAGATCACACCGTCCACTGGTGGGAGCAGTTCAGGACTCACCGGCGTATCCAGCACATCCATCAGCACCTTGGACAGTTTCTCATTTTCCACGGTCTCGGCATAATAAAGCACAAGATAGCGAACCAGGGTCTTTGGCACAGAACAGTTCACTGCATACATGGACATGTGGTCTCCGTTATAGGTGGCCCAGCCAAGGGCGAGTTCTGACATATCTCCGGTTCCTATGACCATACCATTATATTTGTTGGCGATGTCCATGAGAATCTGTGTCCTCTCCCTGGCCTGGGAATTCTCATAGGTCACGTCATGATTGTCTTCCTCATGTTCAATATCAAGAAAATGCTGTCTTACTGCCTTCTCAATGTTCACTTCCTTGAACGTGGCTCCCAGCTCATGGATCAGGGACACTGCATTTTGATAAGTCCGGTCTGTAGTCCCAAAACACGGCATCGTCACGCAGATGATGTTTTCCCTTGGGATATCCAGCATATCGAAGGCACGCACTGTCACTAAAACAGCCAGGGTGGAATCCAATCCGCCGGAAATCCCCACCACGGCATGCCTGCAGTTAGTATGCTCCAGACGTTTTTTAAGCCCCATAGACTGAATGGATAAGATCTCGTCACAGCGTTTCTCCCGTTCCTGCCGATTAGACGGCACAAACGGATTTTTCGGAAATGTTCTGGAAAGCTGGTTCTCCCTCACCGGAAGGATAAACGGCACTCTCCGATAATCTTCTGTCTCCTCCTCAAAGAAGGTGGTCATCTTTCTCCGCTCTGCCTCAAGACGCTTTAAATCCAGATCCGCATAAATAATCTCATTGGTAAACCTTTTTGCCTCGGCCAGCACCGTTCCGTTTTCGCAGATCAGGTGATGTGCGCTGTAAACTACATCGGTTGTAGATTCCCCTTCCCCTGCGTTGGCATATACATAACCGGAAAGAAGCCTTCCAGACTGATTGGATACCAGGTTACTCCTGTAAACTTCCTTCGTTGTTGTCTCCACACTGGCAGACGGATTACAGATCACGGTCGCCCCGGCTAAAGCATGGAACGTACTCGGCGGAAGCGGCACCCACAGATCTTCACAGATTTCCATGGCAATGGTCAGTTCCGGAATATTTTCGCAGGCCAGCAGAATATTGGCTCCAAATGGTACTGTCTCTCCATCCAGCACGATATCCTTCACTTTTCTTTCACCCTTGGCAAAGTGTCTGGCCTCATAAAACTCTCCGTAGTTGGGCAGATGAATTTTAGGCACGACACCTAGAATGCGTCCGTTGAACAAAAAGACGCCGCAGTTGTAAAGCTTGTGTTCCACAGTCAAAGGACAACCCACGGCAACCATCATATCCAGACCTTCCGTGGCTCTTTTGATCTCAAACAGCCCTTTTTGAGAAGCCTCCAGCAAAGGCTCCTGAAGAAACAGGTCACCGCACGTATATCCGGAAACCACCAGCTCAGAAAAGACCAGAAGACTTGCTCCCTGATCTTTTACCTGTCCTATGATCTTTATGATCTCTTTTGTGTTATATTCAGGATCTGCGACTTTTACCTTTGGCGTAGCCGCAGCTGCTTTGATAAAACCATCTTTCATAATCTACTCTTCTTCCATATTACTTAATTTGGCTGCCTGGTCCGCAGCAGTTAAACTGTCGATCAGCTCATCCAGGTCTCCGTTCATGATAGAATCCAGTTTGTGAAGGGTCAGTTTGATCCTGTGGTCCGTCACGCGGCCCTGCGGATAGTTATAGGTCCTGATCTTCTCGGAACGGTCACCGGTTCCCACCTGGCTTTTTCTCTTTTCTGCCTCCGCGTCGTGGGCTTTCTGCTGTTCCAGTTCATACAGACGGGAACGCAGCACCTTTAACGCTTTATCTTTATTCTTAAGCTGTGACTTCTCATCCTGGCAGGACACTACAATCCCGGTTGGAAGATGGGTCAGGCGGACAGCGGAATCTGTTGTATTGACGCACTGTCCTCCGTTTCCGGATGCACGGAACACGTCAAACTTACAGTCATTTAAATCAACTTCCACCTCCACGTCCTCAACCTCCGGCATGATGGCAACCGTGATGGTGGATGTATGGATCCTTCCGCCGGATTCTGTGGCAGGGATTCTCTGGACACGGTGGACACCGCTTTCATATTTGAACCTGGAATAAGCGCCCTGGCCTGAGATCATGAACACAAGCTCCTTAAAGCCTCCGATTCCGCTTTCATTAAAGCTCAGTGTCTCAACCTTCCAGCGGCGGCCTTCCGCATAGCTTCTGTACATGCGCGCTACGTCAGCGGCAAACAGGGCTGCCTCGTCACCGCCGGCCCCTGCGCGGATCTCCACGATAATATTCTTATCGTCATTGGGATCCTTGGGGATCAGGAGGATTTTAAGCTCTTCTTCCAGCCGCTCCACATTAGCCTTGGACTCAGAGAGCTCTTCCTTAGCCAGTTCCCTCATCTCTTCGTCAGATTCCTCTTCCAAAAGCTCCAGGCTTTCCTCGATGTTCTGTTTTTCCTGAACATATTCCTTGTACTTTTCTACAATGGGAGACAGGTCACTCTGCTCCTTCATCAAATCCCTGAAACGGTTCTGGTCTCCGGCCACATCCGGGTCGTTGAGCTGCTGGAGCACAGTATCTAAGCGCTCCACTAAACTTTCTAATTTATCAAACATCTTCTTCTCCTTCTGTCAGCGTTCCGATGACCATCCGGTCAAGGCCCGCCAAGTCTTTCTTTATCTTCACAGAGGAAAAACCAGCTTCCTCCATCATCGTTTTTACCGCCGGCCCCTGGTCATAGCCGATCTCAAACACAAGCGTGCCGCCTGCGTTTAAGTAGTCCGGGGCCTCTCTTACAAGCTTCCGGTAAAAATAAAGCCCGTCCTCTTTGCCGTCAAGAGCCAGCATCGGCTCGTGATCCTTCACCTCCGGCATCAGTTCCATACAGTCTTTCGTAGGAATATATGGGGGATTGGAGATGATCAGGTCATAGGATCCCTCCACCCCGGAAAAGAGGTCACTCTTTTTAAATTTTACCATAGGAGCCAGTCTTCTTCCATTCTCTTTTGCAATTTCCAAAGCCTTTTCATCAATGTCCGTGCCGACACAGATCTTCGGCTCTAGCATCAGACACAAGCTGATGGCGATACAGCCGGACCCTGTACATACGTCAAGGATACTCTCATGAGAGTATCCTCCTTGGACAACTGCCTCTATGACACATTCTGTATCCTGTCTCGGTATGAGCACATCCGGTGTTACCCGGAATGTATACCCCATAAAATCCTGGGTCCCGGTCAGATACTGGAGAGGAATCCTCTCTGTAACTCTTCTCTCCAGCAATGCTTTGTATCTCTCTAATTCTTCCCCATCTTCCACCGGTGCAGTCATGGAAAACAAATAATCTTCCCTGCTAAGCGAAAAACTGTGGGAAAACAGATACCAGGCTTCCCCATCCGGGTTGTCGATCCCTGCCTCCCGAAGCTTTTGTGCACCGTAAGTGACCCAAATCTTCCTATTCACGTCTGTTCCTTTCCTTTTCCAGATAAGCCTTCCAGTCAAAAACACCTTCCACTGACTTGATCGCCACCTCGATCATACTCTCATCCGGCTCCTTTGTGGTCAAAAGCTGCAGACAAAGTCCTGGTTTACTCAACGCTGTGATCACCGGATTGTCTGAATTACCCGCCAGCCGGATGAATTCATAGGAGACTCCGGCGATGACTGGAACCAGAAGCAGCCTTAAAACCACCTTCATCCAGACTGTGTCTACCCGGATGAAAAAGAAAAACAGGATGCTGATGATCATGACAACAAACAAAAAACTGG
Organism: Anaerostipes rhamnosivorans; assembly: GCF_005280655.1. Taxonomy (NCBI): domain Bacteria; kingdom Bacillati; phylum Bacillota; class Clostridia; order Lachnospirales; family Lachnospiraceae; genus Anaerostipes; species Anaerostipes rhamnosivorans. The sequence continues at coordinate 2,796,600 of NZ_CP040058.1, forward strand.
TTCCGCACCGCTTGTGCAATCTGGAATACTTTTTAATGTTTTCCGGTGTCAGATCCTGCCCTGCCTCCAGGCAGTTGATGGTTTTGTGCTCTGCCCCGTGATACATAAAGACCCGCCGGATATCCTGCATCCTGGATATGAGAATGATGTAGCCTAAAAAGATACCCACCCGGATCAATCCTTCCAGCAGAAGAACCGCCGGACGGCTCATTCCCCATTGTTCAAATATATTGGAAAGAAAATACGGCAGCACCATAAACAGCCCGATAGCGATAGCGAAAGACAGAGCCACGATACATCCCATGAGAACCCCTTCCCACTTTTCGGAGAAGTGCCTGTTCAGCCACTGTTCCAGCCGGGACGGTTCCTCTTCTTCATCTTCTATAAAATCTGCGGAGTAGGTCAATGTTTTCATACCGACGACCATGGACTCCACAAAGTTTACGACTCCCCGCAGGATCGGAAGCTTTAAAACCGGATATCGGTCGGAAATACTCGTATAATGGTCGATCTTTGTCTCGATCTCTCCATCCGGCTTTCTCACGGATACTGCGTAACGGTCCTCATTCTTCATCATGACACCTTCCATGACCGCCTGTCCGCCAATCCTTACATTCATATTCTGTCCGTCCTTCCTGTTTCACTGCAATGCAATTGCTTATACAACAAAATAGGCTGAGATTTCTCAACCTCAACCTATCATTTCCCGTTTTCTACTTAGTACCATACTTACGATTGAACTTGTCAATACGTCCGCGAGCTTGAGTAGCTTTCTGTTGTCCAGTGTAAAAAGAATGACACTTAGAACAGATTTCAACGTGGATATCTTCCTTTGTAGAACCTGTTACAAATTCGTTACCGCAGTTGCAAACTACCTTTGCCTGATGGTATTCTGGATGGATTCCTTCGCGCATGTTTCTTCACCTCTTTGATCTTAGTTTATCTTAAACATTCCTTTTGTTTATTCTTAAACAGCTTTCTCATTATATCACAGCATCTCTTACAATGCAAATATTTTTTCGCTTATTTTCGCAACAGGGATTTCTTTGCGAAATCTACAAATTCACGGTTATTTTTTGTTCTCTTGAACATATTCAAAGCCTGTTCAAAAAACTCATCCGAACGGCCTCCGGATAATTCTTTGTGAAGAGCGCTGACCACAGACTGCTCATCCTTGGATAGCAAAAGATCATCCCGCCTTGTGCCGGACTTGGCAATATCCACCGCCGGAAAGATCCTGCGCTCTGAAAGATGGCGGCTTAACACCAGTTCCATATTTCCGGTACCCTTGAATTCCTCAAAGATCACGTCGTCCATCTTACTTCCCGTCTCTACCAGGGCCGTGGCGAGAATCGTAAGACTCCCCCCCTCCCGCATATTTCTGGCAGCCCCAAAAAACTTCTTCGGCATATGAAGAGCAGCTGGATCAAGCCCTCCGGTCAGCGTTCTTCCGCTGGGCGGCACCGTGAGATTATAGGCTCTTGCCAGCCTTGTGATACTATCTAAGAGAATCACCACGTCTTCTTTATGCTCCACTAGGCGTTTGGCTCTCTCCAGCACCATCTCTGACACCCGTTTATGGTGGTCAGGAAGTTCATCAAATGTAGAGTAAATGACTTCTACATTCTGGCCCTCCACGGACTCCTTGAAATCTGTCACCTCTTCCGGGCGCTCGTCAATGAGCAGGACGATCAGCTTGATATCCTCATAGTTCTGGCTGATACTCTGGGCCATCTGCTTTAACAGTGTTGTCTTACCTGTCTTTGGGGGCGATACAATCATCCCCCTCTGCCCTTTTCCCACCGGCGACAGGAGATCCACCATACGCATGGGAATAGTTGCCCGCTCTGTCTCCAGTTTTAATCTCTGATTCGGAAAAATTGGGGTTAAGTCTTCAAAATGCTTCCTTCTGGCTGCCGCCTCCGGATGGTATCCGTTGACAGATTCCACAAACAGCAGAGCACCAAACTTTTCATTCTGGCTTTTGACTCGGATCGCACCGCATAAAATATCCCCTGACTTTAAATTAAATCTGCGAATCTGCGTCGGAGATACATAGATGTCATTCTCCCCAGGGAGATAGTTCTCACAGCGGATAAATCCATATCCGTCCGGGAGTACTTCCAGAATACCATTGGCTTTTCTGCCGCTGTCCAGGCTTTTGATGTCTCTGGGTACGCGCTCCTGCTTTGCCTCTCTTGGCTGTTCCGTTTTTTTATCGAGGTCTGCCTCGTTTTGCTTATGTTCATTGTCATTATTTTTTAAATATTCAATCAGCTCCTGCTTTTTTAGACCGCTGATACCTTTTAGATTCTTTTCTTTTGCCGCCTTTCTAAGCTCGAGCAAAGACATAGATTCATATACCATAGAATATTCTCCTTTGTTTAAAAGCACAATACTATAAATTAGATTGATTCAAATTGCAATTTTCAGTTCGGGAAAATGGATGATGTATCCGATGACCTGTGATCTGACCGGTCCCTACAGAATTGTAATCATAAGAGGGAAATTTCCCTCTTAGATTATATTAACACATTTTTCAACTATGTCCAAGAATTTGTTTTCTCATACGCAGTAAAATTTTCTTCTCCATTCTTGAAACCTGCACCTGGGATATAGAAAGCTTCTTTGCGATCTCCTGCTGTGTCTTTCCATGGAAATACCGCATTGTGATCAATTCTCGCTCATCCCCGGACAGAGCGTCCATAAGTTCTTCCAGAATTACATGGTTGATCACCGTCTCTGACTCATTTTCTTCTCCAGGCAGCTTGTCCACTAAAAGCACCTGGCTGTCATCACTCTGATAAGAAGCCTGATAAATGGATTCCACATCCTTATTTGCCTCCAGCGCTACCACGATCTCATCCCTGGCGATCTTAGTCTCCTTAGAAAGCTCATCGATGGTTGCCTCCCTGTTGTACTTCATGGCAAAGGCCTCTCCTGCCTGCCGGACTTGGTATGCGATCTCTTTTAATGACCGGCTGACTTTAATCATCCCGTCATCCCTTAAAAAACGTTTAATCTCTCCTGTAATCATAGGCACCGCGTAAGTCGAAAATTTCACATCATAGGACAGGTCAAACTTGTCCACAGCTTTTAAAAGCCCGATGCTGCCAATCTGGAACAGATCCTCAGGCTCATGGCCCCGCCCGGTAAAACGTTTTACCACGCTCCAGATCAGGCCCATGTTGTCGAGCACTATTTTCTCTCTTGCATCCTGATCTCCTTCTTTCGTAAGCTTTAATAACTCTCTAGTCTCGTCCATAGAAAAGACCTATTTCCCAGTCACTTTCTTTTCCATGGTGACTTTCGTCCCTTTTCCGGATTGGGAGCTGACTTCAATCTTATCCATAAACGCCTCCATAAAAGAAAATCCCATGCCTGTCCGTTCCTCATCTGCCTTTGTAGTGTACATAGGCTCCATGGCCTGCTTCACGTCTGGAATTCCCACACCATAGTCTTCAATGGTGATCTTCAGTACATTTCCTTCATTTGAAATATCCATACTGATCTTTCCCTGGTCATCGTTGTATCCGTGGACAATACAATTGGTCACTGCCTCAGAAACCGCTGTCTTCACATCTGCCATCTCTTCCATTGTAGGATCAAATTTCATCATATAGGTTGCAGCCAGTACCCTTGCGATCCCTTCGTTTTCTGATTCGCTGTTGAATTCTAAATGTATCATTCCTTATCCTCCCTATCGCCTATCGTTCATTGATGATCTTATGCAGACCCGCCATGTGTACAATCCGTTTCACTACATCGTTGACATTCACCACGCTTACTGTACCCCCTAAAGGCTTCAGTTGCTTGTACCGCCCAAGAATCATTCCTACTCCTGAACTGTCCATGAATCCGGTATTTTTAAAGTCGAACTCAATATCCTTGATAGGATATGATTTCAGGATCACATCGCATTTATGCCTGACCCGTTCTGCCAAATGGTGATCCAGCTCACCGTCAAGCCTTACATACAATGTCCTGTTTTCAACCTGATATTCTGTTGCCATAAATTTTTCACTCCTTCTAAAACAAAACGGGCATCCCGCTTCGAGTTCCTTGTAATAACATAGGTCGGTTCGTAGAACTTTCCTATGGAATAAAAAAACGAAAGAGAAATACACCGGAAGATCTGCTGTCTTCCGGATATATTTCTCTTTCGTGTCTTATAAGTTTCTTTTTCCGCTGTTCTAAAGATTTTTCGCTTTTTTGTTCTGTAATTGATCTAGATAAGTCTGTGAATTCCTTGCACTGTTCGTACCCGGGAACTTCTTGATGACATCCTCGTATGCCTTGATGGCTTTCTCTTTGTCGCCGTTCTTCTCGTAAGATCTTGCCAGATAGAAGTAAGAGCCCACGTTGGTGTCTTTGACTTTGATCGCCTTCTTTAAAGTGCTGATGGCATCTTTGTAATTGCCCTGGTTGTATGCGCTGATCCCCTTATTATAGAGGCCTGTCGCCGCATACGGATACACCTTCTGTTCCAGATCGTCATAGATCTCCTTCATCTTCTTGGAACCTAATTTGGCCCGGTCGATATCCAGCAGAGCATCCGCTGACTCCGTATACTTACGGTCTCCGTAATATTGCATAGCTGTCAGCAGGGAATCATAGATCCCTTCCGTCTTGCTGTCCCCTACAAACTCTTTTAATTCCTTTTTAGCCTTCGCCTCAGCTGCCTTTGCCTCTTTGATATCTTTTTCGTTGCTCTTTAACTGGGTTTCCTTTGCCAGCAGCTGTTCCTTATAATTTTCGATCTTAGATGTATACTTGTAGCTGGACGCCTTTTTGATACTCGGATATAAGAGCACCAAAGACACAAGGACTCCGATCACAATCCCTCCCACCATGTAAACCATCCGGTGGCGGTTGGACGGCAGTTCCTCGTATTTGCTGACGACACTGCTCAGACCTTTTTTCTTTTGTCCTTCTGTGTTTTCTGTACTGCTGTCTTCCGCTTTGATGTCCGCAGGCTTCATGAGAGACTCTGTCTCCTGAAGATACTCAAGCGCCCTGGGATTCTTGCAGTCGATTTCCAATACCCTTTTTAATGCCTTCTGGGCATCCTTATAGTTCTCATCTTTAATAGAAAGCAGGGCGATCAGAAGCTGGGCATTGATGAAGTTCGGCATCATTGACACTACATTTTTCAGCTGAATCATCGCAAGATCTTCGTTTTCCTGCTTTGCATATACAAGTGCCTGATTGTACTTCTTGATCACCTGATTGACCGTATCCAGCTGGACCGGGTTCTCCTGTACATCCTTCAGATAGTCAATGGCCGCGTTGTCTTCCTTTTTCAGATTGCTGCTGATGACCCACTGGCTCAGCGCAGGGACGATGTCCCCCATCTGATAATAGACCAACCCCAGAAGATTCCTGGCGTTCATGTCATTCTTATCATAAAATAATGCAGCTTTCAGGTTTTTTACAGCCCCGGTCAGATCGTTGGCGCCCGCTTTTTCCAGTCCAAGGTTGTAGTAGTATTTGGAACTGTTTTTAATCTTTTCCTTACTCTTCATATCCGCCACCTTACTATTTCTCTTCTTCAATGTCTTCTTTGATTTCTTTGATCAGATCTTCCACATCTTTTAAATCATCACTGTAAATCGCATCTTCTGCCTGGTCCACATCTAAGCAAGGTTCAAACTTCTTTAATTCTTCTCTATAATTGATCATTTTCTTCCTCCATATAAATTTTTTACCTTACCAGCTAAATAAAAAGAGCCGATGCAAAAGCAGAGAATTCCCTCCTCCGTCTTTTGGATCATCGTTTTATATGCCTTTAAGAAATCGCCATCCGGCACTTCCCGGTTCTTGACCGGGACCTTAAGAATTCCTTCCAGATTGTTAACTTCCCTGAGAAGCTTTAAGATCCCCTCCTCTTCCTGTCTGTGGGAAGGGGCGAATACAATGAACTTCCTCTGGGGAAAGTAATCGTTTAACGTACGGCAGAATGCCTCGGCCGCTTGGAGATTATGTCCTCCGTCAATGTAGATCCCAGGACCTACTTCCTCCATCCTGCCTGCCAGAGAAACCGTGGCAAGCCCCTGGAATACATCCTGCTTTTTTATCTCTGGAAACAGCCGACGGACTGCCGCTGCCGCAAGCGCGGCATTATCATACTGAAAATCTCCCAAAAGGCCTAATTTCAGGCATTTACTCTTTTTATCATACGCACTCTTTTTAAAAAAATCAATATAATCACTGCTTTTTTCGGAAAAAATAAGATTATCTTTCGAAATTGTTATGGATTCCGATTTCTGCCGCTCTGCCTCTGCCCGGAAGATTTCCATAACTTCCGTTCTCTGCTCTAGAAAGACCACCGGCACTCCCGGTTTTATGATCCCTGCTTTTTCTCCGGCGATCAATTCCAGAGTGTCTCCCAGGAACTCCTGGTGGTCAAGGCTCACCGCAGTGAGAATCGAAACTTCAGGCGTAATTATATTGGTTGCATCGTGTCTTCCACCCATGCCTGTCTCTATAATGCACATTTCGGCTTTTTCTTCCCGGAAAAAGACCATGGACATCAAAAACAGGAATTCAAAGAAAGAGGGATGTGCTGCCCCTTTCTTCACGGCCTGGCTGACGGCTTCTTTTACTGCCGTAAAGACTTCTGCAAATCTTATTTTGGAAATCTCTCTGCCGCCGAGCTGTATTCTCTCTTCTATGCGGACTAAATGCGGGGAAGTAAACCGTCCGGTTTTGATCCCTGCACTTGTGAGAATGGAATCCAGGAAGGCACAGACAGAACCCTTACCGTTTGTCCCTGCCACATGAATAAAGGACAGCTCCTTCTCCGGGTTTCCCAAAACATCCAGAATCCATTGTACATTGGATAAGGCTGTTTTTTTAGCGAAACCCGTCACATGATCCAAATAATTTCTTGCTTCTTCATAATCCGCCATGTTATTGCGCAAGCTGATCAAGCCTCTCCTCTACCTTATCCAGCATCTGGCGGTATTTTGAGAGTTTTTCTTTTTCTTCTTCCACCTTCTGGGCCGGAGCTTTGCTTAAGAATCTTTCATTCCCCAACATTCCTTCACATCTCTTAATCTCTCCGCCTAATTTCTTCTGTTCCTTTTTCAGGCGTTCAATTTCTTTGTCAATATCCACAAGCTCCGCAAACGGCATGTAGATCTCTGCGTCCGGTACAACTGTGGACACCGCATCCTCTGAAATTCCTTCTTTATCTGCCTGAACCAGGACCTCACTGGCATAGCCAAGTGTTCCGAAGAAAACCCTGCCCTGTTCAAAAATATCCCTTACTTCCTGTTTCTCAGAAACAACAAATACTTTTGCTTTCTTCTTTGGAGAAACATTCATCTCAGCGCGGATGTTTCTGATGCCTCTCACTGCTTCCTTCATCAACTCCACTGCTGCCTCTTCCTGGGCAAAGCTGTATTCTTCCCTGTATTCCGGCCAGGCTGCCAGCATAATGGATTCTTCCCCTGTCAGGTTGCAGTAGATCTCCTCCGTGATAAACGGCATGAACGGATGGAGCAGCTTCAGAGATTCTGAAAGAACTTTTTTCAAAGTCCACAATGCTGCCGCTTTGGTGGTATCTTCGTCATTATAGAGACGCGGTTTTACCATCTCAATATACCAGTCACAGAATTCTTCCCATATAAAGTCGTTGAGCTTTTGAACAGCAATTCCAAGCTCATATTTGTCCATATTGTCGGTCACATCTTTTGCCAGCGTATTAAATTTGGATAAGATCCAGCGGTCCGCCTGGGTCAGGTCACAAAGCTCCACATGGGAGAAATCTGCCTGCTCGAAGTTCATCATCATGAAACGAGAGGCATTCCATACCTTATTTGCAAAATTACGGCTGGCTTCTACCCTCTCCATATAGAACCGCATGTCATTTCCAGGGGCATTTCCGGTAACTAGAGTAAATCTCAGCGCATCTGCACCATACTGTCCGATGACCTCAAGAGGATCGATGCCGTTGCCCAGGGATTTGCTCATCTTGCGTCCTTTGTCGTCTCTTACTAGTCCGTGGATCAGCACTGTGTCAAACGGCGCTTTTCCTGTGTGTTCATATCCTGAGAATACCATACGCACAACCCAGAAGAAAATGATATCGTATCCGGTCACAAGTACATTGGTCGGATAAAAGTAGTCAAGTTCTTCCGTCTGCTCCGGCCATCCGAGAACAGAGAAAGGCCACAGAGCGGAGCTGAACCATGTATCCAGGGTATCCTCATCCTGAGTAAAATGGGTACATCCGCATTTTGGGCATACCGACGGTTTCTCTTTTGCCACCACGGTCTCACCGCACTCGTCACAGTAATAAGCCGGAATCCGGTGTCCCCACCAAAGCTGCCTGGAAATACACCAGTCACGGATGTTCTCCAGCCAATGAAGATAGGTCTTTGTGTAGCGCTCCGGCACAAACTTGACATCTCCGTTTTTCACAGCTTCAATGGCTGGTTTTGCAAGTTCGTCCATCTTTACAAACCACTGTGGTTTTACCATAGGTTCAATAGTAGATTTACAGCGGTCATGTGTACCCACGTTGTGTTCATGGTCTTTGATCTTTACCAAGTATCCCTGTTCTTCCAGATCTTTTACAATGGCTTTTCTCGCCTCGTAGCGCTCCATTCCCTCATATCTGCCGCCGCTTTCATTGATAGTGGCATCGTCGTTCATCACGTTAATCACAGGAAGATCATGGCGTTTCCCTACTTCAAAGTCATTGGGATCATGGGCCGGTGTGATCTTTACAGCCCCGGTGCCGAACTCTTTGTCTACATATTCATCTGCCACGACTGGAATCTGGCGCCCGCACAGCGGAAGTTCCAGCATTTTTCCGACCAGACCTGCATATCTGTCATCATCCGGGTGGACAGCCACAGCCGTATCCCCCAGCATTGTCTCAGGACGGGTGGTGGCAATCTCCAAATAATCATCAGTTCCTGCCACCGGATATTTGATATGCCAGAAATGGCCTGCCTGATCTATATGCTCTACTTCCGCATCAGAGATGGAAGTATGGCACACCGGACACCAGTTGATGATCCTGGATCCCTTGTAAATATATCCTTTTTCATATAACTTGATAAAGACCTCTTCCACCGCTTTGGAACAGCCCTCATCCATGGTAAAACGTTCTCTCTCCCAGTCACAGGCAGAACCCAGCTTCTTTAACTGGCTGACAATGGTGCCGCCGTATTCTTCCTTCCACTCCCAGGCTCTCTCAAGGAACTTTTCCCGGCCCAGATCTTCTTTTTCAATGCCTTCCTCTTTCAGGGCCTCGATAATCTTCACTTCCGTGGCGATGCTGGCGTGATCGGTTCCCGGCTGCCAAAGTGTATTGTATCCCTGCATTTTTTTAAAGCGGATCAAAATATCCTGCATAGTCTCATCCAGAGCGTGTCCCATATGCAGTTTTCCTGTTATATTTGGAGGCGGGATCACGATCGTAAACGGTTTCTTGCTGTGATCGACTTTCGCGTGAAAATATTTGTTGTCCAGCCACTTTTGATATAGCCTGTCTTCAATCTCAGACGGGTTATATGTCTTTTCCAATTCTTTACTCATCTTATATCTCCTACTCTATTTTAATCTTATGATCCTCTAAGCTAATAGATTGTTGCGGATGGCCCGCTCATGCTGTACCATTGCCTGCTCACAGATGATCTGCCTGCGTGACAGCCATTCCATACGGTTGATCCTTTTTGGTATATCATAAATCGCTTTCGGGTAATAACACCACGCCTTGGGCGCGCGCATCCCGCACTTTTCCATGGCCGAAACAAAGGATGCCCTCTGGACCATGAGTTCTTCACTGCAATTTAATTCCGCTGCAACTTTAGCACAAAATTCAAATAATTTCCACTGTTCTTCTGAAATATATCCAAACAGCACCTGATATTTTTCCTGGCAGAACTCCAGGTCATTGACAATTGTATCATATTCCGACTGAAGGCGCCGGACGGAAGTCTCTTTATGGCTTCTGACCATCTGGTACATCTTCTTTCTGTCCGCCGCTTTGTGCTGCCTGGCCCTCAGTATGAGAAGAATCATCACAGCACCCAACACTGCCACAGCCACAGGCCACAGGGAAACCGTCAGCGCAATCTCAAAATACAAAACCGCTGCCGCACAGAGACCTGCCCCGGTCAGTGCCATGACCAGCATAGAAATGAAATACGCTCTCCGGTTGATGAACTTTCCGTGAAACTCCTTCTCTTTCTTTTTAAGTTCCACTTCTTCCTCTCCCTGAGCCGAAATTTCTTTTTCTATCTGCTTTTTTTCCCCTTCCAAGGAATGGATACGGGATAGGCCCTGCCTGATCTCTTCCTCCCTTTCCCAAAGAGGGAAGAACTCCTCATCGGAGACTCGTCCGCCTGCGGAATCATAAAATATCCTGGCAAAGATCCGGTTGTATTTCCTGGACTCTTCCTCCAGAAGTCTCGCTTCCTCATCTGAAAGTCTCTCCATGGCCTCGATATCTTCCTTCTGCTCCAGAATATAAGATATCTCATCTTCATACATTTCCACAAAACGCTGGTTTAATTCCATCCGTTTTTTCTGATATTCAATTTCAGACAATCTCTCTTCTGTACTCATTTTTCCACCGTTCCAGCATGGACCAGGTCAGTCTTCTGGTCATCAGGTCATCGGGTTTCTTTCTGTGATAATCAATCTTTTTTAATGCGTGGGATTCTTCGCCACCGTTCAGTTTCTCTTCCATACCGGAGATATTTTCATAAATCTCTTTTAATTGTTCCTCCGTAAACGACAGCGCTCTTCCGTCTTCTAAAAACTTTTGGTGGTCCCCCTGCATATAGGAAACAATAAAATATGCTTCCTGGCACTTTTTATGATCCCCAAGGCGGCAGCTTTTTTGAAAAAATTCTTTGGCCTCCTGAAACCGGAACATCCGGGTCAGGCAGAGTCCTATATGATACAGAACCTCCTGCTGTTCTTTCTGCTTCAGCTGCAGCAGTCCTGATAGTGTCTTATGATATGCATGGTACGCACTCAGATATTTGCAATGTTTAAGATACAAATCGCCAAGCATCTTTTGTTTGCGCACGGAGGAGTAAAGATAGGCCGTCCGCATCTGCTGAATGAGCATCCTCTGCTCCGGCTCCGTGAAATAATTCCGATAACCGATGATCTGCTCCAGCTGCTTTTTTGTCTCTTCCTGCTCAGAGAGGGTCAGCCCAAGCTCCTCCTCTATCCATAGTTTCATCCCTTTTGGGATTCCCTCCACCAAAAAATATAAATACTGTCCGGAAATAATATAGCACAATTCTTCATAGGAGGAAATGGTCTGCCCAAAGGAATTTAGCGTATAAGGCCTTCTGATCTCATCCGTCTCACACAATACCATTCTCACGGCTGTCCCCTCCTTTCCCATGATAACACCTGTTGAAACACCTGATAGGTGGGAGGAAATAAGGTTCCGAAACCAAGATCCGTGATCTTGACCCTGCACTTTGTCTCCCCGATACACTCAGCTTCGATCTTAAGCTTTGTCGCTCGTCCCTCCCTTTTGACCAGTCCTTTCAGCGGCACCAAAAAGCGCATCCTGTCACCTTTCCCGGGGAACAGCGGCTTGATCTCCACTGGGACAGAAGCCGCTGCATCGATCAGTACGGTCACACTGCCACGGCTCTCAAACCACGGGCGCCCTCCTTTTACCAGCGGTAAAAATTCTTCTTTTCCATGGTTCCATGCCATGATGCCGACCTGGTACATCATGACCGTGTCCGTGAGAATCACAGCCGAATCAATGTCCGCAACATTTTTTCTTCCTAAGAGATAAATGGCTCCTGTGGCATAAACATGGTTTCCCATGAACACACGCCGCCCGGCGCACAGCTTTGTGGCGGCATTTTTAAGCCATCCGCTGTCAAAACCCTGGCCGCACAGATAAACAAGAGATGTGACTTCCGCAGCCATGGCCTGCATGGCAGCATTCTCAAATGCCATATCCTTCTGGTGCGGCAGGCGCGTATTTCTCATAAAGGCAGAGTAGTCCTCCCTCTCTACCAGCATCTGCCCGTCCTGTTTTTTTACCATATAGTAATACAACTGTCCCTGCAATGAATAGTCAAACAGTCCCACAGCTCCCTGTTTCAGCTGCTCTTGCCGTTCTCTGGCCAGACCCAGGAAGGCTTCCTCTTTTGTAAACAGCTTCAGCTGATCCTCTGTTACCCCCAATTCCTTTCGCAGCTCTGCGGCCTTGGAGGTTATATCTTCCTCTGCTGTCTCCAGAATAATACCCAGGTACAGATTGGCCGTATCCGGATGCCTTCCCGCCTCTGTCCTCACATAGTCTGTCCAGTCACCGGAAAGCCTTGCCGGCTCCTCCTCCACGACCTGCCCATCCACAACGGAGCACTGATATATCATTCCTTGTTCTATCTGTATTCCTATTTTCATCCTTGATCCTCTGTCATAGGACGGATCAGATCCGTCATTGCTTTTTCATATGCGTAGATCTCCATTTCCATGGCCACGCTCTCTCTCTGTTTTTCCCTCAGCATATGGTTCAGCTGATAAAATCTGCCTTTCTGGTTCTCCCCGGAGTGGTCAAGAAAGACAATATCTTTTCTCCTGCGTCTCTCCTCCCCGGGAGCGGTCACATAATAATCTGCCGTCTCATCGGCAAAAATCAGCACCTGGGCTGCATAGTATCCCGGAAGCAGCTCCCGCATGGGGATCTCCCTGGCCGGGTCCGATTTATTCTCCGCATAGTGAAACACCATGCTGCTATCCTTTTCTCCCTGGTAGACCACATAAGTGTAGGTAAAACACTCATACGGAAGTGGGATCTCTTCCTTAAACTGCAGCAGCACCGGCAGGATGGAATGGCGGTCCTCCTGGGATTCAATAATCTTTGTGATCCTTGTTTTCTGTTCCTTTGTTAAGTCTTTATCCTTATAATAATCCAGATAAGCCCACTGCCAGATGAGCTTTTGGTTCCCCTGATCTAAAAGTCTTCCAAGCAGAGGATAAAAGTCATCTGAAAGCTGTCTTTTGCCTTCATAAGACAGGCAGACAAACTGGTCCGTCAGTCTCTTCAGCAGTTTCCTGTCCTTTGCGTCCTGCCCGGCATAAGCCAAGAAGACCGGGACCTCTTCCCATCCGGCACCTTGCTCAGCTGATTTCTTTAGAATATCCTCCGTGAATTCCTGATCATAGATCTTATGCTTTTCCCCCTGCTCCCAGATCTTTAGCATCTGTTGTAGATCACCTCTATAAAACCGTTCCAGATAGGCCAGGATCTCGCTGTTATAGACCTTTCCCTGAAAAACATCCAGGCTCATGTCAAGAAGTGTCTGCACTCTCTTCCTGCTCAGCGATGTAAGTTCATGGAGCACGACTTCTTTTAAGGGCTCTGGATCCATAAAATCAAACCCAAAGATCTCTATGCCCTTCATGGCTTCTTTATAGTGCCGTCCTGCGATAAAATATTCCAACATCTGCTTACAATTCTCACTGGACAAGTATTTCCACTGCACCATGGACAGTGCCTGCTCCAATTCCTCCTGCCTGCCGTGCTTCCAGTAGTAATCCAACAGCTTTTCAAAAATCTTGTGCCGGTATTCCTCTTTCAGGCTCTGACATTCCAGCACTGCCTCCACGTCCTGGATGTCCCCGGCGCTAAATTCAGCTTTTTCTTTAAATACAAGACTTTGCCGGATCAGATACGCCTCATTTCTTCTGCCCAGCCCTGCAAATACGGCTTCCTCCTGCTCCCTGGTCCACAGCCTTGAAAATGTATATTCCAATGAGAGATAACGGTTATCCTCCTGATCCAGAAAAACGACCAAAGGCTCACTGTAAACCGTAACATACACCTCCCCGCTTTCCAAGGAGACATTCTGCACCTCTTTTAATTCCTTCTGGTATATGACTGCTCTCTCCATAGCCGGGTTTTTACAGATCAGCTTCTGCTTGGCCATGATATTGGCAATGCCGGCTCTGCCCTTCATCCCTTCCAGCAGACGGTCAAAAAATGCCTGATAAAGGATAAATAAGTTGGTATTAATCTTACTCTGGGCCAGCTGTTCCAACAGAAACTCCTCAATCTGCGGCTCAAAGGACGGAAATACAGATTCGTATTTTCTCCGGTTTTTTACTAGGTTCGCATATAGATATGCCCGTTCTCTGCTGCTTAAGCTGTTGCTGTATGAGAAATATAAAAGGACATTCTTTTCCAGATACGGATATCTGTCTTTTGCGATAGTGCGCAGATAAGATTCCTGTAGTCCGATCATCTGGATACCTGCCTGTACTGCTTTTTTATAGTAGATATGGTAGCACTCGTCCATACAGTTTCCCCGGATCAGCATAGAACAGACCGCCTGTAGACCTTCCTGTGTCTCTTCTTTTTGAAACGACGCAATCAGGTCCGCCAGAAGGAACTCAGAAAACCCTTTTTCCTTCAGCACAAGACTATAGATGTGCTTCTGCATACTTTTGCTGAATAAATCATGGCAGATGCCAAAATGGATGCCCTCCTGCTCAAAAGCCCCGATAGACTTGATCCTGCTGTGATCCTGGTTCCAGATGCTGGCTGCCTCAAACCACAAAAAACTGTTGCACTGCCCTGTCTCATATAGCTCTCTCATCTTCTGAAGCTGCAGCCCTGAATCGTACGTCAGATCCTCATCCAGATAGATGAGCATCCAGAGCAGATATCCCTTCTTCTCACCTGCCTCGGGATAAATCCCGTGGATCCGGTCCCTTGCATGTGCGATCTGATCCGGTGTCTTTAAATACAGGGCCTTCAGGTACAAAAAGTATCCAAAATAAAAAGGATCGGAATGAATCTCACTCATATTCGGCTCAAGCCGCACAAACCCTCTCTCAATGGCTTCCTCGGCCCCCTGAATGATATGACAGTGAAGAGGCAACATGGTTCTCAATATCTCACAGGATGCTCTTCCCTCCATCTGGCTGATCAGCCTTTTCTCATTTTCCACAAACTCCATGACATTGCATTTTCCTAGACAAAAATTCATGTAGGCTTCAAAAATCTTGTCTGAGAGGCCGGCAAGTTCTACCTCCTTGTCTCCTTCTGCGTCAAACAGGATATCTGCCTGACAGCTGCTATACGGAGTATAAACGGTAAGAATGCTCCTGCTCTCTTCTTGCGCGTCCAAGAACATCACAGGGACTGTCAAGATCCCGTCCTGAAAATCTTCCTCTGTAAATTCTGTCTTTTCTATGGATAAAAAGGTGGAGTCCAGATGGATCCTGCCATGGACATATCCTTGCCCTTCTTTTCGTATCCTCACATTCATAGGCTCAACGGCATTCAGTCTGCGGATCTCATATACCTCTTTTTCCGGTCGGAGTACAGCAGGCTCCTTTCCCCCGGCACAGATAAGGAATTCCTCTAAGATCTGGCCACGGTTTCTGCCGAGAAGCAGCTGGTGATATATTTCCTTTTCCCTGGATCCTTCCTCCAGATAATCATTTTTGAAGGCCTCAGAAAAAAAGAGGGCCTTTGCCCGCTGTTCATCTTCCTGTACGATTTGTATGAACTGCTTCATCTTCTCCGTCATGGGTTCCTCCGATTTTCCACTGGTGGTCTCAGGGTATTTGGTCTATAATGGACTATAATCTGATCATTGTTATTAAACGTTGTAATCTGACTGCAGGGTCGGACCCTACACCGTAATATTATAGCAAACTTCGACAAAATAGAAAAGATAAAGAAAGGTGAAACTATGCCGGAAAAGAAACAAGTCTTCCACGGAAGCGACTTAGAGAAAATAGAAGAAATATATGGAATCAAAAAAGAAGAAATCATCCCCTTCGGAGGTAATGTCAATCCTCTTGGTATCTCCCCGCTGTTTAGAAAAAGTCTCATAGACCACGTGGACGCTGTCTGCACCTACCCGGACCGGGATTACAAGTCCCTGCGTTCTGCCCTGAGCCTTTATGCGAAGGCACCTTTAGAGCACATTATTGTGGGCAATGGGGTCACGGAGCTGATAAGCCTTACTATGCACCTTGTCCGCCCCAAAAAAGCCCTGCTGCTCTCCCCCACCTATTCTGAGTATATGCGGGAGATCTCCATGGTCGGCGGCACCTGCCAGGAATATGACCTCTCCGAGGCCTCAGACTTTAAGCTGGACCTTGAAGACCTGAAGTCGTATCTCACAGACGATGTGGACCTGTTTGCCTTCTGCAATCCCAACAATCCCACATCCAGCGCTCTTTTCCAAGACGAAACCGAGGAACTCCTCTCCCACTGTAAAAAACATGATATTTTTGTTCTGGTAGATGAGACCTACGTAGAGTTCGCTCCGGATATGGAGAAGATCACCACAGTGCCTTTGGCAAAGGATTTTGACAATGTATTGATCCTAAGGGGCACTTCCAAGTACTTCGCAGCCCCCGGCATCCGTCTGGGATATGGCATCAGCGGAAACACAGAGTTTCTGAAAGAGATGGAGGACCGCAAGAATCCGTGGAGCATCAATACCCTGGCGGCACTGGCAGGGGAGGCCATGTTTATGGATACCGACTACATTACAGAGACAAAGGCGTATATCGCAAAGGAACGGCAAAAATGCATAGACAGGCTGTCCTTCTCTTCTGCTTTCAAAATCTATCCTTCCTACGCAAACTTCCTGCTGGTGCGTCTTATGGACGGCACAACTTCATCCGAGATGTTTGAACGGTGTATCAAAAAAGGACTTATGATCCGTGACTGCTCAAGCTTTGAAGGGCTGGACGGGGAATATGTGCGGTTCTGTTTCCGCAGATCAGAAGAGAATGATAAACTTCTCGATACTCTTTTGAATCTTTAAAAACGATATCATTAACGTTATTAATGAAAAAGGCTTGCTCATCAAACAAATGCTGGGCAAGCCTTTTTCAAAGATCCATTCTATTTTAATTTCATGCCAGATCCTCTTCTCTAAAAAACCTGCTTTACTCGCTTTTCACGTAAAAGATATATTTTAAAAACAGCAGGGTCACATAGATGAGCAGCGCCGTCGCCAGTACCGTCTGGAAATCCACGATCCATTTTAAATAGGTGACCGGATACCCCCAACGGTTGAGCGTGATAAACGCCTCCTTCAATGCGGCTGCGCTGATCACAAATGGAAATGTATACGCAGCAAACGAAGGGTTAAACGGCATGACAATATACTTTAATCCTGCCGCAAGTACAAACACATACAAAACAAGCGATAGGACCGTGAGCCCAATCACAAGCCAGACCATGGGATTCTCAAAGCAGTGGAGATAGCCGGCTAACAGAAGGCTTACAGGAGCCGCAAAAATACAGATCAACGGCAGATACTGTTCCGGGATCTCCTTTACTTTTACATAACGCTTTATGATCGGAACGGCGATGATCACCGTAAACAGGAATCCTGCCCAAAAAAACCAGCGTCCAATCTCCCTCATATCGCTGTTGGGAGCTGTCATGCTGCTCATTGCCAGGCCCGCATAAAAAATAAAAAAGCTGGCATATACATTTTTGATGTTAAATTTGTAGTATATAAAATGTCCGTTAAAAAAGACCAGAAGATACACATGGACCGCCAGCGCAAGAATCCAAATGATGGAAACTGAATCCCCAACATAAGGCTTTAGATAGGCAGTCAGCACGAGAAGCCCCATGGAAAAAGCTGCGGAAATACTACAGTTCACCGGATCTTCCAGTTCTTCTTTTACCATATCCAGACAGGTGCCAATCTTAAAAAGCAACAAGATCAGCAGGCAGACGGAGATGGCCACACAGATTAGTTTCGCTGTCTCAGAATAATTCTCGATCACTCCTCCCATAGCTGCAAATCCAAGCATCGGCCCAGCCAGCGGGAGAGGGATCCTTTCGATCGTTTTTCTCATATTTATCCTCCTAGTATTCTAGTTTCTGTAAATGTCCTTTAAAATCGCATCAGCATATTTGTGCTGGTATCCTTCCGGATCTTCCATAACGTGGTTTCCTGATACATCCCATCTCATCTGCCCATACTGGGTGAGATAGCTTTTGCCCCTGGAACAGTCCGGATATCTCCGGTACCATGTTCTATGATACTTTTTCATATATTTCTTTGCAAGTGCCAAGGCCTGGCTTTTTTTTCTGCCTTTCTTTGTCGGGCTTCCAGAAAGCTGCACCCCCTTGGGACTGGAATGAACCAATACCACACTTCCATCCCTGCAGGCACCGATGACAATCCACACATGACCACAGCTTGAGGAACCCATGACGTCACCTGCCTTATAATCTGCCACCTTCTTCTTGCTTTTGTAGCTGCCCCATCCTTTTTCCGCGAACAACTTAGGCTGGTCTTTTGCCTTTCTCACATAACCGCCTTTGCCGGGAACCGTATTTCTGATATTGTACACGGTCCACCCAACAAAGCCGGAACAATCCAACCCTTTCCCATGCCGGTAGCGATGCTTTTTGTAATTGTATCTGGAGTTCTGGGATAAGAAAAACCGGTTCCACTCTCCGTTTAACCCGATTCGTTTTCCATCTTTACCAGTTCCTGTATCGGCCTTGTTCCATCCGCCTCCCCATATATACAAAGTGGAACCTACGGGAGCCACCGCTGTCTTTAAAAAATTCTTGATGGTTGATTCTCCTTTGGCGGCCATAGATGCCCGCACCACTTTGGAATATCCGCTGTAATACTTTTTCTTTTTATAAATCCGGTAGGAACGGACTTTAAAACCATAGCTGACGCCGGGCTTTAACCCCTTGACCACATATCTGGACGCTTTGGAGTCCGCCTTTTTTATATACCTTTTCTTCTGCCGGTCGTACAGATAAATCTCTGTCCCCGACGCTTTTTTGCCCTTGATCCATGACAGGACCACCGTCCGCTTTACGGCAGTCGCCATAACTCCTGACGGCTTCCCTGGTTTTTTCATTGCTCCCTGAATGGTTCTCTCTCCTCCTGCTGACACCAGCATAAGACAAAGTGCTGCAAGCAGTATCCTCTTTGCTTTCATAATTATGTATTCCTTTTTTCAATTATTCGATAAATTCTAGTATTTCCTTATAAATCCGGCCGGAACATTCCTCATTTAAAATCTCATGCCTGCAGCCTTCATATAACTTTCCTGTCGTATTTGTATAACCTATTTCCTTTAAAAACGAAACCGCGTTCCAAAACTGTTTCTGTGAAACAATACAGGGATCATCCTGCCCTGCGATAAAAAGAACCGGCAGTTCCACATGTTTCTTTCCCCAGCCCTTTTTATTGTATGTCTCATCCATCAGATGAAACAGATTCAAAAATCCATTGTTTGTGAAAATAAAGCCATCCAGGGGATCCTCGTCGTACTTTCTGACATTCTCCCGGTCATAGCTGATCCAGCCATTTTCAGACTCGTCTGCCTGCAATGATTTTTGAAACATGCCGAATGCTAATTTCTGAAACAGCATCCCCTTTTTCCGGTCACCGCTGATCCTGCAGGCAATCTGTGCCATCACTGCCGCAGGCTTTGCAAAGGTATTCCGGCTTGGGCTGCCGCATACGGTAAGAGTTGTCAGTTCCCAGTCATATTTCTTAAGATAGCAGCGCACGATCAAAGAACCCATGCTGTGTCCGAACAAATGAAGTTCCTGATCCGGAAATTGCTCTTTGGCCCACTTTGTAATCTGATGGGCATCTTCTACAATGGCTTCTCCCGTAGTGTCATAAAAATATCCCAGATCATCTTCCCTTTCTATACTTTTCCCGTGCCCCCTGTGGTCATGGATCACCGCAGCGTAACCGCAGTCCACCAAATATTCCATAAAACTGAGATAGCGTTCCTTATGTTCACTCATGCCGTGGCAGATCTGAATGACTGCTTTCGGCTTTTTTTCAGGTGCCAGCAACAGGACGTGGAGACGGTTTCCGTCAACGTCAGACTTCAAAAACAATTCTTTTTTCATACCTCCGCCCTCCGATCAATTTGTATTCTGCCTATTATAATGTATTATACTCGTTTTGCTTTACCTTGGAAAGAATAACAGATATAATTATATTGTAATGTATTCTAATTTAAAGAACACAGGAGGGCAAACTATGAAAATGTTTAAAAAGGTTCTGGCACTCACTCTGGCTTGTGCAATGCTTTTTACCTTGGGAGGGTGTAAAAAGAAATCACCGGAAGAAGTACTGAAAGCTGCCGCAGCCAAGATGAATAAGATGGATTCCGCTGACATGGACGGCACCATCAAAATGAAAATGAGCAGTGCCTCAAACAACAGTTCCAGCTTTGAACTACAGATGGGAATGAAGGTGAAAGCCACCGGTATGACAGCAAAAGATATGAAGATGGATATGGACATCACCACCGCCATTGCTGGTCAGGATGTAAGCGTAAAGGCTTATTACACCGACGGTTACTACTATATGAATGCCAACGGTCAGAAAACAAAACAAAAAATGGACGTGGATGCCATGCAGAAACAGTTAGAAAACTCCACTGGACAGTTCAACACTTCCGTTGAGAATTACAAAGATCTGAAAATGTCAAAGAAAGACGGAAATTACGTTATATCCTTCAAGTTTAATGAAAAAGCTTTAAATGACTATGTAAACAAAATGATGGGTCAGCTGAATTCATCAGGGGCTGCAGGCTCCACAACCAACTATGCAGATCAGGTGAAATTCGACTCTATGTCCGGTACCATGACGGTCAATAAAGACTCAGAGATCGTTGCACAAAAGATCAATATGGTTGTCTCAAGCAAGCAGGAACCTAAGCTTTCCATCAAGATGTCAGCAAACTTTAAGTACAACAACCCGGGCAAAGAGGTTAAGGTAACACTTCCTTCTGACCTGAATACCTATAAGGAAGCGCCTGCTGCCACCACAGGCACAACCGCAGAATAACTTAATTTTTCTAGTCAACAAAAGGGCCGCCGGATTTCTCCTGCGGCCTTTTTCTTGACTATTACCGGTCTTTGATCGGCGTATATTCTTTGTGTCCTGCGACTCCTTTATATGCCGGGCGGATGATCCTTCCTCCGTTCACCAGCTCTTCCATTCTATGCGCGCTCCATCCTGCGATCCTTGCGATAGCAAACAGCGGAGTGTACAATTCATATGGAAGATCCAGCATACTGTAGATAAAGCCGCTGTAAAAATCAATATTAGCACTGACACCTTTATAAATCTTGCGCTCTTTTGCAATGACTTCTTTGGCCAGTTTCTCTACATTGGTGTATAGAGCATATTCTTCTTCTTTTCCTTTTTCCTTGGAAAGCCCTTCCACGAAGTAACTTAACACCTTTGATCTTGGGTCAGAGATGGAATAAACCGCATGACCCATCCCATAAATCAGGCCCGATTTGTCAAACGCTTCTTTGCGGACCATCTTCGTCAGATATTCTCTCAGTTCATCTTCATCATTCCAGTTCTTTACGTTCGCCTTAATATCAGCAAACATCTGTACAACTTTGATATTTGCGCCTCCGTGCTTCGGCCCTTTTAATGAACACAGCGCCGCAGCCACAGAAGAATATGTATCTGTCCCAGATGAAGAAACCACATGGGTCGTAAACGTAGAGTTGTTACCTCCGCCGTGCTCTGCGTGAAGCACCAGGGCCAGATCCAGGATCTTTGCTTCCAGCTTTGTGTATTTGCTGTCAGACCTTAGAAGGTACAGAATGTTTTCCGCTGTAGACAGATCCTCTTGCGGCGGGTGAATGACCAGACTCTCTCCTTTTTCATAGTGGCTGTACGCCTGATAACCGTAGACCGCCAGCACAGGAAACAGCGCGATCAGCTGCAGAGACTGCCGGAGCACGTTTGGGATAGAGGTATCACTGGCATTGTCATCGTAAGAAAACAATGTGAGCACACTCCTGGCCAGGGTATTCATCATGTCACGGCTCGGAGCCTTCATGATAATATCCCGCACAAAGTTAGTAGGAAGCTGACGGTACGTTGCCAGCAGCTGCTTTAAGTCCAAAAGTTGTTCTCCGTTGGGAAGTTCTCCGAATAAAAGAAGGTAGACTGTTTCTTCAAATCCATACCGTTCCTCTTTTATGAATCCCTGAACAATCTCTTCAATATCAATCCCATGATAATACAGCTTTCCGTCGCATGGAACAATCTCTCTGTCCTCTACCTTGTAAGATACGATTGTTGAAATATCCGTCAATCCTGCCAGGACACCTTCGCCGCTCTGTTTCCGCAGACCTCGTTTTACATCGTACTTTTCAAAAAGAGACGGGTCAAATTTAGTTTCGCACTTCTTTGCCAGTTCTTCTATTTCCGGTGTGATTTCAGAAAATTTATTCGGCACATTTTTTATCATCTTCATTGCTCCTTTCCTACTATGATTCTACATTTTTAACCTCCGCCGTACCGCCCCTCTATGCAATATCGTGGTACTTTCCGAGGAACTCCCTCGTACGTTCATTGGCTGAGTTAAATACATCCTCCGGCGACGCATCTTCTACGATGACCCCTTGATCCATGAAGATGACCCTGTCTGAAATCTCCTTGGCAAATGCCATCTCATGGGTGACGATCACCATGGTCATATTCAGATCCGCCAGAGATTTTATAACTTTCAGAACCTCTCCTGTCAGTTCCGGGTCCAGTGCTGAGGTTGGCTCGTCAAAAAACAGGATCTTCGGCTCCAGAGCCAGAGCCCTCGCAATCGAAACCCTCTGAGACTGCCCTCCCGACAGTTCACACGGATAGGAATCCGCTTTCTCCTCCAGACCGAGCTTTTTCAGAAGCTGCATGGCTTTCTCCTTTGCCTGATCCTTCGGAACTCCCGCTACCTGCACAGGAGCCTCCATTACATTTCTTAGGACACTGTAATGTGGAAACAGATTAAAGTTCTGAAATACAAACCCTGTCTCCATCAATATTTTCTTTTGTATTTCTTTGGATGCATATTCAGGTGAATCCCCATTCATAGAAACCAGAGTATGCCCATTGATCTCAATGGTCCCCTTGGTCACTTTCTCCAGCTGGTTCATACACCGCAGCAGTGTTGATTTCCCGGAACCGGAGGATCCGATGATCGTCACGATCTCTCCGTCATTGATCTGGAAAGAAATATCTTTAAGAACATTCAGCTTTCCAAAATTCTTCTGGAGATTAGCCACAGATAAAACACTCATTTTCTTTCCTCCTCTAACGATAATAGCTCATCCGTTTTTCCAGGATGCCAAAGACTTTAGATACAATCATATTCATAATCAAGTAAAAAATACCTGCTACGATCAAATATTCCATTCCCCGGCTGCGCGACATGTTGTTTGCTGCCACTACATAAATCTCCATAACACCGATGACATGCGCAAGGGAAGTATCTTTCACAAGTGTCATACATTCGCTTCCCATCGGCGGCAGGATGATCTTCACCACCTGTGGAAGAATGATCTTAAAAAAGGTCTGAGCCTTTCCGAATCCCAATACCTTGGCCGCCTCATACTGCCCATTCGGTATGGCCTGGATACCGCTTCGGTAGATCTCTGCAAAATATGCCGCATAGTTTAGTGAAAATGCCACGACTGCGGCCATAGTGCGCTCGATCCGAATCCCCAGCAAAAGATTCAGCCCGAAGTAGAATCCATATAACTGAAGAATCAGAGGAGTTCCCCTCATGATCAGCAGATAAAAACGAATCGGCAGCTGAATGATCTTAAACTTTGTCATCCTTCCCAGTGCCAGGACCAGACCAAGTGTTAGGCCGAAAACCAGCGTCAGGAAAAAGATGATCAGTGTCTGATCCAATCCGTTATGTAACAGCATATTTGCAATGCCAGGCAATTTTTCAAACCATTGTATGATACCATCAAACATTTTTTTGCTCCTATAGTATATATTTTTCCGGAATTTTAAAAGTCAGAAATTAATTTCTGTGCCAGTGAAAAAATCAAGAGGCTTTCAAAAAAGCCTCTTGCTTCTTGTCTTTTATTTGATTGTTGTCAAATCATCTCCGAACCATTTTTTACTGATCTTAGCCAAGGTTCCGTCTTTTTTCATTTCTTTCAGCTGTTTCTCTACTTCTGCGCATAATTTCTTATCGCCAGAGCGGAAACCAATGACATATTTCTCGGTACTTAAGTTATCGTTTAAGATCTTGAACTTTCCTGGATCTTTTTTCGCGTAATATTTTGCAACTACCTCATCCATAACAGCCGCGTCACAGCCGTTTCCAAGGTCATTTAAGATCTCAACGTTATTGCCGAAGTATACAATCTTTGCATTCTTTAATTCATCCGTCTTGTCAACTGCGTCTGCCGCGGTAGATCCCTTCTGGACACCCACCTGCTGTTTCTTCACATCTTTTAGGCTCTTAATCTTGCTCTTTACCGGAACAAGCAGTACCTGATGATTGTCCATATAAGACTTGGAACACAACATCTCTTTTGCCCTGTCCTCACTGTAAGTAAGTCCGTTCCAGATACAGTCAATGGTCTTGCCCTCTAACTCCTGGTCCTTGGAATCCCAGTTAATCGGCTGTAATTTCAGCTTCACACCCATTCTCTTTGTGACTTCTTTTGCGGCGTCGATGTCGAAGCCTACAATGTTCTGGTCCTTATCCGTAAATCCCATCGGCGGGAAGGACGCATCCAATCCAAGGATCAATTCCTTGTTGTCTTTTACATACTGAAGGGAGTCGTCTGTCTTGCTCTCCTCTTTCTTAGAACATCCTGCCAAAAGCATAGAACCTGCCAGCACGGCGCTTACGCAAAGCACTAATAATTTTTTCACTCTCATCCTAAAACTCCTCCGTTTTTCCATTCCTTATTATGATAGCACATTAGCGTACTAAATTCATACGTTAATATACTATCAAACTACACCCTTTTTGTCAATCTCTATGGATAGTATTTCCTGTCTCTTTTCCTGGAAAATCCTTGTTTTCAGCCGCCTATCCATGTTATATTAGATTTATCTTTGGTAAAGAAAGGAAGGGAAATGAATACCATGAAAATAAAAGGACTAAAAATACTCGCCGTCTCTACGGTTCTGAGTCTCTCCATGACAGCTTCTGTCTTTGCGGGAAGCCTGGCTCTCCGCTATTCCGGCAAAAATCGTACATACACAGGAAAACAACTATCCTTTTACTATAAAGGGAAAAAAATAGACCTCGGAAAAGCTCCCGGCATCCAGATCAACAAGGTCAATATGCTGCCATATTATAATGCAATCGTAAAAAATGGACCGAAAGTCAAGAGAAGCTACAACAGCAAGACCGGAAAACTTGTGCTCACCAACGGAAGCAAGACCATTACATTCTACAAGAATAAAAAGTATGCTTACACCAACGGTGTAAAACGGACCTTTACCACTGCACCGTTGACAGTCAAATACCGCAGTATTAACAAAAACTATATTTTAGTTCCTGCCAAGTTTACGGCCAAGTACCTGGGGATCAGTTATACATATTCAAGCTCTGCAAAGCGGATCGATTATGCAAAACCGGCAGCTTCCAATAACTCTTCATCTACGGTCAAGTCCAACACAACAACAAAATATAATACGACTCTTACGAATTATATAAAAAAACAGCAGGCAGAATGGAAAACATACGGTGGAAAGACCATCGACTACAAAAAATATATTCCAGTAACTACGGATAATACAAACAGCTTCCAGTTTCTCCGGCTTGATACTTATCACCCGGTGAATGCTTCCAAGTTTTCATCAACACTCCAGACAATGCTCTCCAAAAAATCCGGCAGTGTTTTATCAGGCAAAGCCTCTGTGATTACAAGTTCTGCCAGTACATATAAGATTGACCCGCTGTATTTCCTCTGCCAGACGATCCACGAGAGCGGTTATGGTACAAGTACCCTTGCCAAAGGAAAAGCAGTGACACAGGTTATCACCGGCGATTCGCTTTATCCAAAACTAAAAAAAGGTGAGGACAGCACCAAAGTAACTGCTTTTAAGCCTGTAACGAAAGCTGAAAAAAAAGCTGGAGAAAAAAATGGGAAAAAATACTATAAAATAAATGATAATGCTTATTATGAAGTAAAAGATATCCCATCCAAAAAAGTTTACAATTTATACGGCATCAAAGCCTATGACAATGCACCACAGTTGGGAGGATTCAGTTACGCTTATTATCAAGGCTGGACAAGCGTAGACAAAGCCATTCAGGGAGCTGCAAAATATGTCAGTAATAATTATATCCATCATGCTTCCTATAAACAAAACACCCTGTATAAAATCCGCTACAGTCCTTACCTGGCGGACCTAGGCCATCAATATGCCTCTGATCCAGCCTACGCCCAATCTATTGGCAAATTAATGAACACTTATAAAGACGTTTACTCCAGTACAAACGGTTTTGTCTATGACACACCAGTATTTAATTAAAGAAAAAGCAAAGCCAAATGGCACAGAATTTCGTTCTGTGCCATTTTTTATCTCTTCCCGCGAATATTACATTAATATTACAATAATATTGTATATTTCTTAAAATAATGCTATAATCATATTACATTTTAATTACATAAGGAGGATAAATAAGTTATGAAGAAACGAACGATTGCGGCATTTTCAATGCTTTTCGCTTTCACATCCATATTTTCAGGCCTGCCTCAGTCGAACATCTCAGCGGCTTCCCTAAAGATAAGATACAAGGGCAAAACCAGATATTATACCGGAAAGCAACTGAATTTTACTTATGCAAAAAAGGGAATCTCAACAAAAACTCCGGGTATACAAATGAACAGTATTAACATGATCCCTTACTATGACATTCTTGTGAAGCACGGACCGAAGGTAAAACGCAGTTATAACAAAAAGACAGGAAAACTGGTATTAAAATATAAGAGCAAAACCCTTACCTTCTATAAAAATAAAAAGACCTGTTATGTAAACGGCAAGAAAAAAACTTTATCTGTGGCACCTGTTTCCGTCAAATATTATACGACAAAGAAATATAACATTCTGCTGCCGGCTAATTTTACGATCAAGAATCTAGGCTTAGATTACTCCTATATTTCTTCAGCAAAAAGGATCCACATCAACCAGCCTGGTTACAGCTATTTATACACATCAAATACTACGACCAATTATAATAAGAAGACTTCCGATTATATCAAAGCCCAGACTGTGAAATCTTACGGCGGAAAAAAAATTAACTATAACAGTTACGTTCCAACAAGCACCGACCCGACACATGGATATCAGTATCTCCGCCTAAATACATACCGCACAGTCAACAGTTCAAAATATAACAGCCTTCTCAACAGCAAGGTCAGTTCAAAAAGTGTGTTAAAAAATAAAGGATCCGCTTTAAACAGTGCCGCAAAATCCTATAAGATCGATCCCGTATACTTTTTATGTCAGACAATTTTAGAGACAGGCTATGGAAAAAGTACTCTCTCCCAGGGAAAAGCTATTACAAAAGTCATTACTGGAGATTCTGTAGTGCGGGATAAGAAAGGAAACGTGACAGGTTTTCAAAAGGTAAAAGGAAAATATAAAACAAAAAAAATATCTTCAAAAAAAGTTTACAACCTATACGGTATTAAAGCATATGACTCAGATCCACAGCTCTGCGGCTTTAGTTATGCTTATTATCAGGGATGGACAAGCGTTGATAAAGCGATAAAAGGCGCTGCAAAATACGTCAGCCAGGAGTATATAAATAATAGTACATACAAACAGAACACTCTGTATAAATTCCGCTATAATCCAAACACCTCCTACATCTGGCATCAGTATGCCACTGATCCAGGGTATGCTCAGAAGATCGGAAAACTGATGTACAGCCAGTTCAGAAGTGCCTATGCAACAGGAAATACACTGACCTTTGACCGTCCGAAGTTCAAATAAATTTGGTACGGTGATTAGAAAAATTTATTTATACTATAAAGACAGCCGGAAGCATTGCGATGCTCCCGGCTGTTTCTTTTAACTTTTCTTTTTCTTTATCCCCGCTGTTACTCCGGTCAAAGCCGTACCAAATATCAGGATCAGATATAAAAGTTGTTTTTCATCTCCTGTTTTAGCTGCACGGACTCTCCGCACCCGTTTACTGTATTCCCATTCAGGCACAGACTTCTTGTTGCTTTCCTTCTTAATTTCCGTTGGCGTTGGGACGGAACTTGTAGCTGTGGCTGTGACCGTGGTTTCTTTTTTCCACCGGGCCTTTAAAGCTACATCTTCGTGAACCGGGGTGTTAAAATCCCATTTTACCTCTTTTCCGTTCTCATCAGTATAATACCAGCCCTCAAATACATACCCCTCTTTTTTAGGATCCTGTGGCGGCACTGCACATTCCCCGCCCTTCACTGTCTGCGTCTCAGGGGTAGCATCTCCTCCATCTGAATCAAAAGAAACACTATGGTTTCCTGTGAGTGTTACCTTGACTGATGCTTGATTCCCGTCAGGCAGTGAAAATGTCAGATCAAAGACTCCTGTTTTTCCTTGTGTCTTTGCCTGATTGATGACGCCAAACTGGTTTGCATCAACTAAAATCCTTGTATTATCTGCATTTTTATCTTTTCCTTTGGCCTGACAGAGTTCGATGATCTGTTCTTCTGTAAATGGGTCCCCTTTGGTGGGCTGTGTTATATGGTTCGCTCCGATCACTGAAAATCCTCCGTCTCCTCCTGCTTTCTCTGCATCTGTACCCTCATCCCTCAAAAATACCGTGATCGTGACTACAGTATTTTCCGGTGTACGAAAAGTCAAAGGGAAATCTCCAATCTGCCCCGCCGTCTTTGCCGCATTGATCGCAGCGATCTGTTCCTCGTCCGTAAAACCGATGTCCTCTGACGGAATGTCCGCTCCGTCTTTGTCCACCGCCTTTACCATGGATAATTGTTTCAGCTGATCCTTCGTAAAGCCATCCCCGCCTGTTTTGCTGATGATATTTTTTCCCTTTATCAGTTCCTTTGTGTCCGGATCTTCTGTGATAGCGTCAAATTCTCCAACCAGTGTGACCGTCACTGTCACCTGATTTCCCTTCTCGTCTGAGTACGTCAGTTCAAACTCTCCTGCTTTTCCCTGCGTTTTATGTTCATTGATCTTCTTAAACTGCTCCTGATCCACCGTAAAGTTATCCAGTGAAATATTATTGCCGTCTTTATCTTTGCCTTTTACCTCTCCCAGATTCTTAAGATCCTCCTCTGTAAACGGGCTGCCTCCTGTTTCCTTTGTAAAATCGTTGGCTCCGATCTGTTCCTTCCCATTTTCTTTTTCAAATTCAGCCGCATCCTCCCCATCATTTCTTAGGAATACTGTTACTGTGGCAGTGGTACCGTTAGGAGTCGTATAGGTCAGTGGAAAATCTCCAATCTCTCCTTTTATCTTCGCAGCATTGATGGCTTTCAATTCTTCCGGGTCTGCCAGCGTTAACTGTTCTGGCGGAAAGTTTGTCCCGTCCTGCTGCTTTCCTGTTACTTTTGTAAGATGGTGCAGTAAATCTTCTGTAAACGGATCTCCACCGCTTTTACTGATCACATGGTTGGCTCCGATCTGTTCTTTTGTATCATCCTCGATTCCATTCACATCCCGGAATGGGCCAAAATAGACCTTAGTGCAAAACTTTCCTACCTGGATATTAACTTTGTCGTGGAACGGAGTCCCTGCCATAAAGGTGAAATTGTCCAGGCTTGTTCCATCCTGGATATAACCCTGATATCCTGGGTCTGGCTCTGCCGTTACATTAGTAACACATGTTGCACCTCCATACGCTCCAATCCCCGGCATGTTAGTAGCTGCGTCCCCTATGGCAATGACAACCGTATCTCCACCGCTGATCTGTACATTTTTCAGCTTATAGTTAGAATTATATCCATTGCTTGCCCCAATCCCTGGTGCATATTGACCTCCTCGCGCCTCAACCCTGCCTCCGGTGATATACAGTCCATCTAAATCACTGCCATATCCTCCTCCGATTCCCGGTCCATAGGCGGTTCCAGTTGCTTTTATATTTCCTCCTGAAATATAAATGTTTTTTGTACATGCTGAGGAAACCTGATGTTGAGCACCACACGCCGATCCAATTCCTGCCACGTGGGTACCTCCTCTGACTTGAATGTTTCCTCCTCTTATCTTAAAATTACAAAATCCTGACTCCCCTGCATTCTGGACATTACTCATCGTGCTTCCGATAGCTCCTGCATGATCCGTATTTCCGTTGGCAATCAGCGTTCCACAGCTGTCATCGCATTGATGTCCTTCCTGGTCTGCATACTCACACTGCAGCGTAAGAAATCCATCCATTCCGTCTTTTGCCAGAGCAGCTCCTCCATTATATCCTGTACTTTGTCCATAATTGCACTCCCATTTATTGATACCCTTCAACGTAATCGTCACCTCAGCGTGGGAGACAATCACACAGCTCCGTGTCGTACTGTTACTTTGAATCTCGACACTGTCAAATGTCAGGTCCGTCTTGACCCCTTTTGCCACCATCACATTATATTTGTTCGTCTTGCCCGTGATATAATATCCATTTGGGTTCAGCTCTGTCTCAGCCTCCAAAAGGCCCCCTCCGGAAGCTCCAGTCTGATTGATCCTGATATTTCCCAAACTGACATCCAACATAGTCTGTCCTTCTCTTTTTAATACTTTAGCTGTCTTCTTTTTCCTTTTCTTTTCTTGCGGAGCAGATATTTCTGTTTTTTCTACCCCCCCCCCCAATTTCTTCCTTTTTCAGTTTCTGCGGCTCTATCTGTGCCTCATTCTCCAAGTCTGTTTGCTCTATCGATTCTACTTTTCCAGTCACTTTTTCTTCCTGACCGGTATCGGACTCTGCAAAAATCATTGTCTGCCCGGTACACATCACAAATGCCAGCAAAAAAACGAACCATTTTCTTTTCATAATCCTGTCTCCCTTTCTGTTTCTTTCGTCAATTTCTTTCCAGGTACTGCACCGCTTTGAAAAAGTTAGACAGAAAAACAAAAAAGAATCCCGCAAGCGGGATTTTATGTCTGCGGCGGGTCACTTTGGCGACATAATTCCTTACCGCTGTAGTGCGATCCTCGCGGAGCGTTTTTTATTTCATAGGACGCTTTCCTATGAAATAAAAAAACCTAAAAAGCTTTTAATGCTTCTCAGGCTTTCTTCCGGAAATCAAATATTTCTTCTGTTCCGTCTTTGGATTTCAGGTGAAAAGCAAAGTCCTTTACATAAATAGAAAAATAAAAGACTTGCTTTTTCGGGTCATATTTACTTG
This sequence comes from Anaerostipes rhamnosivorans, assembly GCF_005280655.1. Classification (NCBI taxonomy): domain Bacteria; kingdom Bacillati; phylum Bacillota; class Clostridia; order Lachnospirales; family Lachnospiraceae; genus Anaerostipes; species Anaerostipes rhamnosivorans. The sequence continues at coordinate 2,827,717 of NZ_CP040058.1, forward strand.
GCTTTAGCTTTTTTCCCCCTGCCGTTTCCGCAAAGGTACTTTGATAGTCCACATCCCCTGACACATATATTGCGATCTGCTCTTTGCTTTTGCTGACTTTCATATCCCGAACATTCACAGGCACATACACCTGCTTTTTCTTTTCTTCCTTTTTCGGAATCCTGATCCCTGATAATTCTTTCGTTTCCCACTGCGGAGCTTCCAAGGACATTTTACGGAAAGACTGTTCCGGCAGTTCTTCCCCGCCAAAAAGAAGGACTCCTGCCGTACCGGCCCCGATGGCAACCGTTGCTCCGATGGCAAGCTTTTTCAGGGCAAGGATTCCCTGCTTTGCACCTTTTTTTGAAGAATAAGCCAACGATTCACGGAGAATCGGATACAGCGTAAACAATCCAAAACTTCTGATGTTCAGCACTTCACGATCTTCCGCGGGAAGCATTTCAATCTGTTTTTTTAAATTCTTCCTGGCGTTAAACAGTAGATTTTTGACCGCATTTTCTTTACAGCCCAGTGCCTCCCCGATCTCCTTCATTTTCATCTGCTGGAAAGAGTACAGCAAAAGAGCCGCCCTCTGCTTTTCTGGAAGTCTCTGGATACACTTATGCAGCAGTTCCGTCTTTTCGTTCTCCAATACCACATCCTGGGGAGTTTCGCTGTCATCAGTAAGGCTCTTGATAAACTCTACATTTTCGTCACCGATAAAGGCCTCTTCATGTTCTTTAATGGATTTCACGCAGCAGTGATATGTAATCTGCCTCTGCCATGCACAGAAAGCCATGCTGTCCTTTAAAGACGGCAGAGACCGGTAGACCTCCAGATAGATTTCCTGAAGAAGGTCATCGACCTTGTTCCGGTTCTTACAAAAATTGTATACAAAAAACCGAGTCGGTTCGATCGTCGCCTCGTACAAATAGGCAAAAGCCTGCCCGTCTCCCTGTTTTGCCTGTTCCACATAGGGAACCAGTTCCTCATATCTTTTCTCTCTCATCCTTCTCCCTTTATTTGCTGCACCATGTTTTGAAACAAAGTATATAGGAGAAAATCAAAAAAATCAACCGGAGGAAATTTCTTTCCACCGGTTCATCCTTCCTGGGACCTATAAAATTCAATCTTCGATATAAGCTTTCAGACGTTTTGTTTCTTTCTTCATTTTCAGCTTTCTTAAAGCCTTTCCCTCGATCTGGCGGATGCGCTCTCTTGTCACATGATATTCTTTTCCCACTTCCTCCAGGGTCCAGATACGGTCTCCCACAAAACCAAATCTGAGCCTTAAAATGGTCTGCTCCCGTTCTGTGAGTTCTGATAAGATCTGGTCAATCTGCTCTGACAGTATCTCATGTTTTGCTGACTCAAACTGTTCCGGCATACTCTCATCTGCCACAAAATTGATCAGCATCGTATCCTCTTCCTCGCCCACAGGGGTATCCAGCGATACCGTATCACTGTACAGTCTCATGATCTCTTCCATCTGGTCTCTGGTCAGTCCCATAGCCTTAGAAAGCTCGTCAGTATTGGGTTCCCGCCCATTTTCCGCCAGGAACTTCCGGGCAGCACTGTTTACCTTTCCCATCTTTTCTTTCATATGGACCGGGATGCGGATCGTTCTTGCCTGGTCTGCGATGGCGCGCGTAATGGACTGGCGGATCCACCACATAGCATAAGTGCTGAATTTGAATCCTCTCCGGTAATCAAACTTGTCCACTGCTTTCATAAGACCGATATTTCCCTCCTGGATTAGATCCAGTAGAGCCATATTGCTGCCAGCCACATACCGTTTGGCCACGCTGACCACCAGCCGCAGATTCGAGTTGATCATTTTGTCTTTCGCAGTCTGGCTGCCCGCCTCGATCTCCTTTGCCAGCTTCTCCTCCTGCTCCCTGGACAGTAGAGGAATGGAACCTATCCTGCGCAGATAAGTCTTTACAGAATCCTCCAGAATATCTTGATCTGTCTCTACAGATTCTTCCGTATGCTGCCTGTCATCATCTTTTGCTGTGAAATCCGAGAACTCTATGCTTTGGTCCTTCAGCCGGCTAATAATATAATCAAACTCCTGTTCACTCAGGTTTTTGTCAAATACCTTATCAACCTCATTCAAATCAATGACATTATGATTCTGTCTGGCTGTCCTTATCAGTTCTGTAATCTGCTCTTCAATCTCCACAGCTGTCTGCCTCCTTTCTATTCATGATCGGCAACAAGATAATCCGAAAGAACAAGGCCGGAATAAATTCCGGCCTCTCTCACTGTTTTTCCGCATATTTTCTTTTATTTTACCACATTCTCTTAGTTTTCATAAGGCTTTTGGCGAAAAAGCTTTATTTTATTACAATTCATCAATAATCTTCCATCCCTTATTGTACAAATTGTACAACAGATTGTTTACTCATCCAATGCATCCCGGAGGCTTTTGGTGAATTCATATACCTTTTCGGGGCTGTCTTCCCCATATTGGCTGATGATCTTTACGATGGCGCTGCCCACAATGACGCCGTCGCAGTACTGGCTCATCTTTTTCGCCTGTTTTGGTCCTGAGATCCCGAATCCCACCGCACATGGAATCTTAGCATTTTGTTTAATCACATCAAAGAATGCGTCAAAGTCTGTGGTAAATTCGTTCCTTGTACCAGTGACCCCGATAGATGAGACACAGTATAAGAACCCTTCCGCATCTTTGGCGATGGCTTCGATCCGGTCGTGGGATGCCGGGGTCACCAGGCTGATATTGTCTACCCCGTGCGCTGCTGCCGTTCCCTGGATTTCTTCTTTTTCTTCATACGGCATATCCGGCACAATGACACCGTCAATGCCGCATTCATTGCATAGATCAAAAAACCGTTCCGTACCAAACCGGTAGATGGTATTCAGATACATCATCATCACAAACGGGGTGTCTGTCTCCTTCCGAAGCTCCTTTACCATCTCAAAAATTCCTGCCAGGGTGGTTCCCCCATTAAGGGAATGCTGGCTGGCTTCCTGGATGACAATGCCCTCTGCGATAGGATCGGAAAACGGGATTCCGATCTCAATGATGTCCGCGCCTGCATTTACCATGCTCATAATGTTTTTCTTAGTGGTCTCATATCCATAATCTCCGGATACAATATAGGTGATCAATGCCTTCTGGCCATTTTTTCCCCTCTTTTCAAACGCTTTTCTAATTCTCATCTAATTTCACTCCTCTATATCTGGCTACCTGGAATACATCCTTATCTCCCCGTCCTGACAGACAGATGACAACACTTTGATCCTTTTCCATTTTAGGAACAATCTCCATGGCCGCTGCCACTGCATGGGCAGATTCAATCGCAGGGATGATCCCTTCCATCTTTGTCAAATACTCAAATGCGCATACCGCCTGTTCATCTGTAATGCTCACATACTCAGCCCGGCCAATGTCATGCAGGTGGGCATGCTCCGGCCCGATTCCGGGATAGTCAAGCCCTGCGGAAATGGAGTAAACCTCGTCAATTTGACCTTCCTCATTTTGCAGAAACAGACTTTTCATTCCGTGGAAAATTCCTTTGCTTCCTCTGGCGATGGTAGCGGCGTGCTCTATCGTATGGACTCCTCTTCCCGCTGCCTCGGCGCCGACCAGGCGGACATCCTCATCCTTTACAAAGTCATAGAATGCCCCCATGGCATTGCTTCCTCCGCCAACACAGGCGATGACACAGTCCGGAAGCTTTCCTTCCTTTTCCCGCATCTGTTTTTTTGTCTCCTCGCTGATGATCTTCTGGAAATCCCTGACCATGGTCGGGTAAGGATGAGGCCCCATAACCGATCCGATACAATAAAAAGTTGTCTCAATATTCGTAGCCCAGTCTCTCATGGCTTCGTTGATGGCGTCCTTTAATGTCTGTGTCCCGCTCTTAACGGCAACCACCTTTGCTCCCAAAAGCTCCATGCGGTACGCGTTCAGGCTCTGGCGTTCCACGTCCTCCGCCCCCATGTAAACCACACATTCCATGTCAAACAGCGCCGCAACTGTTGCTGTTGCCACTCCGTGCTGTCCTGCCCCTGTCTCTGCGATGATCCGTTTCTTTCCCATACGTTTTGCCAGCAGGATCTGACCCAGGACATTGTTGATCTTATGGGCTCCGGTGTGGTTTAAATCCTCCCGTTTTAAAAAGACTTTGGCGCCTCCTAAATCCTTCGTCATATGCTTAGCCTCATACAGCATGGACGGCCTGTTTGCATAATCTCTGTAATACTTGTGGAGTTCCTCTAAAAAGTCAGGATCATTTTTATAGGTTTCATAAGCTTCATTTAACTCATTCACTGCATTCATCACGATCTCCGGCACATACTGCCCTCCGAAATCGCCGAATCTTCCGATTTTACTCATTGTTTCCTCCTCTTACAAACTGGATTACCCGTATCATTTTATCTCTGTCTTTGACTCCCCCGGTTTCAATCCCGCTGGAAATGTCAATTCCGTATGGCTCTGTATCCTCTAAAATCCCAGGAAGAATATCTATAGTCAGACCACCTGCTATAAAGTAAGGCTTATGGATGTCTGCCTGCCGGAGAACGTCAAAGTCCATGACCTTTCCGGTGCCCCCATAGGAATCTTCTGAAAAGCTGTCCAGCAGAAGCTTATCTGCCGGAAGCTCCATGGCTTTTTGGATGTCCTCTGCCGTCCTCACACGGACGGCTTTCCAGATCTCTTTTCCTGTCTGCCATTTCACTTTTTCGATGTACTCTCTGTCTTCGTCCCCGTGCAGCTGAATGATATCAATGCCCGACTGCCAGGCTTCAGAGATCAAATTCTCTGCTGCTTCATTTACAAAGACGCCCACCTTCTTAATGGAGGGGTCTAACTGCTTCCCCAGCTCCTGTGCTTTTTGGGCACTGACTTTTCTTTTGCTCTCGGCAAAAACAAAGCCGATATAGTCCGGAATACACTCATTTGCATAGATGATATCCTCCGGTCTTCGAAGCCCGCACATTTTGATTTTCATAGGCTTCCCCTTAATTCCTCAATCGTCTTTTTTATATTTCCTGAACGCATCAGGGTTTCCCCGATGAGCACCGCATCGGCCCCATATTCCTTCACGGTTTTTATATCTGATCCGTCCTTCATACCGCTCTCAGATACAAGAACCGCCTCATAGGGAACCTTTGTGGCCAGATTCTTTGTTGTGTTCAAGTCTACCTCAAAGGTCTTCAGATCCCGGTTGTTGATCCCGATGATATCGCATTTGCAGCGTGTGACCTTCTGTAGCTCTTCCTCATTGTGTACTTCGGTAAGACAATAAAGTCCAAGGGATTTTGCCAGCTGATAGAATTTAAGAATCTCCCCTTCCTCCAGGATGGCCGCAATCAGAAGGACCGCGTCGGCTCCCAAAACCTTTGCCTCGTAGATCTGATACTCATCAATGATAAAATCCTTCCTCAGGATTGGCAGGCTTACACTGGCCCTGATATCTGCCAGATATTTGGCCGCCCCTTTAAAATAATGTTCCTCCGTGAGACAGGAAATGGCATTGGCCCCGGCTTTTTCGTAGGCTTTCGCCTGATCTGTGGGATGAAAATCCTCTGAGATGATTCCCTTGGACGGTGATGCCTTTTTTACCTCCGAAATGATGGAGATCCCGTCAGCCTGAAGCGCCGACTTAAAATCCAGTGGAATTCTTTTGGAATTCAGAGCCATCTCCCTGATCTCCTCCAAAGGGAATTTTTCTTTTTCTCTCTGAAGCTGTTCTTTTCTTTTTTCTACGATCTCATCTAATATCATTGGTTCTCTCTCCTAATAGCGGTTGGTAAATTCAATAAACTGGTTGAGTTTTTCCAGGGCTTTTCCGGAATCGATGGACTTCCTTGCTATTTCAATTCCTTCCTGCATATCCTTTGCAGCCCCTATAGTATAGAGTGCGCTGCCTGCATTCATAAGGACAATATCCCGCTTTGGCCCCTGTTCTTTCCCAGTAAGGATCTCCCGGGTGATCACTGCGTTTTCATCTGATGTTCCGCCCTTGATGGAATCCTTTGGTGCCATAGCCATGCCGAATTCTTCCGGACTGATCTTATATGAGATCAACTTTCCATCCCGGATCTCGCAGATGCTGGTAGTATCAGAGATGGAGATCTCATCCAGACAGTCATCCCCATATACAATCATCGCCTGCTTAACGCCCAGATTCTGCATAACTTCCGCCATCGGTCTTAAAAGATCCTCCTCGTAAACCCCAAGTACGATATAATTTGTCATGGCCGGGTTTGCCAGCGGCCCTAAAATATTAAATACCGACCGGACCCCCAGCTGGGCTCTCACTGGACCGGCATATTTCATAGATCCGTGATGTGTCTGCGCAAACAGGAACGCTACTCCGATCTCCTCCAGGCATTTCTGGTTTTGCTCCGGTGAAAGTCCAATCTTAGCCCCCAATGCCTCCAGCACATCCGCTGCCCCGCTTTTAGAAGACACACTGCGGTTGCCGTGCTTTGCCACTTTCTGCCCTGCCCCTGCGATCACAAATGCAGACGTTGTGGAGATGTTGAAACTGCTTGCCAGATCCCCGCCGGTTCCCACGATATCAATGGCCTCCGTCTCGCCTTTTACAACTGCCGCTTTTGCCCGCATGACTTTTGCAAATCCAGTGATTTCGTCCACCGTCTCGTGGTTCATCCTAAGCCCTGTGACAAAGCTTGCGATCTGTGCCTGGGTCGCTCCTCCGGACATGATACAGTCCATGGCCTCATACGCTTCGTCCGCTGTCAGATGTTTCCCCTCTACGATCTTTTCCAGGTATGGTTTCATGACGATCTTCTTAGCTGCCTCCATCTCTTCCTCCTTCTTTTCTGTCTTGATTTCGATTCCAGCAAGCTTTAAAAAGTTTTCAAAAATGGTCTTCCCGGACTCGGTCAAAATGGATTCTGGATGGAACTGTATGCCGTAAACATCATAGTCTTTATGCTTTACTGCCATGACCTGCCCTTCATCGTCGGTGCCCACAATTAAGAGTTCATCCGGCATTCCCTCCCTGTCTACGATCAGGGAATGGTATCTGGCCACTGGAAGCGTTTCTGGAAGTCCATGAAAGAGAGACACACTACTGTCAACTGTTATTTTACTCTGTTTTCCGTGCATCAGCTGCTGTGCATGAACCGTCTTTGCCCCAAACACTTCCCCTATGGCCTGATGCCCAAGGCAGATGCCGAGGATTGGAATCCTGCCTGCAAAGTAACGGACAGCCTCCTTGGAAATTCCCGCCGTATCCGGATATCCCGGCCCCGGAGAGATAACCAATGCCTCTATATCTTTCTTTTTCATCTCTTCCACTGTGATCTCGTCGTTTCTTACGACTTCAATATTTTCGTATAATTCACCGATTCCCTGATAGACGTTATAAGTAAAAGAATCGTAGTTATCTATTAATAAAATCATAATTTGGCCGCCTCCTTAATCGCATTGATGACTGCAAGAGCCTTGTTTTCAGTCTCTTTATATTCCTTTTCCGGTTCAGAATCCGCGACGATACCGGCCCCGGCCTGCACGTATCCTTTTCCGTCTTTGAATAAAACCGTGCGGATGGCGATACAGGTATCGATGTTGCCGTCAAATGCCAGATACCCGACGGTTCCTCCGTAAAGCCCCCGCTTTTTATTTTCCAGCTCATCAATGATCTCCATGGCTCTGACCTTCGGTGCCCCGGATAATGTTCCCGCAGGCAGTATGCTCATGAGGGCATCCAGAGCTGTCTTATCTTCTCTAAGCTCCCCCTGCACATCGCTTACCAGATGGGTTACTTTTGAATATTTCTCTACCGACATAAAGTTATCCACACGGACCGTGCCAAACCGGCACACTTTTCCCACATCGTTTCTTCCAAGATCCACAAGCATGGTATGTTCTGCCTGTTCCTTCGGATCGTGCATAAGCTGTCTGACGAATATGTCATCTTCCTTCTTTGTAGTTCCTCTCGGCACTGTGCCCGCGATAGGTTTTGTTGTCACGATTCCGTTTGTGACGCTCACCAGCATCTCCGGAGAGGCCCCTGCGATCTGGTAGTCTACAAAATCAAAGAAGTATAAATACGGGGAAGGATTTGTTGTCCTTAAACACCGGTATACGTCAAATGGATCAGCCTCACTCTCAACCTCAAACCTCTGTGACAGGACTACCTGGAAGATGTCTCCGTCTTTAATGTATTCCTTAGCCTTCTCCACATTTGACATATACTCTTCCTTGGTTAGATTTGATAGGACCCTGGTCTCACTTTTTGCTGTATGTTCTTTTCTGACCATGCGGAAGTTGTCGATCTGTTCGATCATCTGTTTTGCCTTCGGCTCCAGACTTGCATATTTTGTTTCCAGATCATCGTCTTCATGGACATTTTGAATGACGATCACCCGGTTTGTAAGATGGTCAAAAGCAACGATCTCATCGTACATGCACAAATGGCATTCCGGCATATGCAAATCATCCTCCGGTACATTGGTCAGCTTCTTTTCCACAAACCGGATGGTGTCATAGCCAAAATATCCGATAAACCCGCCTGTAAGCTTTGGTTTATCTACCAGCACCGGTGACTGGTATGCATTAACCATGTCTATTAAATAGGCAATGTGGTTTTCCACCGTCTGCTTCTTTCCGTCAAGCTCTATCTCTGTGCCATTGATCTTAATCTCTTTCTTGGGATTTACTCCGATAAAAGAATATCTCCCCCACTGGTCTCTGTTCTCCACACTCTCCAGCATAAAAGATGGAGTCCCTGATTTTCTCAGCGCCATAAACACCTGGATCGGCGTCACATGGTCACCCAAAACCTCATAAAATACCGGCACTGTCGGATAAATTGTCAATAAATTCTTTACCTGTTCTAATGTTGGACTTAACATATAATCCTCCTATCTTCTTCGCTGTTCACTTCGCTCCAGGGGCAAATAATTTCCTTACGCATTTTGTTTACATAGAGAAGTTAAGAGAACTCTCCTATGAAAACAAAAAAAGGCCTATCATCCCTCTACAAGGGACGATAGACCGTGGTGCCACCCAAATTCAAGAGTCCTTCCGAAATCATAGACTCTCCTCTTAGAGTACTCCGCTTATGCTTTTATACTCCGTTCCCATAACGCGGGATCACGGCGGCAGATACTGACAAAATGTGTTCTCTGCGCTCCTCACAAACCCATTCACATGACACGTGTATGCTGCCTTACACCGACCGGCCGCTCTCTGTAATACCGTTTGTCAAGCTACTTACTTTTGCTCAAAGGATTTCGTAATTTTTTATCATTATATTCCAGGAAACCAAATTCTGTCAAGTATTTTTTATTAAATTTAAGGATGGAAACCACTCTCACTTCAATGATTGGAAGTATTTGAAATAGATATAGATTCGGTTGGAATGAGATTCGTACGCCTGATTCTGCGTAGGTCTTAGTAGTTTATATTTGAAAAGAGATGAATGATATATTCGTACAAGATTGTGTGAGAATGATTCCTCATCCTTGATTTACATTATAATACAATTTTCTTTTAGTTTCAACCATTATTTTACTTTTTTTACATTCTTATCAGTGATCGGGAAATAAATTTCAGTTTGCAAGCCCCTATCCACTTTTTTGAAACCAGGCACCCCAGATATACTGATACGTTTGTATGAGAGTATCTACCGTTCCTTTCGTTGATAAAATGATTATAATCTGGAACAGTGAAGCAGGCTTGATATTTTTTGCTGTCTCAAAAGAAAAAAGCCCCGAAATCTCTTTCAGGGCTTTGATCAGTCTATAAGTTATGAAAGCTTTTCAGCGATGGCTTTGATAAAGTTCTGGCTGTTGACCACATTGACATTTTCCAATGTAGTGATCAGTGCAAGATCCTTTGTCATTGTACCTTCCTCGATGGTATCGATGGTGGCTTTTTCAAGCTTGTCAGCAAACCTGGCCAAAGCTTCATTGGAATCCATCTCACCGCGTTTTCTCAGCGCTCCCGTCCAGGCGAAAATAGTCGCCACGGAGTTGGTAGAGGTCTCTTCCCCTTTCAGGTGCTTATAGTAATGGCGCTGTACGGTCCCGTGTGCTGCCTCATACTCATAGTATCCGTCCGGGGATACTAAGACAGAGGTCATCATAGCCAGTGATCCAAATGCGGATGACACCATGTCACTCATTACGTCTCCATCATAGTTTTTGCAGGCCCAGATATAGCCTCCCTCTGATTTCATGACACGTGCGACTGCATCATCGATCAATGTATAGAAATACTCGATCCCGGCTGCCTCAAACTGGTCTTTGTACTCTGCGTCGTAGATTTCCTGGAAAATATCCTTAAATGTATGATCATATTTCTTGGAAATTGTGTCCTTCGTGGCAAACCATAAATCCTGTTTTGTATCCAATGCATATGTAAAACAGCTCTTTGCAAAACTGCGGATGGACTTTTCTGTGTTGTGCATTCCCTGAAGGATTCCGGCACCGTCAAACTCATGAATCAGCTCTTTGATCTGTGTTCCGTCTTCTGCTGTATAGACCAATTCTGCTTTTCCAGCACCCGGTACTTTGATCTCCACACCTTTGTACACATCCCCGTAAGCATGTCTTGCGATGGTGATCGGTTTTTTCCATGTGCGGACAGTCGGTTCAATCCCTTTTACTGTGATCGGAGTTCTGAACACAGTTCCGTCTAAGATGGCACGGATGGTCCCGTTTGGGCTTTTCCACATTTCTTTGAGGTCATACTCATCCATTCTTGCAGCATTTGGTGTAATCGTAGCACATTTAACAGCTACTCCGTACTTTTTGGTAGCTTCCGCCGCATCAAAGGTCACCTGGTCATTGGTGGCGTTCCTGTGTTCCAGTCCAAGATCATAATATTCCGTCTTCAAGTCGATATACGGGATCAAAAGCTCATCCTTGATCATCTTCCAGAGGATCCTGGTCATTTCATCCCCATCCATCTCAACCAACGGTGTCGTCATCTCAATTTTGCTCATACTGGTTCTCCTTTTCTTGCATTCTCCGTAAATTGTTACTATTATAGCGAAAAAAGAAAACCCTGTCAAAGAGTAAAGTGCCACGCCAATGTCTCCGGCCTGCTTAAAACACGATCCTCCGACATTGGCGCAGCACTTTCATAATTCATACTTTGGAGAGTTTTTCTTCATTGTTGGAAGGAGGCCTTTCCAGAGCCGACTGGAGACAATGAAGAAAAACTCAAACTTCGTGTTCTGTGTGCAGCAGCTGATGTGCCCTATGGGACAACGGCTGCTCAAAGAACTCCTTATAAAGACTCTGTATATCCGGATTGTCATGGGAGAACCGGACCTCGGTATTCTGGTCCAGGAAATAGAGACTGGACCCTCTCTCCTCTGCCAGTTCAAAACCGTCATGGATCGGCTGTCCCCCGCCTCCGGCGCAGCCTCCCGGACAGGCCATGACCTCCACAAATTCATATTTCACTTCTTTATTTCGGATTGCTTCCATGAGCTTTCTAGTATTTCCCAGGCCGCTGACAACTGCGATATGTATCACAGTTCCCGCAACATCAAACTCTGCTTCCGTCCATCCCTCCCGTTTTACGCCGCGTATTTCGCGGAAAGCATCCGCATCCGGATTTTCTCCGGTCACAAGGTAATAGGCAGATCTCAGTGCAGCTTCCATAACACCGCCGGTAGCTCCAAAGATTACACCGGCTCCTGTTCCCACTTCAAACGGAGAATCAAATTCACCCGGCTCCAGATATCTTGGGTTCAGATGTTCCGCCCTAAGCATCCTGTCCAGCTCTCTGGTCGTAAGCACACAGTCAATATCGTGGCCCGCGTATTCTTCATAGAACAGTTCCATTTCCCTCTCTGCTTTTTTAGCCAGACAAGGCATGATAGAAAGTGTGAAGATCCGCTCCGGATCCACTTGGAGTTTCTTCGCAAAATAAGACTTCATCACGGCACCGAACATCTGCTGTGGAGATTTTGCGGTGGAAAGCCTGCCGACCATGTCCGGGTACTGGGTCTTTATGAATCTCACCCATCCAGGGCAGCAGGAAGTAAACATTGGATACTCATTTAAATCCCCGTCCTGCAGACGTTTTACAAACTCACTTCCTTCTTCCATGATCGTCAGGTCAGCAGAAAATGTTGTATCAAATACATAGTCGATTCCCATCCGCCTGAAGGCTGTCACGATCTTTTCTACCGGGGCTTCTTCTCTGGACAGACCCAGCTGTTCCGCCCAAGCAGCCCGGACAGCCGGCGCGATCTGGGCAACCACGATCTTGTCTTCATCTTCCAGCGCTTGGAACAGCATGGATGTGTCATCCCGCTCTCTCAATGCCCCCACCGGACAGTGGGTGATACATTGCCCGCATAAAGAACAATCCGCCACGCGGATATCCCGGTTTCTGGATACATCCACATTGGTCCTCGCTCCGGTCCCGGATACATCCCAGACATTTAGTCCCTGAACCTTATCACAGATCTGTACGCAGCGCATACATTTAATGCACTTGTTGGCATCCCTGATCAGAGGAAATGTTTTATCCCATTCTTTATGCACCAGTTCCTGTTTAAACGGATTTTCCAAAATATTAAGATCATTTGCTATGGTCTGCAGACTGCAGTTCATACTTCTGCTGCAGTTAACGCACTGTCCGTCATGCTGTGACAGCAGCATAGACACCGTCTTTCTGCGGTTTAACCTTACCTTGGGGCTGTTCGTATAGATGACCATGCCCTCTTCCACTACATTGTTGCAGGAGGTGATCAATTTGTCCTTGCCCTCCATCTCTACCACACAGACACGGCAGGCGCTGATCTCGTTGATCCCCTTTAAATAACAGAGTCTTGGGATATCGATATGAACAGAAGCCGCCGCCTCCATGATCGTCGTGCCTTCCGGCACCGTTACTTCCATACGGTCAATTGTCAGTGTTACCATTTAATATCCCTCCCCCCTTTAAATACGCCGAATCCAAAGTGGTCACAGCGCAGGCACCGGCCGGATTCCTGATGGGCCTCTGCCTTGGACATACAATTTTCTACGCCTTCAAAGTCATTGACACGTTCTCCTGCCTCTCTCTCTGTCATGTTGACCCTTCCGCAAGGAGGGCGGTCATCCAGACGCGGCTCCGGAATCTCCACATCACAGGTGATCTCGTGGCGGAAGCCAAGATACTCGTCAATGTTCGCGGCGATCACCTTACCTGCGGCGATGGCAGAAATAACAGTGGACGGTCCTGTTGCACAATCCCCTCCGGCAAATACGCCTGGTATCTCGTCAAATCCGCCGTACTTTTCTGTCTTGATCTTTCCTCTCTGCACCGGAACTCCATTTTCTTCAAAATGTTCATACAGGATATCCTGGCCGATGGCTACCACCAGAGTTTCACACGGAATAAATACATCCTCCTCCCCGGTTGGACGCACACTGGCTCTTCCGTTCTGTATCTTGCTGATCATCTGCGGAGTGACCCAGATGCCTTTGATCTTTCCGTCTTCCCCGGTCTCAATCCTGGACGGTGCCATTAAAGTCTTCACTTCCACGCCCTCAGCTATGGCACCCTCGATCTCTTCAGCCAGAGCGGTCATATCGGCAACTCTCCTCCGGTAAACAATGCTTACCTTCTTTGCTCCCAGACGGACAGCTGTGCGGACGGCATCCATTGAGACATTGCCTCCGCCGATTACCGCAACCTCCTGTCCGTTAAGGCACTCACACCTGCCGTGTCCTACATCCCGTAGGAACTGTACCGCTGAGATCACACCCTCAGCATCTTCTCCCTCAAGCCCCAGCTTTTTGTCTGTACTGGCACCGATGGAGATCAGCACTGCATCATGCTGCTCCCTCAACTGGCTGACAGAACAGTTTTTTCCGATCACTGTCCCGTACTGCACCTTGACTCCCGTTGCAAGGATCGCCTCGATGTCTTCATCCAGACGTTCCTTTGGAAGGCGGTAGTTTGGAATACCATATCGGAGCATACCGCCCAGTTTCGGCAGCATTTCAAAAATTGTGACATCATGGCCCATCAGCCGTAAATAATAAGCGGCACTTAAGCCTCCCGGTCCGCCTCCTACGATGGCAACCTTTTTGCCCGTTGGCTCACCACACGGAGGAGGCGGGACCTTGCCCGCAAAGTCAGCGGCAACCCGTTTCAGTCCGCGGATATTTACAGAATCATCGATCATATTCCTACGGCATTTGGCTTCACACGGATGCTCACATATAAATCCGCATGTAGTAGGCAGAGGATTGTCTTTGCGTATCAGGCGCACAGCGTCTGCATACCTCTCCTCCCTGACCAAAGCTATGTATCCCGGTATATCAACCCGTGCTGGACATAGGGATACGCAAGGCACTGGTAGCTTCAGGGACATGAGACATCGATTGTACATGATGTGTTCCAGATAATCATCCCTGAAACCGATCACTCCCTTATAGACCATATTGGCTGCCTCGTAACCGATGGCACAGTCCGCAGAATCCATGATTGACTGCGCTGTATCCCGGATCAGTCCCAGGGTCTCTATGGTGGCCCTCCCGTCCAATACATCGTTGATCAGATTCTTTAACTGTCCGAGCCCAATCCTGCACGGCACACATTTTCCGCATGTCTGTGCATGGCACAGTTCCAAAAATGCCCTGGACATATCGACCGGACAGATACCCGGAGGACTGGATTCCATCCTTCTCTCCAGATCCTTATAAAGCCCTTCCATCACAATCTGCGCCCGGTCCGGCGTCACAATTTCTAAGCGACTCATTCCATCACCCTTTCTTTTTGATATTGTATCTAATTATATACAATAACTCCTGTACAAACAATAGATTTTGTCTAAAAACACCGTTAATATAATAACGAAAAACCGCATAAAACCGCGGTTCTTATGCCTTTATTGTTCTACTTTTTACCCTGTTTCCGCTGCTAAATGCGGTGTTTACGCGCAAAATAAATTTAGGCTTTACAAAATAAGTTGTATATATTTTTAACAATCTTTTTTTTGCACTTTTTTTCATTTGCTCTATAATAGAGATAAGAAAGAAAAAATGGAGGTAATTTATGTTTCATCTGATTGATTTAGATACGTGGGAACGCAGGGAACATTTTCAATATTACACTGAGATGATCAAGTGCGGCTACAGCCTGACAGCTGAGTTGGATGTGACTGATTTTCTGAAACTGATCCGGCAAAAAAGTCTTAAATTTTATCCAAGCTTTGTCTACTGTGTTTCATCGGCCGTCAACAGCTTAAACGAATTTAAGATGGGACTTTCAAAAGAAGGGCTGCCCGGTATCTGGGACACTGTGCACCCTTCCTACACTGTCTTCCATAATGATGACCATACTTTTTCTGATCTGTGGACGTATTACTCGGATGATTTTCTATCCTTCTACCATGCTATGACGGATGATATGAAAACGTATAGGGATCATAAAGGCATAAAAGGCAAACCCGGACAGCCTCAGAACTTTTTCTGTATCTCGTGTGTCCCCTGGCTTTCTTATACCGGACTCAGCACCATGTCCGCAGATGCCAGTCCCAATCTATTTCCTATCATCACATACGGTAAATACCAGGGAACTGCCGGCCGTTACAAAATGCCGCTGACCATCACGATCTCCCATGCGGCGGCGGACGGCTACCATACCAGTCTCCTTATAAATCAAATCCAGGAATTCATAACAAAAGATTTTACAATCTAAAACAGGGAAACGGTTTCTTACCGTCTCCCTGTTTCTTTCTTCTTATGTTGTCTAATAAGCTACCACTACGCCGCCGTCACATGCGTACAGGCTGCTGACTCCCTTGGTATCTACTATGACGATATCCTTCACGTTTACCTTCTCTTCCAACATATTCTTGAGATAAACAGCTCTTTCGTAGCAATTGCAGTGAGCGATGGCAAGGACCCTCTCCGTAAGATCCTGTCCTTCTTTTACGATGCATTCTGTCATCTTTGCCAACGCCTTTTTGGTCCCTCTGGCCTGTGCCAGTTTCTGGATGACACCTTCCTTTGTCCCTTCCATCACTGGTTTGATGTTCAGGGCTGTGGCAAGCACTGCGTTGACTTTGGACAGCCGCCCGTTTCTCTGCAGGACATCCAAGGTTTCTAATACAAAAAAGGTTCTCTGCCCCTTAATATAATCCTCCACATGTTCCACGACCTGCTCAAACGGCATACCTGTGGACGCATACTCATAGATCTTTCTGGCAATCAAAAGCTGTGTGCTTGAAGCTCCCCTGGAATTAAACACATAGATGTTCTTGTCTCCCAGTTCTTCCTTGTATAACTTCTTGCCAAGCTCCGCGCTGTTGTAAGATCCGCTCAGTTCTGCTGACAATGTCACAACATATATATCATCTGCCTTTTTATATGCTTCCATATAAGCTTCAGGCGCCGGACATGCAGATTTACAGGCGCCTTTGCTGTTCGCCACTTTGTCTAAAAAAGAACGCTGGTCAAAAGTATCATCGTCAACGATCTCCTCATCGCCGATCAGCAATGTCAACGGGATCCAGGTATAACATCCTTTCTCAAAATCTTCTTTTGTTAAATCCGTGCAGCTGTCACAGACAATATTAAAACTCATATGGCGTCTCCTTTTTAAAACTTTCCGATATAGTATTCATTACTACATATCATATATTTCTATAAATGAAAACCCTTTAATCCTCGCCCAGGTAATAAGCACAGATACATCCTGCCGCCAATGCGATCAGTCCCGTCACTCCCGAGAACAGATTAAAATGGTCAAAATTGGCCTCATAGAGTATGGCGATGGGGGATCCAAGGATCAGACCGCCGATACCGGCAAATGTGACTGCTTCAAAATGTTCAAAAAGATATTCAATGATCTTTGCGATGATCACGACTCCCGCTGCAATACCCAATGCCATCGGTGTCAGCAAGAGAATGCCGTGTGTCAAGCCGGATAGATTCAGCGTAGCCACATTTACCATAAACTGTGTGATCTCTTGAAGAATCGGCTGGTAAAATCCCAAAACTAACAGCACCATAGATCCGCTGACTCCAGGTACGACCATGGTGGCCGCGGCAATAATACCGATCAGGAACATCTTTCCCATCATGACCGGATCTGCAGTCAATATCACATCTGACGCTGTCTGGCTGCCCAAAAGCGGGAGCAGGACCACCAGTGCAAACATAAGGAGAAAAGCAATCCCATGTGAGAGTCCCTTTTTTTCACCTTCCATTCTCTTAAAAATCGCCGGCAGTCCCCCGATGATCAGTCCTATAAACAAAAAATTAGTCTGGATCGGATAATATTCAAACAGCCATTTGATCACAAAGGAAAGGCCCACAAGTCCGATGACAGCCCCAATTCCTACTGGCACAAGTATCTTAAGACTCTGCTTAAATTCCTTGCGTATATGTGTCAGTGCGTATATGATTTTGTCATAAATCCCCATAGAAACTGCCAGCGTTCCTCCGCTGACTCCCGGTATGATATTGGCTACCCCGATCAAAATCCCCCGGCATATCTCTTTCAATAATTTCATAGGTTCACTCCTCCTACTTCCCTTTTAAAAACATTTTCATTTCTTCGTCCCACGCTAATTCCAGGGTTTTATCCAGCACAAATGTTTTTCTTGAAACTCCGGTCGTACATTTTAGGCTTTCCCGGTCAAAATATATGTTTAAAAATAATCCTCCAATGTTTTCTGATCTCTCAGGTATATTATATTTAGAAAGGAAGCCTGCCATTCGTTTCGGATCGAGCATCAGCACAAATTGAAAAGACAGAGGTGTCTTTTTTCCTTTGATCAGTGCAAATATCTTTTGCTTTTCCATCTTCCACGGGATATAAGGATACTCTTTCAGTATTTCCCATTCATCCGTATCGTAAAAATCTTTCTGCATTTTTCCATCAAATTCGTAAGTGATCTCCATGGAAAGTTTCCCTTCATACAGCATAAAATCATCACACATCGCCCCGGTCAAAAGTCCTGCCATAAAGGTCTTTACTTGTTCTATCTCAATTGAAATCATATCGGCTCCTTAATTCCATACGTTAAAAACGAGCGGCCTTTGCCGCCCGTTTTATTGTAACTTGTATCATTTAAGAATTCAACTGTTTCCAATTAGTTATTCTGCGTGCTGCTAGAAGAACTGTCATCTGTTTTTTTCTCCAGCTTGACGCTTATGGTTTTCTTTTCATAGGTGCCCATCTGGTTCTGGCGTTTCACGACAACTTTTACTGTATCGCCGGCTTTTTTGCCCTCGATCTTGCTCTTTAATCCTTCCATTGTAGACACTGTGGATCCATCGAAGCTTACGATCACATCCCCTGCGCTGATACCTGCCTTCTGCGCCGGTGAATTTTGAACAACCTGGCGTACCAGTGCACCCTGAGGCATATCCATCTGTGCAGCCATATCGCTTGAGATGGTCTGCCCTGAGATTCCTAAATAGGCCTGCTCGGATTTGGATACGGTTTTCTGTTTGATCAACCTGTCAATGATTGGTTTTGCCGTATTGATCGGAATCGCATATCCCATTCCCTCTACATCCTCTGAGGAATATTTGACGGTGTTGATTCCTACAAGTTCTCCCTTACTGTTTAACAGAGCACCTCCGCTGTTTCCCGGATTGATGGCGGCATCTGTCTGAAGAAGAGTCATGGTTTTATCTGTGAGCTGTACTTCCCTGTTCAGGGCACTGATATATCCTCCGGTCACAGACTGTCCGTATCCGAGTGCATTTCCGATGGCGATGGCCTGCTCTCCTACTTTCAAATTATCAGAATCTCCCAATGTGATGACCTTGATCTTTTTCATTGTAGCAGACTTGATATCCTTTAGTTTGACCGCAACCACTGCCAAGTCTGCGTCGCTGTCAGTTCCCTTGATTGTTCCGGAAGCACTGGTACCGTCTGTAAATCCTACAGAAATAGACTGTGCGTCAGCGATGACATGGTTATTGGTGACAACTAAAAGGTATCCGTCCTTCTTTCCGACGATGATGCCGGAACCGGCTCCCTCACTTTCGTTATTCTGCTGCTGTCCGAAGAAATTTCCGGAGCTTGTGGTATATTTGCTTGTGATAGAGACGATGGAAGGCATAACGTTGGATGCTACGGTTGACAAATCTTCGTTTCCGGATGTGGTTCCTTTTGAAGATGTTTTTGTCGTATTGGTCGTTGCAAGCTGGGTTCCTCCGTTTCCTATGCCTGCTGCTGAAAATCCATACTGTACTCCTTGCATGGTTACCCCGGCAATCAGTCCGAAGGCCACCGCTGCCGCTGCGATCTTTGCGATCCTCTTTCCTGTCTTTTTTGCAGTTCCTTTATTTTGATTTTGATCTGGTTCTGTATATCCCGTATTATTAAAATTCATATCTTCGTACATAACCTATATCTCCTTTCGTATTTATCTTGCTTAAATAGTACAAAATAAATGTGTAAAAACTGTGTTTTAAATGTTATAAAACTAAGAAAAACATAAGAAATAATCCCATTGTGCCTTTGTCCTTTTTCACTTATAATAAGTTCATAAGTATGGTGCAATATATTGTATAGAGGAGAAAACAAATGATTAAGCAAAATCAAGCCTATTTAAACCGCCTGCATATCGTCATTGATGCAGTCTGTATTTATCTATCGGCTTTTTTATCACATAAGATCCGATTTGAATGGGGAAAAGAATCGTGGATTTCTAAACTATTTTTCTTTGTTGGAAAATATGAGTTAAGATTTTCTTATTACCAGAAGACGGTTTTTATTTCAATCATTATCCTTCTTTTATTATATGCCTTCTTCGGCCTTTATACTCCCAAGAGGTATCAGCGCGGAAGCCGTGAGATCATCAATCTGTTTAAAGCAAACCTGATTGGTCTCGGTATCGGATCCGTTGCCATTGTCCTGACCAGACTTCAAAACTTCCCCCGGAGCCTTCTGCTTTTGTTCTTTTCCATGAACTTTGTAGTCGGCGTCATCTCCCGTTATACTATAAGGAAAGTATTAAACAGCACAAGGGAAAACGGCCGGAATTTAAAACATGTGGTCCTGGTCGGCTTCAGCACATCTGCTGCCGCCTATATTGACCGTATCAAAGCCAATCCCCACTGGGGCCTTTATATCCACGGCATTTTTGACGATACCATCAGCGATAACTTTGAATACAGAGGTATAAAAAAGATCGGACTTTTAAATGAATTGGAAAATTATCTGGGACAGACCCCGTTGGACGAAGTCGCTATCACACTGAATCTGGACGAATACGAGAAGCTGGAAAAGTTGGTTGCCATCTGTGAGAAATCAGGTGTCCATACGAAGTTCGTGCCGGACTATTATAACTTTATTTCCACAAACCCATACACCGAGGATCTGGACGGGCTTCCGGTCATCAATATCCGGAATGTCCCTCTGACCAACATTGTAAACCGGGTTGTCAAGCGCACCATTGACATCATCGGATCTGCCTGCGCGCTGGTTATATTATCCCCTGTCATGCTGGTCATCGCGCTTTTGGTGAAACGCAGCTCTCCAGGCCCTGTATTATTTGCCCAGGAAAGAGTTGGTCTCGGAAACAAACCATTTAAGATGTACAAGTTCCGTTCCATGGGGGTCCAGGATCCAAAAAAGGAAGCAACCCAGTGGACAAAACCCAACGATCCAAGAGTCACTCCCTTCGGAAAATTTATACGCCACACAAGTCTGGACGAACTTCCACAGTTTTATAATGTACTCCGGGGAGATATGAGTCTTGTGGGGCCGCGTCCGGAACGTCCTCTGTTCGTAGAAAAGTTTAAAGAAGAGATTCCCCGCTATATGATCAAACATCAGGTGCGCCCAGGCATTACCGGATGGGCACAGGTCAACGGCTTCCGCGGTGATACATCCATCCGCGGCAGAATCGAACACGATCTGTATTATATTGAAAACTGGAAATTATCTCTGGATTTTAAAATACTGTTTCTGACAGTTTTCAAAGGATTTATTAATAAGAACGCTTACTAGGAGGTTTATATGAGCGTAAAAGCTACCAAACGCCGGCATTCCCATATCCGGTGGATTTTCATACTGTTGCTGCTGATCGTTATCTTGATTGGAGTCATTTTAGGGTTATCTTACTCAAAGCTTGGCAAAATCAAGTCAACACCCATGAATCAAAGCAAGCTGGTCACAGTCCACGAAGACGCCAATATGAAGGATTACACCAACATCGCCCTGTTTGGCATAGACTCCCAGACCGGAAGTATGTCAGACCGTGGGAACCGTTCGGACTCTATTATTGTAGTCAGCATCAACAACAGCACAAAGGACATTAAAATGCTGTCCATCTACCGGGATACCTATGTCAGCGTAAACGGCCACTACACAAAAATCAACGCAGCATATTCCCTGGGCGGCCCAGAATTGGCTGTCAGCACCATCAACAGAAACCTGGACTTAAATATCAAACAATATGCGACCGTAAACTTTAAGATCCTGGCAGATATCGTGGATGCCATCGGCGGTATAGAAGTAAAGGTGGACTCTTCAATCCTTAAAAATCTAAACAGCTACATCGGCGATATGAATCGATTAAACGGTGGAGATTCACCCAAGATCAAGACTGCCGGTCTTCAGACATTAGATGGAAACCAGGCGGTGGCTTATTCAAGGATTCGCTACACAGCAGGCGGTGATCTGGCCCGCGCCGGACGCCAGAGAGAGGTTCTTCAGAAAATCTTTGCCAAAGGGAAAAAGAATCCTTTTGGCTTGATGGGTGCCATGGATAAGATTCTGCCGCAGATCAAGACCAATATGGATCAGAAAGAACTATTTTCCATGCTGCTTTCAATCTTTCGCTATGATATTAAAAGCCAGAAGGGATTTCCGTTTGACCAGAAGGAATACAAATATCTTGGTGTCTGGTATGGATTTCCTACCACACTGAAGGAAAATGCTGTTCAGGTACATAAATACCTGTTTGATACAGAAAACTATCAGGTCAGCGATGAGTTGGGACGGATTAACCAGAAAATCATCAATGTGATTGGATATTAACAAAGTCCAGGGCAATCATTGTCCTGGACTTTTTTCTATGGAAGACAAGGTCCCCCGATCAATACCATCTCGTCATAGGCAGATCATTATTAATTCCGTTCGTAAACAGGAGCTGATGCAGATCAATGATTCCATTCTGAAATGTAGATGCACATGCACACAGATACAAATCCCACATCCTTGCAAATGTTTCACCAAATTTCTCTTCAATCTCCGCCCTGTGTTCATTAAAATTCTTATCCCAGCACAGCAGAGTTCTGTTGTAATGCCTTCTCAGGCTTTCTGCGTCCAGTAGATAAAAACGGTATTTAGAGCCAAGGTCCACAATCTCACGGAGACTTGGAATGACACCTCCTGGGAAAATATATTTCTTCATCCATGGATCTCCCGGATGTTCCTCCAGGGCGCTGATAAAGTGCAGAAGAAAAACTCCTCCTGGCTTCATCGCCCTCTTGATGCATTGGAAAAAAAGCTCATAATGATCCCTTCCCACATGCTCCAGCATTCCCACACTGACCACCCTGTCAAACTTCTTTTTATATCCCGGCAGATCCCTGTAGTCCATCAACTCAACCTGCAGATAATCTGTCAGACCTTCCTGCTCAATCCGCTTTTGAAACCCCTGCTGCTGCTCCCTGCTCAGAGTGATGCCGGTTCCGCGGATCTTATATTTTTTGGCAGCCTCGATCAAAAGGTAACCCCAACCACATCCAATGTCCAGAAGCTCCATCCCTTCTTTCAAATTAAGCTTGGCAAGGATTCTCTCTGTCTTATGCTTCTGTGCTTCGTAAAGTGTATCACTCTCAGACTCAAAGAACCCACAGGAATAGTTTAAAGTCTCATCCAGCCAAAGACTGTAAAAATCATTTCCCAGATCATAGTGGGAGGAGACATCCTCTTTCTGTTTTCTTCTTCCCAGTGAAGGAAACATCAGTTTTCTCAGCACTCTTGTATCCACCGAGAAGTTGCCCATCTGTCCGAGAAAATAATACAATGCCTGGTACAAATCCCCATCAATCTCCAGATCACCCCGCATATAGGCCTCACCCAATGCCAGGGATGTACTTGTCATCATTTCCTTTAAATCCGGTTCCTTTTTGAAGATAATCGAGAATCTTGGCTCCCCGTCCCCAATCGAATACTCCTCTTCTTTTATTTTGACAAGAAACGGAGTCTGGTCAAACCTGTCCAAAAAATGAAGGATTGCTTTTTCTTCCAGCTTCATTTGTTCTGCCACACCCTTTCCAACGTAAGTTATATACTTGGAGTATTGACAGAATTCCATCTTTTAAACTATCGATGTCAAC
Organism: Anaerostipes rhamnosivorans; assembly: GCF_005280655.1. Lineage (NCBI taxonomy): Bacteria > Bacillati > Bacillota > Clostridia > Lachnospirales > Lachnospiraceae > Anaerostipes > Anaerostipes rhamnosivorans. The sequence continues at coordinate 2,850,979 of NZ_CP040058.1, forward strand.
TCGGGGATATCTACGGTCCCCACGAACCTTCCGACTCTTTTATAATCCATCACGCTTGTGATCTCCTCATCGTCTATCGTTCCGTTCAGTGACCTGAGCAGCGGAACACCGTGTCTCTTAAAATAACGGCCTATATACAAATATCCTGACCTTAGGAACATCCATATCTCTCCATGTTTTGGAAAGCGCCCGTCCATGTACTGGAATCCTAGAATAGAGTTTCTGCAAAACTTCGGTTCCAGCATATTGGTGCGCACCCAGACGAAAAAGGTACATTCCTTTGTAATAGGATTCTGTTCCACCCATACATCATGCACCTTCTGGCTTCCATAGTCAGCCAAGCCGTCCTCCACACTGGTAAACTCAAAACACTTCATTGATTTTTTTCCAGAAGATTTTAAGGATACCATTCTGTCATACTCTAAATTAATCACATATTTGATATATTCTTTCTGGTGCGCCGGCAGACGTTTAAACTTACGGATGTAGTTTTCATAATCATATGGGATCATGGGCTCCCGATTTGAGAACTCATCCAGAGAACAATTTAGGGAAGCTGCCACTTCTTCCATCGTGTTAAATCTTGGATTCGGAGTGATCCCGCATACAATTTTTGATAAAGTGCCGATGGGGATCCTGCTGCTTTTTGACAAATCTTCCACTGTAAACTTTTTTGTTTGCATAATTTCCTTAAGTTTTTTATAATTCATTCGTTCCACCTTCCAAATATGGAATAAATTCACCCCTCGACAAGTTGACAATATTCCTCTTTATTTTCTATAATGAACATGATTACATAATCTAAGGAGTAAATTTATCTTTATGAGGGGAGTATATCATGCAAAACGAAAATCTTCAATTGGTACTGTCAGACGATACTATTTTACAAATTTCTGTAATACACTCAAAAAACCATACATCCGTACCTGACAGCACCTCACATGTTATTCACATCAACCAGCTCTTAAATCAGGCGGCATCTTCTACTGCGCATTTAGATCTCTCAAGCCGAATCAGCAAACTTTTAAAACAATTGGGCATCACTCCGAATTTAAAAGGCTATCTCTATCTGAGACAGGCAATCGAATTGGGTGTAAAGGACCCATCTGTTTTTGACGGGATCACAAAACGTCTATATCCTTATATCGCAGAAAAGAATCATGCAACGCCGACCAGTGTTGAACGGACCATCCGTCATGCGATTGACTCCGTATGGAGCAAAGGCAACAAAGAATTATTCTGGAGTATTACACAGACCTGCATGTTAGAACGTCCGACAAACAGCCAGTTCATCATTCAGCTGGCAGAATACTTTTCTGAGAATTAAACTATTTTCTTTTTTCATTCCTGCCGGAATGTCCATTCATTAATCATAAGCAGTGTGCTATCCTTTGCTGTTCGCAGCACGCCTGCCCGAAGCGTACGAATTACGGGATGCCCCATGGGCATAAATAAACATTTAAAAACGACCTTTACCCGGGTATGTCTGGATAAAGGCCGTCATCTCTTTTATCACTATGATTCATTCATATTCCGGCATCTATGAAATCTCTTTTTATATTCTTCTTCCAGCATCTGACGAAAGTCTGGATGTGCGATCCCGATCAGTTTTTTCGCCCGGTTTCTCAGGGTCTCACCCTTTAATCTTACTGCCCCATATTCTGTTACCACATAGTCCACATCATATCTGGAAGTTGTAACTGATGCCCCCTCATCGATTACCGGTACGATCTTGGAGATTTTCCCATTTGCCGCCGTAGAGGGCATAGCCATGATACTTTTTCCCCCTCGGCTCATATTGGCGCCCCGAACAAAATCTACCTGTCCGCCTACTCCGCTGATCTGATTCCTGCCAACGGATGCGGACACAACCTGTCCCATCAAATCCACCTGCACACAGGAATTAATTGATACCAGATGATCATTTTTTGCGATCACATAAGGATCGTTGACATAGTCCACCGGATGAAGTTCTACCTCCGGATTATCGTCCACATAGTCATACAGTTTCTTTGTTCCCATGAGAAACGTCACGATACTCTTTCCAGGATGCAGATTTTTTCTCCTATTGGTTATGACCCCTGCTTCTGCCAAGTCCACAACACCATCCGAGATCATTTCTGAGTGTATTCCCAGATCCTTTTTGTCCATCAAAAAGCCGAGTACTGCATCTGGGATCGCTCCGATGCCCAGCTGCAGGGTGTCACCATCCTCGATCAAAGATGCGCAATTTTTCCCTATTGCCCTTTCGGTCTCCGTTACCTTTGCGGGCGGAAGCTCGATCAGGGGCGTATCCGCCTCCACAATATAATCAATATCTTTCACATGGATAAAACTATCACCCAGAGTCCTTGGCATGGAAGGGTTGATCTGTGCGATCACCAGATCCGCCGCCATGGCCGCAGGCTTAGAGTAGTCGACCGAAATTCCAAAACTTAAATAGCCGTGTTCATCTGGAGGCGACAGATTTAACAGCGCCACATTCACAGGAAGAGATGTTCTGAAAAGCTCCGGTATTTCTGAAAAATAGACAGGGGTCACATCTGCTCTTCCCTCACGGGCTGCCTTTCTTGTGGAAGCTCCGAGAAAGAAACTGTTGTGCCTGAAATGCTGTTCCATCCCCGGTTCACAATATCTGGCCTCCCCCATAGCCACCATATGGACGATCTCTACATTCTCATAGAGATCTTTGTTTCTTACCAGAGCATCGGAAAGTACCAGGGATTCTCCGGCTGCATGGGAAAGTACCACCCTATGGCCTGGCTTGATATGGGATACGGCCTCATCCGCACTGACCACCTTTTCTCTGTATAATTCTTTCCATGACCTTTTTTTGTTTCTGCCCATCAGATCTTTAGCCTGCCGGATCAGTTCGCCGCTGACAGTCTGTTCAGTTCTGACATCCTTTATCTCCGGACATTCTCCCTGTATCGCTGTTTTTACCAGTTCCTCCAGGGTAATACGCCCAGACGGGCATCCGCTGCAGGCCCCTGAAAACTCCACTGTGAGGATACCATCTTTCAGCTCTGATACGCGGATATCCCCTCCATGTTCCCTTAGCCTTGGTCTTACGTTTTGCTCCAGTATTTTCTCTATTTTTTCTGACAGCTCCATAACTTATCCCGCCTTTATTCTTCTGATATGCCTGCAATCTGTTTTGCCAGTTCCTTTTTCTCTAAAAGATTTCCCTGTCTTGCGATCATGATCCTCTGAGCCTGCGGCGATCCGGCTCCGTGCAGGGATTCTGTGCGGTATCCCACCGCGGCAGTCCCAAGGGTTAGATTTTCAAGCAGCCGTAAGATCTTTAACCGGTTCTCTGTGGGCACATTTTTATTTCCTTTCAGATATTTTTCAATATAAGGCTTAAGCTCAGGATTTCTTATATCTGCCTGGGAAGGAGCCGTCACCATAAGTCCTCCTGCAATGTCCTCTGCCAGCCGGGTGATCTCATAAGGGAATCTGGTCACATTCTGTTTGCATACATTTGCCAAAAGAAGGTCGATCATATAATTCCCAGATTTCGTGGGAACTCCCTCACTGGAACAGGCAATGCCGCAGCAGTACAGAGTTTCATTTAAATGAGTCATCTCGATCAGCTTATCCTTGATATGGGAAGCCTTGGGAATGCTGTTATAGTCTGCGGCCAGAGCTGCCGCTCCGATCAGCACGTCGCCCACCCCTACTTTGCATCCGCCGTAACTCTGCCTGTGATATCCAGCAAATCTTTCCACCATCATTCCTGAGAAATCCGTCTCTCCGTTTAAGAAAATACGCTCATTCGGAATAAATACATTGTCAAATACGATCAATGCCTCCATTCCGCCGAACTTCTGGTTGCCCACATCCATTGGCGCATTCTCTGTTTTTCTTGTATCACAGCTCTGGCGGCCCACCACCATGAAGATGCCTTTCTCATCGCTTGGCACTGCAAAGGAGACAGCATAATCCTGATCCTCCGGCCCTAACGCAATCGTGGGCATTACGAGAATCTCATGGGAGTTGACTGCTCCGGTCTGATGGACCTTGGCGCCTCTTACTACAATTCCGTCCGGCCGTCTCACCACTACACGTAAAAATAAATCCGGGTCTTCCTGGGCATGAGGAGGAAGGGACCGGTCACCTTTCGGGTCCGTCATGGCTCCGTCCACCGTCAGGTCATTTTCCTGCACGTAAAGCATAAAATTTTGAAAATTCTTAAAATATCCGGTCCCGTGTACTTGATCTGTTTCATATGTTGTGCTGTAAACGGCATTAAATGCGTCCATTCCCACACACCGCTGAAAACATGAGGCTGTTTTCTGTCCCAGAAGCCTCTGCATCTTCACTTTATTTACCAGATCCTCACTGCTCCTGTGAATGTGTGTGAACCTGTTGATCCGCTGTCCTGTCTCCGGCGAGATGACCGTCATCAAATCCCGGTATTCCTCCTGAAACGCAAGATCATACGTCATCCTCACTGAATTCAGCGATGGACGCAGGATCGGGTTCCTTGTGGGATCTTCCACCCTTTCTCCAAACATATAGACCTTCTGGTCCAGTTTCCTGATACTCTCGATATATTCTTTCCCTGTCATTAATGCCATATCCATCCCTCCCGGCTACTGGCTCTCATATCTCCTCTTAAATATTTCCCTGATCTCCTCTTTCGTCAGTTCCACATAATTATTCTGTAAAAGTCTCTGCTGATTCTCCACTGTACTCCTGGTAAACTCCTCAATCTGAGAATGTACCATCCCATAATCCTTTAATGGTCTGGTTTCCATAAAATTGGATAAAAGTTCCCGAAGCCGCAGAAAAACAGAGTCCCTGTCCCAGCCGAAAATGTCTGCGATCGTCTGTTTCAGGTTCTGGATCCTGCCCTCCGGCCTCTTTGTCTCATAAAGCTGCATTACATCCATGAAAAACTGATAATTTGCCTCCCCATGGGGAACATGGAAGGCACCCCCGATGGAATAGGACAGCGCATGGACAGCCGCACACCCCGCATTTCCAAATGCAATACCTGCATAGTTGGATGCCAGCATAAACTTGTTTAGTTCCTTCCTTCTTGCATCCTTTCCATGCTCCGCCATATGGTGGTATCCGGTCAGAATCATCTCTATTGCTTTCCTTGAAAACATTTCTGTAGCAGGAGTGGCTTTCGGAGACAAAAAGGATTCCACTGCATGGATCAAAGCATCTATGGAGCTTGTGAGAAACACCTGATAGGGCAGCCCCTCTAACGCTTCCGGCACAAGCACAGCACAGTCTGCATAACATGCGTCTGATGCCAGTCCCTTTTTTGTATGTCTGGATTTGATCTCCGCTATTGCCACGTTTGTAACCTCGCTTCCAGTGCCGCAGGTGGTAGGAACAGCGATCAGATGTTTTTTCTTCACTGGCTCCCTCTCTCCCTCAAGCAGCGGGGTACATCCATCCGGCATATCTAGTGCCAGCACCTTGCAGATATCCAGGATGGTTCCTCCTCCAAGGGCGAAGATTCTGTCATAATGACAGTCCGACGCTGCTTTTTTAATATGGTCGATCATCTCATCAGAAGGCTCCCCGTCTCCAAACGCCTCCTGAAAAATATAATTTGCCTGCACATCAAGTGGTTTCAGCAGCGGTTCATATAAATACCGGTTTGTGACCACCAGATCTTCTGGTCCGATCTGGAATTCTTCCTGGAACTGCTTCATAGTGTCAAAATAATATACGGACGGTACTACTCTCAATAACTGCATTTCTCCTCCTTCCTATTCCTCTGGCGGAATCACCAATGCTCTCCCGCTGATGACAACTTCATTGTCCTGATTGACACAGGTTGTCTCCAATGTGGCAAGATTGAATGTTTTTTTCATCTCAATTTTCAGCACCTTTACCCTGGCAGTCACCCGGTCGCCAATCCTAACGGGCCGTTCAAAGTTTAATGTCTGGTTCAGATAAATGGTTCCCGGTCCGGGAAGAACTCCTGCGATAGCTGCCGAGATGATCCCCGCCCCGATCATGCCATGGACGATGCGCCCGCGGAACCTGGTGGTTTGGGCATATTCTTCGTCCAGATGCAGAGGATTTTTATCTCCGGATACTTCCGCAAATAGTTCCACATCCTGTTCCGATATATATTTATAAAAAAACCCTTCCTGCCCTATTCTGAGCATGTTCCCTCCCCTCCGCCTTGATCGTGAAGCAAAACACTGACCCGGTAATTTCCCGGTTTCGCCGCTTCCTCAAAAGCTTTTTGTATCTCATCCAGGGGGTGGCTTTTCTCAATCAACGGTTTTACGTCCACCACTGCCTGATTGAGCATTCTTGCCGCTTCTAAGAAATCCTTGGTATCCCCCAGATAAGTCCCCAGGATCTCCATCCTGCGGTAATGAATGTCATTGGAGGTGATGCCCAGTTTGGGCGGCGGATAAGCAGCCGCAAACATTAAAATCCTGCCGTCAAAATGTTTCAGCATGGCGGCTGCCTGTTCATTGGCCTTCGTCGCTCCGGCAGCCACAATGACCGCGTCAACACCCCTCCCGTCTGTGAACTGCTTTGCTATTTTCACAGGGTCATTCTTCCTCACATCGACCACTTCAAAGCCCATATCTCTGGCAGTTGTTATCTTCTTTTCCATCATCTCGGTTACAATGACCCTGGCGCCGCATGCCCTGGCGGCCTGGGCGTTTAAAAGCCCCATAGTGCCGGCTCCGATGACGGCTACAGTATCCTGCGGCCGGACATTCAGCTTCCCGATCCCCTTTGCCACGGTTGCCAGTGGCTCTAAGAATGCAGCCTCACTTGGGCTGAGCTTTGGATTCATCTTCACCACTGCTGTTGCATTTCTCACCTGATATTCCGCAAATCCCATTCTGCCCTTGTAACCTCCCTCATGCAGGTCATAGGAGCTTCGGATCACACACTGGCTTTCCTCTCCCCGCCTGCAGTATTCACATTCCCCGCAGTAGTTATTGGAAATGGCCACAAAATCGCCTGGCAGAAGTTCTACCACTTTATCCCCGGTCTCGATGATGATACCAGCACCTTCATGGCCTCCCGCCATAGGATAACCCTGGTGTTCCCTCAGGCCCAGCCACTGCCCGTAATCCGCAGTGCAGATGTTGCAGGCCAGCTGCTTTACCAGCACCTGGTGTTCTGAAAGCTTTGGCAGCCTCATCTCATGTACTTCAGCGTGCCCCTTTGATGTCAGTACACCGAATCTGAATTTTTCGATCTGTTTCTCATCCATGATATTCCCTCCATCCCGGACATTTATGGTAGTCCGTACTCCAAAGACATTTCCGGCAGTTTCTGCAGGAAACGATCTCACGCCCCTGCTTTATTTTCTTAACCCACTGGGGATCGCAGAGCAACGCTCTTCCCAACGCCACAAAATCTGCACATTCCTGTTCCAAAAGAAACATCCCCTGCTGTACCTGGCGGATCCCGCCCACAGCAATCACCGGACACTTCACTCTCTGCTTCATCTGCATGGCTGCCCAAATTCGGATATTAAACGGAAAACCGTCAGGAGACGGCTCCATCGCTCTCTCATCCATAGAACCGGTGGACCCAAAGCCTGTAGACACATGCAGAAGATCCATGCCCGCCTTTACAAATGCCTTTGCCATATGGGCTGAGGCTTCAAGATCTGGTTCGTCAAATCCAAGCCGGACAGACAGGATAAAATGATCTCCACAGCTTCTTCTGATCCCCGATAATATATCCAGTGCCATCTGCATCCTGCCCCTTAAATCTCCTCCAAACCTGTCGGTCCTGTGGTTGACTGTGGGGGATAAAAATGAACTCAGCAGATAAGAATGGGCACAGTGGATCTCTACCCCGTCATACCCGGCATCCTGCGCCCTGACAGCTGCCTGTATAAACTGCTGCTCTCTCTCAAGGATCTCCTCTGTGGTCATTTCCTCTGCCGTATACCCTTTCCCTCTGAGCACCCCATGGAACTTGGACGGAGCCGCAGGCCTTCCCGATACTGTCCGGATGCCTGCGTGATGGAGTTGAGAAAGTATCGGTACTTTGCAGTCATGAACTGCCTGAACGAGTTTTTTATGTCCTTCCAACTGCTCTTTTTTCCAGATTCCTATCTGATGTTTGGAAAGCCGTCCGTCCTCTGCCACGCATGCAGCCTCCACAATGATCATCCCTACTCCGCCTCTGGCCCGCTCCTCATAGTGGGAAATGAGCTCCTCTGTGATCATTCCGTCCTCCACTCCATATCCAAACGTCACCATTGGGGCCATAAGAAATGGAGATCTTATGCATTTTTCTTTTATCACTGTCTCTTTCTCATACATCAAATCCCTCCGTCCCGGTTAAAAGCAGCCATATACTTTTTTCGGGTTTTCAACAAATATCGTACTGATTTCTTTTTCCGTAATACCCGCTGTTTCTTTCAGTCTGGGGATAAACTTCCTGATGATGTACTCAAGCCCCGGACCTCCATTGTTGGCCTTAAAATAATTACTTCGTCCAAAATCCGCACTGATGAGAAGCCGGTCAAGATACCCTTCCTCTATTAGATCCAAGATCATATCTATATTCGTCTGTACCGGATAGCGGTAAACTCTGGCAATATTGTCCACAGACAGAAAACTGCCCATGGCTGCAATTCTTTTATATTCGTAAGGATCCGGGTTCCTGTCCATATGCCCCAGCACTACCTTAGAAAGGTCCGCTCCCTGACTGTCCAGACACTGAAGGATCTCTTCTCCCATCATCCCTCCGTGGTGGATCCAGATCGGGGCATTGGTCTTCTTCTGCGCCCTGGCTGCAGCCTTCAGGCATTTTTTCTCCCTTGGATGGATAAATCTCGGAGAGACCGCACATTTTATCTGCCCTGCACGTATGTGGGTTCCGTCCATCCCCTCCTCAATTTCTCTGACAAACAGCTCCGAAAGTTCTTCTGTGCTGATATAATCCATAAACTCTGGATTGTGGTCATACAGATAAAACCCTGTGGTGGCGATCAGGTGAACCCTGCTCTGCCTGCTGGCATATACAAGTTTCTTTGGATTCCTGCCGTAATCAGCCGCCGTTCCCTCCACCAGTGTGGATCCCCCAGCCTTAAAAAACAGCCGGAGCTCTCTTATGGAACCTTCGATATCTGTGATCGCCAGTGTCGGGTCCCTTTGGGCAGTATACGGATCACAGTAAATATGTTCGTGAGTATAGGACATTCCCATCTCCTGCACATCCACATCTCCCAAAACAGTCCTGATGCAATTCATATGCCCTTCCCCCTTTCTACCTGTCCCATACTCGTAAAAGGGGCTGTTCCAATATGTAATTGAGCAAGTCCTCCGCAATCATCTCCGAAGCCCACTTCTTGGAGTCTGTACTGATACCGGCCATGTGGGGTGTCAGCAAAACATTGTCCATGGAAAAAAACGGGTGGTTCTTTGGCGCCGGTTCATCCCACATAACATCTACCGCCCCAAAAGCGATCTTTTTCTTGGAAAGTGCCTCAATCAATGACTTCTGGTCCACCACTGCCGCTCTGGAGGTATTGATAAAATAGGCATCCTGCCTCATGGCATCAAACCACTCCTCATCGATCATAGCTTTTGTCTCTGGCGTCACACTCAGATGGACGCTCACAATATCACATTCCGGCAGCATTTGAACCGGATCTTCGTATCTCTTTGCACAAACGCTTTCAAAGGTTTCCTCCGGCTGAAACGGATCATACGCAAGCACTTCCATCCCCATCCCTGCGCATATCTTTGCCACATTCTGCCCAATATGTCCAAGTCCCACGATCCCAATCGTCCTGCCGTACAGGTCGATGCCCCATGGGTAGGAGGATCTTGGATTTTCCCGGTCTTTAAACCTCCAGATCACATCCTTTTTGTCCGGCACATCATAAATATCCTTTTCATCTGCCAAAAATCTTCCGGACCAGAGCCCATGATAAGTAAAGGAAATTCTTTTGCAGATGTCCAGCATCATACCCACAGTATATTCCGCCACAGAATGCGCATTCCTTCCTGGAGCATGGATCACCGGAATCCCCATTTCCCCGGCAGCCCTGGTGTCAATATTATTTGGTGTGGCCCTTCCGCAGCCGATCAGCCTAAGGCCCTTTTCTCTCAGCTCCCTGATCACTCTTTCTGTCACAGGATCTGTATAAAACAACACAGCCTCACAGCCCCCACACTCCTCTATAATCTCTTCCTCTGTGGGCAGGATATCCGTCGCTGTCCACGGAAGCCTTTTGATTTCACAGTAAGGCTCCAGTTTCTTTAAATGATCAGGCCAGAGCTCCATACTTGCGGCTACCTTGATTTTTTCCATCTTTCTTCATCCTTTCTCAACCCAGTGCTTTGCCTTCACTTCCAAATACCCTGATATATTTTTCTAAAATTTCCTGATAAGCTTCTGCTCCTTTAGACAACGCCTGGTTGGCATATACTGTCCGATTCCCGGTGTAAACCAGTGCACCGCTCTCATCAAACAGTGGATCATTTGTTTCCTCAAATTTTTTCACACCTTTCAGGTACTCAGTAGAAAGGTCTGTGGAAAGATTGATCTTCTGTATTCCGAGATCAACCGCTTTTTTCAGTTTATCCTCACCGGTATTGGAACCGCCGTGCAGGACAAGCGGTACAGGCACTTCCCGGCTCAGTTCGTTAAGAAGCTCAAAATTCAAATGGGGCCTGCCCTTGTAAACCCCATGGGACGTACCCACAGCCACTGCCAGAGCGTCCACCCCGGTTTCTTCTACAAAGCCTTTTGCTTCCTCTTTCCTTGTAAGGCCGCTGTCCCTGGTTTCTTCATACTCTGCTCCTTTTCCCACATGCCCAAGTTCCGCCTCCACAGTGACTCCCACTGCATGAGCGGCACGGACGGCCTCCCTGACAGCTTTTACATTCTCTTTGTAGGGAAGTGTAGACTTGTCAAGCATCACAGAGGTGAATCCACATCTTAAAGCACGCTGGACATCCTCATATTCTTTTCCATGGTCCAGATGCAACGCCGCCGGGACCTGCGGATATTTCCGTTCGTACATCCGGGCGGCAAGAGCCAGTTCTTCCATCTGCACATAAGGTGTACAGGCAATGATCACCGGAGCCTTTCTCTCCGCCGCAGCCTTAAAGCATGCTTCCACAGTCCTTCCCGTAAAAACATTGGCTGCCGCCACCGCATATCCTCCTTCTTTTGCCCGGCAGAGCAGTTCCTTCATTGTCACTAACATAAAACATCCTCCCTTTCTCATTTGTGTGCATAGTGCCCGTAGAGCTTTTTTGTTCCATAGGGAGGTTCGGAGAACTTTCCTATGGAATGAAAGGAATGGGACCGTCCGGCCTGCCGGACAATCCCCTTCTAACATCCCCCTATATATAAATATTTTGGTATCTAAAAATAATCATGCTAGAACATTCCATAGAAGAAGGAAATGATCTTATGGATGATATAGCCCGGCCATTCCTGCCCTACACAGAATCCAGAGATGGTCGTTCCTGCCTCGAATTTAAATCCGACGCCTGTAGCCATCTGCGTGATCAACGGTGCAAGATCCGTTGCGATCCAAAGTCCGATACAGAGTGTCAGCACTGCAGCGATCAGCGCCCGGAAAGAATTTCGTTTTGTACCGATAACCACACCGATCATCCAGTAAGGAAACGCGGTAAGGTCTGTAAATGGAAGGAATCTGTTTCCCGGAAGGATGACTGCAAGTCCAAGTACTATTGGTACAGTGATGATTCCCATGGTAATGACATCCCGGTCTCCCAGGAGCATACAATAATCCATAGCAATGTTGAACTTCCGCCCGGGGAATCTGGTGTTCATAAAGTCCCTGGCTGCATCGGTGAGCGGTGCCAGGCCTTCCATCATGATCGAAACCATTCTTGGGAGCAGGAACATAGCAGCGGACAGTCCCACTGCGACCACAAGTGCCGCATCCCACTTATATCCGGCCAGAAAGCTCATAATACCTCCGAGCAGAAAACCTAAGATCATCGGCTCTCCGAAAAAGGAGATGCTGGACGGAAGATTTCCAAGGTTGAAAGAAATCTTATTCAGCCCCGGGATCTTTCCAATCACCCAGTCCACGCCTCTGGCAAACAAAAGCTGTAAAGGGAATCCTTGGGTAGAGAAAGTCAGTCCGGCCATCTGCTCACCGGCAAAATCTGTTACAACCTGTTCCTGCCGCTCCCCTAAGATTGTATTGATCATCATAAAAAGAGTTCCCACGATCACTCCCAGTATAAAGTTCCCTGTGACAAAGTAAGAAACAGTCCCGATCAAGATGAAATGCCAGTAGTTGAAAATATCTACGTTTAACGTGTGCGTGATTTTAATGACCAGACAAATCACATTGACAACAAGAAATGTGACAATGGAAGCTAGCACAAAAGTTCCGCTTCCGAAGGCTATGCCCGAAGCTGCCGGCCATCCTACATCTGTGATATCCAGCGTCAGCCCCCAGTTAGCCTGCATGGCTTTTACCAGACCTCCCAGATTATCACTTACCAGACTGATCGCCAGACTGATGCCGCTAAACCCGATTCCAACCGTAAGTCCCGCCCTGAGAGCATTTTTTACCTTCATCCTAAAGACTACTCCCAGAAGAAAGATCACGATCGGCATAATGACTGAAGCGCCAAGCCCTAAAATTGTATTTATGACACCCATATTCCATCCTCCTTTTCATTTGTTATGAAATACTTTTTAAATATCCTTCCATCTCATCAAAAAATTGATTTTTCCCTATGCCTGTCAACAAAGGCACTCCGGACATGACTTTAATATCCCCTACGTTTCTCACGGATTCCAAAGAAGTAGTGGAAACAATGATCGTCGGTTTGACGTTGTCGATCAGCCCGGACATCTCATTTACTCCGCAGGTCCTGACCTCAACATTTACCCCCCGGTCTGCCATTCCCTGCCGGATGGATGTTGCCACGTGAGAAGAAGTTGCAATACCGCTGCCGCAGGCAGACAAAATCTTAAATGCTCTTGCCATAATTTATTTCTCCTTTCTTTCAACGGTTAACAGCTTTTGCTTATTTCCGTATACTCTAAGATCTCTGCTATTTTTTCGGGCTTCTCTTCTTTTTCCAGCCTCTCCATCGCCTCCTTATCAGAAAATATTGATATGATCTTCTGCAGCAGTTCCAGCTGCTGCTCTGTCTTCTGTAGTACCAGATTAAAAATGAAGCGCACAGGCACAGTGTTCCGATCATTGACCATCTCATGAAATTCTACCGGTTTCTGAAGCTTAGCCACCGCGATACACGGTTTTATCACATGATCCGGCTCCGTATGAGGCAGCGCCACCGCAAACGGTTTCGTACAAAGTCCGGTGGGAAATTTCCGTTCCCTTTCCAAAAGCATATCCAGATATCCTTCTTCCACATATCCTTCTTTTTCTAAATGTCCTGCCAGCTGTCTCAAGGCATCCTGGGAGTCCTCCGCGTCCACATTACATAGAATCAGCTTTGGGCAAATCAACTCTTTTAAATCCATATGCTTTCTTTCCTTTCTCTACAAAATCGGCAGCCTGTCTTTAAATTGGGCCAAATTTTTGGAATCCAGCAGCCGCTTTACCAGTCCTTCATCATCCACCAGACGCACAGTCAAATCAAAAAAGCTGTTCAGATATTTCATATCTTCCTTTTTAACCGCCAGCATGAAGATCAACTGTGCCTCACCGCTGCCCCATGGAATGGGGCGGTCCAGAATCCCCACGCTGATGACCGTTTTTTTTGCGCATGCTTCGATCGGATGAGGCATTGCGATCTTATTTCCAAAGATCGTAGAAGCCACCTGCTCCCGTTCCATTGTTTTTACAGCAAAATCTCTCTCGGCAAATCCCAGCTTTATAAGACTTTCAGACATAGCTTTGATGACTTCTCCCGGTGTTTCCGTCCTCATATGATAAAAAAATAACTCCTCGTGAAAATAATCCTTGATACTTTTTGGCAGCTGGTCGTACATCATTTCTTTTCTCATATGCTGCAGCCATTTGTTGATCTCCCTCTGGTCCTTTTCATTCAGCAGCGGTGAAATTTGTATTTTCGGCACATGAATATTTTTGAGTACCTGCTTTGACTCTGTTGTTATCACAAAGGTCGGCTTGAGTTTCTCTATCTCATGGACTGCATAGATGGAAAACGGGCCTTCAATGTTGCAGTTATCCCCATAGATTGCTTTCATCCTTGTTGTCATAAGCCTGCTTGTCCCATAATTCATCCCGGTCACCACCGCGATCGTGAAATCCTTAGGAGATTTTTTCCGTTCCAAACGCTCCACAGCACTTCCCAGATACGTGGCCACATATCCCAGCTCATTCTCATTCAGCCTCACACCGAATACGTCGTAAAAACGTTCATATAAGAACAAGGACATATCAAAAACAAAAGGATACTCTGTCTTCAGCAGCATGAGCACTGGATTGGTGCTCTCTGGCTCCATATTGATCCGTTTCAGGGTATATCTGATATGGGTCACCAGTCCATCTTTCAACTCCTGGTCGTCAGTTAAGTCCAGATGAAATTTATTTTTGATATCTTTTAACAGTTCATTTACCACATATTCATAATGAGACTGCTCCGGTTTGGGAATAGGCCTGGCTTCTGATTCATTTCCGATCAGGCGGAAAAGAGAAAGCTGGACAGCCAGATCTACTAGTTCTTCCTCATTGAATACAGTTGAAAATTCGATTCGTACTTTCTCGGCAATCGTTTCAGACAATGCCCAGTTAATGTCCTCAGGAGCCATAAGATCCTTGGTCTTATTTTGGAATTCATAACCCATATGGATCCTGGAAAGCTTGATCGACAGATAAATGACCAAGTGCAGAATATCCTCCGCTGTCATAGAAATCTCCTTGTCTGTCAATGATTTCAAAACACAGTTCATCATTTTTTCCGGCACATTGGTCCCAAAATAATCATTATAATTCTCGATCATTAGATAATCTGGATCTGTGCGGTCTACTACAAGTTCTTTTAAGAGAAATCTCCTTGTCTCTTCCTCACCTGACGTCCATATCTTTCTTCCGGTTCTTTTTATGTACATTGGTGTCGTCCGGCTCTCAAGCATAGCTTTGATCTTAAAAATCCCGCTTTCCAGCGTTGTCCGGCTGACAAACATCTCCTCTTCCAGCTCGTCCACATCCTCTGGATTTTCTTCATCTGCCTGAAGGAGTCTGATGCCAAGGATCCGCATACGTTCCTGCGGTGTTAACGGAATGTCCGTGCCGTCCCATAGCAAAGACTCCAGTTCTCCCAGTCTCTCTCCCCGGAGCCGGTACCCCTCTTGTCTGGAAGATTCAATATAACAGCTGACCGATTTCAGCCACACATTGATGGCTGCAATATCTGTCCGGATTGTCCTAGGAGTTACCTCCATCTCTTCTGCAAGCTTCCTGCCTTTTACCCATCCGTCCAAGGCCATAAGCTTTTTTAAGATCTTCTTTTGTCTCATTGGCAATCCCATCATTCCTATCATCCTCTCATTATGATTTCTCTAATCTTATCACCTCAGTTCCGATCATCCTTCAGGTATGTTTTTCCATTGCCTTATCTATTGTCCTGCTTATTCTAAGCCCAGTTTTTTTACAGCCCGGTCATGCATGATTTTATAACCTTCCTCTGGGATAGGCTCCATATTTCCTGCCGTATAAGTGTAATACGCGATCTGTGAGTTCTCCTCCACGTATTCCGCGATGCTCATAGCCTGAGACACATTTCTGCCTGCTGCGATCAGTCCATGATTCTTTAACAGGCAGACCACATTGTGTTCTCCCATGGCTTTTACCGCCGCTTTGGCAATCTCTTCAGATCCCGGGATCTCAAACGGTGCTACCTTCACCGGCGAATACGGTGCGGAGGCCGCCGCAACTGCCGGAAGTTCCTCCACCAGGATGGACATGGCGGTTGCAAAAGGTGAATGAGTATGGACAACCGCTTCCATTTTCTCTTTATGCTGATAGATCATCCGGTGCATCGGAGCCTCCGTGGAAGGTTTGCACTCCCCTTCTGTCCATTCCCCAGTAGAAAGATTGATCACCGGTACCATGTCCGGGCTGATCTCCTCATACGGTATCCCGCTGGGCGTGATAACCATAACGCCCTCTTCCCTGCAGGCGATGGAAACATTGCCCGACGTTCCGTGAATCAATTTCTTTTCGCTGCACTGAATGGCAGCTTTGATAACCTCTACCTTCGCTTTCTCTTTCTCCATAGCTTCCTCCTATTGATCAGTGTTATAAATCACAGCGGATCTCATTTTTGATCACATCTCCCCCTGCGTGGGATTCAAGTGCCTCCAGACACTGTTCCAGAGGATACGTATGATTTACAAAGAGCTCCTCATTAATTACGCCTCTCTCAATAAGCCTAAACGCCTGTTCTTCCAGCTTTGGTGTCGTGTGGTAGACCCCTTTCACCGTCAGCTGAGAATAGTGGAGCAGCGTTGTATCTATGTTGATGCTGCTGCCTCCTTTGCAACCGCCAAACTCCAGCACGGTGCCCGCTTTTCTCACCATATAAAGATTTTTCTCCCATACTTCCGGAACACCCGTGGCATCGATGGCAATGTCTGCCCCTCTTCCATAAGGAGTCAGCCCTTTGACTGCGTCCACCACATCCTCTGTCTCAGAAATGTCAATGACTGCGTCAGCTCCAAGTTCTCTGGCCACAGCAAGGCGTTTTTGATTTTTATCCGTGCTGATCACATAGGCCCCCCGAAGCTTGGCAAGCTTTGTCATCATAAGACCCAGGGGGCCGGCCCCATTGATGACCACAGTGTCCGTCAACTGAATATCGGCCTCAGTAATCCCGTGAACTGCACTTCCAAGAGGTTCCAGTAAAGCAGCGGATCTAAAAGATATTTGATCTGGGATGTGGAACACATTTTCTTTTACAATAGGTGCAGGTAGGAGACGGTACTCGGCCCAGGCACTTTTTACCATGGTCAGGTTTTCACACATGCTGTGCTCTCCAATCTTACAGTAATAGCAATGGTTGCACGGAGCAGAATTATGAGGAGCGATTCGGTCCCCTGCTTTAAAATCTGTCACTCCCTCTCCTACTTTTGCAACGATTCCAGCGCTCTCGTGGCCAAAGATCAGCTTCTGCCCTTCCTTAAACTTCGGATATCCCCGCTTATATTGTTTTAAGTCTGTACCGCAGGTCAGCGCCGAAATATTCTTCATCAGTATTTCCCCGGGCCCTGGCTTGGGGGTCTCCACGTCTTCCATTCTCAGATCATTTGGTGCATAATAAACTGCCGCTCTCATCTGCTTCTCCTCCTTTTTGGCTTCACTGTTACTCTTATCTTGTCTCAAGAATACCATGGGGCTTTAAATGTCCTCAACCGGACTATTTCCCATCAGTTAGGAAAACGAATAAAGTTCGATTTGACGTAGTCAAATAGTTTCTTCACGCATTTGTGTGCATAGTGCCCGTAGGGCTTTTTTGTTCCATAGGGAGGTTCGGAGAACTTTCCTATGGAACAAAAAAAGAACTAATCCCCCCTTATCTTCTAAGGGAGAACCAGTTCTTTACTGTCTCATTTTAATTTTCATACAATTTTATAAATTCGATAAATTTTGTTCTTGGAATAGGTCTGGAATAATAGTATCCCTGTATATAATCTGCCCCACACCACTTGATTTTCTCCAGGGTCTTCTCATCTTCCACCCCTTCGGCCACCACCACCAGATGCTTAATCTTTGCCAGCTGTATGACGGTCTTTAGAAATTCCATCTGTTGTCTGCCCTGATTTACCTGGTTGACCAGCTTCATATCCAATTTCAGTGTATCGAGAGCCAGCGAGGAGAGATAAAGGATGCTGCTATACCCAGTACCGAAGTCATCCAGTGCAACCTTGATCCCTGCATTCTTCAGATTGGATAGCACTGCCGCGGTCTCATCAATATTTTGTATCAGGATACTCTCTGTCACCTCCATGGAGATCTTTCCGGGATCTACCTGCTGCTCCTCCAGATACCTGAGGATTTTTTTGTCATAATCCTTTCCGGCCAGCTGCTGAACGGAGGCATTGATATGCAGGTTTCCAATATGGTTCGGCACTGCTTCCAACATCTTTAATGTGACACACGCTTCTTTTAAAATATAATCTCCGATCTCATCCATCATACTGAAACGCTCTGCCACCTCCACAACTCTCTGTGGCGGAAAGTAGTTCCCCTGTTCATTCTTAAGCCTCAGCAGCATTTCAGCTGAATGAATCTCCTCCTTAAACGGATCAATGATCGGCTGATACCACATTTCCAATGTTCCGTCTCTTAGGCTCTTCCTGAGCATGGCTGCAATCTTCTCTTCTTCTCTCACTTCCTCTGTGAGCCTTTTGCTGTATATGACAACATTCTTCTGCGGAACCGATGTCTTGGCGTACCTGGCTGCGCTCTGTACCTTTTCCAGCAGTTCAGCTGCTTCTTTTCCGTGCTCCGGATAGCTGCAGGCCCCCATATAATAATTCACATCCAACTCAATCCCATGAAGGACAAAGCTTCCGCAGATTCTGTTATAAATATTCTCAGCAGTGACACCCAGGGTATACTGGCAAGGGATCAGGCCAAGAAATATATCTCCACTAATGCGGTACAAATGCCTTCCAAAGATCTTTGATAGTTTCTGGGCAACAGACATCAAAATCCTGTCCCCGATCTCCACAGAAAAGATTTCATTATACCGGCTGAAATTTTTCAGGTCGATCATAAATACATAAAACCTTTCATCAGGGAAATCTGAGATTCGTAAATTCATGTCCACAAGTGCTTTTGCCCGGTTGCCAACCTTAAGAACCGGATCTATGTACGCTGCCTGCTCAATCTTAGCCCTGTAATTGTTAAATGCAGAGGCCAGGCGGTCAAGCTCTTTGTCTCCCTGAGGCTCGAAGGCAGCCGTCTCATCCCCCTCCGCCATCCGTCCGCATATATCGATCATTTCACTGACTGGTTTTGTAAGCCTTCGAGAAAATAAAAGCAGCATGGCAATCAATATGAGCAACAGCCCGATAGAGATCATCCCTTGAGCCACTGTATACGGAGTGATCGTCTCCACCATGTCATTTGCGCTGATGGACAGGATAAATGCGAACGGAAACTCCTCATTTATATATACACTGGCCAGCATATTTTCCCCGTCGCTGCTCTTGTAAGTGAAGATATGGTTATTGCGTTTCAAAACTTCTTCCGCAGTCTTGATAAATTTCTTCCTGGAATCAATCTGGGAACCCACTTTGATCTTTCCTTCTTTGTCATTATAATAGACCATCTCCCAGGAGGGCAGGCGCACGAGATACCCTTCCCTGTCTTTCATATCATTAGGCAGCGCCAGCATTTTATAGGTATAGATTAAATGCAGATATCCACTTGGCTTTTCGTCTTTTCCTTTCACCTGTGACGATATGATGATCAAAGGCATATTTCCATCGTCACAGATGGTGATCCGGTAGGCCTTGCGGCTCTCTTTCAATTGCTTGGTATCTACTTCTTTTTTGACCAGCTGGTTGCATAATTTCATGTTCTGTCCTGAGAGATAAAAGTTCCCTTTTGTATCCTGCAGGCTGATCCCGTAAAAGTCCTGATCCTGGCCTACGGACTTCCATATGTCAGTCTCCGCCTTCTGTCCGTACTCCTGCTCTCCTGTGCTGAGCAGCCTTAAGATGTTTTCCTCTTTACTGATAAATAAAGCATTTTTTCCCCGGGTCCTGATACTCTTTTCAATCTCCCCGCTGACCATCTCAATCTGCTGCTCCAAACCGTTTATGTATGCTTTTTTATTGGCCGTATAGCTGGTATACACTGACACAAAAAGAATCACAGCAAAAACAACAACACATACAGCCATAGCTGAACGGTTGTACTTCTGAACCCTCGTGCGGTCCTTATTTTTTACTTTCTTTCTCATTTCCGTCATTCGTACTCCCACCATATAATTCGCTGTATCTACAGAAGCTTCATTTTTTCAAGAAGCTCTTCTCCTACCGATTTTTGTCCTTTTTCACAATAAAAAAGGTTCCTGACCCTTTGTCTGTCTTCTGCAAACATATCAGTTCCGGAGAAAACCTGCCTCATCCCTTCCATCAGTTCATCAAACGTTTCGGCTTTGATTCCAGGCGTCACCTTCTCATATGGAAAATACATCTCTCTGTCTTTTTCAATATAACTGTCGTAGTCAAAATCATAGAAAATAACAGGCCGGTCCAACAGTAAATAATCAATGTAAGTGCTCGAATAATCCGTGACCAGCAAGTCTGTTCCCATCAAAAGTTCTTGGATATCCAAGGATTCCCTCGTCATATCCAAAATGTTGGAATAGCCGGACAGATCAAGTTCTTCCTGGAAATGATAGAAATGCCTACGTATAATAAACAGTATATGATTGTCACGGCAGAATTCATCCAATCTTTTTAAATCAAAATTCTCCTTTAGAGGAAAAGGTATCCTTCCCTCCAGACGATGGGTGGGAGCGTACAGAACCACTTTGTGCCCCTCTAGACGTTCCTTCAGCTTTTTATTTACCGGAAAAATCTGATCCCTGTCATAAAATATATCATTCCTCGGCTGCCCATAGGTCAAAATCTGCTCTGGCGGACGGCGGAAAGCACTTCTATAGATTTTGGCAAATGTATCACTGGTAGCCACCACATATTCTCTTCCCAGGGGAAACTGCTGTATGCTCCTGCGAATCTTCTGTCCCCTGCTGTCCCAGTTCTTCCCCTTTGTATCATCATAGCCAATCTTTTTTAGTGGAACTCCATGCCATACATTTAAGAAAATCGCTCTCCCCAAAAACGTGTGATTCAGATCACTGATCCCGTTGCACATCACCGCATATTTTGCTCTCAGCTGGCAGAGGATACCCTTTCCACTGGAAAACAGATATGCCTCATATCCAAGCCCTCTCACTTCCCTGACAACCTCAGGATTTTTTGTGATCCAGACCGGACGGATTCCTTTCATCTGGTTTGCCTCAATAAAAAGATATTTTGGATTATCGGCAAACTGCTGCCCCAGCCATGCCCCGAACACCCAGATCTTCCTGCTTCTGGGTGCCAGGCATGACAAGTACATGACCATATATTTTAATATAAGTTTTATGCCACTTTTCATTTTATCTTAACCCCACAGCCACTGCATCAGTTTCCGTATATTCCCTTCCTTGAGTACCTGGTGATTCTTGTAGAAAAACAATCTGCGCATCTTCCCTTTATAATACAGGTTCCCGTAAGTATTCAACAGATTATAGTCATCCAGGCCTTTTATCTCTTCCCCATAGGTTTCAACAAATCCCTGGATCTGTTCCATGGACTTGATCATCTGTTTCCGGTAGGACTCCTTACCTTCTTTCAGCCTCTGCATCAAAAATACCGGATTCTTGGAATTCTTTGCCCCTACAGAATTATTACCATGCTGCCTGTAATACATAGTTGGTTCATTGACAAAACCAATCCTTCCGAAAATTTTTGCGATCAGCGCCGCCCAGTAGTCATGCATCAGGATCTTTCCCATAGGCAGCGGCTGCAAAAAATACTTCTGAAGAGCCCGGTTGATCATAGCGGTGCAGCCGGTAACAGAATTTTGTACGATCAGCTGATTTAACGCAATTCTTTTGGGAATGTTGGCATATTGGAAAAAGGACTCAGCGATCATCTCCAGATTTTCGTCCACTACAGACAGGTCCGTATGCACGAGGATCGGTGTTTCCTTTCCGTACCGTTCCTCCAGAGCCTCCATTTTTTTTAATGTCTCATAGATCTTATCTCTTTTCCAAACATCATCCTGATCACAGAACATAAAATATGGACCGTGGGCATTTCTCAGAAGATTGATAAAGTTGTTTTTGGCGCCTCCGGCAGCCGGTTCATTTTTTAAGATCTTCACCTGGTCCGGATAACGTGTCTTAAAGTCCTCCAAGATGCCCAGAGTCCCGTCACAGGATCCGTCATCGCCTGTGACAAGTCTCCAGTTTCCATATGTCTGGGAAGCAATGGATTCTAATTGAGCCTTCAAATAATCCTCTCCATTATAAGTTGCTAATAGAATTGTAACCATAGCCCTGCCCTCCTACTCCTTCAGGAAAAATAAAGAATCATCTCTTTTATCCTTTGCAAATAAATGATAGTACTGAACCATCCAGTACTGTTTTAAATCCTCCGGCAGATCGTCCAAAGTGTCAATTGTGTGCAGCTGCCTATTGGCATCCATATACACATGGGATGTGACGACCGGATACTTTTTGTGCAGTTTTAGCAAGTACTTTTCATATGGTGTCTCATCCAGGTTCAAAGTATTCACAAGGAAGGCTCCCAGATAATTAGGGCTGATATCATTGACTGTCTGTTCTTTAATGTCGTAGTTAGCCCAAATGACAAACGGTACCTTTTGTTTTCTCTGTGCACTGCCATTGTTTACTTTATTATAGAATTCAACATCCAGGCTTGGCTGGTGGTCTCCGAACATGACGATCACTGTGGGTTCTTTTACCTTTTCAAAATAACGGACCAAGTATTCAAAGGCAGAGTCTGATTCTTTCACAAGACTGAGATAACGGTCTGCAATCTCATCGCCTTTTCCGTCGGTGATATGAATCTTTTGGTTAAAATTCGTATATCCTTTGTCATATCCCCCATGATTCTGCACAGTCACATTAAACATATAATAAGGAGTACTGTCCTTTTCTTTTGCCTTCTCATACTCTTCAATCACTTTTTTGTAGTTTTCTTTATCAGAGATAAATCTTCTCAGCATCTCCGGTTCTTTAAAGTCCACATCGGAAAGGAAATCGCTGAATCCTAGCAGCGGATACACAACCTCCCTGTTATAGCCGCTGGCCAGATATGCTGTTCCTTCAAAGTGGTGGTAAGGCTTCCCAGCTCATCCTTTACCTGATACTGGTATGCTACAGATCCCCCCGGAAGAAACGCCATGGAACTGCCCGTCAGAAACTCAAACTCAGAGTTGGCTGTCTGACCTCCAAAGCTTGACATGTACATGTTTCCTTTGATTGTATTTTTCTTCAGGCTGTGATAGAACGGCATATAATCCTGATTGGTCTTAAAATCTCCGAGAACCGACAGATCAGAGAAGGACTCATTCATGACTGCAATGACATTCGGAGTCTGTTTTGTCGTCTTTTTCCCGGATACATTGATATTCCGGTTCTCCTCCTCAGCCTTTTTCACATAAGGCTTCATGATCTGCTCCACTTTTTCCTCCGAGTAGCCTTCCGGCTTTTCTGCCACTAAGAACTTAAGGCTGGCTGTAAAAATCGCCGCATAGCCGTTTCTCTTACAGCTCACAGATGGGTTAAACAGCTTGATCTTGATCCCCCATTCCCTCAGACGCTGGGTATTGCTGAACACACTGATATTCACCAGCAGCATTCCCGCAAATACCGCTGCCGGTATCAATCTCTGTTTCTTTTTCAGCCCTTTTCCTGCCTTCAGCCGGAATAAAACGATCAGAAATCCAAGGATCAGGACTCCATTCCACAGAATCGCCGTGTTGATGCTGTACTCATAACCTGCTGCCACATTGGCAGCTGTCCGGATCGAAGTAAAATCAATTGGCATGAGATCAATTCCCCGGAAAGAAACTACAAAGTAATTAGCCAGCCCCAGCAAAGACACTGTAATGATCGTCAGAAAAGAAGCAATCTTTGTCCGGTTCGTGATCAAAAAGAAAAATGCCAGCAAAAGAATATAGACCAGCAGATTGACGCTGCTCTTAAAAACACCAAGATTCCGTATACTGGTCTGATTAAACCGTTCCAGCAGAACAAACGCCAGCACCGGCGTAACAGCAAACATAGCCCTGCTCAGGTAAAGATTCCATTTTTCATTGAACTTATTTGGGATCCACAGAAGAACCGCCAACATCAAGATTGCTCCCAGGAGCATACAAAACTTGATGATATTAAACCCATAATAATGCATAGTGAGATCCGGTCTCCTGGCTGTGATGTTCTGTTCTTTTGGCATATCGACGGCTTTTAAGCTGAGATTATAGCTCTCACCCTTTTTAAGCTTTTTATTCACATCGTAGACCGTTCCCTGAATCCCTCTGGCATAGATCCCTTTTCTCATCTCAGAGGCTGGAAAATCTTTCTTCCACACACTTTTCCCGGATGAATCTTTGATCTCAGCCTGGACATGTCCCTGAGCCGTGTCCCCTTTCGGGTTCAGATAGGTCATCTCAAAATACTTCAGTTCTCTCTGTGCTGCCGTAAACTCTAGCTTCTTCTCCCAGCCGTCACAAACTACTTCCGTCTCCGGCGAGTCAATCTTGTACGCCTTAAATATATCTCCCTGAAAAATCTTGTACTGGAATGCCGCAAAAATAAAGTATAGTATAATGACAGCCAATCCGATCCATTGGAAGATATGCTTCTTCTTCTCGTTTTTTCTCGTTAACATGCTGTTAAACCTTTCATATAGATAAAAAAGAAGAGTTTCCTCTTCTTTTTTATTGTCCTGTAATCTTTTTCACGATCTTATCTGCCGCTTTTCCATCATCCCTGCAGTTAAATTTCTCGTGATAAGCATCGTATTTGTCTTTCCACTGTACTGGATCATAAGTGAGGATGTCTTCGATCAGCTGGTCCGTATCCCTTGAAATAGGCCCCGGTACTTCATTGACAAAATCAAAATAGAATCCTCTTAAATTATCTTTATAATCCTCCAGATCATAGGCAAAGAAAAACATCGGACGTCTTAAAATACTGTAATCAAACATTACAGAAGAATAGTCCGTGATAAGAAGGTCAGACACCAGATAAAGCCATGCAATATCCTTTGTCTCATCAAACGTGTAGACAAATCCCTTGTATGGGCTCCAGTCAATGGACTCTGAGACGAGATAATGGTATTTTACGATAAATACATACTCATCTCCCAGTGCTTCTCTGGCCTTATCAAAATCCAGCTTTGATGCAAACTTATATTTACCTTTAGAGTGGAACTCATTGTCTCTCCATGTAGGAGCATATAAGATAATCTTCTTATCCAGAGGAAGACCCAGCTTCTGCCTCATTTTCTGAATGGCTTCCGTATTGTCATCGTTGATCAAAATATCATTTCTTGGATATCCGATTTCCAGGATAGGTTTATCTTCAAAAGCAAAACAACTTTTAAATATCTCCGTGGAAAACGGATTCTGTGAGATGAGATAATCCCAAAGAGCCGTGGCCCTGCGAAATTTATTATGGTAGCCTTCGATATTCTGGCTTCCGCCCATATCCATCTTATCCATGTCCAGAGCAAGTTTTTTAAGGGGTGTTCCATGCCATGTCTGAATATACATACAGGAATCTTTTTTCCTCATATACATAGGCTGCCGGCTGTCAAATACCCAGACTCCGGCCCTCATCAGATACCAGAAATATGGAACATAATTATTTCTTATTTTTTTGCAGCGGCCCGGGATCTCGATCGTGGTATCAAACAAGAACCAGACTAGAGTATACTCTTTATCCAGCCCCTGACGCACCATCTCTTCATATATATATCTTGGATTTCCAGAATAATTTCTTCCGTTGCTGCTTTGAAATAGTATAATTTTTTTGCTCGTAGGTATTGCATAGGTAAATTTTTTATACAGCTTTGTTATTATTTTCTTTATTTTTTGTTTCATGGTTCTTATATCCTTATAAATTTGCGCTGATCTCTTTGAGATAAGCGGCAACCTGATCATGTAATTCCGGGCGTTCTAAGGCGAAGTCTATTGTTGCTTTAATAAAACCAAACTTATCACCCACATCATAACGGATACCCTCAAAGTCATATGCATAAACTGCCTGTGTATCGATCAGCCGGCAGATAGCATCTGTCAACTGGATCTCCCCGCCTGCACCGGCTCCCTGGCTTTCCAGCAGTTCAAAAATCTCTGGAGTCAAGACATACCGTCCAAGCACAGCCATACGGCTCGGGGCATCTTTCTGCTTTGGTTTCTCCACCATATTATCAAGCTTTACAGCTCGTCCGTCTGCAGGAACATTTTTATTTGGAGCCACAATTCCATACTTGCTCACTTGATCCTCTGCCACTGTCTGCACACCTACAACTGATGCGTGATGTTTGTTGTACGCTCCTACAAGCTGCCCAAGAGCTGGCTGTCCGCCTTTATTGATCACCACATCATCCCCGAGAAGAACCGCGAATGGTTCATTTCCAATAAATGATTTTGCACACAGTACGGCATGTCCCAGGCCTTTTGGCTCCTTCTGACGCACATAATAAATGTTAGCCAGATTTGAAATATCATTGATCATCTTCACCTGTTCCATTTTCCCTGATTCTGCCAGGCGTTCCTCAAGCTCATATGCCTTATCAAAATGATTTTCCATGCAATGTTTATTTGAGTTTGTAATGATCAAAATTTCCTCTATTCCGCTGGCTACGGCCTCTTCAACAATATATTGAACCGTAGGCACATCGACAATCGGCAACATTTCTTTCGGAATCGCTTTGGTTGCCGGCAAAAACCTTGTTCCCAGTCCTGCTGCAGGTATTACAGCCTTTCTCACCTTTTGTGTGTTCATACAAAACCTCCTGTGCACCTTTTCATTTACTCAGTATCTTCTGCTTTGCTTTTTCCCCCTAAACCTAAATCTTGTTTAATTTTCGTGGTAGAGATTCCCTCAGTTCTCGGAAGATATACAACATCACAGTACTCCTTTAAGAAATCAAATTTACCTTCCCAGTCGTTTCCCATGACAAAAGTATCCACATGATATTCCTGGACATCAGATACTTTCTGCTCCCAATTGTTTTCCGGAATCACAAGATCCACATAACGGATCGCTTCCAGAAGTTTCTTCCTTTCTTCATAGCTAAAATAGCATTTTTTCTGTTTTTCATCCCAGTTGAACTCATCGGTAGAAAGAACTACTATTAAATAGTCTCCTAATTCTTTTGCTCTTCTTAATAAGTTAATATGCCCCGCATGCAGCAAATCATAAGTCCCATAAGTTATAACCTTTTTCATTGTGTACCTCCATGTGTTTTACTTTGTTTTCTCATCATATATTGCACTTACTTCATCTATGCCGCCTTCCGCAATGATCCTTCCCTGTTCCAAAAGAATTGCTTTGTTGCACAGCCGCTGTACCTGTTCCAATGAATGTGAGACAAATAGTACTGTTACTCCTTTGTCAAACATACTCATGATTTTGGCCTCACTCTTTTTACGGAATTTTGCATCCCCAACTGACAAGACCTCATCTAAGATTAAGATATCTGGTTCAACTAAAGTCGCAACCGAGAATCCTAGTCTTGACTTCATGCCTGATGAATAGTTTTTGACCGGTACATCGATAAACTTTCCAAGCTCAGAAAATTCAATGATCTCATCTAATTTATCATCAAGGAACTTCTTTGAAAAGCCTAGAACTGCCCCATAGAGATATATGTTCTCCCGCCCGGTATACTGCAGGTCAAAACCAGCTCCCAATTCCAAAAGAGGTGCTATCTTTCCTTTTGTCATAACAGTTCCTTCTGTGGCTTTCAGTACTCCCGCTATTACCTTCAGCAGAGTACTTTTGCCCGCACCGTTCAAACCTAGGATCCCCAGCCGGTCTCCCTTATTTAAAGAGAAATTAATATCTTTCAAAGCCCAGAATTCATTATATGAAATCTGCCTTTTTAACAACTTGATCACATAATCCTTCAGATCGTCAACTTTTTCCTGACTCAGATTAAATTTCATGCCGACGTTTTCTACTTTTAATACTTCTTTTTTCTTTGCCATGACAACCTCCTATATATGCAGAATGAATTCATCTTGTTTTTTGTAGAAGAATACCAACCCTACAATGACGCTGACAATGGCAAATCCTATCGATGCTGCCAGATATCTCATATTCATAGGCATACCAAAAACAGCCTGTCTGAAATTATGGATCAGCAAATACAATGGATTAAACTTTAGTATCCATCCAAAACCTGAGGTTAATATTTTTTCAGGATAATAAAAGATTGCTGATGCATACATAACGATCATTAGACCAACAGACCATAAATATTCAAGATCCCTGAAAAAAACAGCCATAGTTGATAGAATCATTCCGACACCGAACGCCGTTACTAACAATAAAAACAACGGAACAACTGCCTGCAGCATATATACAGTGGGATACACTTTTAATACAACGGCAACTGCCACCAGTACAATCAGTGAAATTGCAAAAATAATGTAATTAAATAACACACTGGATAGAGGATAGATATATTTCGGTACATAAACTTTTTTGATCATCCCTGCGTTCGTCCGTATGGCTTTCATAGCGCCGCTGGTAGCCGAAGAAAAAAAACTATACATTAAACGGCCTGTCAGTATATATACTGGGAATTGGGGATCTTTATTTCCAAATAAAGTTCCAAAAACAATGCTCAATACGATCATAGTGAGCAGGGGCTCAAGCAACGTCCACAGAATACCGAGATATGATCGGCGATACTTTAGCTTCACTCCTTTTTTAACTAGTTCGTAAAGCAAAAATCGGTATTTCTTAAAATTTTCAATATAGGTTTTCATTTTGTTTCTCCATAAGTATAATATTTCTAATCATATTGTTTATATTATACTATTCCTGTTTACAATGTTCAAGGAAACTTTCCAGATATAACTGGCTGGCTTGTCCTATTTTCACTGACATAAAAAACCTCTTTTCCTTTTATAATAAATTATACTCAATATATATAATAAATAAAATGAAAAGAGGTCTTAAATACTATTTTATGGGCAATTTACCTTACATTAATATTAATTCTGAAATTTTATCTTCAACAGCCTGATGATATTTTTCATAATCAAAATTTCGATCATCTGAATTTTCATGCTCTGCCGCTCGAACTAATTCGGCTGCCAAGGCTTCTTGTTTACTGTCGATCAGAGTCCCATTACATGTCTCCACAATGTCTCTCACTCCAGGGATATCAGAAGCAATAATTTTCTTATTGAGAATGGCTGCCTCTAGGACAGGCAGTCCAAATCCTTCATATCTTGAAAATATCACTAGGCAGTCACATTGTTTCAGCAGAACATAAGGATTATTTAAATATCCTGTCATAGTCACATCATTTTCTAGGCCTAAATTGGATATCTGTGATTCAATACTTTTTTGTTCGTCACCTTCACCTACAATATATAATGCAATATTCTTGTTTTCTTTCTTCGCCTCTGCGAATGCTTCGAGGATCGCACCATAATTTTTTTCTTCTGATAACTTTCCTAAACAGATAAAATTATATTTATCTTTATCTACTGTTTTATATCCGTTTAAGTGGATTTTATGGTCAGAATTTTTTTCTTCTACTACAGAATATTTATTCCCATCCAGCGTAATCTCATGTGTCCTGCTTTCCGCCATACTTAATATTTCTGACGCATCAGCTCCGTCAGGAATAAAATTTAATCTTTGTTGTGTGTCCTCATCTATGATATTCCTGTTTACTTCCATACATCCTGATGAAACAGCAAGAATTCTCTCAAATAACGGATAAAGTGAAAAAAGATTTAACAATCGTGTTCCCTTGATCTCATCCGTCTCCAAGATTCGTTCAGCCTCTTTTTTCATATCTGTATGCAGAAAGATGGACTTCATTTTTGCATCTGAAAAAGCAACCAGTGAACTCCAGAATAATTCAAAACCACTGAAATCTATTGCACATTCAAAAGTATCTCTGCCACAAATGCGCTTTAATTCTCTGCGGTAAAAACTAAAAAGTTCCTCTTTGCCTGAACCCTTTTCAAATCCGGTTTTGTCTATTTTCTGTACCTGGACAAACTCTTCTTCCTGATAACCTGAAGAACCATACCGAACGAAAACAACAACATTTGGATTGATTCTTTCAAATTGTTCCTGCTCTTCCTGCTCCCCTGTCTTATCGGCAACTAAATAAACTCTGTTCTTATCGTAGTCGATCATATTCAAGAAGCTGATCAAAGAATTCGTCAGACCTCCTGGTTTCATTTTCCCAGGATACAATAAAATGTTACTTTTATTTCTCACATCATTTTTTATAAATACAGAAGGACACTTTGATAAAATAACAGACTCCCCTATAATTTGGGCAAATTCTGAAGGCTTCTCATGAACGGCATCCCACTTTTTTATCTCATGTACTAAAATATTTCCTGTATAAGTATCCTTAAACTGTTCAATTGACATCACCTTTTCTTTTATAGTTTCATTGTCAAATACCAGATGAGAAGCCTGATATAAATTACGGATAAAGTTCATTTCTTTTATGCTGAAATACCTGCTCTTAAACATAAAATCATCAAACTTCTGCACTAATCTGATGTAATACTGACCATCTCTTCTGCTATAATAAAAGGGCATTTGCCTGTTATTAATAACATACTTAGCCTTAGCTAAGTACTCAAAATATTCTTTTGATTTCCGAATCACGAATTTGACATTTTTCTTTCGCTTAAATGCATTATACACATCTCCCGATAACGCTTCCAATGACCATACATGTGTAAATTTTTTGTATTTCTTATCTTGATACAATGTTCTGAACATGGAATATGGGCCTGCAGTTGTATTCTTTCCAAATCCAGACTCATAAAAAATCATATTCTCATCAATATCAAAATCATTTACAGACTTTGAATACATTGCACCATATGAAAACTGCTCTTTTCTTTTGACATTCTCTTGATATTTATTTCTGAGATCTTTTTCCAAAATCAGATTTTCATCCATCAAACTTCCTCCTCACTAGGCCTCGATCATTTTGTAAAAAGCTGTTAAGGCCTGGTAGTTGTAATTATCATAATCAAATACTTCTGGCACTTTCTTGTGTTCTGCAAAAGATATCATAGCGTTTGCCAAACCGTCCACACTATTTTCAACCAACTCACCATATTGAGGCTTTAAAAAGCTTCTTGGTCCGTCGATATCAGTAGAAATGCAGTACTTTCCGACTACCATTGCTTCCAAAACTGCCAAACCCTGCCCCTCATGATTAGAAGATAATACAAAACAATCCATGTGATTCAGCAAATAAAATGGATTTGCTACATGACCTGTCATAACAACGTTGTCTTCTAAATTTAGTCTTCTGATTTCATTCTGTATGTCAATTCTCAGAGGCCCATCCCCGATTAAATATAATTTGACATTAGAAAATCTGCTGTTCACCTTCTCAAAAGCCTGAATCAGTTTCTTCTGTCCTTTTTCCCATGACAGCCGTGCAATACAGACAAAATTAATATCCTCAGGTTTCGGCATCTCCACACCTTCAAATTCAAATCTGTTCTTTGTAATATTATAGTTCTCACTAAAATAGTTCTTTCCAGAATACGTGTATTCAAAACCTGTTTCAGCCATATTTTTAATATTGGCAGGATCTAATGTATTTTCCACAATAAATGTTTTGTCCTGTCCTGTCTTTGTTGTCTCTGCGAGACTTATTTTATTAGCGGCTTCCACACTTTCAGAAACCGAAACCAATTTGTCAAAGCAGTCATAGGCAGTAAATATAGTTTTGAGCCTCTGTTCCAACGGCTTTCTTCCATTTACTACTCTGTTCATTTCCTGCTTCATATCATTATGCTGGTAAATGATTTTATCAGGGAATCCTGCGTAAGCAAAAAAGCATACCCATGACATCGTATAGCCACTATAATCAATTCCATGTTGAAAATTCAAGTTTCCAAATAATCTTTTCTTCTCTCTCTCAAATACTTTTACCGGAATCTCCTCTGGTTTGCAGCCTTGTTTTCCTATTCCATCTGAAATTAATCTCAGATAAGGCATGTACTCTTCGGGTAAGAATCCATAATTCCCAATTTTATAGAAAACTTTCACCCTGGGATCTAATCTTTCGATATTATGGCGTTTTGCATCATCATACTTATCTAAGATCAGATAAATATCATACTTAGAATAATCAATATTTCTTGATAAATTTATGATCGAATTTGTGATCCCATTGTTAATGAAAGCACCTGCATAGGATAAGATCCTAGCCTTGGATTGATCCATTTCAGAGTACACTTTTTCCTTATCATACTTGTCATGAAATAAGAGATCCGCTAATCTTTCACACGCTCTCCCATCATCATTATAAGAATATTCTTTTAAATAGGCATTGTATGTATCGTTATATTTTTCTTTGATACTTTCACAATCTGCTAGAGCGTCGATCAGTTCCTTTGTGGATCTGCAGACCGGTCCCGGCAATTTATTCATATCTACATATAAGCCTCTATCGTTTTCATATGTCTCTAGATCATAAGCATAAAAAAGAATTGGTTTTCCAGTAACCATATAATCAAAAAAGACGCTGGAGTAGTCAGTAATCAGGACGTCTGTAATAGATAGAGCCTGATTTATCTCAACATCCTCCGGTATAGATAACTTTTTTAAATCCTCAGTTAAATAGCGATTCATCATATGATGCAGCTTAAGCAACAATACACAGTCATCTGGAAGTCCTGCCTTTAACTCTCCTACCCTTTTAAGGACATCCATGGACATATTTGATACATTTCCCAATTCACCTCTCCATGTTGGAGCATATAAAACAGCCCTCTTATCTTTTTCAATTCCCAGCCTGTCTTTTAATTGTTCTTTTTCTGTATTAAATATCCAGTCTTCCCTCGGATATCCTATGTCTGCGACCTTACCTGGAAATGCTCCATCGACATCACACGATTTCAGCAGGATATCTGCTGTATACTTATTCGGATTTATAAAGTAATCACAGTGTAGAAGGTTTCTCTGTAAATTTCTATGCTGTCCCAGTGATCCTTTTATATCCTTTCCCAAAGTCTTGATCGGAGTTCCATGCCATGTGTTCACATAAACCTGATCATCTTTTTTTATAAAATACTCAAGAAAGGTATTGTTGGATATCAAATACTTGGATCCGCATAAAGCTTTAATGTATTCCTCAGAATTATATTCTACAAACTTTATATTTTGTTCTTTTTCATATTTCTTTACTAACGGATGTTCAAGGTCTTTCACTGCCCAAATATGCTGAAATTCTGAATATCTTTTATCTTTAAGCACATACAAAAAAAACGCGTAAGGGCTGTCAGTCATGCCAGCCCCCTGAAATGATTCATAAAAAATCCTATTTTCAACTACTCTTTCATTCTCATAATATTTTACAAACCAGCTTCTGGTCTGGGTTTCATTGTTTGTCCGCATAAAGCTTTCAAATTCTGGGTATGTCTGCTCTTTTTTCAAGATTTTTTTCCAAAACATATTTTTCTTTTATGATATTTAGCCAAGCTAAATATCATTCTCTTCCTTTCCTATAATTTTAAATAATATCACATCTAGATGCTTTTATTATTTGTTCCAGCTTCAATATCATGTTCTTTTTCAATATAGACAATTCAAATTATATCATATCTTAGAGAAATTACAATGTTCCGCTCTTTGCCTCAAATACTTTAAAGCGCAAATCCCTTTTATGGAGTTCTCTGCCGTTTCGATAACACTTTCCATTCTGAAAAATATCAATGTTGCCTGAATAATAATTGGAAATACCCACGCTTTTCTTTAAATGGTCCAACTTTATAAATTCAATATAATATTTAGTTCTGGAACTATTTTTTATTGTGTGTTTGAATTCAATAATTATATTTTCATGTTCTGGTAATTCTTCCTTTTTCAAAACTTGATAATCCAAGACTTCTCTATTCTCATTCAACAGTCTTATCCCTAAAATGCTAGATGGATATACATCATAAGTAGCAAACCTCAGCATATTAAAGTTGGTCTTTGTTACAAATGATTGCGTTATCCGATCACCATACACTTTACCTACCTGAATAGGCCCGGTACTTTCCTGCTGATCCGCAGCAATGCTGTAGAAGCTTTTGGAGCTATTTATAACAATGACAGAACTGATTAAAGTAAGCAAACTGAATACAAAAAAACATCGAATTTTTAATCTTCTATTATCATTTTTAAGTTTTGGTGCTGTACTCAAAACAGTAAACCCTTTTGTCATTAACATCATATTGATTACCATAAAACATAACGAATACTTTGAATTAGCCTCCCATATACAATGAAAAATCATTGCCCCAAGTAAAATAAGGATAAAAAAGAAATATTCTTTAGCTAATGACTTCATCATTCGCAGACACAGTATACATATTAATAGCAGCATCAAAAAACGATATGCATAACAATAAAGTATTAACAATGTGCTCTGCCTGCCGATAATCCAATCATGTGCCTTTACATAATCAGATGACACTGACAGCCGGTTCGGATAATCATCATGACCAACTGCCCAGGTTGTTCTCAGCTTTCTTCCATACAGATCTAAAGTTCCCCAAACCCCAAGTTCCTTATAATTCTCTATTGTTCTGGTTATATTTGCTTGCTCTTTTTCTTTTTTAGTAGAAAAGGAATTCGTAAATTCCAGGTCATCCATATCAAACATTCCCTTGCCATGGGATCCCATCATAACCCAATGGGTAACTGGCAATTCTTTATCTTGATTTCTGCCAATATGCTTTGACTGAACATTTCCGTAGATCAATACTGTGAAACCAATTCCAACACAAAATAAAAAAATGATTTTCACCGCATTTGTAATCACCTTTTTATTTATCTTTTGCTTTTGCGTATTAAAAACAAAACAAAAAATCATAAAGGCTATAAAGGTTATAAAGTTTGTTGCCCTTATCTTATATCCAAAATATATCAGTATCCCCAGTGCGATAATACCTGAATACCAAAGATAAGACTTTTTATCTCTGTACTTATATATTTGTAAACATAAATAGACTGATACTACTGTTATAAATAATGAACAAGTATGAGTGTAATAAAACGGCACCCATAAATATATTTCCGGATTCAGAAAACATATCATCAAAAAAAATCTACCTATTTTATTTGATTCAATACTTTTTAATATCAAATATCCGAAATATATGGCCCCATCAATAAAAAACATATTCAACAGATTCCCGGCAATTATAAGCTTGCTTACAGGAACCCCCAACCAAACACAGATCTTATAGAAATATGATAGGATCAATAAATAGGCATTGTTGTTGGGATATCTCGCGAAATAATCCCAGTGATATGTCAATGATACTTTTTTATTAGTCAGTAGATGCACTGCCTGATCATGCAAAAAGAGCAGATCCTTCACTGGCTGTGTCTTCAACACAAGAACAACCGCTGCCTGTAGTAATATGACCAAACATAGAATGATATATATTGTCTTTCTTGATTCAAGTATGGTTTTGCTGCTCCATATACAATAAATTACACATCCGAGAAGACATAACAGAAATATAAATGTAAACACAGCTATTGTATGATCAACTTTAATATTTCTGTCTGTGATCAATCCTCCAATAAAAGTAATTAATAAATATGCTGCAAAAACAAACATTGCTCCTGTGATAAAATAATATAATCCTTTTCGTATTTGATTCATTTTCTGCCCCGCTGATTTCTATTTTGTATTCAAAAATTCTTCTACAATAAATTTAGGCCGTTCCTTTGTTTCCAGATACACTTTACCAATATACTCCCCAATGATTCCAATTGCCATTAACTGTATGCCGCTTAAAAGCCAAATTGACATGATCAAACTTGTCCAGCCGCTTACCGTGTTGTTGGATACGTATCTTACAAAACTATAAATTAATGCTGCAATACTGATTAAAAAGATTCCTACTCCTAGTGAAAAGATTAATCTAATTGGCTTTATGCTAAGGGATGTAATACCTTCAAAGGCAAATGACATCATTTTCTTTAAAGGATACTTACTTTCACCTGCAAACCTTTCAGCCCTCTCATATGTGACAATATCACTTTTATATCCAACCATCGGCACGATACCGCGTAAAAATAAGTTTACCTCTTTGAATTCCAGCAGTCCCTGTAATGCTCTTGAACTTAACAGGCGATAGTCCGCGTGATTAAATACTATATCGACCCCAAGGAATGACATCAACTTATAAAAGCCCTCCGCAGTAAACCGTTTAAAGAAGGTGTCTTTCTCTCTGCTGCTTCTTACCCCATATACTACATCACAGCCTTGTTTATACTTGCTTATAAATCCATCAATAGCATTTATATCATCCTGCAGGTCCGCATCCATTGAGATCACTGCATCGGCTAAATCAGCAACTGACGTTAGACCTGCCAAAAGAGCATTCTGGTGTCCCTTATTACAAGACAATTTAACCCCTGAAAACATAGGATCCTGATCATGTAACTGCGCTATCATCTCCCAAGTCTGATCTTTCGATCCATCATCCACAAATACTACTTTACTATTATCAGAAATCATCTGTTTAGAGATTAAATCTGTCATCTTTTGTTTTAATCTTAATGATGTTTCCGGTAGAACTTCTTGTTCATTATAACATGGGATTACAATATATAATTTCATAATACAAACCTCCTTTAGCACCGATCTCAAACTATATTTTGAATCCGCTGCCCATAATTATTGGAACAGCATAAAACATATATTCTTTCACGATTTCTCCCTTCATAGAATATATAATAAAAGAGGATTTTTAGTCAAATCCTCTTTTTCTCACTGATCGCCTTGTTTTTCTATAAAAAGAAACATCACTGAACTGATAAAAAGCATAACCAATAATGATCGGCTTAATATCAAATGCCGCTTGAAAATATGCTTCAAACGTAAAATATATCATATAAATAGTCAGTAAAAGCATTATCTCTAGCTTATTCTTTTTATATAGAATCCATGTTGCTACTAACACACTGCTATACAATAATATAAATACTACAATTCCATACTCTAAGAGAGTTCTTGCAATCCCTAGATCAGGTATTTTCCCTCCCAAACTTGTTCCAAAAGTGTGTATTCCAAACTCAGCATAAAATGCTTTTGCAATCATAACCCTTCCGGTAGTAATTTTGTTTAATTTATCAAGTAATCCTGAGGCGATAGGTACAATTCCAATACCAATCATAGAAAAAACAATACACAAAATATTAATCATCTGAGCCAAAAAAAATAACACTTTTCTATGAAATCCATTGTTTATTAGCTTAAGTAAGAAGAAAAACACAATGGAAATCAAAGTAACTATGAATCCTGTTTTAGATTTAGTCAATAAAAAACATTCATAATTAAATATAATTAAACAAACAAAAATCCACCATTTACACTTTTTAAAATATGAGGACAAAAAAAGTACAATGATTGTAAAAAATACAGAATGTCCTCTATTAGGATGCCACCAACCAAATTGAAATCGTGTTTCTACCCCACCTCTTCCATAATCCTGCACTCGAATAATACCAGGCAAATTATGTAAAAGTGTCCATGTCATAATAATGCTAACACTTACTATAACTACATAAAATAATAATTTAAATAACTCTTTTATGTCCACATTTTTTAATCCAAGCAATAAGATAGCATTCAACGGATAATCAATACTTCCGGACATCTTCCAACAGCAAAACATTAATAAGAGCAACCCGCCCCCAAAAACTGCTTCAAATAATTCATACCTGGTAAAAACTATCTTTACAATAAAACAAATTATTGCTATACCTAATAAGTATTTTGGAACATATTTCTGATCCAACTGCGAAACATGCATCCAATAATATATAAAATATAAAGAAACGCCAACGAAATATATCAGTTGAAGGATCTTACTCTTATTAAATGTGCTTATTCTATCTTGTTGCATATCTTTTCTATTTTGTATGATGTTTTTTAAAAGTTTAAACACATACCTTTCCTTTCTATAATTGGTGTTGTTTTTGTAAGCTATCAGAGGTTCCCATACCTATTAATAGTTCATAACAAAGAGGCAGATGAGAACAGTCCAACAAAGTAAAGGCAAAGAATAGATTACTAATGTCCGTAACGAGAAAAAACTCTGTTCCCCCTATGATTCAAGAGATATAGTGATTCTTTCTTTATTCAACAGTCGAAGAATAGATCCTTCAACCATTTTCTTCCATATACTATTCCTTTAAAAACTGTGTATTACACATATCATTCTCCAATACTCCAACAAGTATAAAAAACAAAGCGATACACCAATTTGCACCATCCAAGTCCTCAAAAATTAGTAACCCAAACACTCCTATAATACTACACAAAACAATAATAAAATACTTTTTTCTTCTCCATTTATTTAATACAGAAATTACTACCTGTATTAATCCCGATAATCCAAAAATAAAACCTAAAATACCTGCTTTATAAAATAATCCAATGTATGTTGAATGTGAGCCTAATGGATAGCCATAAAAAGATGATTTAATACCACTTCCATAAAATATTGAATCATTCAATGCTTTTTGAATACTCTCCCGATAAATTAGACTTCTCATAGTATTACTTCCAACTCTAGCATTTAAAATTTTATTTATCAGTTGATATATTATAGCATATTTTATTTCGAGGACTATAACTAGACATAATAAAAACAAAACAAAGAAAATTGCCAAATATTTAGAATTAATGGTATAAAGAATACTTACGATTGTATTAAACGCTACTAGCACTAGTCCCATTCTAGAATTTGTTAAAATCACTGGCAGCGCTGAAAGTATCACAAAAACAATGGTAAACCTTTTTGTATGTTTTTCCTTGAAATTAACATACGCAAAAGGAAATAATAGGAAGTAAAACATTACCACCAAATTAGAATACTCCATAAAACCATAAAATCTTATCGTTTGTGTTTCATTAATCCAATCTAAACCAAAGATAATACGCCCCATAAATTTAAGTGAGTCACTTCCAGTATATTTTAATAGTAACATTAAAAATGCTAAGGCAATCATAATATACATATTTACTGCAAGATATTTAATAATTCGATTAAAATCTAATTGCATAGATTTATACATACAATATAATAATATAGCTATAAACCATATTATGCATGTATTTAAAGCTGCAAATATCCTTGATGTCTCTTCTCCTGGAGTATTTATTAGAATAGAAAATAAATGGATCATAAAATATATAAAAATAAACCCAAAAGCAAGATTAATAGTAACCTTCCCTTTTGATTTTAAAAGAATAAAGAATATAAGAATCAACAATGCTCCCAGTTGAACAGCTTTTGGTATTAAAATCAGAACCCATAAATATTTAAATATATAATATTGACAATCCTTCATTTATTCCCCCATTTATTTCCGGAAAATGTTCAAAATCTTTTCCATTCTTTATCTCTGTATGTGACTTAATGTCTTTAATAAATACTCTATTTTCTATTATTACATTCTTTAAATCCTGTTTATTATAGATAGGTAAATTACTTAACATTGTAGATTCAATTTCCTTTACAAATTAATTTTAAAAATTATTTACGTGTATAACAAAAACTACTCTCCCAAAAACAAAAATCAATATTATATGAAAATTTTAATATATTCATTAATTAGGAAACAACAAGGATAGATTTTCTTACCTCTTATTATACTCAGAGCATCTTCTTCATCCAAAATAACACAAAAGCACTCTTTCCTTTCTCACGCGTTACTGAGAGAAAAATATGAACCCCAATGATTCTAGCTTTAAATCCAGTCCCCAAAGAATAGAGACTATTCTTTACTATATCCGTCAAAATAAATCGTAAGTTTTTGCATCTGTGGCCTCTTAATATTTATTTCCCTAGCTTCTATAGAACTTAAATTACTTGACTCTCTTTTTATCATCAATAGCAAACATAGTAAAAAGAATTCCAATTGCAAAAATTAATCCTCCTGCCGCCCCCAAAAGAATATTTTTCTTTACGTTAATTGTATTTCCTCTCACCGGCTTTTTTGTTTTCTCCACAACAATAGGCCTGTTTTTGTCAAGTATCTTTGTTATTACCTCATCAGTAGAAGTTAAAATTGCATCTGATATTTCTTTTGTTTTATTAATGTCAGCACTCTGTGTTTTAATTATGATGAAATGCGTCGACTCCACCCGCTCCACTGAGATATACTGTTTAATTTCTGAAAGTGGTATTTGAGCCTTTTGTGATGCCTTTTCCAGAATCAAATCAGATTGAATCAATTCTATATAATCCTGCACAAGTTCCGTTGCATTATCTCTAATCAAAACTTTATCAGACGTTTTAGGAATTGTAATATATAATTTCGTCTTGGCAGTATATACTACATTATTTTTTGTTTTTGAAACAACCGCTGTGGCTCCTGTTCCTATAAGAACAGCAAGTAAGATAACTACCCATTTTGACAATACATATTTCACCAATTCCTTCACATCAATCTCCATTTCCTTGTGACTCATCTTTTTTCCTTCCTTCATGCTTTTCAATTATTACAAAACTTGTTATTTATCTTTTTATAATATAGAGTTTCTCATAAACCCATAGATCTTTTGTTCATTATCAACAATTTGACTTCTACTATGACAATTATTTCTTTAGCTTATCTTCTAGAACTCCTGCATCCTGCCATCTATAACTTTTCCACTTTCTTGTATATGATTTCCCTGTTGCAAAACAGCTATCATTGAACAAAATAATACATTATAATCCTTTTTCGTTTCTACCATTATCTTGCACGCAACCTTATTAGATTTCTTTTACTTAACCCTGATGGCAATATAAGCATTTCCATTCTTCTTTGTCATATACTTTATGAACGTTCTACTTTGGATTCTCTATTTTATCACAGAAGTAACATTTCTACAACATACTTGAAAAATCCCCGGATTTTTCTTATAATTACTTCAAATTTCATTTCTATCCTCTATTTTTGTCTGTATTTTATAGCTTGATTTATGGGCTGGACAACCATATTGCATGAAATGATTATCTACACTTTTGATTACAACACTTCCTGCTCCGATAAGACAGTGAGCCCCTACCTTTGTATATTCTTTAATTACTGTTCCCGCTCCAACATGTGTTTCACACCCTACTTCTACGCCTCCACAGAGTTTAGCTCCTGTAGAAACATGGACGAACTCCCCTATTTTACAATCATGTTCTAGAATCGCACCAGTATTAATGATAGCACAATTATCGATTTCTACTTTCGAATTAATCACAGCCATTTTTCCTACATATATGCCTCTTCCTAGATTAGACCACTTGCTTACTGTGGCACTTTTATCAATAATATTAGGAATAAAAAATCCTATATCTTCAATCTTCTGAAATAACTTTTTTCTTACCGAGCAATCGCCAATGCTTCCTACAGTAATAAATGCATGATGGAAACCTTCTTGATACAAAAGTGGTAATTCCTCATCATTTCCGATTACATGAATACCTCCTGGCAAAAATAAACTATTATCATTATCCAGTACAACAATTTCAGAATAAATATCTTTTTCTAATATACTGTCAATAACAGATGCACAGTGACCCCCGCCTCCTAATAAAACGATTTTTTCTTTACACATACTTCCCCCTTCATCCCTCAAACATCTGCTATTTTACATATCTTTATATAAAGAATCGGGCAATATTTCATCAACGTCAAAGCGAATATGTGCCTTAGTGATAATATTCCAAAAGAATATCTAATTTTGAAGGAGTGAATTGTGGAATATAAATTTTCTCTAATATCAGCATATTCTTCTGGAATTTCATGAACCATTTCAAGCTTTTCTAAAGTTTTATATGCTGTTCTGATCAAATGGCATTCTGCAACACGTCTCAAATTTGGATAGTTAGTCTTAACTTGATCACACATTTTTTTTGCAACATTGTAATTGACTATATTTTTTTCAGTAAACTGAGAAACCATTGCTGATCCATCACGTCTGTCATAAACATAACAACATATATCTTCGTATACCACTTTATTACATACATTAATATTCTCAAATACAAACTGCCTATCTTCTCCAATAGCAATTTTTGTATCGAATAAATGATCTATTACCTGTTCCCTTTTGTATAGTTTATCAATACAAAGGAAATCAAATCTTTTTTCAGATAACATTTCAAAGATGGCTTCTTGTCTATTCCAGACAAATCTTCTTTTTGTATTATAGCGCTCTACTTTCATTCCACTTCTTCGGTGAATTGAATAACCAACACATGATATTTCTGCATTTTCCTTTTTAATATTTCTTAATAGAATTTCATACATATTATTAATCACATAGTCATCTCCATCCAAAAATGCAATATAAGTACCTTTCGCTGCATGAATTCCAGCGTTTCTCGCAGCGGATACACCGGAGTTTTTCTGATGTATAACAGAGATATTTTTATTATTTTGGGCTAATTGATCACAGAGCTGGCCTGAATAATCAGTTGAGCCGTCATCTACAAGAATAATTTCAATACAATCACCTATTGATTGGGCTAATATTGAATTTACTGCTCTCTCTAAATATAATTCCACATTAAAAACTGGAATAATCACTGAAATTTCCATACGCTTTCCTGGCACACTATATAAAGACAATCTTATAAATTGAATTCCTGCTTTTGTAATATTCGTTGTCCATGTTTATACAGCCGTAATCCTTTCCCTTCCCTGACTTTTACTATTATTATCTCTGTTTTTCCCTCATCATTATTTGAGGCAAATGCAATTGTATCAATTGTATTAAAATGTAAAGTCTTATCGTCAAACACATAAGTCCATTTACCTTTTTGAAGACCATAATCCCAATTATCCCAAAAATATTGACCTGTTATAGTCTTTATCGCCAAAAACGGCTGTGTTCCAAAAATGCTATTGCGAGCCATGACTACTAATTCACATGCATCATTATCTTGGTCTTTGGCCAGTTTAACATTAAATTCTGGAGCTGCTGCCTCTAACCCCTCAGTCTTTTTCATGGCTTCAATTGCATCAACAAAATGATATTTAACGTCAGGATATTTATCTGCCGTGCTTTTTATCATATACATCGCATTCTCGACTTCCTTATGCATGTCTCTAAAGTCATGATTGGCGAATGACAAAATAGCTGTTTCTCCTCTATCAGCTTGTTCAAATGCCTCTTTGACATCCTGTGTCTCTAGTTTAGCCACACGGGAATCTAAACTAATGCATCTTGTAATCCATCGATGACAATATCCCTCTTCCTGATAGTCATCATGTGATGGATGATAAGGCCTCCATTTCATAGAAGCATGTCGCCAGTCACCATATCTACCGTCTCTTAAGTCCGGCTGACGTGATGAATTCTCTCTCTCATATGAGTCATTGGAATAATCAAATGGAATCCACTGTTCCAAAAACCAATGTGCAT
Organism: Anaerostipes rhamnosivorans; assembly: GCF_005280655.1. NCBI lineage: Bacteria > Bacillati > Bacillota > Clostridia > Lachnospirales > Lachnospiraceae > Anaerostipes > Anaerostipes rhamnosivorans. Next base: position 2,894,137 of record NZ_CP040058.1, read on the forward strand.
CAGGTCTTTCTGCTTCCATACCAGCTCGATAAGATGCCGGAAATGCTTGTTTATCAATTAATCGACGACACATTATCTCAAATAAATTGTTTGAATTAATATAAGATGTACCACAATAATTATAATGGCCATTAAAGGGTAGTGGATGATAGTGGAACTGAAGTAAATCCTTTTTTTCACAATGATTTTCTTTTATTTTTGTTAAATAATGCTCATAAATATTACCAAAACCTGCGTCTCTCCTCCTTGGATTATTTCCTGTAAATCCAACATGATCTAAACAAAACCAGTTGAAAACCCATCCATTGTTTTCAGAATCCACCACTTTATTCCTAAAAGACTCAGACATTAAATCATCCAATACCTTATCAACTTCGGTCCATGATCCTAAAGTAGAAATACGATTATCTGCAAAAGCATCTGCTACTAAATCTTCCTTTCCATTAAGGTCAATCTCCCTGTTTTGGATCTTGTTTAAATTCTTACGTGTTGGTTCTAAATCAACTCCGAAAATCTCCTTTAGTCTGGAAAAGGTAGCCTCTAATGATTCATATAATGGACCTTCCGTATCTACACAGTGCACAATATATACATCCTTTGACATTTTAATCCCTCTCTTTCTTCTTAAGATTCCAAAATTCAGACAGCAAACCGGCCATCGAATCAAATTCGTTTTTCAAATAATTCTTACTATAAGTACTAGGTGGACAATCTAATAACAGACTTAACTTGTCTTTAAAATCGTCATCCGCATCTGGACAGAACACATAGGGCAATTGTTCTACCCATTTATAACATCCTCTGACCTTCCCACTTACATTGTCAAATGCTAGTACTGGAGTGCCAGAAATAATTGCAAATAACATTCCATGCAGGCGGTCCGTTATCACACATCGTGCTGATTGAAATTGGTGAATAGTACAAAGAAATGATTTGTTTCTCTTCGCTAAAGGTACAAATCCGCTTATAACAGTTGATATTTCTTTTATATTCATATTTTTAGATTTATAATAATTTTTAATGTACTCAGCAATATCAGTATCTATAATCTTTTCTTTATCATTTCTAAAACATAACAGTATTTTTTTAGTATCTATATCGTTTTTTTCATACTTCATCCAAAATACCATGTCAGGAAACAAGTGTATATCTTCTTTCCTATCCAATCCAGTATAAACCATATGATAAGATTTTTTTTCACGCAAACAAATTTTTAAATGTTTATGATGATTAGCAATATTTTCAAACCTAGCTTTCTCTTTTTGATCCTTGAAAAAGATACTTTGTGGAAATATTACAATTTTGTTTTCAGGAAAAGAATTTAGAATATCCAGAACAAACTCCTCTTCATCCATCCATAAATCTCCTAGAAAACCACCACCTGTTATGCAAATGAAATCCGTTGGCTTTATAAATTGAAGAATCTTAGTCCTAAAATACAGCCAGTACTCACGTGGAATTTCTTTTACATATAACTCAGGAAAATAATAATTGAGAAAATCTATTTGTGCGATTGAGATGGCCTGGTCTCCCATATTTCCATGAAGCGGTGAACCAAACAAATAAAGAGTTTTTTCTCTATTTAATTTTGGAATTTGTTTCAAGTCATTCCAGGCAGCTTTCTTTCTAAAGTAGCTGACTAGCTTCCTCAAACTCGTCTTAACAATTTTTAAATTCATTTCATTTTATTCCTTTAGTCTGTTAATTATCCTATGAGTAAAGCTCTTTAACTTCACAGTTCGGTTTCGTTTATTGATTTGTTTTTGTTTCTCTAAATCATATAACTCATTATTATCTGATAGCTTTTGACTAATAAATTCGGAGAATAATGGTCTCATCCATGTCTCTTGATTAGAATCAATTTTGTCACGTACTTTCAAATATGTTGGTGTATGTAATTCAGGTATATCCCCTAAGGTTAAAAAAACATGTCCATTGTAACAGTGCGGATACTCACAGTTGTTTCCAACAGCGCAGACTGGAATTCTTTGATCGGGATTTCGATATATATTTCCAAGATAATTTCCATAGACACATTGTTTTAATTCACCGCTTTTCAAATTTAAGTAAAGACTCCAGTCACCCGCATAACAAAATTCTTTTCTCTTTTTATAGAAAATCGTCTTCTTAAAATCAAGTAATTCGGAATCAAAAGCACTCCATATTTCAACAAACTCGTCAAATTCATATTTTGATAAGTGCCGTATTTCTTTTGTTGTATCATCTCTTGCTATCGTTATGTGACATAATGTTCCCAGCTTTTCAATACATACTTTTTTAACTTCTTCAATATAAGGAATTAATTCATCATTGGGAGTAATCTCAACTGTAAAAGAACAACCATTTTCGCGCATTAATTTAATATTAGAAAAAAATACATCAAGCATATTTAGTCTCAATAATTCCAAATAATGAAATGAAAATTTAAAAGCTAGACGATTTTTATACTCCTGCGGCCATTCTGACACCTGTTTAAACCTTTTACTTATAGTACCATTTGTAACCAACATAATATAATGTCCTTCAGCAACCAATTCTTTGGCTACATTCAATACTTCCTCGGAAAGTAAAGTCTCTCCCCCGGCACAAAAGTTTAATAAACATTTCCCGCCTAGTCTCTCCACACTTAAAGCCTGTCTAATTTCTTCTGGTTTTTTATCAAATTTCACAACATTATTATTAAACTTATTTTGCTGAGCAATATAGCAATAATGACATTTTAAATTACATGTTTCTGTGGGAATATAACAATCTATGTATTTGGTTAATCTATCCATATAATCTCCTATCTAAATTTATCTATGATCAGCTTTGAAAATAATCTTCCATATTTCCATATAAATATCCCTGCTAAAACACAAACAATTAAATATCTAATCAAAACCTCCTCATAAAACATACTAATCAAACATCCTGCAAAGAATAGAACTAAACAGACTATACTATTATAAAAATAATTTAAATCTTTTCTCTTACATATAAATCTACAAATTACTGAGTGAAAAAGCATTAACACATAATAACCAACAAACGTAGTGAATGCGGCTACGTAATAACCGAACTTTTCTAAAAATATAAGATTTAGTACAAAATTAAGTAATGCCGCCAGCGCAGAGCCGGCTGCTATATATCTAGTTTTCTTGTTTATAGTTTCGACAGCACAATAATTAGTATAGATATACTGGCAAAAGGTACCGACAACTATAGGTACTATCATCTTTTGAGTATTCCAGTATTGCTTTGCGGACAGTAATTTAATTACTTCAGGCATCACAAGGATATATAATAAAACAACAAAAATCAACATATTTAAAATGCTTTTTAATCTGATGCGAATTTCCTCATGAAATCCTCCAGCATATTTGTCATATAACCAAGGCTTAATTGCCAAAGATACTGCATTTGTAAAGAAGGCAAGCATAGTACCCACTGTATATCCAAAACTATATAATCCAGTTTCGCTTTCCGTATAGTACTTTGCAATCATTACTCTATCAATCTGTCCTAACAGAATCATTGCTAGCCCATGGAATATCATTGGTAATGCTATAGGCAAGGCATACTTCATATGCTCAATTATTCTGTTCCATTGCAGATACTTTAAGTACTTAATACAGATAAAAGTCCCAATTATAGCTGTTACTATTACAACTCCATTAATCCGACCATAATATTTGCTTTTACTCATTACTAAAATTAAAATAATAGATAATCCCGTAGATAAGACTGCCCTTAAAGCAGCCATTATCGTATAGGATTTATACTCATATTGAATGGACATTTTATTACTTGCTATATCCAGTACTGTATAAAAGATCAAATTAACAAATAATATTGTAACTACTCTACTAGGCAACTCTGTAATTCTAGTCCACATACTATTTCCAAACACCAAGGAGGAGATTAGCAACAAAATCGGAATTAAAATACTAATAAGTAAGATGCTAGCAATAAACTGCTTAAACTGTTCTTTATAATCAATCTTAGCAAGGGCAATACTATAGGAAAGTCCTAGTGATGTGATGCATACGAAAATGTTTTGCCAAGAATTAAATAAAGAGTAAATACCATAATCACCAGTAGATAATATTCGAGTAAAAATGGGTGAAGTAAGAACTGCTAAACCACTGACAAACAAATTACATATTGTATATACCATAGTCGCAGATATTAAATTATTTTTTTTATGCTCCTTCATGTTTAAGCTTCTCTCGATTCAAATATAGATTATATCCTTTTTCATAAAAGTCTATCAGTTGGTTGAGTTGACTATTATATTCATCATCAACCTGTAAATTATTTCTTAATATTTCTTTTCCATGCATCATCAAATAATTGATTTTTAATGGAATACCATATTTTTGTGCTGTATGGATATAAGCAGCACATGAATGTATGTTATCTAATGGCTCATCAAACTTTCGAATCGCCTCAGATAGGTCCCTAAAAGAATTAACTTTTTCAATTCCATCAATAACTTGACAGGCCATCTCTCCAAAAATAACACTTCTCTTACCTAATAAAGCTGCTTCATATGCGCCGGTCCCCGTAACCGTGAATACACCTTTTGCATTTGTGATCCAAGGTTTAGGATCTTGATAATAATTAAAACGGACAAGACGGACATTTGGAATTTTTTTAACCTTCTTGTAAAATTCAAAAGAACGTTCTCCAAGCATTGTCTGATGTTCCTTAACATATATTCTCCAACCTGCTGGTATTGATTTTGAAAGCATTTCAATATTATTCAGTTCATTTACGTATAAAGGTGCTTGTACAAAAGTTGTAGATTCTGGTATTAAATGCAAGGGCACATAAACATAAGGCTCACCTGGAACAGGATCTTCAAAATATTTGTTTTTTCCGAATAGATATTTTCTTTTCAGTTCCACTTTTGTATAGTAGGATAATTGTTTTTTCATTTCCCCAAAAAATACAGGATTTGCTCGGCAAAGCTTTCCATTATGAGACTTTATATCTTTTTGATACTCATAATGCGCAGCACTTAAAAACCATCTAAAAATTTTTCTCCAGCTATCTGCTGTATATTGAGCATTTGGCGTGTCCATTAAGCGTTCCGCCATTATATTTACCCGCTTTTGGAAATCCTTGATATAATTATACTCTTGTGCCAGATCACTTTCTGTAAGATTCATAGATCTCTTATAATCTTCCAAGAAATATTCATCAAGTTCTGCTGTATTGCTAAAAGAATAATGATAGTTATCCTCTATTTTTGATTCTTCAACATTAATGTGTGGTATATTCTTTTTATAGCATACTTCACTGAGGATTGTTCTCTGTATCATCTCGTTATTTAGATCCAAAACCATATCTGGCTGAAAATCATTTATTACATTAATAATCTGTTTGTAATTTAGCTCAACCCAATAGAACCTCTGATCATGTGTAGCATGCCCATAGATTGATCTAAAGTGAAAGCTTCTGGATAACTCCTGAGCTGACATACACTGTAAATTAATATTTTTATAATGTGTATATTCTTTTTCTAACATCGATATATAATCATAATCCACTGGGGGAGTTTTTGCATTCTTTACAAATTCTAAAGAGATGCCTCTCACATCATACTGTTTTACATCAGGAAGATTTTTCTTTGCATAATAATAGGTACTAGAATAACCCAGTTCAAATTCATTAAACGTACATTCTGATGGGCATATAAAAAACAATCCTACATCATTATTTTCTTTTAGTTTTTCAGCTAATAAAATCATAGGCCATGAATATGTTTCCTTAGCTATCAATAGTATCTTCTTATTTTTCATCTTTCTCTGCTACCAATTCCTTTTCTATTAAATATTGTGCAAATTGGAAATCCTCTGCTGTATCAATGTCTACCGATTTATTATTACTAAGTTTGTATCCTACTGTATTGGCATCATAATATGTCCGTTTTTCCTTCAATAGAAAATAATCGAGTATGTATATAGCTCCACATGGAATGACATACCGATCTGACTTCTGTCTGTTTTCATTCAATTTACCTGTTCCAAAATTACATGGTACAACCCTTTTATTATCAAATTCAGATAAAAACCATCCTGGAGGAATAGGTGCATCTTTTACTGCAATTAAAGTTCTGGCTTTCTCTGTCTGGTATAAATTATAGGCATCATCTATATCTTTTTCATCTCTAAAAGGTGTAGTAGGTAACAGAACCATAAACTTTTCAATAGATATATTTTTTGTTTTGCTAATCCACTCAATTGCATGGAGATAGACATCTATTGCCGACGATGTATCAGTAGCCAGTTCTGATGGACGCAAAAATGGAACATCTGCTCCATATTCTAAAGCTATTGAAGCGATTTCTTTACTATCTGTTGTAACAATAACTTCATCTATGCATTTCGCCTTTTTTGCAGCTTCAATGGTATATGCAATTAATGGCTTGCCATTTAGATTTCTTATATTTTTACCTGGTAATCCTTTGGATCCCCCTCTGGCAGGTATCAGTGCTATCATAACAAATCTTCTCTTTCTATTATTTTATCATACTCAACATTACGCGCTAATTTTCTTCCAACAATATCAAATAGTTTTTCAGGTGGCATACCTGTCCCTGGCCTTTTTAACGTCAAATCACTTTCATTTAAAACCATTCCCGCAGATAGTTCCCGCGCAGCTACAATACTTCTTCTAAAAGCTAAGCGTTTTTCGATTTCATCCTTATTCACAATTCTCTTTGTGCTTCCCAACGCCAGTTGTACATGATGACACGCTTCTGTAAGCTGTTTCATTTCTTTAGGATCAGCAGAGATTTTATGATCCCACCCAAACATGTCCTTATCCAAGGTAAAATGTTTTTCAATTATGCTTGCTCCAAGAGCCGTAGCAGCTGTTGGTATTTCGATTCCAAGTGAATGATCTGAAAAACCTATTGGATAGTCTGGAAACATGGTTCTGAGAGTCAAGATATTGTTTAAATTTATATCCTCAAATTTTGGTGGATAGACAGAGATACAATGCAGCAGAAAAATTTTATTATTACCCTCGTTTTCTATTGATTCCACTGCACGTGCTACCTCACTCATAGAGCTTAATCCGGTTGCAAGTATAATCGGGATATTTTTTCTGGCTATATATCTTAGAAAAGGATAATTATCCAAATCCATAGATGCCACCTTGATGAAAGGAACTTTGCACGTATCTGCCAAGAAATCAACTTCCTTTTTGCTAAAAGGGGAAGAAGAGAAATCTATCCCAATTTCTTGGCAAAGTTCTGACATTTCATACAATTGTTTTTCGCTTATACTAAATTCGTCAACAATTTCTTGCAACGTATAATCATCTCGATTCCGATAATCATCTTGTAAGAAGTAATTATCCTCATACACCTTTTTTGAAAATATCGTATCCTTAGTCCATGACTGAAATTTAACACAATCACAGCCGCATGCTTTTGCCTGTAAAATTAATTTTTTTGCTAATCCCATATCTCCATTATGATTTGATCCTAATTCTGCAATCACATATGGTTTTGCATAGTCCTGAATAACTGTCCCATTATCTAATTCTAATTTTGCCATAATTCAACTCCTATCTAAATCTTTCTTTTCATATTTACTTGATAATACTAAATAGTTTTACCTTGAATTTATAAGGTTGTAAACATCTTCCCACCATAGTCCTTCTTGCGTATTACCTTCCATTACATCAAATTCTGAAATATTAGTTTTTAATAATTTATTATAATAGTGTAAAATCTCCGGATACTTGAAAGTACAGTTCTTACACGTTTCAAAAAGAGCCTCATAGTGGGTAATAACTATTTGTCTTTTTCTCTGGAAAGCAGACAAATCCAACTTCTGTAAACCAGAAAGATTGTTTTGATACTGCCTGTACTTCCCCAGAACTTTTTTCAGGTAAAAGGCTCTATACCCCTTCATTAGCAGAACAGACACCAGCCACCAGTCAACAGCCTTTACCTCACAAATAGGATAAATGATGTTTGCCAGACATGACACTTTTATGACAGAATTCCCAAACCCGGCAAAATTATAAAACATGATATCATTAAAGGTGAATTCTTCGAAACTTATCCTGTCCCCAATGAAATTTCTATTTAGATTCTCTTCCTGTTCGTTGATTAAGCAAAGATCATGTACATAAATATCATAAATTCCTGTAATATGATTTTGCAAAAATTCTATTCTATCAGGCAACATTAAATCATCACTATCCTGCCAAGCTATATAGTCATATTTGTGCAGAATTGCATACTCGATCATTTGCCTTCTGTTTTCTAATATACTACCTTTAGCGTTAACGATAATCGTATTTCTTAAATCATATTTTTTTAGGTCAACTCCATCGTTTACTAAAAGGAAATCAAAGTTTTTATTTGTCTGCATATCAATGCTTTTAATAAAACTCTCAAAATATCTCATGGATTGCGGAAATACAACTGAACAAATTAAAAGCTTCATCAAATGTTTCTTTCCTGAAAATGTTGCTGCATTTTTTCCATAGTACTAAATTGTCCCATGTCCATCCATGCATTTGCACCAATAGGGTATACTCCCACGCCAAGCCCACTTTGCATACACCTTTCAATTATTTCCGGAAAATCTATGGACTGATCTGCTTCTATTAGATCTATAACTTCAGGTTCTACAAAATACAATCCTGAATTGGTGAAAAATGAATATTCTGGTTTCTCTTTCACCTTAATGAGTCTCCCTTCTTCTCCAAATTCAACTACTCCGTACGGAATAGAATAGTTCATTAAAGAACATACCATAGTGACGACATTCTTACTTTTTATATGCTGTTTATAAATTTTTTCAAAATTTTCTTCGATCAATATATCACAATTTGTTAAGATAAAAGTCGAGTTTATTTTTCCTCTTAATAGTCCAATGCCACCACCAGTCCCTAAGAATTTTGTTTCATTGATAAATTTGACATCATATTCAAATGCAGGATCGCTAAAATATGCCTTAATCATATTACTTTTATGATTTACGATCATATAAAAATCGTCGCAGCCAATTTGGTAAAAACCATTTAGAATCCTCTCTGCAATTGGGATATCATCAATAGGAATTAACGGTTTAGGTAGAATTTTAGTATATGGATACAATCTCGTACCCTTTCCTCCTGCCATCATAACAACAGGAATATTTAAATTTTGATTATCATTAACTGGAGGCTTATCATATAAGAATACAATATTTATAATTTGATCTGTTTCATTTAAAACTGGTATTGCATCAATATGCCATCGATGCATTAAAATTTTTGCATTATGTATTTGATTTTCATAAATATAACGCGGCTTCAAATTAGAAGCAGTAATAACCTCGGCATCGATATTGCCATGTTTTAAAATCCATCTTCTAATATCAGAATCTGCCAAAGAACCAATAAGTTTTTTATTCTCAACAATAAACAACACCCTGACTCCCAAATCATCTAACAGTGTCATTGCCTGCATTATTGACATACTTTTATTTATTAGGCATTTCTCAAATTCCATTAATGCACCTTTCTTCCTTTGTTTAAGATTACAAGTTTTTGATTGTTGAAACAACTAGCTCTACGTCACTTTCTGACAAATTTGTACTACAGGGAATATTAACAATATTTCTCCAGAATTCTTTTGCCTTTTCAATTCGAAAAGAACGTGAATATTTATAGGATTTTTGTTCATTTATCAATCCCCAAATAGGTCTTGTCTGAATCCTGTTTTTCTGTAAAGAATGAATCAAGTCTTCCTTCTTTAATTTGTAATCTTGCACATCCAAAGAATAAAACCAAAAATTACTACGGATTCCTTTTCTAAAGCTCACCAATTTCAATCCATCTATTTTACTAATTTTTTCTTTATATAATCGATAATTTCTTTCTTTTATTTCAATAAATGTCTCCAACTGTTCCAGTTGAGCAATTCCTAAAGCAGCCTGCAGGTTTGTCATTCTATAATTATATCCAACTTCATCATGAATAAAATTTAGATCATCACTTTTAGCCTGTGTTGTCAGGTGTTTCGCTTTAGCGAGATTTTCTTTATCATTGGAAACAATCATGCCACCCCCGCCTGTAGTAATGATTTTGTTCCCATTAAATGAATACACTCCAAAATCACCTATCGTACCTGCAAATTTTCCTTTATAGGTACCTTGAGTATAATATGTTCCCAAAGCTTCTGTTGCATCTTCAATTATTTTGATGTTATATTTCCCACAAACAGATTTGATTTTTTCCATGTCTGCCATATTTCCAAAAACATGAACTACAATAATTGCTTTAATAACCTTATGGGTTACTTTGTCTATAAGACTTCCATTTCTAAATTCACATTCAGTTTCACAATATTTTTCTAGTTTTATTGGATCTAAACAAAACGATTCATCGCAGTCCATAAAGATTGGCTCTGCTCCAACATATTTTACTGGATTCACAGCCGCAATAAAGGTTAAAGTTGGCACAATAACAGCATCTTGATTAGTAACACCTGCGACAATCAAAGAAATGTGTAATCCAGAAGTGCCATTTTGACATGCCACTGCACCTGCTGACTTGACGTAGTCAGTTATCTCTTTTTCCATCTGTTCCACATACGGACCCGCAGTTGAGACCCACTCCGTTTGTATCGCATGACTTACATATTTTAACTCATTACCTTTAAGATTCGGAACTGATAATGGTATAAACTTCTGATTCATAGTTATCCCCTTTTAAACATTATAAATGTCCACTTTATATTTTTGAATGTTCTCCTGTAAAAATCGCACAGTTTCAGATAAACCTTGCTTAAAAGAATATTGAGGTTCCCAATCTGTTAATTTTTTTATTTTCTTATTGCATCCTAATAATCTATTTACCTCACTCTTTTCAGGTCTTAGTCTTTGTTCGTCACAAATAATCACCGCTTTAGGATTAATCTGCGCAATCAACTCATTCGCCAAATCACCAATAGAATGTTCAATTCCTGTTGCGATATTTATTTCCTCTCCTATCGCCTTTGAGGAATTATAGATAGAAATAAAGCCATTGGCAGTATCCTTCACATAATTAAAATCCCTTGTCGGAGTCAAAGACCCAAGTTTGATTTCTGTTTTACCCGCCAGAAGTTGTGTAATAATAGTAGGGATAACAGCACGTGCAGACTGGCGTGGTCCATAAGTATTAAAGGGACGCACGATAGATACAGGTAACTCAAAAGAACGGTAAAAAGATTCTGCCAAACGATCTGCTCCTATCTTTGTCGCCGAATATGGAGATTGTCCTTGATATGGATGTTGTTCATCAATTGGGACATATTTTGCAGTACCATATACCTCTGATGTTGAGGTTATTAAAACACGTATCTGCCTCTCTCTTGCTGCCTGTAAAACATTTAAAGTCCCTTTTATATTTGTATCCACATAGGCATCTGGTGAATGATAACTAAAAGGTATCGCTATTAAAGCTGCCAAGTGAAAAACGGCATTACACCCCTTCATCGCTTCACGAACACCATTAGGATCCCTGATATCTCCCGCGAATACTTCTACAGACTCCATTACTTCCTCAGACAAACTGTCAAGCCACCCCCATGAGTTAAAGGAATTATAATATATAAAAGCCTTTACCTCATGTCCTTTTTTCACCAGCTCCTCAACCAAATGACTCCCGATAAAGCCATCCGCTCCTGTAACCAATACTCTATCCATGTTTCGATCTCCTTTAATTCATACATCTTTTTGTTGATTTATAACACTTTCTCATTCTACTTAATAAATTCAAGCTAAATAATCCTAACATATATTTTAGTTTTTTTCTTCCTGAACATTGACCTTGATTTAAAATCTGTTTTATTAATTTACAATATCTATTCCGCAGTTTTTTTTTCATTGGTCTTCCAACCTGAGTATAATATATAATAATTTGATCCGCATATTCTTGCATATCTAAAATCTGTAATTTCTTTTCATTGTATATTTGATAAGTCGTTGACCTTTTATTATGTATTTCCATCAAATGAGTAATTCTTAAATCCATCCTTTCTGCAGACATTATACTTCCTTTTCGCTGAACATAATAGTAAAGACTATCTGTCATACAAACTACTCTCTTGCATTTTAGTAGTAAATCAGCAAACACAAACTCATCTTCATGTATCTTTCCAATTGGATATCTCAATTCTTTAAAAAGGCTTGTTCTATATAACTTATTCCATGCTACAACAAATGCAAATCCGTTCTGCAGCACATATGATTTATATATTATATCTCTGCCTGATAATACTTCGTTTCTTATTGGTATAACAGTCCTGTATTTTTCACCATTAGATAATTTATTTGTTGTATTGCCACCCTCATCTACAATATGAAATCCGCAGATAGCCAAATCTGCTTTCTCTCTGTCCATAGCATTATATAGTAATTTAATATAATCAGGGTGAATATAGTCATCTCCATCAATAAACGATAGAAAATCCCCACGTGCCTTATCAACTCCTACATTTCTAGCATCTGATAATCCACAATTTTTTTTATGAATTACCGAAACTCGATTATCTTTTTGTTTATAACTATCGCATATTGCTCCACAATTGTCGGTTGAACCATCATCTACTAAAATAATTTCCAGGTTACTATAAGACTGTTCTAGAACGCTGTCGACACAGCGAGTAATATATTGCTCTATGTTATATACGGGGATAATAACACTTACCAGTTCACTCATACTTTTTATCCTATCTACGTTTTTTGCCCTCAAACAGTTTATTGATCATTGTTTCGAACTCAGTGTTAAAGATCTCATTATGATAAAATGATTCCTGTTTAATCTGGGTTACTAATTTGTTATAGTTTTGCAATATTTCTTCTAAGTCGTAGGTCTCCTCAACAACCAAAATGTTATTCATACGGTTTGCTACAATACGAACAAATTCAAGTTGATGATCATTTACATGTTCATTATATTTTTTTTGTCTTGGTACAACTATTGGAACCTTTCCTTTTTGTAAAGGCGCAACGAAACTAGCAGGTCCCCCATGGGTTATAATAATTCGAGCTTCAGTAATTTTATGAATCATCTCTTCATATGATAGAAAGTGGCTCCACTCACAAAATTTTGGTATATATGAACAATAACCGACCTGCATAAACACATTATCTGGTATTTTCCCTGCCCCTTTTAATTTATCAATACATGAAATTAACCTATCAAATTGTTGTTCATGAGTTCCCACTGTCACAAATATCATACTTTCCTCCCTATTGTTAAAAAATACTCCCTAAATTCACCCCTTTAGGATATACTTTTTTTTGTTCCTCCCATTGGACAACAAATCTATCTGTGATAGGATACACTAACCTTCCAGTTAATGTAGGTTTATCTATTCTATCAAATACTTCTATATATACCAACTTTATTCTCATTAGTTTACCAATATAAAAAAACGGAACAGCAACTGCAGCGCCAGATGATATTATTAAATCAGGTTTTTCTTTCACCAAGACTTTAATTGCTAAAAATGTGTTTTTTATTAGATTTCTAACATTTCTATTCGTTGGGTAGTAACATCTATATATTGTTTCTTTTTTCAATAAACTATTTGCATCTTCTTTATCGAAGGTCACCCAAAATCGCTCTTTGTTTTCCCAGAATGATTTCAACATATACAAATGCATTAGATGGCCTCCGCTAGACCCTACTAAACAAATCTTCATAAATCTTCCTCTCTAAATAGCGGTTATTATCTCGCACCACTGCTCATTAATACTACTCGGATAGTCTTTAAAATAATACCCAAGTCTTTTTTTAGTGACCAGTTATTAATATAGTCTACATCCATAGCAACTATTTCTTCAAAATCCTGAATATCATTTCTTCCACTCACCTGCCATACTCCAGTCAAACCGGGAGTCATGCTTAGACGCTGTTTATGGTAGCCCTCATAATGCTCAAATTCATCAACCGTAGGAGGTCTTGTTCCTACTAAACTCATATCGCCTTTTAACACATTCCAAAATTGAGGTAACTCATCAATGCTGGCTTTTCTAATTATTCTTCCAATTCTCGTAACCCTAGGATCCTTTTTAATCTTAAACATCAGTCCATTCATTTCATTTTTTTCAATTAACTCTTTTTTTCTTTCCTCTGCATCTACATACATAGATCTAAACTTATAGATATTAAAGATTCTCCCATTTCTTCCGACTCTTTTTTGAGAAAAAAAGATTGGACCTGGCGATTCAATTTTAATTAAAGGCCCAAGCAACAATGTAATAAAAAAGGTTATTACTAATCCGATACATGCTCCTAAAATATCAATCAGCCTTTTCATAAAAACCATATGAAGTGGAGTTATTTTAGGTGCAAAACATACTGTATTATATTGCCCGACTTTGTCTATATATTTTTCAGTAGCAATTTCCATATTAAACAAATCGATGTTCATCTTTACAGATATACCCATGTCTCTAAAATTTTGAACTATATCTTTTATTGCAATTCTATTAGATTCTGATGTGTAAATAAAGATTTCATCTACAACAGAACGTACTGTATATAAAAACATATTTTCTTTGTTTGCAACAACAGGGATTCCATGGATCTTGCGTCCAATCCAATCTTGATCTAAAATGATAACTCCTGTGATCCATAAGTTCCAGGTCTTTTCTTTGATTATGTTTCCAATAATCTCATCAGCCTTTTCACTGGTAGTTACTATCAGCATCTTCTGGCTAGTCTGACTATATTTTTTAAATCTCAACATATAATAACGATACAAACTATGTACTACTTGCATCCAAATAAAACTAAATACCATAGTCATAATATAAATAAAGCGTGAATAATCCTTTGCGTCGTCGATTAAATAGGCGACCGTAGCCATAAAAGCCGCCGCAATTACATTAATCTTAAAATTATGCCATAATTCTTTGATGAATGTTCTTTTAAAAAAGTTTTCATTTGGATAAAAAAGAAAATAATTTAGTGTCAATATAAAAATTGCAATGATTAGTCTATATAGAACCATATTATCAACGTATAATCTCACATCTCCCTGAAATCTAAGTAGAATCATTAAAAAGTAGCCCAAGATAATTCCTAAAACGTCGAAAAAATAAATTATGAGATTTTGCTTCTGAGATTGTTTAATATTCATATTTCTACACCCTCTATTTCATCGAAATGTATACCTTTTTTATCTTCTTTATCTATTTTAACAGTCAGGGTTATAAAAATCACATGTATTGTTTAAGAAAATTAACAGTGTTCATTTTCATCGGATCTTCAAATCTTTTAATGAGCATGTGCTTGTCTTTTTTAGTTCGTTTTTGACTGTCTCGTTATAGCCTTTTAAACTGTTTCTGAAATTTGTTTGGTTTTAAATCTTTGTTTATGTACCGTCACAATAATTATATTTTCCGACATATCATTTGATATTTAAGAAAAAACTGTCTAATTCTTGATTTTAGGAATCCCATAGCCACATTGTCCCTATTATAATTAATACCCCATGCCTACCAAAATTTCTTATTTGTCGTAATATAGTCCACTTTTTTATTAATAAAATCCCAAACTTTTTCCTCATTATCAACAGTCCACAAGTTTACCAGCACTTTGGAATTTAAAAACTGATTTAATGTTGAGTCTGAAATTTTAGTGTAATTGCAATCCAGGGCAATTCCTCTTTTATAATAGTAATTAATCATGCCTGGATTTGCATCATTGGTAACATGCTGTAGCTTGACATTTGGCATATCCTTTACTATTTTTCTCATCTCAACCATGGTGTCAAAGTCATAAGCAATAAACATATATTGTCCGCCGTCCATTTTTGTCTCCACAGTATCACTTAATTTCTGTAAATCATCTTCCACAACTCCCTGCATCCTGCTGTCTGCAACTTTGCCGTTCGTCGTATACTCCATCTTGATCTCAATAACCGGTACCATATCTTTCTCTTTACACACCTTCAGATAGTCTTCTAAGAAGGCTACTTGATTAGCTTTTGGATCATTCTTGTATTTTGAAATATTGTTACCGCTGATTATCTTTCTACTTTTTATATCCTCTGACGTCATATCTTCAGGCCTTTTATCAACACCACACATCCTTTTCAAAGTTGTATCATGCATGGCAACAAATTCGCCATCACTTGTCATACGGATATCTGTCTCCGCACCCCAGAATCCTGCCTCTCCTGCAAGCTCAAATGCTTTCACTGTATTTTCCGGAGCCTCTGAACTTAACCCGCGGTGTGCCACAAATTTGGTCCCGCTGCTTGGATTACTTGTAATTTTACCAATCACCCTTACCGGATAGCTTGATTTCTTCTTAGATCCGTCTGCCGCTGTCGCCGTAATAGTTGCAGTCCCCTGTCCTTTTGCATAGATCTTCCCTGAAGAATTAACCGTCGCCACCTTTGTGTTGGATGACTTATATGTAACTTTCTTATTGTAAGCATATGATGGTGAAACTGTAGGTTTTCTGGTATAGTACTTTCCCTGCTGGAGAACAGCTTTGCTTGAACTGAACGATACCTTGGATACCTTCTTCGTTTTTACCGTAACCTTACATCTTACCTTTTTAGACTTCTGTGATTTTACCCTGGCTGTGATGTAGGCCGTCCCGTTCTTCTTCGCAGTTACAGTTCCTTTAGAACTGACCGTCGCCACCTTCTTATTACTGGAATACCACTGAAGCTTTCTGCTTTTGGCTTTGGACGGAGTTATTTTTACTGTAAACTTTTTGGATGTGCCCCTGTACATGGTCTTTTTGGAAGAAACATTGGAAAATTTAATCTTTTTTACCTTAGGGGTTTTGGCTGACACAGTATTTGTGCCCATCAAAATAAACGCCATACACAATGATGCCGTTCGCAATAAAAATTTTAGCTTTTTCATACTACACCTCATTCTTTCTCTCTCAGCTAAACACTAAACCTCTGTCCCCATCCTAGACTTATCTCTTTGATTCCCTATTTTATCACAAAAGTAACATTTCTACAACATATTTGCCCTATTCCAGTTCTCCGATTAAAACAAAATTCAACATTCCGCATTATTTTGGTAACTATATTTTCACTTTCTTTATTTTCTCGTTACCGCTTCGGTCTACCACATATATCGTATAATATCTGCCCCTTTTCGCCTGAAAGCTGGCACTGCCTTTCTTATTCTTCAGCCTGCTTCCCTTTTTCCCTTGCTTAAAATAAGAAACCGATTTCTTTCCTTTTGCATATCTGAATTTTAATGTCTTTTTGCTCTCGTCTGAGGCTTTTATCCTAACTTTTGCTTTTGAACGGCTCTTTTTATATACTTTGACATTAAGCTTCGGCGGCTTCCCGGCAGTGATCTTTACGGTCTTCACTGTCTGGTTCCCTGCGCTGTCTCTAGCATAAACCGTATAATACCCGGCCTTTTTTACTTTGAGTGTCCCGTTTTTTACGTTATATCCCCTTTTTCCATTGGAAAAGTAAGCGGAAGTCTTCTTTCCCGTTATGTATTTAACTGCAGTAACTCTCGTACTGCCTCTCTTTTTGGCACTGACCTTTGCCAGAGAATAATTCTTCTTCTGTGTTGTTTTAACTGTAATATATGGTGGATAGTAATTAGAATTCACAGTCTTTTCAGCATTCAAATATCCGCCGGACGCCACTTTTCCATTTAAGCTGCTGATTCTGGTTGCTCCGCGCTTCAACGCATTTTTCGCCATAGCAGGGGTTATTCCTTGGTACTTTGCGTAGATTAAAGCTGCTGTACCGGTCACCATAGGCGCTGCCATAGAGGTTCCGGTCTCAACGATGCCCCGTTCATTAACACCCAGGCTGAATATGTCCGTCCCCGGCGCTGCCAGCAGAACACTTTTCTTTCCATAGTTTGAGTAAGACTCTAAGTAACCTGTGTAATCAAGATTTGCAACCGATATCACGTTGCTGTAATTATAGCTGGCCGGATAAGCAGGATATCTGTCATTGTTGTTTCTCTCATTTCCCGCAGCGCAGATAAACAGCATATCTTTACTATCTTTTATCACATCCCTGAGCATCTTATCGTTCTGGTAGGATCCAAAGCTAAAATTACATATCTTGGCCCCCATCTTTTTGGCATATTTTATACCCTTGATGACACTCAAGGTTGTTCCTTCTCCTTTTCTCCCGCCCAGAACCTTGATGGTCATAAGCTTTACATTGGTGCCCGATGCAATCCCCGCTATTCCATAGCCATTGTTGCGCACAGCGGCGATAGTCCCCGCCCCATGGGTCCCATGGTCATCCTCATAATTATTGTAGCTATAAGCCCTGTTTGAATAGACTTTGTTATTGTTATTATAAAAATTCCAGCCATAAATATCATCTTTGTAGCCGTTTTTATCACTGTCTTTCCCGTTTTTCTTTTCTTTCGTATTCTTCCACATAACGGACTTAAGGCCAGTACTAGTGTAGTCTACTCCGGTATCAATATTGGCCACAATGACCTTACTCGTATTTTTTTTATTCAGCTGTTTCCAAAGGTTCTTTACATTAATATCCAATCCCTTTTTCTGTGGAATCGTAACACCCTGTCCCCCGCCCTGAGTTCGGACAAAGTCTGTAAGATTTGTTCCATAGTTATAGAGCCCCCACTGTACATAAAAGAAAGGATCGTTAACACCAGCCGTTTTCATG
This sequence comes from Anaerostipes rhamnosivorans, assembly GCF_005280655.1. Lineage (NCBI taxonomy): Bacteria > Bacillati > Bacillota > Clostridia > Lachnospirales > Lachnospiraceae > Anaerostipes > Anaerostipes rhamnosivorans. The sequence goes on from NZ_CP040058.1 coordinate 2,912,774, forward strand.
GCGGTCTCTCTCTCGGATACTCTGCCGTTTCCGTCTACCAGCCGATAAACATAATTGGGCTGTACATATTCTACATCATCATTTTTATCCAGTTCTTTCACTGCAGCTGCCGTCTCTTTTTTTGTGTCCGCCTTGACCACAGCTACCGTCCCCGTTATCTGCTCGGCTTCTCCCGGTGTTTCCTCTATGATATTTTCTTTTTTTGTCTCGGATACACCGTCTTTGAATTTTACAATGACCTCTTTTGTCTTATATTCGTTTGGATCCGTCACTGATGTCGCGGTGCTCTCAGATTCATCGGCCCGGACTGGCTTTGTCCCTGGCTGAACGAACATAAGGCCCCCTGCAAGGCAGACTGCTGTCAATGTACTTATAGCTCTTCTCATACTCTTTTCCTCTTCTTTCTGGATACTACAATATAAATTATCAAGATGATCCCTGCAGACGTACTGACAGCAACTCCCGGGATCAGCCACGGAGTTGTGTAATTTAACGTGATTTTGTGTTCACCCGGCGTAAGGACTAACCCCATATACATACCGTTAGTTTTTAATATTTTGGTCTCCCTGCCGTCGACTTTCGCTGACCATCCCTTAGAATATGCCACCGGAATACACAACAATTTGGTTTTCTTAGTCTTGATCTGCCCTGAAAACACATTGTCTTTATAAGTAATATTCTGAAGTGAATTCTTCTTCCTGTTTTTCAGCTCTTTCTGCATCTTTTCAGGATTTACTGAGATCAGAGAGATAGACTCTACACTGTATGTTCCAGAGCTTAAAAAATTCACTTCAAAGTCCCCTTCCCCGGTAATTTTCATCAGATAATCATGGCGTCCAAAATAGTAGGAACTCATTTTATCCTGCATATAAATATGCTGTTCCTTTGAGCCGTCTATGACATCGATCCCTCTGTTGCCTTTTTTCCCTTTTAAGGCGATATCTGAGATGTTGGATTTGTTTTTTGTCAAAGGGCTGTACCGGAGATTCTTAATATAGATGTAATTCTCCTTTTTGGAATTCAGATTGACACGATACTTTTTGGTCTTTCCTCCCTCATTGACCGACAGGCTTTGTCTGCCAGAAAGTCGTTTCTCTCCAACATGTATAGAAGAACGTTCCTGCTTCTTAAGGCCTTCTACACCCTCATCCAGAACTGCCGATTTGATCATCGCCTGCTCACGTTCTGCCCCGTTCATGGAATCGTACTCCTTTTGGCTCATCCATGAATCATACGTATACCCAAACGGAAGGGCATATGGGTTTTCATAGAGCCTGACCCCATCTGTCTCATAGAGCAGACGGCAGTCCTTCAGGTTCTCATTTTCAGGTACCATAATATATTTGACTGAGGCAAGGCTTAAAAGCCCCTGTCTCAGATCCACACCGTGATACTTGTCAGCATACTGCATTCCCAGCGTTTCGTAGCTGCGTACTGCCTCCATTGTCTCCTTGGGGATAATACTATAGTAAGCGCTGACTGTATTCAATTCGTCCAGAACACCATAATTGTGGAACCTCTGAGTTTCATTGTGGACTCTGACCATCTGGCCTGCAGCCTGCTCTTTCAGCTGTTTATTTTCATCAGAAGAAAGCAGTCTCATGGCTTCTCCATGGTTTAAAAACTCACTTATATAATTTCTCCCTCCGTCACCAAAACGGTAAAATCCATGGACCCCGATGCTGACCACAATCAGCACTGAGATAACAATTCTGGTGGCTATATTCTTACTATCCATACTTTTCCACTGGAAAAACAGTAACACCAGATAAAACAAAAAGAGAAAAATACCGGCTATATAGGCTCCATCATTTTTAAACACATCCGGCTTGCTAAACTCAGCCACTCTGATGATCAGGTTATAAATAGAGATACCGATCAATATCCCTATGATCTGGCGCTTGGACATATGGAAAAGTCTCGGATACATCTCTGCCACAAGCAGTGCAATGATGAACGTAAAGACAAAGCTCCAACGGTTTGTAACGTAGGAAAAACCGTTAAAGATAAATCCGAACACTGGAAGTGCCAGGAATATGATACAGCCCAAAAAGGCCAGTTTGTATTTTTTATGTTTCATTCGGCGGGAATACATCAAGAACAGAACAACGATGCCTGCTATAGGAATAAAACCTACATTGGTCGACTGTCCGCTGTTTCCATATCCCACAAAATTCTCCAGGAATAAAATATAATACTTGAACGGATAGGCGATTAGATTGTGGACCTGTCCGCCTCCACGTCCGTTTCCTAAAAAGCCATAGACAGCAGGCAGAAGAATCACTGCTGAAAGAGCCACTCCCAGAATATAATATCCTGCGAATTCCCTGAGCAGCACGAGAAAGTTTTTAAGCCTGTCCTCGGCATAGTATTGATAAAACCGGATCAGCGCATAGATGACTGTAAAAATCGTCAGCATATATAAGAAATAAAAGTTACTCATCGATGCTACCGCAGTAACTGCGATAAACAGGTAAGGACGTTCTTTTTTATAGATCTTTTCAACGCCTAGGCACAGCAATGGAAAATAAATCATCGGATTAATAAAAAATGGATGCCTGAGTCCTGAACGGAAAATAAAACCGCAGAACACATACACAAGAGCCCCCATCACAGAGGCAAAATTATTTTTGTTCATCTTTCTGCAATATAACATAAAAGCTGTTCCCGCTAAAAACATCCGCAGAAGGATCATAAAATTATACATAACTTCCGTATGTTTCATCGGCACGAAGATATACAGAAGATTCAGCGGATCACCGATGGCATAATAATTTAACGTGGATAAAATATCCCCTCCGTAGCCAAGATTCATATTCCACATAGGAAGTGACGAATGCCCTGAGAAAATGCTTTTCACTGCTTCCCGCAGATAATGACCCCAATAAGCCAGAGACTCAAAATGCTGAGTCAGTCCGTCTTCCACGCCTGCGGCCCAGATAAACGATTTTCCTTCTGCGATAAACGGATAAAAAGCCGCAAAACACATTACAATAAATAATATGAAATATAGCAAATAATATTTCTTTGTACTCCTTTGTGATGTCATATCTCTGTCGCTCCTTTTAGAATCTTCTTCGTTTCCTCAAAACCAAAAGCAGGCCAAGGGTAAGTATACTGACAGCCGCACCGGGTACAAGTCCCGGCGTCCGGTAAGTCATCTGGATCTTATGTTCTCCCGGTGTCAGCAGCCAGCCCATATACATGCCATTTACTTTTTTGATCTTCAAATCCCTTCCGTTATCCTGGGCCTTCCATCCGCTGGAATAGGGGATGGGGATGCAAAGCATCCTGTTTTCCTTCACAGAAATTTTTCCTGAGAAGTCATTATCCTTATATGAAATCTCCTTCATGACACTATTGTCTTTCAGACGAATCAGCTGATGCAGAGTTTTGTCCTGGCTGACAGCCAAAATCTTCAAGTTATCTACTTTATATTTCCCGCGTTTATTAAAAATAATACTGAGAGTCTTGTCCTTCAGCCTTCCAAGATGCAGTATATAGTCTTTTCTTCCAAAAGAATAATTGCTTCCTTTCTGCTGGATCCTGAGTTTCTGTCTCCAGCCCTGGCCTGACAATGTTATAAAATATGTATTTTTTCCTTCTCTGTTGTTCTCATATTCCAATCCCTTTATATAGAGATAATTATCCTTTCCCGGTACCATATGAATTGGAAGCTGGTACATCTGATGCCCTTTTTTAATCTTTATAGATTTTTTCTCTAATGAGATATTTCGCTCTGTGATTGAAAACTGCGGATCTCCTCTGCGGATGCCCTGCTCCTTTTCGTCCAGCACAGCACTCTGAAGCATTGCCTGCTCTCTCTCAATCCCGTTCAGCTCCTTGTATTCATCCGCTGTAATATAAGAGTCATAGGAATATCCAAATGGAAGAGCATATCTGTTTTTTAAGAGCAACCTGCCGTTTTTTATAGATATTGGATCAAAGCCTTTCTTTTTCCATGCTTTTGACGCATTTTTGCTATATTTTACAGAAATATATTTGACTCCATTCAGACCATACAGACCAGTCCTGTGGTCCAGTCCCTTGAACTTAAATAGATACGTCAGATTTAATGTCTGGAAGCTTTCTACTGTCTTCCCTACATTTCCATTTGTAACACTGTAATAGTTATTTACTGTATTTAAATCAGCAGCCTGTCCGTAGTTATGATTCAGGCTCTGATTGGTGTTCACACGGAAAACGCCGGGATCTCCTGTATTTTGTAATACTTTTGCTGAGTCATCCAGCAGGGATTCATATCCTGTTCCGCTGTCTAAGAAGTCTTTGGTGTACTTTCCTTTCTTAGGACCAAACCGATAATAGGAGTGTATTCCCAGACTGCCGATGATCAGCAAAGCTATCATCACAGAACTGATCACACTTTGATATGCCGCTCCTGTCTTCTGGATCAGACAGATACATAAAAAACTGCCCGCCAATGCTATGATAGCACTGTTAGAACCATATGTATAGAACCCGCCTCCAACAAATTTCTGAGCAAACACACTATAGACAGCCAACAGACCAATCCCAGCGGCGACCAGCCATTTTTCTCTCTTCGTCATTGAAAACAGCTTCGGATACATTTCTACAAAAATAAATGCGACAATAAATCCTATGACAAATGTCCAGCGGTTTGTCACATATGCAAAACCATTCAACCCATAACCAAACACTTTGACACAGAGGAAGATCAGTGCCAATCCAAATACAGCTTTGAGAGGTGTATATTTTCTGTCTTTATTCTTTGCCGCAAACAGGAGAAGAACGGCTAATCCTGCCACAGGAACAAAACTTAAAGAAACCGAATTTCCTGAATTTCCAAAACCAACGAAATTCAGCAGGACACGGCTGTAATACCGCAGTGGATAGAACATTCCCACTGATATGTTCTCGTTGCTCCGTCCGTTTCCTAGGAACCCTATGACTGCCGGCAGCAAAATAACTGCGGAAAGCCCCAGTCCCAAAAGATAATAGCCGGAGAATCTTCCCACTGTCCGTATAAAAGTCATAAAATAATTCTCCCGGACATAGGAAAAAAAGCGGATCAAAGCATACAAAAATGTAAATATAGTGAGCATATAAAGAAAATAATAGTTGCTCATAGCCGAAATACTTACAGAGAGTATAAACACATAAGGTTTCTCATTTTTAAATATCTTTTCAGCGCCAATCAAAAGAAGCGGTAAATAGATCAGCGGGTTCAGGAAAAATGGATGCCTTATGCCCGCCCACAGTGTAAATCCTGTAAACACATAGATCAGAGAACCAAATACAGTTGCCCTGTGCCCTTTCTTCATATACAAACAATAGGCCATAAAGGACAGCCCTGCCAGATACATTCTGAAAATAATCATAAAATTATACAGATACTCTGCATTTTCTTTAGAAACAAATGCATATACAAGATTCAGCGGGTCCCCTATGGCGTAATAGTTTAATGTAGATAATATATCTGCGCCGTATCCAAGACTCATATCCCACATAGGGAGCGAAGGATGTCCTGCAAAAAGATTCGAAAAAAAGCTCCGCAGATACTCGCCCCAGTAAGCCAATGAATTTAGATGCTGGCTTAATCCGTCACCTGCCATTGAAACCCATATCAGAGACTTCCCGCTCTGATACATAGGGTAAAACACAATGCAGGATATGACCGCAAACAATGCCGTATAGATCAATCCACTTTTTAATTTTTTATTCTCTCTCATGATTCATACCACCTATCCAAAAAATTCCATAAAACTAAAGTATTCATTTATTATACCATAAGTCGGCAATAATTTAAGCTCTTTCTAGTCACTTCTCTGGATTGTAAGAAAATCTTCACATTCTTGCAAACTTTTATCAGAGGTTTTATACTATAATAAATTTTAAACATATAATATATAAGAAAAGGATACTATCATGATGAATTTAATTAAAAAACTTTGGTATAATCAAGGGCTCCGCTATCTTTTTTTCGGCGGTTGCACTACTCTTGTAAACCTGGTGATATTTAATGTACTTGTTTATACGTTCCATATCAATTATACCATCAGTAATATTATTTCTGTCATTGCGGCAATTCTCTTTGCCTATGTGGTCAATAAGCTTTTTGTCTTCTCTTCCAGCTGCAGCTCCTGGAAAGAAGTATTTTTAGAATTTTACAGGTTTGTGCTGGGCCGTTTATCTACTATGGTCATTGAAGTCGGCGGCGTCTATGTCCTTGTACAGTTTATTGGACAGGCCAAATGGCTGGCCAAACTGGAAACACAGGTGATCGTGGTGATCGTAAACTACTTTATCAGTAAATTTTTAGTTTTTAAACATACACAGCCAGAAAGAGATTAACATTATGAAATTAGATAAAGCACAAAAGATAATGCTTGCACTGACTCTGGTCTTTGCCCTGTGTCTGGGAGTCATCGGCTCTTCATTTCCCGTCAAGGAAGATGCCACACCCCAGTACCTTGACACCTTAGATCTTAGAGGTATCGACAACATTATGATCGTGGCACATCCTGACGATGAGTCTCTATGGGGAGGAGCGCACCTGGCAAAGGACCGGTACCTTGTTGTATGTCTCACCAATGCCAATACATATCATCTCACCAGATACAAAGAATTTAAATACGCTATGAATGTAGCCGGTTCTCCCAGCATCATGCTGAATTATCCGGACTATGTAAACAGAAAACGGGTTTCATGGAAACCATACAAAAACAGGATTGAAAAAAACATCCGCACCCTTTTAAGATACAAAAAATGGAAGGTCATCGCCACCCATAATCCGGAAGGAGAATATGGCCACCCTCATCATATCGGCACTTCAAACATTGTCACATTCGCCGCGAAGAAAGAACATGATTTTGATCACTTATACTATTTCGGTAAGTATTACTGCCAGCTGCCTCCGGAGAGGCCCATCGGTCCCCCGGAAGACCCGAAATATATGAAGATCAAAAAAAAGATGTTCTCATTCTACAACCGGGAACGCCGTACAATCTGGAAACACAGACAGATGCACTACTTTGAAAATTGGGTAAAGGCTTCAGACTGGAACGAAGGAACAAAAAGCAAAACAGCGGAAGGAAATCGGCCTTGATTTCTTTCCGCTGTTTTTTATTTCTTCTGTTTTGTGATCTCCGAAATAATGTATCTCGGCCTCATTTTAACTTCCTCATATATTTTAGACAGATAATATCCGATCACTCCTAAACTGAACATCAAGATACTGCCAATGATCAGCAAGAGCAGGATCACTGTGGTGAAGCCTGCCACTGCCTTTCCGCTGAAATATAGGTAGAGTGACTGTACCGCCAAAACAACTGCAAATAAAAAGAAGATGACGCCACAGAATGTAACAACCTGCATAGGTACTGCACTGAAAGACGTAATATTATTGATCGCATATCTGAAAAGTGACTTCATAGACCATTTTGATTCTCCGGCTTCCCTCTCTTGTACGTGGAATTCTACATAAGTAGTCTTAAAGCCCACCCAGGAGGACAGTGCACGGAAAAATACATTCCGTTCTGGCAGCTTAAGAAATTCGTCCACAGCAGTCCGGTCCAGAAGTTTAAAGTCCGATGCTCTTGACATATCCACACCTGTGGCATTGCTGATAATCTTATAAAATGTCTTGGCAAAAAACTTGTGGATCATCCCTTCTTTTCCTCTGGATGCCTTTACTCCCTCGATCACCTGATAACCCTGCTCCCAGAGCCTGTACATAGTCACCAGAGTCTCAGGAGGATGCTGGAGATCGCAGTCCATGACTGCCACACAATCTCCAGAGGCATTGGCGATCCCTGCAAACACAGCTCCTTCTTTTCCAAAATTCCTGGAAAAGCAGACTCCTTTTATGTTTGGATTCTCCTCAGATACTTTAACAATCTTTTCCCATGTCAGGTCCTTAGACCCGTCATTGACAAACACCAGTTCATAACTTATGTTTTCTTCTTCCATAAGCTCTGGTATGATCCTGGCCGTCTTTTCTATCATTTGTTCTTCATTGTAAGCCGGAAGAACGATTGACATTGTCTTCATAAATAGGCTCCTATTCTGATACTGTAATCTTCACCTGGACATTTCCGATAATATCCATATTCTTTACTTCTTTGAGCTGTACCTGCACCGTGTGTGTTCCGGTCTCATAGACAGACACATCAATCTTTGGATTCAAATCCTTAGCTGTCAGTTCATCCACAACTGATTTTAATCCTGTAACCTTGATCGGCACTTCAGATTGGTCAAACTCTATATGATAGTTATTCTTATTGTTGATCAGCTGAATCTGGTCCGTAGAAAGAGTGATCGTGCGCTTTTTATTCTTCTCAATATTTGCCTTGACTACAATATCCTCGATCTTGCTTGTATCCTTTACAAACGTAATTCCCTCCGGAAGCTTGATATCTTCTGCTTTGATGGTTTTTTCGATACTCTTGGTACTGCTGCTGATATCAATGGTGGACAAAGCGATCTCGTCCACCTCATCCAGAACGTCCTTTTCTCCGGTGATCTCGATCTCTTCCGGAGAGTAGTCGATACTTCCCAGAGCATATCCCTTTGCAGGAGTTCCTTTTGTCTTTACTACGATCGGTACAGTCTTGGTCCTGCTAAACTTGATCCTTACTTTGACTTCGTCGTCATCCAGTTTCAGCCTGGACTGGTCTACCTGCTCTCCTTCGCTGTCATAGCAGACAACTTTATGAGTGATGGATACGTCTCTCTTTAGTCCAGAAACATCTACAATTACTTTGATGGCTTTCACCTGCTTAACCACACTCTTAGGACCGGAAATAGAAATCAGGTTCGGTGCCGCAGTCCTGCTGCCCACCGCATATCCCGATGCCGGTTTTCCTGTTGTCTCCACTGTCACCGGCACCTGTACTCTGCGCAGGTCTTCCAGTTTTACTTTGACACTCTGGTTATTTCCTGATACAATCTCCAGCTGGTCAGCAAACTTCAGCGGTACGATCTTGATCGGGATGGAATTTACCTTAGACATGGAGGACACATCTGCAGTTGCCCTGAAATCACTTTTTTTCAATTTGTCAAGAACTGTCTTTTTCCCTTTTACCGTAAAGCTCACGGTTGAGCCCTCTGTGATCTTATACGTCCGGTTCAGCTCATCCAGTACCTGCTCATTGAGCATATCCACAGGGATATTTGAAAAAGACTTGGTTATCACCGGATCTTCTGTGTTGATGACAAACAGCCAAAGCAGGATGGCAAGGACAAGAGAAAATATTTTTAAGACAAGATCATTTCCTAATTTTTCTTTCATTGCGGTTCAATCCTTTCCAAAGCCTGAATTTCCTTCCGTCGCTATAATCGTTCTTCACCACAGCCAGCCGGTCTCTCAGCTGCTGCGGAGTCAATCCTCTGTAAATTCTGCCGCCCTGTGCAATGGAAATACCTCCCGTTTCTTCTGAGACAACAATCGTCACACTGTCAGAGACTTCACTGATCCCCACTGCCGCCCTGTGCCTGGTTCCCAGTTCCTTTTCAATCTCCAGGCTGTCGCTCAGAGGCAGATAGCAGGTAGCTGACACAATGCGGTTATTTCTCACGATCACTGCCCCATCGTGAAGCGGAGTATTGTGTTCAAAAATATTGATCAGCAGCTGACTGCTCATCTTGGCGTCAACAGGAATTCCTGTCCGCTCAAATTCACCCAGAGGGACTTCACGTTCCATCACGATCAGTGCACCGGTCTTGACCTTCGACATCTCAATGGTAGCCCTAACGATCTCCTGGAGAGTCCGGTCTGTATATCCCACCTTCTCATCCCGGCTTTCGTCGGATGAAAACAGATTTACAATAGGATTCTTCCTGCCCAGCTGCTCCAGGGCATTCCTGAGTTCCGGCTGAAACACAATGATCGCCGCAGTGACACCCACACCCATGGTATTATTGATCAGCCAGGATATTGTGTGCAGCTGACATACATAAGCTACCATAGCTACAAAAACAAGCAGCATAATGCCTTTCAGAAGGGTCCAGGCTCTGGTATTCTTGATCCATTTGGCGATTTCATAGATCAGCACGCTGACGATCAGGATATCCAGGATATCCGTGATTGACATCTGGGGAATGGATAACCAATATAAATATTTTTCGATGACTGATAAAAGCTGCTCCAAATCTACTCTCCCTTATGTTTTTTAAATCCAAATTTCTTCCCGGCAGGATTGATCTTCGTGATATTGATCTCTTCCTCATTGACCCTGCTCTTGGGAATCGCCTTGACATAATAGTAATAATCCTCATCCTCAAACTCCAAGGTCTCTTGTCTGGAGTAGTCAATGACGATCTTGAAAAACTGCATGATCATCACAACCAGAATGCTTACCGCCGCAATGATCAGCTCTCCGCCGATATCTACACGGTTTCCAGTAAAAAATCCGCCAACCAGCACGATGGTCACATAGGCAATACCTCCGATAAAGATCGAAAAATACCATCCATAATCCACCTGCATCCTGCGGATCCCCACAATCAGGGCTACCACAAAAATAAAACACAGAATATATATAATTAACTGCTTATTCTCTATCGTTCCCTGAAGTACAAAATTATACAACTGGCTGCCAAATGAACCGTTATTTACCTGTACCACTCCGCTCTGGACTGTCTGTGCAAAGATGTACAGAAATGTTCCCATGACAATCGCCGGAATTCCCGTGATCCCAATGAAGCTGCCCACAAACAGTGGAATGACGGCAGTCAAGTGGAAAAAGAAAAACACCGGGGTCATAAAAAATAAATATCTCATTTCAGGAAACATCCGCTGATACAGCAGATAGTAAATACCCACGATAATAAAATACAATATTGTGATCTCCATCGATACCACAGATAAATGAATGATAATGATCAGATTGCACAGCAAATATGTCATCGAAAATGGCAGGAATACGCAGATACCCGCCAGGATCAATGTGCTGAACGGCTGACTTAGTATTTTAGAATATCCAAACAGTGAATTGATCACATAAAATATGAACACCCCTCCTATGAACTTTCCCAGAGGTCCGCAGACCTGCCAATGGGATGACAGGAATTTTAATAGCTTTTCTCTATAAATCAATAATTTTTCCATCTGCCAACTCCTCTGTATCTATCTTCGGGCTTTTATCTTCGTTCTCTTCTTCCTCATAAACTTCCAGAAGCTTCTCCAACTGTCTTTCATATGCATTGATGCGCACCATAGCCTCATTATAGCGATGCTCCGCTCTGGACCGGGTGGTCTTTACATAGCAAAAGAAAAGGATTCCAAAACAGAATAAAATCAATATTGCCGGTACAGCGATGGTCCCTTTCCGCATCATAGAAATTACGTTTTCTATCTGAAATATGATTATGATCCCGCTGAGAAGCAAGAGCGCCACCACTAGAGCAACTCCTACTTTCATTGTTTCCATTCTTACATAATCACTGCAGCTATAACGGTTGATCCTTAAATCCTTGACGCCCTCTTTTTTTTCGTACTGGGCGAGCGAAGTCATAATCTTTATTTTTTTTTCTGAAATCATAGGATTCACCCCTCCTTTTTAGCTGCACCGCCGGACATGGTGACATTATATCACAAAATGAGGTACAGACCAAGGCGTCTGTACCTCATTGTTTACTCTTTTATTTTCTTTCTCATCCGTGTGTACTCTGTGAGAGATGCCGGCCCCTCCAGCACTTCCCGCTCCACTCTTAAGATTCTGTCTCCTCCGGAACGGACAGACCATTTCACCAGAGAGATCTCATTATCTTCGATCTCAATACATGTGATACACCGCGGATGCACACAGCTCCCGGAATTAAAATAGAATCCTTCCTCCGGTGTGGAGAATGCGGGCCGGTGTGTATGCCCGGCGATCAAGATCTGCTGCCTGTTGCAGCTGTAGTCAGCCAGCCTTTTCTCAACTCGTTCTTTGGCTTTTCTAGGGCGTCCGGCACCGGTTGGATCCAAAAATCCTATCAGCTCCATATGACGCCACACATACCGCACTAAAAACCGGGCCAGCGGCCATAGTGTATCATTCAGAAAATCTCCCTGGAAACCGTGTACCATAAATATTTCATTTCCATCTTTCCTGTTTTGGAAGACCAAACCTTCTTCCACAGTAATTCCGGGAAGAAGAGGCTGTTCAGTATGGGCGGAATTACAATAATAATTGTCGCAGTGGCGGTTCATATACCCCTTATTCCGTTTGACTATGTCATGGTTTCCATACACCATATAAAGCCGTTTTTGTTCGTAAAATCTGGACAAGATCCAGAAGATGTCATCGTGAACCTCCGCAATGGTCTTCAGTCTCCTATTTTCCCACAGTTCATCACCGTCTCCAAGTTCAATATACGTAAATCCTTCATGGAAATAATACTCCAGAGCGCCAAAACACACATCCTGATTGGCCAGAAAATTATCTCCTGCGTTCCCCTGTCCTCGGTGACAGTCGCTCATGATCACCAGTTTTGAATCGGAATCAAACGTTACAACCGGTGCATGTTTATAAACCTGATCCAGTTTTCTCTTTACGGTCCTATAACTCATTCTTCTTTCTGCCCTTTGCAATCATCACAGGAGTCTGTATTCTGGCAACGGCAGTCATGCGGCTTGCATTCCCGTTTCGGAGGAGAAGGGTAACAGAGATGACATACGGGCCCCTGCGGACATGAAGGGTCTTGAGAACACGGCGGCTCTGGCGGACGCGGTGGCTTCGGCGGTCTTGGATCCGGTCTCTTACCTATCAGCCAGTCTTTGATCCATTCAAATGCCCCATAGAGACCTTTTGTATATAGGGAGTCCACAAATATCGCGTAGAGCTCCGGCATGATGGCTTTTATATATTCCACCTTATCAAGTGTGTCACTATACTTTTCAGTAGAGAATTCATATAATCTACAGTTATTTCTGTTTGTTTTCTGAACAACAGCTTCCTGCAGTCCATCCCTTGCTTCCGGCTGCACTGAATGAGGTGTCGTATAATGGATACGCACCGTGTTCCTGCGTACAGAAAATTCCCTTTTTCTATATCCAAGATTCCTTAAACTGTCTATAAATACATCTCTCATTTCCCGGTTAGGAAATGTTATGGATGCATCCATAACAAGTGAATCCGGTTCTGAAAATTCCCCCAGCTTGAAGCCAGTCAGCCACCAGTGGACATCCTTACGGCGCAGAATAACTTTTCCATTTCTCTTTAGAACATATGACATTGGCAGTCTTTCATCATCCCGTATATTTTCATAAAAAGTTCCTTGAAACTTTTCATGATCGATGTCTTCTCTCTCCGTATTATATATACCAATCTCCCCTCCGGTAGTGATTCCGTACTGACCTTTCCACAGTTCTATCAGCCATCTTTTTCCCCCATAAGAGAAAGTGATAGGCTCACAATCCATAATCATATTAAACAAGGGCGCACCCTCATCATAAAGACGACAATATCCAACTTCCCGCTGCCAACAGTCCATCAGAGAATAGAAGTAATCACCATTTATTTCATATGCAAACCCAGCTTCTTTGAGGTCGGCATTTAATTCCATTTGTTGTTGCCGTTTATTCGCATTCGGACGAAACCTGCGGCTTCTGATCCGCCATACGATGACAACAGCCAGCACAGCTATTATGACAACAGCTGCAATAATTATAATAGGCGTCGCTAACACAATAATCCTTCCTTTATTTATCTTAGTAATACATTTTATTCCACGTCTCCTTCTTTCGTTACATTTGGCACGTGTATGATACTCTTTTTTTAGACTTACTATTTCATCCACGCAAATGTCACTATAAACAACAAAAGAAGACCACTTCTCAGTAGTCTCCCTTTCTTTTCATTATCTCTTATATTTATTGTATGAACAATCGTCTAGTTCTGTTGATTACAGCTGCCTCTATTTATCCAGGCTCTTCATCGTCGGGAATAACAATACATCCCTGATCGCAGATGAGTCTGTCAGCAACATGACCATTCGGTCTATTCCAAAACCAATGCCTCCTGTCGGCGGCATACCAATCTCTAATGCATTCAGGAAATCTTCGTCTGTGGAATTTGCTTCTTCGTCACCCTGGGCGAGCAGTTCTTCCTGTGCCTTAAACCGTTCTCTCTGATCGATGGGATCATTAAGCTCGGAGTAGGCATTTGCCATCTCCCATCCGTTCATGAAAAACTCAAACCGTTCCACATAGTCCGGATTTTCCGGCTTCTTCTTCGTAAGAGGAGAAATCTCAACCGGATGATCCAATACAAATGTAGGCTGTACCAGATTGTCCTCCACGAACTCCTCGAAGAACAGATTAAGGATATCGCCTTTTTTATGGCGTTCTTCATATTCTACGTGATGTTCATCCGCAGCTTTTCTTGCCTCTTCAACCGTATGGATCTCGTCAAAGTCAACACCCGCATATTTCTTTACAGCCTCAACCATTGTGATCTTTTCAAACGGTTTGCCCAAATCCATCTCAATGCCATTGTATGTGATCGTGGTGCTTCCCACGACTTCCTGTGCCAGATAGCGGTACAGATTCTCTGTCAGTTCCATCATTCCATTGTAATCTGTATACGCCTGGTATAATTCCATCAGAGTAAATTCCGGATTATGTCTTGTATCTACACCCTCATTTCGGAATACACGGCCAATCTCATACACCTTTTCCAGGCCGCCGACGATCAGTCTCTTTAAATAAAGTTCCAGGGAGATGCGGAGTTTTACATCTTCATCCAATGCATTATAGTGGGTCTCAAACGGTCTGGCCGCCGCTCCTCCGGCATTCGGCACCAGCATCGGTGTTTCTACTTCCATAAATCCCTGTCCGTCTAAGAAGGAACGGATCTTGCTGATGATCTTAGAGCGTTTAATAAACGTGTCTTTGGATTCCTCATTCATGATCAGATCCACATACCTCTGGCGGTATCTGGCGTCGGTATCCTTTAAGCCATGGAATTTCTCCGGAAGGGGCTTCAGGCTTTTTGATAAGAGTACAACCTCTTTTGCGTGAATGGACTTTTCGCCGGTTTTGGTCGCAAATACAGTACCTTTGATTCCGATGATATCTCCAATATCCATCTTTTTAAAGTCCTTGTATTCCTCCACACCGATTTCGTCTCTGGCCACATATGCCTGAATCCGTCCCTCAAGATCCTGTATATTACAGAAAGAAGCCTTTCCCATGACCCTCTTGAACATCATCCGGCCTGCAACAGACACTTCTTTTCCTTCCAGTTCTTCAAAATGGTCTTTGATCTCCATAGAGTGATGCGTTGTATCATACTTCATGATCTCAAACGGATTTCTTCCTGCACTCTGTAATTCTTCCAGTTTATTTCTGCGTACCTTGACAAGTTCGCCCGCATCTTTGTTCTGTTCTGCCACTTTCCAATCCTCTTACTTTCTCTTAACGTCTAAAACTTTATATTTATTCACCTGGCCTACGCCTTCCACTTCCACCACATCTCCGATCTTCGCCCCGAGCAGTGCCTTGCCAATCGGTGCTTCATTGGAAATCTTGTTATTCAGAATATCAGCCTCTGTGGAACCGACGATATGATAAGTAACTTCTTCATCAAATGTGATGTCTTCTAACTTTACAAGGCAGCCAAGGCTGATGACACCGTGCTGAAATTCCTCATCGATCACCTCCGCATTTTTCAGGATCTGTTCTAATTCTTCGATCCTTGCCTCAATGTCCCTCTGCTCATCTTTCGCAGCATCGTACTCGGCATTCTCTGATAAGTCTCCCTGCTCTCTCGCTTCTTTGATCTTCTGGGCTACTTCTTTTCTTTTGACAACTTTTAAATCCTGTAATTCATCCTCTAATGTCTTTAAGCCCTCCTGAGTCAGAATATTCTTTTTTGCTTCTGCCATATTTTCGCTTCCTTTCCTTCTATATCAATCCTTCTGTCCGTCTGGTTCGTACACGCTCATCCGTAAATTATATCTCAGCGGTAATTTGTTTGTCAACTAAGGATGTTCTCTTTCTTTAGTTTTTCTCTTTTACAATGTAGATCGGCCTGTTTTTCGTCTCCAGGTATGCTTTTGATAAGTACAATCCTACAATACCAGTACATAGAAGCTGTACTCCACCCAAAGATGTTATAATACACACCAGAGAGGGCCAGCCCGCTACTGGATCACCAACCAATAATGCCCTAATAATAATCACGAGCAAAAGGATAAACGACAAAAAGCAAATCACCATTCCAATGACGGATACGATTGACAGAGGTGTCGTTGAAAAAGCAATAATTCCTTCTAAAGCATAACGAAATAGTTTCCAGAATGACCATTTGGTTTCTCCGACTACCCGTTCAACATTTTCATACTCAAGCCATTTTGTTTTAAATCCGACCCATCCAAAAATACCTTTTGAAAACCGGTTGTATTCCTTCATTGATAGAATAGCATCCACCATAGACCGCTTCATAAATCGAAAATCTCTGGCACCATCAACAATATCCGCATCTGACATCTTATTAATAATCTGATAAAACTTCCTCGCAAAAAATGACCGGATCTTAGGCTCCCCTTTTCTTGTTACTCGCCTGGTAGCAACGCTGTCGTACTCGCCTTGCTGAATCACCTTATACATTTCCGGAATCAATGACGGAGGATCCTGTAGATCCACATCCATCGTCACTGCATAATCTCCGCCTGCATTCTGAAGCCCTGCGTAAAGTGCTGCTTCCTTTCCAAAGTTTCTTGAAAAAGAAATATACCTGACTCCAGAATCCTTTTGAGCAAGTTCTTTCAATATCTTAAGTGTCCCGTCACAGCTTCCGTCATCCACAAACAGCAATTCAAAATCCAGTTCAGGGACTTTCTGCATGACCTTCTGCATTTCTTCATAATAATAGGGTATAGCCTCTTCTTCATTAAAACACGGCACTATACATGTACATACTTCCATACCAAGCCCTCCTATCCTTCGTTTTTGTATCCGCTCAGAAGTTCAGCCAGCTTCCCGATACTTTCCGCATGATTTACCTGATCTCTCAGCTTTGCTGCTCCGGCAAGTCCATGCGTATACCACGACACATGTTTTCTCATCTCCCGAATCCCAATGTATTCTCCCTTACAGTCGATCATCATCCTGGCATGCCTAAGAACCATCTGGATGATCTCTTCCATGTCCGGCCTGTCAAGGAGTTCCCCTGTCTCAAAATAATGACTGAGTTCCTTAAAAATCCAGGGGTTTCCTTTGGCGCCTCTGGCAATCATCAGGCCGTCACATCCAGTTTCATCCAGCATCCTCTCCGCATCCAGCGGTGAATTGATATCCCCGTTTCCTATGACTGGAATAGAAACTGCCTCTTTGACCTGCCTTATAATGTCCCAATCTGCTTTCCCGGAATAATACTGCTCCCTTGTCCTGCCGTGCACAGCCACCGCTGCCGCTCCGCTTTGTTCTGCGATCTTTGCCATTTCCACCGCATTGATGTGCTGGTCATCAAAACCTTTCCGGATCTTTACGGTAACCGGAACGTGAAGCTTATCTGACATGGCCCGGATAATCCGTCCGGCAAGCTCAGGATTTTTCATTAAAGCTGACCCGTCTCCATTGTTGACGATCTTTGGGACCGGACAGCCCATGTTGATGTCAATGATGTCAAAACCCATATCCTCGATCCTGACAGCCATGTCTGCCATCAGTTCGGGATCGGAACCAAAAATCTGGGCTGCAATGGGCCTTTCTTTTTCCTCTTTTGCAAGAAGAGGACCTGTGTTGGGGCTGTTGTAGTACATTCCCTTGGCACTGACCATCTCCGTACAGAGAAGCCCAGCCCCCATCTCCTTACATAAGAGCCGGTAAGGAAGATCCGTGACCCCTGCCATAGGTGCCAGCACAAAGGGATGTTCTATTTTAATATCCCCAATGGCCAATGGCTTTAATCTACTGCTGCTTTTCATAAATAATCCGCAATCCCTTCAATGTCAGTGTATCATCAAAACAGTTAATCTCCGGAACCTCCCTGGAGATCATTTTTCCCAGACCGCCAGTGGCCACAACTTTCATGTCCTCAAATCCAGTTTCCTTCTTCATCTGCTCAATGATATATTTTGTCTCTCCGATGACCCCGTACATAAGTCCTGCCTGCATGCTCGTAATCGTATTAGTGGCCAGGATACTCTCCGGCGTCTTTATCTCTATTTCAGGAAGTCTGGCCGCTCCCTTCCAGAGAGCGTTGGCAGAAGTGCGGATCCCCGGCGCTGTCACACCGGCTAAAAATACTCCGTCCTCCGTAACCACATCATAGGTGGTTGCAGTGCCGTAATCAATCACCAAAGTTGGTCCTCCATAGATCTCATAGGCTGCCACCAAATCCACGATCCGGTCTGCACCCACTTCCCTCGGATTCAGCCGTCCAAGGTTGATCCCGGTCTTGATACCTGGACCCACGATCACAGGTGTCACATCAAAATATTTGATGATCCCGTTGGTCAGAGAGTACATGATATTCGGCACCACTGACCCGATAATAGCCGCACGGATTCCTTTTGTGTTCAGTCCCTTGGCTGCTATCATATCCCGAATTAAAATTCCAAATTCATCAGAAGTCCTTGGCAGCTTCGTCGTAATACGAAACATTTCCACCAGATCCTTATCCACAAAAATGCCAGCTGTGATATTGGTATTTCCCACATCCATAGTCAATAACATTGCTTATACCTCTTCTCCCAGAAAAAACACCCGAAAAAATAACTCCAGCGATTCCCAAAGATCCGCTCTGTCACGCTGCATTTCTTTTATCTTCAGTGCACTTCCGATTTCATCATAAAAAAAATCATTGTCCGCGGCTGTTGTCTTAAATAACAATTTTCCGTTTTCGTCAAACTCCAGTGTCAAAATTCCCCCGATCTCTTCTGTATACAACACACAGGCAATCTTTAGTTCATCCTTGATCTGCTGGGGAACAGATTCAAAATCCTCATTGAGATAATATTTCTTCTCATATCCGTTAGAGCCGCATAGGGTAATCGTTTCCTGATACATACTTCCTCCTGTCATACACTGTAGCCATGGATTCCTCTGATGGATACCTCCCCGGAGAAAATCTCCTGCGTCCGTCCAAGGGAATCTACCACTCTGAGCTCACCCCGGCGGTTGATCCCTTCGGACCGGCAGATATACTCGTCCTTTCCCCGCACAACTTTGATCTCCTGGCCGAAGTGGGCGAGAAATCCATTGTATTCCTCCATCAGTTCAGAAAAATCTTCCGTTTTTTTAAATAGCTCATAGTCCTGCTCAAAATGCTTCAAAACTTGACATAGCAGTCTAGTACGGTCCACTGTTTCTCCCGTCTCTGCAAGCAGGGAAGTGGCCTTGTCCCTGACCTCCTCCGGGAACTGTCCAATATTTGCATTGATCCCAATGCCTACCACAATATAGTTCAGTTCATCCATCTGAGCGCTCAGCTCCGTGAGGATCCCGCAGACCTTTTTGCCATTGACCAATACATCATTGGGCCATTTGATGCGTCCGTCAATACCCGCCGCATCTTTGATCCCCTTTTCTACAGCCAACGCTGCCACAAGAGTCAGCATAGAACTGTTTTCAAGCTCAATATCCGGCCTCAGCACAAAGCTCATCCACACACCCTGACCCGGTACGGATATCCATGACCGTCCTCTTCTTCCCTTCCCGGAGGTCTGCTCTTCTGCCGTTACAAGCGTCCCATGTAAGGCCCCTGCTTCCGCAAGCCTTTTCGCCTCCAGATTGGTGGAATCCACAGTCTTCATAACCTTTACCGTTCTTCCCAGCCAGGTAGTCGAAAGACTGCTTTTGATATCTTCAGCGGTAAGTACGTCCGGACATCGGACCAGCTTATAGCCCTTGTTGCTGACAGAATCAATCACATATCCTTCTTCCTTCAAAGCTTTGATATGTTTCCAGACCGCGGTTCTTGAAACTCCGAATTTTTGGCACAGCTCCTGGCCGGATATATAACTTTCGCCTGCCTTTAATTCCCTGAGAATCTTTTCTTTCATTGTCTTAGTCTTCTCCAAGGGTTGCGACCATGACTGCTTTTATAGTATGCATGCGGTTTTCCGCTTCATCGAAGATTACTTCCGCATATTTTTCAAAAACATCTTCTGTGACTTCATTGCCTTTGACTGCCGGCAGGCAGTGCATAACGATACTTGTGTCTTTTCCTGTTTTTTTCATCAGTTCGTCGTTGACCTGGAAAGGTTTCAACAACGCCACTCTCTCCGCCGCCTTGTCTTCCTCTCCCATAGAGCACCATACATCTGTATAGATACAGTCCGCTCCTTTTACGGCATCGGTATCTTCTGTAAAAGTAAGTGCTGCTCCGGATTCCTCTGCGTACTCTCTGCATTGGTCGATCAACTCTTCCTTTGGCCAGAGGCTTTTTGGAGCAAGACAGGTGAAGTTAACACCCATTTTTGCGCAGCCGATCATCAGGGAATTGCCCATATTGTTGCGTCCGTCCCCTGCAAAAACGAAGTTCAGTCCCTTTAATTCTCCGAACTGCTCTCTCAGTGTAAGAAAATCAGCCAGGATCTGTGTCGGATGATAGTCATCCGTCAGACCGTTCCATACCGGCACACCGCTGTATTTTGCCAGCTTTTCCACGTTCTCATGTAAGAATCCACGGAATTCAATGCCGTCAAACATTCTTCCAAGGACTCTGGCCGTATCTTCCACGCTTTCCTTATATCCCAGCTGGATGTCATCCTTTCCTAAGTACTCAGGATGTCCGCCCTCATCAATACAGCCGATGGTAAATGCACACCTTGTCCTTGTACTTGGCTTTTCAAAAATAAGAGCGATATTTTTGCCTTTTAAGCTGTCTCCTGTGATGCCTTTTTTCTTATCAGCTTTTAACTTCGCCGCAAGATCCAGCAGACCGCTGATCTCTTCCGGGGTAAAATCTTTTAGTGTCAAAAAATTTCTTCCTTTTAAATTCATCTTTCTTCCTCCGTTTTATGGGCTTTGCATAACAATCATTATATAGCACCCAATATGTTTTCACAAGCCTTACTGATGGCTTCTCCCAGCTTTTGGTGCCCTTCTGCGCTTAGATGGCATGCGTCTTTTCGGGACGGCTGCGCATACTGTGCCGCATCCAAAAAATGAACCCCATAAAGTTTCGCCCACTCTTTATATACAGAAGCCAGCCGTCTAGAATATTCACAGGCTCTCTCATATCCCATCGTCTCTCCGTCAGGGACACTGCGTATATTCTCTCCCACTAAAATAGGTGAGACCAGAAGAATATCTGCCGATCTGTTGTCCTCTCTCTTCTGCGGCGTTACTTCCAGGATCTTTTTCATCAGACGCTCAATGGCCTTTCCGATATCCACAGGGGTCAGCTGGAAACGGATCTTTAAGTCGTTGGTCCCCAGCATCAGAACCACTAAATCTACAGGCCCATGGGAGTGGAGACACGGTTCCAAATATGCGTATCCATTCCTGCCGGGACGGATCTCGTCCTCAAAGCAGGTGGTTCTCCCGTTAAGTCCTTCTGGAATCACTCTGGCACGTCCCTCCATATTTTTTTCAAGAATACTTGTCCATCTCTTTTCATACGGATAGCGGTATCCGTTATCCGGATTGTAGCCATATGTATTGGAATCCCCATAACACAGTATCGTCTTCATCGTACACTCCTTTTCGTGACACTATATAAAAACAGCCGCTTCTTATCCATATATAAGAAGCGGTTGTTTCATATTTCTTTATAATACCTGATTCAGGAAATTAATTGTTCTTTGTTCTTTTGGATTTGACAAAAGCTCATGGGGTTCCCCCTGTTCAACGATATATCCCGCATCCATAAAAATGATCCGGTCCGCAACCTCGCGTGCAAATCCCATCTCATGTGTTACTACAACCATGGTCATTCCATTCTTCGCCAGCTGCTTCATAACGTTTAAAACTTCTCCGACCATCTCCGGATCCAGCGCGCTGGTCGGCTCATCGAACAACATGATATCCGGATGCATAGCCAAAGCTCTGGCGATCGCCACACGCTGTTTCTGTCCTCCGGAAAGCTGTGCCGGATAGACACTGGCTTTTTCCTCAAGTCCCACATCTCTCAGCAGGTCCATGCCTACTGTCTTGGCTTCCTCCAATGTCATTTTCTTTAACTGGACCGGTGCCATGGTGATATTTTCTAAGACCGTTTTATGAGGAAACAGATTAAAATGCTGGAATACCATACCAATATTCTCTCTCACTTTGTTAATATCTGTTCCTTTGTCCGTGATATCAAAGCCGTCCACGACAACTTCACCGCCTGTAATCGTCTCCAAGCGGTTGAGACATCTTAAAAATGTACTCTTTCCGGAACCGGAAGGCCCAATCAGGCAGACCACTTCTCCGTCTGCAACCTCCAGATCCATTCCCTTTAAAACCTCTAAGTCTCCGAAGCTCTTAACCAGACCTTTTACCTGAACCTTTACTTTTTTCGTATCTTTATTTTCCATAAGACAACTTCCTTTCCACTATATTTGCCACCTTAGAAAGGATGGTGCAGATCACCAGATAATAAATGGCAGCCATCACATAAATACTCATGACGGATGTAGGCTCATTGGCCGTGATGATCTGGCTGTTCATCGTAAGTTCCCGGATACCGATGGCATACACCAGAGAGGTATCCTTAATAGAAATGATGAACTGGTTAATGATAGAAGGAAGCATTGTCCTGATCGCCTGCGGAAGAATGACCTTTGACATGGCCTTTCCGTAGGGCAGTCCGAGGCTTCTTGCTGCCTCCATCTGACCCTTGTCCACAGACTCGATCCCTCCGCGGACGATCTCAGCCATATATGCGCCGGCATTTAAACTGAGGGCTACAACAGCAGCCACAAAAGGGCCGCCAAAATCATCCCAGTTTAAATCCATCGGCTGCAGAAAAGCTCCTGCCACTCCATAGTACATGATGAAAACCTGTACGACCAAAGGAGTCCCGCGGATAATATCCACATAAATTTTGCAGATGATGTTAAGTATTTTGTTTTTTGATACGCTGAACATACCAAAAATAATACCGATGATGCTGGCACAGATCAGGGAAGCAAGAGCAAGCTGCAGTGTCAGTCCCAGCGCCGTCGAGAACGACGGAAAATACTGTTGGAATAGTTCTATAAAGTTCATAATCTGTCCGCCTACTTAGTCTTAGTATATTTATCAACGATTTCCTGATATTTTCCGTTGTCTTTGATCTTCTTTAAACCGCTGTTAAACTTCT
Source organism: Anaerostipes rhamnosivorans (assembly GCF_005280655.1). Classification (NCBI taxonomy): domain Bacteria; kingdom Bacillati; phylum Bacillota; class Clostridia; order Lachnospirales; family Lachnospiraceae; genus Anaerostipes; species Anaerostipes rhamnosivorans. The sequence continues at coordinate 2,935,978 of NZ_CP040058.1, forward strand.
CTACAAGCTCAGAATTTTTGCCCTTCTTTACAGCAAATCCATACTGGCTTCCGCTCTCAGATGTGAAAGCAACCTGTAATTTCAGATTCTTCTGTCCGATCTGGTAAGAAATTACCGGAAAATCTTCAAAGCATGCCGCTGCGTTTCCAGTTAATACTGCCTGGTACATGGTTGGTGAATCCTTAAACTGTCTTACCTTGTAGCCATATTTATCAGCATTGGCATTGGCATATGTGGCACCTACCGTACCTACTTTTGCTGCCACTGTCTTTCCTTTCAGGCTGGAAAGAGCTTCTTTTTCTGCTTTTTTCTTGTCTTTAATATTATCAAATGTCTTTCCGCCTTTTTTTACAGCGAAAGCAACTTTGGAATCATAGTAAGCTTCAGAAAAATCGTATTTCTGCTTTCTTTCCTTGGTTATAGACATACCGGCGATCATTCCGTCGCTCTGTCCGGACTCTACAGAAGCCATGGCAGCATCAAAACCAACCGCTGTCACTTTGTACTTAAATCCTTCTTCTTTAGCAATCGCATCTAATAAATCAAGGTCGATCCCTACACGGTTACCATCCTTATCCTCGAACTCAAATGGTGTAAATGTTGTGTCAGATGCAATCTTATATGTCTTTTCCTTGGAGTCTTTCTTATTTCCGCCGCCGCATGCAACCAAGCTGATCCCCATGACAGCTGCGAGACCTACTGCTAAAACCTTTTTCAATCTCATTCCTTTTTCCTCCTAAATGATAATATTCGTGCCTTTTCGTTTTGAAAAAGTACACACTAATGGATATTATATCTTATTTTGAAGAATTGGTCAAACTCTCTTCAATTTCGTCCCTTAGAGAAGGTTTTTCGTCCGCGGCCACCTCCGTGATGGATTTCACCAGTCCTGCGATTCCCTGGATCTCAGATGGGACAATGATCTTCGTAGCTTTTCCGTCTGCCGCCTTTGCAAATGCTTCCAAGCTCTTTAACTGGAGTACCGCATTATCTGGAGAAGCTTTCTTTAAAAATTCAATACCATCTGCATTAGCTTTCTGAATCTGTTTGATTGCTTCCGCCTGTCCCTCAGACTCCCTGATGGTCGCTTCTTTGTTCGCCTCTGCACGGAGGATCGCTGATTCTTTGTCACCCTCTGCTTCCAGGATCACAGATTCCTTATGGCCTTCTGCGCGGAGGATGGCGGATTTCTTTTCACCTTCCGCACGAAGGATCGCTTCTCTCCTCTCCCTCTCTGCCTTCATCTGTTTTTCCATGGCATCCTGGATTGCTGACGGCGGAATAATGTTCTTTAATTCCACTCGGTTGACTTTGATCCCCCATGGGTCTGTTGCTTCATCTAAAGTAGCACGCATCTTTGTATTAATGGTTTCCCTGGATGTCAATGTCTGGTCAAGTTCCAAGTCACCGATGATATTTCTCAATGTTGTAGCTGTCAGATTTTCGATGGCCATGATCGGATTCTCAACTCCATATGAATAAAGTTTTGGATCTGTAATCTGAAAATAGACGACTGTATCAATCTGCATGGTGACATTGTCTTTCGTGATAACCGGCTGAGGTGGAAAATCCACAACCTGTTCCTTCAAGTTTACTCTTCTTGCCACTCGGTCAATGAACGGAACTTTGATATGAAGCCCTACAGACCACGTTTCTTTGAATGCTCCCAGACGTTCCACCACATAGGCATTTGCCTGCGGAACGATCCGGATGCTGGAAAGCATCGCCATGATGATAATGAAAAATAAGATCAATAATAAAATAAACATTCTGCACCTCCTACTTCTTGCTCACGATTAGTTTCACACCTTTAATTTCCTCTACGATTACCTCTGTCTCTTCCGGGATTTCCTCATCATCGGCAGAACGCGCCGTCCAATCCATACCCTGGATGTAGACCATTCCCTGGCCTTTAATATTGATGATTCTTTTTTTAACAATACCTGTCTTCCCAATCAGGCTCTCTGCATTGGTCTTTTCTGTCTTGCTGTTGAGATATTTTTGGGCCCACGGCCTCGCAAATACAAAAACGATACAAGAAACAGCCGCAGCCAATATCAGCTGCCCGAAGAATGGAAGCCCCAGCCCAGCGCCAATGGCTGCTGCCAAAGAACCCACCGCAAACCAAATGCTCGTAAGTCCCAGCGTCAATATTTCCAACAAGAGGAAAACAGCGACCGCTATCAACCAGTATACCGTATACATAATCAGCTACCTCCTTTTCTCTGCCTTCTGGCCTCATACATAAGTAGTCCTCCGGCCATAGCTGCATTTAATGATTCGACCCGGCCTTCCATCGGGATCCTGATCCGCTTATCTGCCAAAGCCGCGATTCTGTCTGTCAGCCCATTCCCCTCATTCCCTATGAGGAACGCACTGATTTTATCATAGGATTCTTCCGTGTAATCTGTACCATCCAGATGCGCCGCGTAAACATGAATGAAACGCTGCTTTAACAGTTCCACCATCTCTGCCAGATCCTCCACATAACAAAACGGCACCCGGAAGATGGAACCCATAGTAGAGCGTATGACTTTTGGGTTGTAGATATCCACCGTATCTTTGCTCATGATGACACAGCAGACTCCTGCTCCTTCTCCGGTCCTGATCAATGTCCCCAGATTCCCCGGATCCTGTAGGTTCTCCAGCAAAAGAATGCTGTTGCCGTCCCTTTTTATTATTTCAGAAATCGGGGTCTGCTCCATTCTCACCAGGGAAAGAATCCCCTGGGGTGTCTCTGTATCAGAGATCTCACGGAACACTTGGGAAGAGACCTCCTCGAAAGAAACATCCCGGAGTATCTCTCCATGCTCCTGTAAAAAATCACTGGAAACAAATACTTTTTCTCTCCGGTCCTCCGGTATCTCCCGAAACATGCGGAGTCCCTCAATAACAAACAGTCCGGTCTTTTTTCTCTCTCTGGAACTTTTCAGTAATTTTACCACCTGTTTGATCTGTTTATTCTGTGATGTTGTAATCATAAGTTTTTCTCCACTATCTAAAGCCGGTACAGGAAAACCCCAGTCCGGACATCACTTCCATTTATCTAAGCTTGATCAAATCTTCTTTATTTCCAATCACAATCAGGCTGTCGCGCTCATTTAATATCTGGTCTGGATCCGGCGCCCCGTTAAAATCTTCTCCACTGTGGATGGCCACAACATTGATGTTATATTTCCCACGGATATCCAGCTGGCGCAGATTTTTCCCAACCCAGCCTTTTTTCAGATGTATCTCCACGATACTGGTCTTGGATGACAGGTCAAACAGGTCCATCACTTTTCCACTCACAAGATTGTAGGCAGTCCTGGCACCCATTTCCTCCTCAGGATATACCACCTCATCGGCGCCGATCCTTTTTAGAATCTCTCCTTTCAGCCTTCCATCTGCCTTAGCAAGGATATACGGAACTCCGATCTCCTTTGCGATCATCAGTGCCATAACACTGGCTTCCAGACTTTCCGCAGTGGCAATGACCACCCCGTCCATCTCCTCCAAACCGATGCTGTTCATCACTTCCATATCGGTGACATCCGCGCAGACTGCGCAGGTGACATAATCCACAATATCCCTGACCAATTCTTCCTTCTGGTCCACTGCCAGCACTTCTGCCCCATCTTTCATCAGATTTAAGGCAACACTTTTGCCAAATTTGCCAAGCCCAAGCACTGCATATGATTTTCCCATTTTCCTTACTCCTTTATAATAACATTGTATAATACACATTCCACAAAAGGCAGTCTGCACAGCAGATTCTATCTTCTTTTATCCTAAAATAATATCTTCTTCCGGATATGCTGCCAATACTTTCTTTTTACCCCGTACTGCAAATCCCACTGCCAAAGAGACAGGACCGACCCTTCCCAGATACATGGTGACGATGATCGCCAGCCTTCCGATCACACTCAAGTCCGGTGTCAATCCCTTGCTAAGACCCACGGTTCCAAGTGCGGAGACACATTCATAACATGTATCCATAAAGGATGCGGTGTCAGATACCAGTACGATCAAAATAGAAGACAACAGTACAATCAGATTGACACAGATGATCGTCAGTGCTTTTGGTATAACATGCATTGGTATGGTTCTCTTAAATATATGGATCGCTCCCTCCTGCTTGACCGTAACGAGCACACAGTAAACCAAAACAACAAATGTGACCGTCTTAACTCCGCCTGCTGTTCCCACAGGAGAGCCTCCGATGAACATAAGAATCATAGAGATCAGAGAGGATCCCTCGGTCAGCGCCGCCTGGGGAACAGTCTCAAATCCCGCCGTTCTTACTGTGACAGACTGAAACATCGATGCCATAAGCTTATTGCCAAGAGAAAGGTTTCCTATTGTTTTAGTATTTGCATATTCAAAGATAAAAATAAATACGGTACCGATAAAAATTAAAATCACTGTGGTGGACAATACGATCTTAGAGTGAAGTCTCAGCTTTCCAAAAGCTCTGCGAAGCGGGAATTCCCTATGGATCAGTGCCCTGAATACCCGAAGCAGATCCCTCCAAACGATGAAACCAAGCCCTCCTAAGATAATCAGTCCCATGACAGTAAAATTTACCACAGGGTTCGTAATATAGCTCCTAAGACTGTCCATTTGCACGATATCGATCCCTGCATTGCAGAAAGCGGATATAGAATTAAATACAGATGCCCAAATGCCATATTTTACACCGAATTCCGGAATAAACTGTGTTGCAAATAATGCCGCCCCGATCCCTTCTATAATAAAAGTCCCTTTTAAAATCTTGCGGACCAGTTCTATGAGACCGGACATTGTATTCAAGCTGTAGGATTCCTGGATCAGTATCCGGTTTTTCATTGTCAGCTTTTTCTTCAGAAACAGAAACATTCCTGTGGTAAATGTAATAACACCCAGACCTCCCAGCTGTATCAGCACCAGGATCACTAACTGTCCGAATGTACTCCAGTAAGTCATCGTTGTCTCCACCACCAGCCCGGTGACACATACAGATGTTGTGGATGTAAACAATGCGTCAATATAAGGCGTGGCGTGGCCGCTCTTTGACGCGATCGGCAATGTCAGCAGCACAGACCCAATCAGTATGACAAATAAGAATCCAAATAATATAATATGGACCGGCTTAATCTTCTTCATTCCCTTTTATTTCTCCTTATATACAGAAAAAGCCATCTTTAAAAGATCGCTTTTTCCATAAAATCTTTTTATTTTCCAAGTAAATGGGCAATCTGTAATTGATAGTCATCCACATGCTTTTCCATTGCCAGCCCCTCGTCCATATCAATGTCCATGAACTTTCCGTTCTGATATCCAACGATACGGTTGCTCTTTCCTGCACATAAAAGATCCACTGCATAGGCTCCCATCATAGAAGCATACACCCTGTCTTTTGCTGTAGGGCTTCCGCCACGCTGCATGTGGCCTAAAATCGTAGCTCTTGTCTCAATTCCTGTAGCTGCCTCGATCCTCTTGGCCATGCCATAAGAATGTCCAACCCCTTCCGCATTGATGATCATGTGATGAGTCTTTCCTAACGCTCTGTTCCTGAGCAGATGTTCGATGATCTGCTGCTCTAACTTCGGCATGTTGCCGTCAAAGCTTTCCGGAATCAGAATATCTTCCGCTCCAGTAGCCATTCCGCACCACAGTGCGATATAACCAGCGCCACGTCCCATTACCTCAACGATACTGCAGCGCTCGTGGGATGTGGATGTATCTCTGATCTTATCAATGGCTTCCATCGCCGTGTTCACTGCTGTATCAAATCCGATAGTATACTCGGTACATGCGATGTCAAGGTCGATGGTCCCTGGAATTCCGATGGTGTTGATCCCAAGCTCCGCAAGTCTCTGCGCTCCCTGGAAAGAACCGTCTCCACCGATGACAACAAGTCCGTCGATTCCCTGTTCGCGGCACACCTCTGCGCCTCTTTTCTGTCCTTCCGGTGTCTTGAACTCATCACAGCGGGCAGTAAATAAGATGGTGCCTCCCCGTGAAATACTATCTGCAGTATGTCTTGAAGTCAGATCGATGATATCTTCATTCAATAAACCATTATATCCTTTTCTGATACCCTTTACATTTAAACCGCGCTCTAAACCTACTCTAACGACTGCTCTTGTGGCAGCGTTCATTGCGGGTGCATCCCCTCCGCTGGTCAGTACTCCAATTGTTCTTACTTTCGGTGTTCCCATGTTAAAATCCTCCAAATAATAGCATAAAATTATATTTTGTTAGACTCATTTTAATGCATTTGTTAAAGATTTTCAATATAATTATTTTAACCCTGTTTTCTTGATCCTGATATTTCCTTTTCCATAACGTTCTCCAAGTGCATAAATGAGTTCATCCTCACTGTTCACCGCATAAGCCCGGTCCAGTCTGTTCACGGCTCTTTCCTTACGGCAGTAGACGATCACAGGATTGCTGCCCCTGTAAGGCTTCAGCATCTCATAAAACCGTTCCTGTTCCGCAAAAAAACGGTCCTTGTCATCAAACTGCACCCAAATCTCCTGGGCCAGGTCGTCAAACGTACTGATCTGGCTGCAGATCATCTTACTCTCTTCCTCTGAGATAGAGGTGTTTCCTTTTACAAAGATCTTGGCATCCTCTTTGAGAAGATGCTGGTAGTTGTTAAATTCTCTCGGAAATACAATGACTTCCACTGTCCCCATAAGATCTTCCACCGTCAAAAACGCCATATTCTGGTTGTTTCTGGTGAGTTTTATATTCATGTCACTGATGATGCCTCCGATGATACAGGTCTGCTTATCCTTTAACACTGGCTGCCCCGTGTCTTCTTCCGCAACAAAATCGGATGTACTGGCTGTCGTGAGCCTCTCCAGGATCTCAACATCGTCTTCCAGCGGATGTCCGCTTACATAGATACCCAGCACCTCTTTTTCGATTGCCAGTCTCTGTTCTTTGTCATACTCCCCAACGTCTGGGTACTTTATCTCAAAGCTCTCCTGCTGGTCCTCCGACATAAAATCTAAAAGGCTCATTTGTCCGGAGATCTCCTGTTTGCGTTCCTTCTGGACGCTCTCCAGAATATTTGCGTAGACGAACATCTGCTGTTTTCTTGTCCGCCCAAGTCCGTCCAGTGCTCCTGACTTGATCAGACTCTCCACGGTCCGTTTGTTCATTTCCTTGCTGGACAGCCGTTCCACCAGATCTTTCAGGCTCCTGAAAGGCCCATGTTCGGTTCTCTCTTTTAGAATCTCTTCTATGACCGGCTTTCCAAGACTCTTGATGGCACTGAGCCCGTAGCGGATACATCCGTCATCCACGGAAAACGCTCCTTCACCCTTATTGATATCCGGCGGCAGTATCCTGATTCCCATCTTTCGGCAGGCATAGATATATTCTGATACCTTATTAGTGTTTCCCAAAACGGAGGTCAGCAATGCAGCCATAAATTCTTTTTGATAGTAGCATTTCAGATAAGCAGTTTGGTAAGAAACCACCGCATAGGCTGCCGCATGGGATTTATTAAAGGCATACTTTGCAAAGTCCAGCATCTCATCCCAGATATGATTTGCCAGTTTCTCGTCGATACCATTTTTGATACAGCCAGGAATCTCTTCCTCTTCATTGCCGTATACAAAGTTCTTCCGCTCCTTCACCATGACGTCGCCCTTTTTTTTGGACATGGCTCTGCGGACAAGGTCACTGCGGCCGAGGGTATATCCGGCCAGCTCCATTACGATCTGCATTACCTGTTCCTGATATACGATACATCCATATGTGGGCTTTAAAATCTTCTCCAGCTGCGGACAGTCATAGCGGATGCTCTCTTTATCCACTTTTCCCTTTACGTACCTCGGGATAAAGTCCATCGGTCCCGGCCGGTAAAGAGAGATCCCCGCGATGATCTCCTCCAGGCTTTCCGGCTTCAGTTCCTTCATGAAGGATTTCATGCCGCCGCTTTCCAGCTGGAACACACCCTCTGTTTTACCCTGGCCGATCATCTCATAGACTTTTGCGTCTTCCGTATCGATATCATTAATGTTAAACGGCCTGCCCTCTTTCTTCCCAATCAGGTGCACCGCATCCTGGATCACTGTCAATGTCCGGAGTCCCAGGAAATCCATCTTGAGCAGTCCCAATTCTTCGATGGTCGTCATAGTAAACTGTGTTGTTATAGCATCGTCTGTACCTTTTGCCAAAGGCACAAACTCATCGATGGAATCCTTACCAATCACGACACCTGCGGCATGCATAGATGCGTGCCTCGGCAGTCCTTCCAGACGCTTCGACATGTCGATAAGATATTTTGTTTCTTCATCTTCCGCATATGCCTTTTTCAGATCAGGGCTTTTTTTCAACGCCCCCTCAATGGTGATATTCAGCTCATTGGGCACCATTTTTGCAATGCTGTCCACCTTGGCGTAAGGAATATCCAGAACTCTTCCCACGTCCCGGATGACCGCTCTGGCCGCCATAGTTCCGAACGTTATGATCTGAACCACCTTGTCTTTTCCATACTTCTCCACCACATAGTCAATGACTTCCTGCCTGCGCTCATAACAGAAATCAATATCAATATCCGGCATGGATACACGCTCCGGATTCAGGAAGCGCTCAAACAGAAGCTGGTATTTGGTAGGTTCGATATCTGTGATCTCCAGACAGTAGGATACAATACTTCCCGCCGCAGATCCCCGCCCGGGCCCCACAGCGATACCATGGTCTTTAGCATAGCGGATAAAATCCCATACGATCAGGAAATAGTCCACATATCCCATATTTTCAATCGTGTCCAGCTCAAATTCCAGGCGGTCTCTGAGTTCCTCCGACACATCTTCGTAACGGCGGCTGATCCCCTCATCACAAAGCTTTCTTAAATAAGAAGTAGAAGTATAACCCTCCGGCACATCAAACTTCGGCACCTTCTGTTCCCCGAAAATGATCTCCACATTGCACCGCTTTGCAATCTTTCCCGTATTGTCTATGGCTTCTCTGGCATATGGAAAAAGGCGCTCCATCTCCTCAGGTGATTTTAAGTAATACTGTCCGCCCTCATACCGCATCCTGTCCTCATCCGCCACTTTTTTTCCGGTCTGGATACACAGCAGGATATCATGGGGCTCCACATCCTCCGCAAAGGTATAGTGGAGATCATTGGTGGCCACCAGCTCAATGCCTGTCTCCTTGGACATCTTAAGCAGGGCAGAGTTGACTGTTGTCTGCTCACTGATCCCATGATCCTGGAGTTCCAGAAAGAAATTGCCCTTGCCGAAGATCTTCTCCAGCCTCAGGGCAGCTTTTTTTGCCTTCTCATAGTCGCCTTCTCTGATATAAGTTGGGATCTCTCCTCCCAGACAGGCACTCAGCGCAATGATGCCTTCACTGTAAGTCTCCAGCACTTCATAATCTACTCTCGGCTTATAGTAAAATCCTTCTGTAAATCCTCTGGATACAATCTTCATCAAGTTGTGATACCCCTGGTCATTTTCAGCCAAAAGGACCAGATGGAAATAATTGTTACTTCCCTGCCTTCCGTCCTTTTCAAATCTGGATCCAGCCGTCACATAGATCTCACATCCAATGATAGGCTTGATGCCTTCTGCTTTGGCAGCCTTATAGAAATCAATGACTCCATACATGGCACCGTGATCTGTGATGGCAATACTGTCCATCCCCAGTTCTTTGGTCTGATGAACAAGCTCCTTGATCTTACTGGATCCATCCAGCAGACTGTATTCTGTATGAACATGTAAGTGTGTAAAACTCATGGACTTTCTCTCCTGTACTTATTCTTCGCCCGGTCTCTGAGGCTCATCGTAAATATTATGTCCGGTCTCTAATACTTTCCCCTCCACCGTAAACTTCATTGCATTTGTACCAAGATTCTCACATATGGTCTTTGTCACTGCCTGAACTGTCAGCACCTCACCTGAACTGCCCATCTTGCGCAAAGTCTTTTCAATTGTTTTATTAAAGTCGATATAGGCTGTCTGCTTCTTGATCTGGAAAGAGTTGATCTTCGTCCCCTCTTCCAGTGTTCCCATCTTAATCATCTCTTTCAGCAGCTTCTGCGCCGTCACATCCTGGATCTTTACCTTTCCCTGGATCAATGTCTCCACATTGTCATCCGGCGCATAGATGGTACAATCTTTTACAACCGGCTTCTTTGATTCTGCCGTTGTGGCTGCGGCTTTTTTCCCTGTTGTCTTTTTCTTTGCCGTGGTCTTTTCCGCTTCAGTGGAAGCTTTTGTGGTCTTTTCTGTTGTCTGCTTTGTATTATCATTACTGCATCCGGCTAATCCCGCTGCTGCGACCACAGCCAGTAGTCCGGCAAATATCAGTTTTTTCTTTCTCATAACGTGTCCTCCTTCGGTTGATCGAACAACAATTCTATACAGATATATAGATTTTACCACAAAACTATTTCCTGTGCTATAATGCTAAGGAAAAGATAAGAAGATAAAGGAGTAAGATTATGGAACATATGACCATTCAGGATATTTTAGCTGCAACCGGCGGCACCCTTCTGTGCGGCGATTCTTCTATGCCGATCAAACGCATAAGCACAGACTCCAGAACAGTGGGGCCGGATACCTTGTTTGTACCCATCATCGGTGAACGGGTAAACGCACATAAATTTATCGACAGCGCCCTGAAAGACGGCGGAGCTGCTCTGACTCAGGAACATGACCACGCAGAAGGTCCGCATCCATTTATCAGGGTAGCGGATACTTTAAAGGCTATGCAGCAGATCGCATCTTATTATAGAAATAAAATGTCTCTTCCGATCATTGGCATTACAGGAAGTGTTGGAAAAACCACGACCCGCGAGATGATCGCCCATGTGCTGAAGGGCAAATATCGTGTGTTTGAGACCATTGGAAACCAGAACAGCCAGGTCGGCGTACCCTTGACCCTGGACCGTCTCACATCAAAGGATGAGATCGGAGTGCTGGAGATGGGTATGAGCGAACCCGGTCAGATCACCATCCTTGGAGAAATCATCCATCCCAACGCCGCGGTGGTCACCAATGTGGGAGTCTCACACATAGAACAGATGGGCAGCCGGGACAATATCTGCAGGGAAAAGCTGGACATACAAAACGGCCTGCCAAAAGACGGCGTGCTGTATCTGAACGGTGACAACGATATGATCCGGAAACATATTGATTATGTAACACATCCATATGAGTTTTTTGGATTTGCGAAAGACTGCACTTACCGGGCAGTTGATGTGACCGAAGATAATGGGCAGACACATTTCACATTTGTCTGCGGAGATCGAAAAGAACCTATCATATTAAATGTCCTTGGAGACCACAACGTATCCAATGCCCTTGCTGCTATCGCCATCGGACTTGCCTACGATGTGCCGATGACAGTGATCAGGCAGCAGCTTTCTACCTTTTCAGGACAGCGGCAGAACATTGTTAAGCAGAATGGTTATACCATCATCGATGACGCCTACAATGCCAGCCCTGATTCTATGAAGGCCGGTCTTAAAATATTATCTGACTATCAGGATACCGGAAGAAAAATTGCCGTCCTGTCCGATATGCTGGAACTGGGGCCGGATTCCCCCGGATACCATAAGGAAGTAGGGGAATACCTTGGTTCAACAAAAGTCACGGACCTTTATATTACCGGTACACTCTCCAAGGAATATGTCAAAGCGTCCCTGAAGAAAAATCCTTCCCTAAGGGTTCAGTGGTTTGCCACCAACAAAGAACTGATTTCTTTTCTGAAGGAAAATTTGAAGGAACATGATGTGGTCCTTGTAAAAGGCTCCAATGGGATGAAACTATATGAAATAACAAAAGCTTTGGAAGAATAAAGTGGGCAAGCCCATCTCATCTCCCCACCCCTTCACTCTTTGAGGGGCTTGACAACTTTGAGCACTAAATGCGATTTGACGTAGTCAAATAGATTCCTTACACATTTGTGTGCATACTGCCCTCAGGGCTTTTTTATTCCATAGGGAGGTTCAAAGAACTTTCCTATGGAATAAAAAATGAAAGGCCTTCCACCTGGCGATGGAAGGCCTTTCATTATACCAAAATACACTTAATGTGTGAGAGAGGGTTATCTCTAATTCAAGGGAGGGAACCTTGAATTTAGATTTATTATACATCATATTTCGGATTTTTGGGCGTCAATGTAATAAATGGCGGTTTAGTTGTCATAAAAACTTTTTTGTGCCCTGATTTTTCCTATTTTTGTACCGCTTATCTTTTTATTCTTCCGTTTATTTTCCTTCCATTTTTCGCCCTTATTACGTTAATTTTGACATTTTTCACTCCATATGCTACTTTTAATTAGCAAAACGGAGCCCGTTCCTGCGGTGTAAGCATAGGTACACTCCGTTTTTTCATTTTTAAACTATATAAAGGAGATTTTATATGAAAAACCAAACGTATTCTTCCCCTCAAGACCTGGAAGGAAAGATTCCCCTTCCCCAGGCTGTCGTATTAGGCCTTCAGCACGTACTGGCCATGTTTGCAGGTAATCTGACTCCAATCATTTTGATTGCCGGTGCCTGCGGCATCGGTGCGGGCAGTCCCCTTCAGGTTTCCATCCTGCAAAACGCCATGCTGGTGGCCGGTCTGGTGACCTTTGTTCAGCTTTTTACCATCGGACCTGTGGGAGCCCGTCTTCCGGTCGTCATGGGAACCAGCTCCGGTTTCATCGGTGTATGCTCCGGCGTGGCAGCCTCCATGGGAGGAGGAATCGCCGCCTACGGCGCCATTTTAGGAGCCAGCATCATCGGCGGCCTTTTTGAGGGTGTCCTCGGTCTATTCTTAAAACCGCTGCGCAGATTTTTCCCTTCGGTGGTCACCGGTACTGTAGTTATGGCCATAGGATTATCTCTCATATCCGTGGGAATCAATTCCTTCGGCGGCGGTTCCGGAGCAGGAGATTTTGGCTCCCTTCCCAATCTTTTTGTGGGAGCTGTGGTCCTGATTGTGATCGTTGTTCTAAAGCACTTTACCAAAGGGGTGACCAGCAGTTCCTCGATCTTGATCGGCGTCATCGTGGGTTATATTCTGTGCGGTATTCTGGGATTGTTTCTTCCGACCACCTACACCAATGCAGAGGGTGTCAAGCAGACAGCTTCATGGGTATTAAACTGGGATAAAGTAGCTGCCGCCAGCTGGTTTTCCCTTCCAAAGCTCATGCCTGTGAAAATTGTATTTGATCTCAAAGCGATTATTCCAATCGCCATTATGTTTATTGTGACATCCGTAGAGACCATAGGAGATATTTCAGGCATCACAGAGGGCGGTCTGTCCAGAGAGGCCACAGATAAAGAGCTGTCCGGCGGTGTGATCTGCGACGGTCTCGGTTCCTCCTTTGCCTCTATCTTCGGAGTGCTGCCCAATACATCCTTTAGTCAAAATGTAGGGCTTGTGGGAATGACAAAAGTCGTCAACCTCTATTCCATCGCCATGGGTGCCGGATTTCTTGTAATCTGTGGGCTGTTTCCGAAACTAGCTGCTCTCGTGTCCATCATGCCCCAGTCTGTTCTGGGCGGCGCTGCTGTCATGATGTTTGCATCCATCGTAGTCAGCGGTATCCAGCTGATCGCCAAAGACGGAGTGAGCAACCGCGTCGTGACCATTGTCTCCGTTGCACTTGGCCTCGGCTACGGTCTCGGTGCAAATTCAGACGCACTTGCCAATCTGCCTCAGGCAGTCCAGCTGATCTTCGGTGGCTCCGGGATCGTCCCTGCTGCCCTGGTAGCCATCATTTTAAATGTTGCCATACCGAAAGACAAACCCACTGATTAAACATCCCTACAGGAGGCAGCAATTATGAAAATTACGATCCTCATAGAAAACCAGGCGCCGGATTCCCTGAAAAAGGAACATGGCCTGGCTGTACACATTGAGTACAATGGACAGAATTATCTCTTGGATACAGGTGCTTCCGGTCAGTTTGCTAAAAATGCAGAACAGCTGGGTATCGACTTGTCAAAAATTGATGCCTCTTTCTTATCCCATGCACACTATGACCATTCCGGCGGCTATAAAGAATTCTTCTCTAAAAATCCTAAGGCCCCGCTTTACCTGCAGAAGTCAGCCATGGAAAACTGCTATTCTAAAGTTTTATGGTTTCGGGAGTACATCGGGATACCAAAAGACATTTTAAAAGAATATGCAAGCCGCCTTTGTTTTGTCTCTGGCATAACAAAGATAAATCCCGGTGTCTGGGTGATTTCCCACAGTATACACGGCCTTTCCGAAAAGGGACGCAAAAGCCATATGTATATCAGGACAAAACAAGGATTTACACCGGATGATTTTAGTCACGAACAAAGTCTGGTCTTTGAACGTGAACATGACCTTGTCATGTTTAACAGCTGCTGCCATGCAGGCGTGGTTTCCATCATCAACGAAGTCAACGATGCCATGAAGGCCACAGGGAAAAAAGTTTCCTATATGTTCGGAGGTTTCCACACAATGGGACTTAGGGGAGCAAACAGCATGGGCGGCAGGCCCAAAGAAATCACAAAATTAGGACAACAGCTGCTTGCCCTTAACCTGTCCGGTGTCTATACCGGACACTGCACCGGGATTCCTGCCTTCCGAATCTTAAAAGAAACCATGAAAGATAAAATACATTATATGAAAACAGGCAGCGTCATTTCTCTGTAACGCTGCCCGTAAAAAGGGGCATTCACACTAAAAGTTAGTGTGGAGCCCCTTTTTCTCACCTTATTTCTATCTAAACTTTTCAATGTATCCCTGTACAAATATAAAAAGGACAATCAAAGGCAGGACAAAAGTCACATACTTTCTCGTCCATGCAGGGTACTTGATCCCTTTCCCTTCGTTAGCTTCCTCTCTAAACTTCTTCCAGCCCCATCCGTACTTTGTGACGCAGAACAGCAGATATACAAGAGAACCCAGAGGAAGGATATTATTGCTCACAATAAAGTCCTCCAGATCCTGGATCGTACTGTGCGCCCCAAACGGTGTGATGCCGCTCCACACGTTGAATCCCAATGCACACGGCAAGGAAAGCAGCGTGATCAGCACGCCGTTAAAGACACTTGCCTTTTTAATGCTCCAGCCCCAAAGATCCTGCGCAAAAGAAATTATATTCTGGAACACTGCTATGATCGTTGACAATGCCGCAAATGACATAAACAGGAAGAACAGGGCTCCCCAAATTCTGGATCCCGGCATCTCATTAAACACATTAGGCAGTGTGATAAAAACCAGATCCGGTCCGCTGTCTGGGCGTACTCCAAAGGCGAAGCAGGCCGGAAAAATAATCAATCCTGCCATAAGAGCAACGATCGTATCCAATGCCGCCACGCTGATGGCCTCCCCGGTAAGCCGGTAAGACCGGTCAATATAACTGCCAAAAATCGCGATAGCTCCGATTCCCAGGCTCAGTGTAAAAAAGGCCTGTCCCATGGCTGCCGACACAACCTTCATGATCCCCTGCTCCTTCATGGCATGGAAATCAGGTACCAGATAAAAAGACAAACCCTTTGCCGCCCCCGGAAGTGTGACTGCCCTTATGACCAGTACAATGATCACCAAAAACAGACAGGACATCATGATCGTGGTGATCTTCTCCACCCCGTTCTGAAGTCCCAGAGAGCAGATCAAAAAACCAATGATGATGACCACAAGCATCCAGAAGATCAGCACTTCCGGCTTAGATAAAAGCTCACTGAAAACCGTCTGCACCTGCTTAGGATTTTTCCCGACAAAATCTCCTTTCAGCATCTTAAAGAAGTAGCTGATCATCCATCCTGCAACCGTTGTATAAAACATCATCAGCAGGTAATTTCCTGCCATTCCGAAATAACTGTACCAGTGCCACTTCGTTCCCTCAGGTTCCAATGTCTGGAATGAGGTGGCGATACTCCTCTGACTGGCACGGCCCACCGAAAACTCCATGACCATGATTGGCAGCCCAAGAGCAAACAAGAAAAACAAATAAACCAACACAAATGCAGCTCCGCCGTACTGCCCAGTCACAAACGGAAACCTCCACACATTTCCAATACCGATGGCACATCCCGCCGATATTAAGATAAACCCGATCCTAGACGAAAACTTTTCTCTCTTTTCCATAATTACATTTCCTTTAATTCAAAGATAAATTCTGAACCTTCTCCTTCCCTACTTTTTACCCAAATCTGTCCTTCATGTATCCTGACAATCCATCTTACCATAGACAGGCCCAAACCGGTACCCCTCTCTTGGTTTTGAGTGTTTCTGCTCCTGTCTGCCCGGTAAAAACGGTTCCATATCTTATCCAGATGCTCAGATTTGATACCCTGACCGTCATCCTTTACGATTCCCCTGATCTTTCCGTCCTCTCGGAACAGAGATACTTTCACGATTCCATTGCGTTTTCCATAATTGATGGAATTCTCCACCAGATTAATCAGCATTCTAGTCAGCAGCATTTGATCCCCTGCTGCCATAAGTCCAGGCTCGATTTCGCTGAGCAGATGAATCTTCTTTTCTTCTGCTTTACCAGACAGTTCCTCCAAAGTCGTCTCAACCAGCATACTCATATCCACAGCTTCAAACTGAAAGGTCTCCTTCCCTCTCTCACACCGGGCGATCATCAAGAGCTGTGAGATGAGCTCAGACATCTTTTTCGCCTGACGCAGCACGATCCTGATCTCCTGCTTTTGCTCCTCGCTGATGCTGTCTTCTTCCAAAGCGTACTCACACTCTGCTATGATCACAGATACCGGGGTTCGGAGTTCATGGGACACATCCGATGTAAACTGCTTTTCATCCTCAAAAGAAGCTTCCAGCCGGTCAAACATCTCATTAAACGTACACGTCAGCTGGTGCATCTCATCCTCCGTCTTGGGCACTAAAAGTCTCTTTGACAGATCAGCCCCGCTGCTGATCTCCTCCGCAGTCGTACAGATTTCATCTACCGGCTTTAGTGCCTTTTTGGTCATTATATATCCAATCACTCCGATCATCAGGATCAAAAGCGGATATACAGCCGCAAAGGCCAGCATGACCATACGCATGGTCTGCTCCATGCTATGGATGGAGGCAATCCCCCTGATCCAAATTGCTTTCCCCGTTCCGTACTGGTATGCGGCATCATAGACCATCCACTGTTTGCCGCCCTGTTTCACATTCCTCACCTCGTGGGATCGGAGCTTTAGATTCTTCGGAAATTCCACCGGCATACTCCCATGAAGCAGTCTTCCGTCCTGATCATAAATACAGAACATGACACCGTCATCATAATAATCTACATCTGAGCTCAGATAATAAGTACCGTTCTGAAACTCAAATTCGTCTGCAAAATCCGCCACACTCCCCTGCAGATCTTCTTCAGTCTTAGACAATTCCAGCTGGTTAATGAAAATAAAAACACCGGCAAACACTACTGCCAGCACAACAGCAATCATACCTGTATACCAAAGAGTTACCCTTTTCTTGATTGAAAACCGCCTCATTCTTCTTTCCTCAATACATACCCTGCACCACGCACAGTGTGGATCAATCTGCATCTAAATCCTTCATCTATTTTTTTCCTCAGATAGCGGATATACACATCCACTACATTGGATCCGCCTTCAAAGTCGTAATTCCACGCATGCTGCTCGATCTGATCCCTGGACAGCACAATATTCTGATGTCTTAACATATATTCAAGAACCATAAACTCCTTGCTGGACAGAGATATTTTTCTGCCTGCGCGGCTTACCTCTTTTGTCTCACAGTCCAGAACCAGGTCATCCATAGTCAGCCGGTTGGATACAAAGGATGGTTTCCTGCGCATCATAACCCGGACCCTGGCCATGAGTTCCTCGAATGAAAAAGGCTTTACAAGGTAATCGTCCGCTCCCAGATCTAGGCCCTTGACACGATCTTCAATGCTGTCTCTGGCAGTCAAAAAGAGTACCGGTGTATTGTCGCCCTCATTTCGGATCCTGCTTAACAGCTCCAGGCCGTCAAGACCCGGCAGCATAATATCCAGGATCATGCCATCATAGTCTGCCATGGCAATATAATCTAATGCCTCCAGCCCGTCTCCGCAGTCATCCACTGTATAATGTTCTTTCATCAGTTTCTTTTTTAGAATATTTCTTAAATCCTCTTCATCTTCCACAATCAACAGGCGCATATGATACCTCCATATGGAACCATTATAATATAAATGCATTTTTATGAAAACATTTTAATTTAATTTTAATCTTTGGGAATTATAATAAGGTTATCAAAGATATGAAAGGAGAAAAAACTATGAAACGTAAAATGTCATTTGCACTCTGTTGTACTGCTTTTGTACTTCTGTTTGCAGGCTGCCAGAATAATCAAAAGAATGATACAGAGGCAACAACAACTCAGGAAATTGCCACAACTACGGGGACAACAGAAAAAACAACCAGTGAATCTACTGAAACTCAGGCATCCTCCGCAGATGCACCTGACCTCAGCAAATACGAGAAAAAGATTTCATCTATCACCAAAAAAATACAGGCTGCAACCCCTGGAAAAGATACAGCTAAAAACCAAAAAAAATTCTATAACTTAAAGAAGGAACTGGATGCAATAGATCATGAACTGGACACCCTGGACGACGAATACGAACACCAGTATGACACCGGTAAACTTTCTGCTGACAAATATAAGGAAATTGAACGCAAGATTGATGCACTGGAAGACAAATTGGATTTTGCAGAAGACACACTGGAAAATAAATTTGGAATTGACGATTAATCATTTTTAAAGAGGAGGTAAGTAAAATGAAAGGAAAAAAGTTAAGTATCGTAGTCATGGGATGTCTGATGGGACTTTCTCTGGCACTGTCCCCTGCTGTGGTTCATGCGGACAGTGATGATCCAAAGCCTACGTCCATCCGAAAACTCAATTACAAAAAGCGTACAGTGCGGGTCGGACAAAAGTTTGAACTGAAAGCGTATGCAAGACCATATGATTGTGATGACGACCAGCTAATCTGGACCACCAGTAATAAAAAAGTCGTTAAGATCGTAAGCCGTGACCGGAGGGATGATGATATTACCCTGAAGGCTGTGAAAACTGGAAAAGTAAAGATCACCTGCCGGATCCGGGGCACAAGCAAAAAGAAAACCTGTACAGTAACGGTAAAAAAGAAAGCCAAAAAGAAAACGGTAAAACCAACCCGCATCTGGGTGGAAGATAAATATATGGACGTGGACGTTCATGATACCGAAGACATTGAATACAAAGTACTGCCGAGAAAAGCAACAAACAAAAAGGTAACCTTCACATCCAGCAATCAGAAAATTGCAACCGTCAATTCACGGGGCATCGTGTACGGAAAACAGCCGGGCAAAGTAAAAATCACACTAAAATGCAAAGGAAATCCTAAAGTAAAGGCATATGTCTATGTCCTTGTTGAAATCGATGATGATGAAGATTGAGTAAAAATCGAAAACCGCCAGCCACAGAATACAGCTGGCGGTATTTTTAATGAGTAAAACCGTATACCTTTTTTTCCTCTTCTCCGTGGACCAAGATCTTTGCACTATCCAATTCTTCTATGGATTCTTTAAAATCCCTCATAAACAGCTCTGCCATATCCCGGCTCAGATCCGCACGGCAGACAATACGCTGGATGACAATGTCCTCGAGATCCACAGGAAGCGGGTAGGCGGGAACCTGCCATCCGTGCATGCGCAGCCGGTCTGCCAGATCATACAGGCTCCACTTATTATTCTCCTTCAGCCGGTAGCAGACAATCGGCATATTCTCGCCCCGGTTATAGATTTGAAATCTTTCCAGATTTTCAATCTCTCTGGCCAGATACATGGCCACATCCTTCGTGCGGTTCTGGATTTTTCTATAACCCTCCATTCCCTGTCTCAGGAAATTATAATACTGGGCAATGATCTGTGAAGCACTCCTGGAAAAGTTTAATGCCATGGTAGGCATCTCCCCTCCCAGATAGCTGACCTTAAAAACCAATTCCTTCGGAAGATATTTCTCATCTTTCCAGATGATCCAGCCTACCCCCGGATAAACGAGTCCGTATTTATGTCCCGAAGAATTTATGGATATCACATTTTCCAGTCTGAAATCCCAAACCAGATCTGGTTCGGTAAACGGCGCGAAGAAACCTCCGCTGGCAGCATCTACATGAATGGATACCTTATGGGCTGTTCCTTGGTTATATTCACTCACCGCCCGGTCCAAAGCAGCTATATCATCAAATTTTCCGGTGTATGTAATCCCAAGAATCCCGACAATTCCAATGGTGTATTCATCGACGGCTGCTATGGCCTTCTCAATATCCAGGCTCATATGTTCAGCGTCCATCGGTATGACACGCATTTCAATATCCCAGTATACACAAAACTTTTCCCAGCAAACCTGATAACCGCTGGATATGATTAAGTTAGGCCTTTTCGTAATATCCACACCCAGTGCTTCCGCCCGCTTTCTCCACCGAAACTTCATGGCCATTCCTCCCAGCATACATGCTTCGCTGGACCCCACTGTACTTGTGCCTATATAGGACTGGTCTTTTGGCGCATTCCACAAATCTGCGATCATATTCACGCATCGGTTTTCAATTTCTGCAGTCTGAGGATATTCTGATTTGTCTATCGCATTCTTCTCCAGAGTCTCACTCATCAGCTTAACCGCTTCATCTTCCATATAGGTCTGGCAGAACGTGGCAAGATTTAACCGGGCATTTCCCTCATCCAGAAGTTCATCACTGATGAGCCGATATGCCATATCTGATGGGATACTATGTTCCGGCAATACGTTTTTGGGAATGACACTAGCCATATCTGCATTCTCAAAAATAGGTTTTTCATAAATTTCCTGATTCTGATTGCTTTTGTTTTTACGGTCACATAACATTTCACTTCACCTCCTGCTTTTATTGTAACGCTTTTTCTGCCCATATAACTACCAATTGTAAAAAGTTTTATAATGATTTTAGTTTTCTGCATTCTTTTTTTAATTTCCAGCCATACTATATGTGAGGTGATGACAATGAGAAATGAAGATATTCCGATCGGTTTTACCATGGAACTGGCACAGCATGAAAATGCCCTGTCTGCATTTTCCTCCCTGACCAATGAACAGCAGCGTCAGGTCATTGATGAAGCCAAGAATATGAAGACCCGTCAGGAAATGCGGAATTATGTGGAAAATCAATTCAAATAATAAAAAGCAGGAAACAAAAAAATTTGCTTCCTGCTTTTTACTTCTGTGTATTACTGTTTAACGAATTCAGGGTTTTTCATTACATAATTGATTTTGGATTTATCATTCCAATACCCGGCAGTAGCCACAGGGAACATTCCAAGACATACATTTACCACCAGCGTCAGTATCAGCAGTTTCTGCTTGTGCTGATAGGACTGGACAAGATCTACCGACTTATTTTTGACTTTTTCTGCCTGGACAAATCTTAATATGATAACAATAATATTATAGATTACCGTAAGCCAGATGAACCAGTAACGGAAAGCACACAAAACATAGATAAACGTTACAACACTCCAAAAGATCCCTGAATTCCGTTCTTTTCTACTGAGCAGCTGACGGAAATGCTGGTCTTTCTCACTAAGAACTTCCAGTTTTGTTCCGCACCACTCACAGTACAGAGCGTCTTCCCTGTTTTCCTTTCCACAATTTTGACAAATCATCTCTCTCCCTCCGATTCCTCATAATGTTGTAACTAAATTATATCACAGATATGTCACTTTTTCTTTCATGTTTGTCATAATTCCCCGAAAAAATCCAGCCTTTTCTTAGATTACTTTATTTGTTTGATATATTTTGAACTGCAATATCCTGTTCGTCCATTGTAAATGACTTTATCCCATTTCTTTCCTTCATTTAAGATCTCTACTTTTGCTCCTTTTGGGATTTTATAAATAATTTTCCCCATTATAGATGCTTTTTCCCTCAGTCTTAGCGAATCATTTTTTGTATTAACCTTCCCAATTTTCAATTTAAATTTGTTCCCAGTAGTATTTGGCTCCCCCATTTGCATCTCTTCCATAAGAATTCCTTTTGCAACGGCTTCAGCGACTTTCTTGTAGCCTGCTTTTTGATAAAACTCAAAGTCATCTTTGTCATCAACAAAACATACCTCTACCAATATAGCTTTGTTTATCGTATGGTTCAAATAATATAGATGATTGGTTGTTTTTGTACCTCTGTCCGGAAAACCTAATTTTTTCATATTATGTCGGATCTGTTCCGCAACAGCTTTTTTGATCCCAATATCTGCTGTGCAATACACTTCACAGCCTGCAGCTATTTGATCTCCTTTGGAATCATTTCTTCCTGAGTTAAAATGAATGGAGATATCCAGAATAACATTTCTTTTATTACACTTTGCAACGACCTTTTTCAAGACATCCGATTGATCTTTTCCGTTATTGCACGTGCAATCATATGCTTTCTGTCCATATGATTTTAGCAGTCTTACTATTTCCTTTGTAATCAGTCGGTTTTCTTTTGACTCATCTAAAAATCCACATGCTCCGCAAGCTGTTTTTCCCGCCGGATTATGACCTGCACTTATGTTATAACTGCCCATCCTGCTTTCCCCCATCAATTTTTTCGTTTTTGGATTCTCCTTCAATGCTTCTTGTAAATCCCTGATGAAGACCTGTACTTGCCAAACCTGTAATTGCACCATAGACAATGGACTCCATTGCGACACCTCTATCAGCAATACAGCCAAGAACCGCTCCTAGAATTGCTAAAATCAATGGAATATACTTATTAGGGATAAAATCCAAGGACTTCTTCATGACATAGCCAGCAACCAGACATGCCGCCATTACGATAGGAATGTAGTATTGCGTAATAAACTCTAAACTCATATTTGTGTACCCCTCTCTATTTATCAATAATACTTTCTAAAAGTTCATCTCTTATTTTTTTCATATTTTCTATGCCATTTCCAGTAATTTGATGATTCAACATTGCAGCCAGGCACTTTGACTGCTGCCGTTGCATTTCTTCTAGTTTTTGTAAACGGCGGTAATCTTTCTCCGAATGTTCTTCTAAGAGTTCAACTCGGTTGCTGAACTTAAATGCCGGATGAATAATTTTATAGATTACTGCACCAGCACCGCCGATAATACTGATGCTTCCACAGATTGCTAAGATTTGCTCAAGCATAACTTTCCTTTCTATAGAACAAAGCGGACAAGTCCCCTTCAACTCCCTAAATCCCTCAATCATGAGGGACTTGCTCCGCTTTGCGCACCAAATGCGATTTGACGTAGTCAAATGATTTCCTTACGTATTTGTGTGCATACTTGCCCGCAGGGCTTTTTTATTCCATAGGGAGGTTTGAAGAACTTTCCTATGAAATAAAAAAAGGCCACTTAAATGGGCCTTGGATAATGATAATAAATATTTGAATATGTTGTGCAACTAAATTCCTATTTATATAAAAAACTTATTTATGAATATAACCCCAGATAGTGACTTTATTATTCACATTTGTTTTCGTTGCTCTTACATAAAGCGAAGTCAAATCCTTTTTATAAATTTGCACTTCATCACCCCCAATAATTAATCGTTGTGTACTTGATGTCTGTGTTAAATAATCAGAAGGATAGAATATTGTTTGATGGATATTTCCATAACTTCCCCATGCAACTATCAAAAAAACATACGAGTTCCAATCTATATTGTTATATTCTTTTTCTGAGGTAGAATAATTTTCAATTCTACCAAGAAATTGATAGTTTTTGAAAGCCGAGTTTAGTTGTACAACCTCGCTCTTAACTTCATTCACAGCTCCCACCAAATTCTGCTTCTCACTTGTCGTTAAATTCTGAAGGCTTCCCACCGCCTGCTCCAGCTTATTTAAAGATACTGCCTGCTCTTTTGACATCAATCCATCCAACGCTGGCGTTGCCTTTGGTATCGCATTGGAACTAATTGCGATCCAGTCCGTACCATTATATCTATACGTATAGTCTGTATCTTTTACATTGACTGTCCAGCCATCCTGTGGCTTAGGATACATCTCCATAATATCGGTGTATGTATCCACAGCTTCTTTCCAGTCAATATTTGTCTCCAATGCTGCGAATTTATTATCCACTTCGGATCTTGTATATTTATCATAAAAAGCATTTTTTTCTTCCTGTGTTACATGGATATTAACATCACTGGTATGTTTTTTTAGCGTCTCCATAGAGACTAATCCGGCAGGAGTAATGTTTAATTCAAAAGGATTCTCTTCAGAGTTTTTAAAATGAAAATTCCATACGATTGAATACCCAGGGCTTTCGTGCTCTGTTGGAATATCCTTTCCTTTGGCAGCCTGTGCAATGCAATATAGAATTTCTCCTTCATCTGGATCTTCTGCATAAAATCCTACCTGCCAAAGTTCATAACTTTCTGTTAAACCAATATTTTCAAGCAGTACCGGGATTATAATATTATCATCCGATATTGTAGCCGGCTGCAGCGTCAATTCCTGCATTGGATTGGTAACCTCTGTCTGCTGCCTGAGATACATCACCGGAACTTTTCCAGCACCTGTTTTTACTTTTGTTATTTTTAGTGTTTTTCCGTTTATTAATCTATTATGTAAATCTGCACCTTTTTCTGTCAAAGATGCATTTTCCCATATATCCATTTAGTTCACCTCTTTTTTAATATTCCATCAGGTTTGGTTTATGACAGGACTCTTATTTAAAGCACTTGAACTTGATAATATTCATGTTCTGAAATATAGAGTCCATAATAAATATGGACTACTGCCTCAATGATTTCTGAAACTTTTATTTCATAGACAAGATGTGCAGGTTTCACTCTATCAATAAAAACTTTTGCAGGCTCCAGATCTGATACATAACCCTTGACAAGAACACTGAATGTATTCACATCAGTATTTTCTTTTACTTCCACTTCGTATCCCAGCATTGAAGTAAGGACATCTTCAATTCTTTTTGGATTATTGAACCTGCGCCCCATTTTTTCCAAAAGATTTCTTTTCCGTTCTTCCTCTGAGACATTCTGCCCAGGTACTATCCCATACTGCTTTTCCCAATAATCAAGAGACCATAGATCTGCAGTCTGAACAAAGATCTGATCCTTAAAATGATCTGGAAATACATCTAATTCATCCAGAACTCTTCCAATACAATTAAATAAATGCAGTCCTGTATAAGCATCTCCATAGACAGGACTCACAAACTCTATAATTTTCTGGGCTTCTGGACTGGTCAGTATGTTATCCATTAATTCCGTTTTATTATGCATTCAGATCCCCCCTAATTACTATTTTCAGGTTCGTGCAAAGTGACTGCTGCCTCAGGAATAACATTTGGATCAACTAAAATATTATCTGTTTTTCCTTCTATTTCACCTTCTTTGCAGATCAACAGACCGGAATAATCATAAATCCCCTCAGTATCACCCAGAAGATTAGAGATCTGAGTATATCTGATTTTACCTTCATCTACTGTAGTTTTCAGATAAGAGTTCACAGACTTTTTAAACGCATTTGTCACAGTGACAAGATCTGCCCCTGGTTTTAGTTCAACAGTAGCAGTTATATTGATTACAAGCTTATCCGGAGTTACTACTTCCACCAAAGCATTGATAGGTGCCAGACGGTTTTCGGGATTATCAGGGCTCATAATATAGTTGGTCACCTTGTCCTTTAATTCCTGTAAATCTAATTCATCATTTGAAGGTGTAATTA
The DNA here is from genome assembly GCF_005280655.1 of Anaerostipes rhamnosivorans. NCBI lineage: Bacteria > Bacillati > Bacillota > Clostridia > Lachnospirales > Lachnospiraceae > Anaerostipes > Anaerostipes rhamnosivorans. Next base: position 2,961,625 of record NZ_CP040058.1, read on the forward strand.
CAATCTTCACTTTTCCGCTATTATCCTGGGGACTGAATATTGTTGCTGTATCTACACCTTCCACTGACAATGCCCATCGTTTATAGTCACTGATATTGCCTACAAAAGAGTCTCCCTGGGACTGGTCATATTCCATAATCCGCTCTCTCAGGCTCTCATCATCTTCTTCCTCTGCCCCACCGGTAATCGGTGCTGGATTTGTTACCTCTGTAATACCGTCAATCAGATCCTCTTCAAGATTTACAGTATTATTAGCACTATTTCCATTCAGTCCCGGCTCCGTACATTGGATTTTTACATCCACACTGCCTTCAGAAGTAATTACTGCTTCCTCCAACGTTTCATACTCTTTTTCCGGTTCATCATTGATACTTTCTGTAGTAAATATACTTCCTTCTGGGATTACAGTGCCCGCAGTTCCCGTAATATGTAAAACTCCAGTGGCATTAATCGCTTCCTTCCGCTGAAACCCTCTCGTCTCTGCATGATAGTCAAGATAAGCACCTTCCGCGTATCTTGGCCAGATCAGCTTCAATGCTTCCACTAATTCAAATTCTTTCATTCTGGATACTTCAATCGCAGTGGGTCTTGTGAGATCATATACATAACCTCCTTCAGACTTGTCTATGTCATCAGGAAGAATGTCCAGCATTTTTTTATGGATTTCTTCTTCACTCGATTGATCTAAAAAGGAAGGAATTTTGAAATCATCCTCTTCCAATTCTTCCTCATCTATTGTTTCTAAAAGTTCCTCATCCATCTGTATCCTCCTTTCTATCTTTCGATTGTTGCTTTCAGTTCAATTTCATTGGAATCAATTCCAATTACATTACAGGTAACTTCCAGTGAATCAGCATTCATCCATTGAAATGTTACGGACTGTACCATATCCGTTCTTCCATAGGGATCTGCCTCTAAAGCCTCTGTAATCTCATTTTCCAGAATACTTTCTGCTTCTTTTCTCGACTCTGCCTGAAAAGCACTCTCTATATCAATTCCGATATCATCACTGTAGGCCTGGCACACATATCGTTTTGTTCTCAATATTTTCATGCACCACTGGATCCATGCTTCCACTCCGTTGGCCTCAACCAGTTTCTTAGTCCCATCTCTTTTAAAATCCTCCAGATTATCATCGAAATAGATGCTTTTTTTATATCCAACAGCTTCTTCATCCGAGTCATCATCAATTTCATCCAGTTCCAATTCTTCATCTTCAAAATCTTCCGGAAAAAGATTATCCATGCTATCACCTCTCATTCTTTCCCTTTAGATATTTTACCAATCACCACCGGAGTCTCATCTGCCCATAGGACAACGACCCGATCCTGATCCTTCAATACAGATTTCTGTCTGCTTGTCACATCCTGGTCCTCATCAAACTTACAGACAATATATTCCCCTTCTTCCATGACATCCTTTGGAAAACTATCCAATACCAGCCCTTTCTTTGTAATAGTTCCAAGCTCTGCCGTGGGGGAATATCCAAAATCTTTAACTTTTCCCATTCTTTTCTGCAAAATTGCAGCCAGTCTGACACTTCCTTTTGCAGCCATTATTTCTCGACCTCCAATTTCATCTTCCCATTTAGACAGTCATGTTCAACGCCAACAACAATATAGTATCCTGCAAGTGCCCCTGCATTGCTTTTAATTTTGTGGCCCTTTCTGACATAAGGATTATTGACAGCCTCCAAGGTTCTTTCGTATTTTGGTTTTCCGTGCTCTTTCAGGATTTCCTTTGCTTCCTTCTTAGCGTGAACTGTTTTTTTATCATCGGAATCTCTCATTATGATTTCTTGCAATGTACCATATTTTTTTGTATCACCTTTTACAACGGTAACTTTTTTAGGAGGCTGTTCCTTGGTGGATTGTGATTCCTGCTCCCTATAAATAGCCACTTTTGTTATAACGCCATCCATAGTAACCTTTGTATTCTCAGTTAGAGCTGATTCTTTTTTGTTAATCGTATATATTTTGGTGTTTGTTCCCCTTTTTTTTACTGTCAGAGCTCCGCCTTCAAAAGAAATAACATATTTTGTACCAGTTTTCTTTTTCACCTCATTCAGCACTGCAATAATCGCATCTGATACGTTAACTTCACGTATAATGGTCCGTTTGTGTTTAATGTTCTTATACTGAAAGTCGAGTTTGACTCCCCATCGTTTACAGATTGTCTGAAGAATACTCTTCGTACTTTTCCCTTTAGCAAAGAAAAAGTTATCTTTTGTATTCTGAAGATAAATCAGTCTGTCATAGGCGGTTAGTGACAGGTCTTTTGTAACGTCACTGGTATAATCTTTCTCCCAGATTGTCCCCCTAAATATTTCCTTATAATGCTTCCCAGTCTTACAGGATAATATCAGAGTGTCTCTGACCGTGATGTTATTATACAAATACTTCTTTTTATCTTTGATATTAGGTATTGTAATTGTAACTCCCTGAGCCAGATCATCCTGATTTTGTGTAACCGTTAGGCCAGTTAAAATCTTGGAAACATTGTAAACAGCTTTTTTTGTTTTGATGGTACATTTATAAATAGGGTTCTGGAGTGTCCCTTCCATAAGATTTCCTCCTAACTAACCATCTTGGTCAAAGTTTTGATACCTGCCATTCCGTCAGCTTTTAAATTATGTTTTCTCTGGTAGGTTTTAATTTTTGCCTTTGTTTTAGGTCCATAAATTCCATCTTTCGTTGCTCCGACTTTGCCCTGTACGAACTTAACGACTTCGCCCCTGCTTCCGCTTTTAATAACAATTTTTTTCAAAATGGTCTTTGTGGATGAGTCTAGCTTTCCATTTACCGGAACCTTGCCATATTTTTTATCCTTATTGATAGCTTTCTGCAAAGCAAGGATCGATAATTTTTTCTTCTCAGCTGCAGTCGCTGGTGGAATTGTCAGCACCTGTCCTCTATAAATTGTGTATTGGGATTTTACTTTTTTTCCCTCTTTTTTCTTTTTCGCATTTTCTTTATCAATTAAAGTCTTATTTGCCTTATAAATCCTTTGATACTTTGTACCATCACCATAAAACTTCTTAGAGATATCCCTTAAAGTCTCTGAGTTTCTGCCTACCTTATATTTTTTTGTACCTTTCTTACTTTTCCTCACGGTTCGCTTCAGTTTTAATTCTGCCGCTTCGATAAACGAAATCGTATATTTATAATCTCCTGCAGCGGAAAGGGTGCAGGTAAATTCATTTACATACATTAGCTTTGATTTAAAGGCAGTTTTCGATATTTCAACCTGTACTTTTTTATGTTTTTGCCGCCAACGCTCAATCTTATCTATATAGAAACCGGGCTGTTTCAGTGTTCCCTGAATAAACTCAAACTTTTCTCTGGTGATTGCCGGGAAAATACCTTCCCAGCCGATAGTGCACAAATTACGTCCCTTGGGAATGCTGACTTTTCCTAAATCTAAAATCTCGTACTCTTGGAGCCTGGAGGAATTTTTGTATTCTAACTCTCCTGGCAGAAGCGGAATTGTAATACCGCCATCTTTATTTCCCGGCTCGTATAATTTAATACTTACTTCTTTCACATTTTCCTCCTTTCATCTGTTATGCCACTGGAATATTCTTATAGGCTCCTTCGACAGCATCTGCAATGATAGAACAGAGCTCATCCGACACCTGTCCCCTCTGGGCTTTTAATAGCTGCAGTAAATCTACATTTTTTCCAGATCCTCCACCGTTTCCTTTTACATTGATAGAAATATTGCCTACAGAAACTTTTACCGGAGATTTTTTGTGATTTGCCGAGGTTTTGCCTTTGCTCTCTGTTTTATGTACTGCAGTCTTTTTAGATTTTTTAACAGACCCAGCCGACTTACCTCCCACTATCGCTCCATTGGCATAGCCCGGGACTCCAAGCATAGCACCTGCCTGATTCCACAAATCCAACCCTCTTTGACGTCGCTTACTTCCCAGTGGAATGATAGCCTCAGGTCCATCTTCGCCCACATAGCTCAGTGTTGTTTTGTTTACAAAACCACCATCCGCATGTGGAATTGCTGGAGATGCAAAAGGTAGCAATCCCCCGGACTTTGACTTATGAAGTAATTCTTTTTGTTTCTTTTCTCTTTCTCTCCTTGAAATCCTAGGATGGCTTCTTCTTGAAGAATTTCTTTGACCTGAGTGTGTCCCTACATTTGATTTTGATGGAAGAATAGGTTTTTTTATACCAACATTCCAGGGCTGAAGCATTTGAAGAACTGGCGGTTTCTTGGGTTTATATATTTCTTCTTTCTGTCCAGGTTTCTTAATAACCAACCCATTTGCAGTTTCTTTGATCCAATAAGTATTTTTCTTATTATGAGAATCTGGCTTTTTGGGAACAAGATCTTTTTTTTCTTTATCCCAGACTGCTCCATTTTTATCTCTTAAATTATCTAAATAATTATCTTGTGAAAATCCCATCGCCTTCCCCAGAGCTTTCTTGATTCCTTCTTTTGCTATGCTTCTTACAATTTTCGGAACTTTGATATTTTCAGGTATTTTAATGTTTTTGGGTAATTTGTTTCCGGAAATTGAAATAATTTTGCCTACTCCTTTAAATACTGTGCCTAACAATATATCTCCTGATGTGTCCAGTATTTTTTTTGCAATTTCCTTTCCAGGATCTTCTGCCACTACAACATCGTGTATATCAGATATTTTAGCTAAAATTTGGGCTTTCGGACTAATTACATCTCTTATTTCCTTAGGTAATCTATTCATTGCATTACCAATCTGTGGGCCGAACAAATCATTAAATGTATTGTCATATTCTTGATCTGCATAAGCTATAACTTGATTTTTAATTTTTTCTTTCCAATAATCAACAACCCCTCTTCTAAACTCTTTCTCTTCTTCAGCAAGCTTTTCGGCTTCAGGCGCAACTCCCATATTAGAATTGTTCATTACCCACTCTGTAGAAACACTTCCTGAAGATAATAGTTTATTCTTTTCATTCATTTGCCACCGATTTGGATTTCTGTCAGAGAAGAATTTTTTTATTCTTTTATTCATCTGATTTTCCAAATATTTAAATTCCTGTACTTCTTTCTGAGAAAAAGATTTTTTCTCTCCTGCAACAATTTTATCAATACCTTTTGGTATTTTCCCTGTCTTAGCATAAATCTCAGCAACTTTTTTATTTGTCCCATATGGATCTTTTTCAAAATCTAAATCGCCAATTCCAACTTTCTTTTTCTTTCTATATCCAGTAGAAGTATATTCATATTCATCTCCACCAATCACAATTGTGTCTGACAATTTACTCCCCCTCCTTCCATTCCAAATAATTTTCCAATTCTATTTCTGTGGAGGCAAGGACAAAAGCCCTCTCCCCCCGGCCCAAGCCGAGGATCTCTGAGGGCAGTTTTCCCTGTTTCTGCCAGATGTAATGTAGCTTCCAGGCTAGCGGACTAGCCTCAATCAGTTTTTTGCGTAGTCCTCCACAGTTACCTCAGAGTCATAAAATCCACTTAGTTTATCAATTTGATCGTCAATTGCGTCTTTTTCTCCGGCTCTCAGCACCGTATTAATTACATCAATTCCCTGCAGTACAGAAAAACCTTTTCTTTCAAGGCCATCCATTACTGTTGGATTATCCCACACATTTTCCTTATCCACGGTTGCCAGATAGATTTTCCATGCAGTAAATTCTTCAATTCTTAACTCTTTTTCAATCGGCGGTAATTTAGGATTATTGGGGTTTGCCATTTTCACTACTGATTTTCTTCGCGCAGTCAGTAATTCCTCTTCACTCAATGGACGGATTTTAAAGGAAAAAAACAATTTACCTTTCCTTTTGATCTGGATTTCTGTCTGAAGAGCGTCATCTGTTCTGAAATCTGCTGCTGCCAGCAGCCCCTGTACTAAATCCATCTCATTTTCCTTTGTCACTTCGATTCCCTGTTCTACACTTGTGTTCGCTACATTTTCCATCTTTTATATCCTCCTTATTTACCGATTGATAATATTTCTTCAAAAACCGGAATACTGTTGATCGTGAAACTCTGCTGTCTGGTAATCACTTCACCAGCTTTCAAAGTCATAATGTCAAAGTCTCCGTTTGGAATACAATTCCTTAGTGTCAATTTTTGTTCCTTTTTATCCAAAGAACGTGTTGCAGTGCTTTGGAAATCATATTTCGGTATTTCACCCTCGGCAAGCTTTTTCAGGATCGGATCCATTAAAATATCATCTCTGACAACTGCCCCTGAAAAAGTAAGGGTGAATTTAACCTTATTTGGAATTGAATACTCCTGTACATCCCCTAATGGCTGATATTCGATATTTCCAAAGCTGGCCTTAATCTCATAATCTTTTATTTCTGCTAATAAAATTCTCTCTTTTCCATCAAAAATAAATAATTTTCCGTCATTTCCTGTCATTACTGTACGTACATCAATTTTATCACTCATTCTTTCTCCCCCTATTCTCCTGAAAAGCTGAACTTATAGTTCAGATAAATTTTTTCTAAGCTGTCAATGTCAGATGCCTCAATAATAAAATGTGCATTATCCGGGCCATGTGCCTGTTCCGGATCCTCATAGAAATTTGCACCATCCATTAATTTTCCTTCGTTCACCATTGCGATCAAAACATCCTGTGCCACTTTCACTACATTGGAAATACCGTCTGAGTCACAGTTTACCTTTCCAACCAGAGGTGTGATTGTTCTGTCGATTCTGTCAAACATTTCATATCTGGTCATTGTACGGCGGATCTTTTTCCATCCTGCATCCTGGTTTTCATTTAACGTTGTCAGTGTATTCACTCCGCTGTCAAACCAAACTTCCCCCTCCTCACTTGGTGAGAGAAGAAGCATGCCGTTTTCAATGGCGTGAATATAATCTTCGTTTTTCAAAACTTCAAGAGTATCGACTGCATTCGGAATAACAGTATGTACAACGGACTTATTGGATGGAGTGCTTCCGATAATACCTGCCTGAATAGTAACTGCCTCATAGCCGTCTACTTTATTGCCCTCTGCATCCACATAACCGCTTCCAGCATAGATAAAGTATTCGGAATCAAATGATTTTGCATGTTCCATCCGCTCTTCAAAAGCAACATCACTTCCCTCTCCGACAACACAGGAACCAATGGAACCATTATTCTTTAACCTTTTCATATATGCTTTTAACAGCTCATGTACAGCAGTATCTACGGTATCTGTTACGAGAACATTCCACTTATAAGCTTCAAAGGCCTCCAATGCCGCACTGTATTCTGCGTTTGTAACTGTGGGATTGGTTCCCGGAGTAATCTCCTGCTGTACGACTGAAACTGGTTTTTTGTCTTCCGCAGCTTTTTCAGCATGAAAAACAGCTGATTTTGCGTTAATAATTTCAGTAAGAATCTGTCCTTCATCACCGTCAGCCTGTACTTCATATTCAAACTTTTCCTTTAAAACAGCTCCCTGATATACAGAAAACTCTCTCTTTGTTTCACTTCCTAATTTCTGTTTTAATGAGACCGCAAATGTAATATCCGTTGGATATTTTGTTTCCAGAGAAACCACAGCTGCATCCTCAGCATCTTTCAGATCCAGTGTTCCCTTGGTGCCCCCTGTCCCCAAACGATACACATGAACCTTGGCAGCCCCTCCTTCAAAAAGATTCGTTGCCCCTTTTACTGTCCCTCCTACACCATACATTTCCTTGAGTGTATCCTGTTTTGTGTGAATTGTGACAACTCCTACAGGACCAAAATCAGCTTTTACCGGAATTGCAAAAACTCCTGTCATCGCTCCTGCTACAAGCTTTTTATCCTCTGTTGAATACCTTCTGTAAACTCCGGGTCTTACCTTTTCTTCCCCTGCCTGATATGTTCCTCCCATAGTCTAATGTACCTCCTTGCTTTTATAATCATTTACAATTTTCTTTGCTTCTTTTTCTGATGCTTCTTCTAGTCCGGCAAAAGAAAAAGCAGCTCTGATCAGATCCTCAGATGCTGCAAGAACTTCCGGATTGGAAGCAAATTCTTCCATGCTGTATTTTACCTGTGATTTCAATACTATCCCTCCTGAATATCGATATTACGAATTGGTTGCTTCTCCTCTTCCTGCCGAAGGACCCCATACTGGCACTCAATAAAGAACTGCCGGTGCTTCAGTGGGTTCAGAGTATCATTATAATTTACCTTCATAATGTATAAAGGTCCCCCGTCACTCATGGTCAGTGACTTAATACCTGCCAGCTTTTGCGTAATTTCCCGTATCATAGAAAGCTTTTTATACTGCTCTGCTATAATATGGATCCTGATACCGGCAGTGATCCAGGAATTACACCACGTATCTTTATAAGATCCTGGAGCCATGCTTTCCAGACGGCAATAGATCGCTGATTCACTATTTCCTGGTTTCCAAATATCTTCAAGTGGATCTCTGCTGATTATAACCGCATCCTCGAAAGTATTTTTCAGCCAGCTGTTTAATGCAGCCACCGGATCTGGCTCTATCATTTCCTGCTTTGTAAAAAGCATTCCGTTGAATGTGTAGATGGTCTCCTCCACTGATGTTCCACTTTCTAGTACAGCTGGTTCTGTATGACTCCACCTTGTACCCAGAGTTACATCTATCTTTGTAAAAAAGCAACGGTCCAGCGCCGTAAGAATTGGCATTTTGAAATCCAGGGAATTGGTCTGCTGTCCTTTCTTACAAATAACGTGAAGACGGATCCTTTTGCTAAATTCTCTTTCCATTTCTTCCTTTAATTCTACTTCATAGATCATCCTTGGATACGGATCACTTTCCCACAGTTCATCAGAATCATCGGGAGCTCTTTTTTGAAATATTGCCGGCTTTCCATTATATTTTGCCAGAAGCTTAACAAGATCTGCAGAATCTGCTAATCTCTGATAAATTAAATTTTCTATTTTGCACACCTCCTAAAAATACTTTTATCATTACAGCTGTATTACACGACGGGTTGGGAATTCCTTTTTTCATAGAAGAAAACAGGCGGGAAGACCAAATTTCATAGGTGGGATCTCCTGCCTGTTTTCTCTATTATAATGATATCATTCTGCCAGCGGACATTGTGGGCAGATTTTCTGCCTGTCCTCTACCGACAGGGAAAAAATAAAAGAGAGAAATGAGATCCTTTTAAAAATGGATTTTCAATCTTTTAATTTCTATGATAACTATATCATTATCTCAGCGGACATTGTGGGCAAACACCTCATCACAGAATTTCTGGTACTTCCTCGATGCGGTCCTTCTGTCCATCCCCAGTTCTTCCCCTATCTCCTGCCATCCAAGATGATTGATCGAGCGCAGTCTTATGATCAGTCTCAGCTCTGGATCTTCAATTTCCTGTAAAAAACGTTCAATCTCTGCCCTTGTATATAGTAATTTCTTCACTGATATATCGATAAGATTTTTGATCTCTTCTATCCGCACTGCATAGTCAGCAGTCTTATCGCTGACTCCTCCTCCAAAAGGCATACCGGTCAAAATAGGGCTTTTCATCATACTCTTGCATTCCATCCAATTCAGTTCTTCATTTAATCTTTCAATTTCCTTATTCAGATAATACATCTGTCCCATATCTTTTTCTGTCATCGTATTCCTCCCCTCTTCTTTTATCTTATATGCTTCCAGTCAATGTACACCGCTCCGGAGGTTGGCCTGTAGATTGATAATAGTGGCTTCATCTTTTTCACAGAACGACCGTTGAAACAAATCTGTCTCCTCTTAATTTCCTCCAATGCCCTTCTGCGGTACCGTTCCATCCAGATATTGATTAATTTTGGTGATATTCCATAAAACTCTGATAAATCCTCTTTTTTATAATGATGCAGTAAAATCCCGATGACTGTGTCCATCTGTCCCTGCTCTGTGGTAAAGTCAAACATAACAATCTCCCTTCCAATTTTGTATATTATGCCTATTGCCTTTCACGAACTTATGTTCTATACTCTTTAGTAAAGAGCGTAATTTTGTTACGGCTGCGATTTCGTATGTACAAACAGATATTCCAAAGGCAGATGAGGAAAATATGCTGTTTTTAAACACATTGCTTCCTCAATGGTGAACCTTCCGGAACCTGACAGCTTGTCCACTACGTCCTCCGCCTGTAACTTCAATACACTCGCTGCTTCTTCGTTTGTGATATTGGATTTCATTAATTCCATTTTCAAATTTATATATGGCAACAGTCTACCTCCTATCATTACTCATTTGCGTAATCTCTATTGTCATGATATACTCATTTGAGTTATTTGTCAATGTAATTATACGCATTTGCATATTTTTTTATTTACTTAAACTTTTTAATATGCTATTCTTTCTATAGAAAGGCGGTATATTTTTATGGGTATTGGATCAAAGTTAGAGCTGTTGTTAAAAGAACATCATATGAATCCCAACGAGCTGGCCAAAAAGATCAACGTGGCACCTACCACAATCTACTCTATGATCAAAAGAGACAGCCGGAAAGCTGATATAGAAGTTCTTTTAAAAATCTCAAAGGAGTTTGGAGTCACCACAGAATATTTCTGTGACGATGAATCTCTGATCTCTGACAATCAAAATGAACCATCTTATGCAGATTTGAAAACACTGATCGCAAGGAATGGGAAGGAAATGTCCATCGAAGAAAAATTAGAACTTATAAAGATGTTATCTGAATTATAAAGGATTGGTGGATTTGAATTATCACGATATACTTCTTAAGATACTTGATGTTTACAGAGACTGTGAGATCCAGTCATTTCCGATTGACTGCTACAGTATTTTAAGACACTACGGATACCGGATTTTCACGTATCAGAACATGCGGGACATCAATGAGCGGCTCTATGAATACTGCAGAAATTATTCTGAGGACGCGTTCCGCTACGGTGCCAACCGGATCATTGCCTATGATGAGACAAAGTCTCCTTTTAGGATCCGGTTCTCCATTATGCATGAGCTGGGACATATTATGCTGGGGCATTCCAAAGAATGCTCCCAAAATGAGCACCAGGCTAATTTTTTCGCCAGCAATATCCTGGCTCCCAGGATGGCGATTCATTTTGCCCAGTGCAGAGATGAGAATGATGTTTCCTCCTGCTTTCAGATCAGCAGAGAGGCCGGTTCTTATGCATTTCAGAATTACAGGCTTTGGAGAGATTCTGTATCCAGAGATGTAAGCGACATTGACGAAGCTATGTACCATCATTTTTATAATGAAGATATCGGAAAATTTATTTTTAGCGTCACAACGTGCAGTATCTGCGGCGAGACGATCTATAATTCAACAGATGACCTATGCATTCACTGTAAGATGGACAAGATAAGAAGAGAGTGCGCTCCTGCACATCTGACAAAAGATGACCGGATCCTAGTTCATATAGAACAGCAGTTTTTAAACAATATATAGCAAAAGAAACGTGAAAATATAACTAAATTCTGATATGCTCCCTTCCAGGCAGACAAATACAATAAGAAAAGCTTGCCGCTTAGACGGGAGCATATTTTATAGAAAGAAAAAATACGGGAATGACACAAAGTTATTTACAAGCAACATAAAAACTGCCAGCAGGCAGTACCTACTGGCAGAAAAAGTTTTATTTTTTATTCTCTGCTTTGCGGGGAACGGTTCAAAATGTAAAAAAGTCTTAATTACTACAGTGTGTCGATTCCTTATTATAATAATTCAGACACCATGATCACTGGCTTCCCATTTTTATAACCAACAATCTTTATTGCTAAACGCGAAATGTGCCCTTCCGCATCCTTAAACTTAGGGTCAATCTGTACTGTCTCTCCAGATTTTATTATCTCTGCCTTGTTGGATGGTCCAGGAATAGGAGTATTTCTCAAATCGCCAGACTCAAACGTCATATAATAAAGCGTAACTCCATTTTTAGCAGTGAACCACATACTCTCTTCATTATTACTTCTGCCTAAGTAAGTTGAAATATAACCACAACTGCCTCTGCCATACCCAGAACACACATCTGAAAAACTTTTTGTAATATCATATCTATAGTAAATAGAATTATCCTTAAATGTGTTCGTGCTATTCAGCCTATTATTAAAGTCTTCTACATTGATGGGGTCAGAGAGACCAGGTACTTTCCCATTATAAGGTTTTCCATTTTGCGTATAATCAGATTCAGCTTGTATCTTATAAGTTTTTACATACTTCCCTTTTGTGTCATACAGCTTAATTGTGCCCGTCGCGTTGCCTGCAGCTTTTTTCATTTTCACTGCAAAATATCCTGTCTTGCTGCCAGCCTTTTTCGTATACGTCTTTCCATTCATAGTTAATTTAATTTTGTACTTTGGCCTTGCATATCCTTTAATGTACTTGGAAGTCTTTGAAAACTTTTTAACTGAAATTGTTTTGGCTAAAATAGAAACTTTTTTCTTCGTGTAGTACTTCCATCTTCTCCCTGATTTCCGATAAGTTTTCACAATCAGACTTTCTCCTGCCGTCTGTTTAGGAATTTTTACGCTGAAATTTCCTGTTTTACTTGCATTTGCTTTATACGTCTGCTTTCCTATTATAACCCGCACCTGATACTTTTTCTTGGTCTTTCCTTTTACTTGTGTTGTCGTATCATACACCTTATTTACGAATAATTTCTTTTTAGCTGCTTTAGCGGAAATTGATGGCATCATAGAAAAAGTTAAAACCCCGCTCATTGCTATGATTGCTGCTTTTTTTATTAATTTATTCATACTTCTCCTCCTTTATTTAAACAAGCTCCCTGTTCTATTTTATCATAATTATAATGAATGATTCTATCTATATTTATATCTCTTCCGGTCTTCGGTAAGAACCCTGTAAAACTAATGTTCTTAAATTAAACATAATCAAATTCGCAGAATTTTTCTATGGAAATCAGGACTACCGGCTCAGCCGGTAGTTTGTCCTGTCCCTATAAGGGACCGTTACTTGTCTTGCATCTAAAGATGCTCTGATCCGGTCCGCCAACCACACTTCGTTCTCCGGGTGCCCGTTAACGGGCCTCTCTTCCCCCTACTTTACTGGCTCACCCGTAAACGGGTCGATGTATTCTTTCAGGGTCATTTGGTCGTATTCGATGTCCTCTTGTAGCTGTTTCTTTATATATTCCTCTATCTTTTTTTGCATTTTTACCTGCTGTATCTACGTAATATCCTCTACACCAGAAATGTCGATTCCCATACTTGTATTTCAGATTTGCATGCCGGTCAAATATCATCAGCGAACTTTTTCCTTTCAGGTATCCCATGATCTGTGACACACTGTATTTGGGTGGTATCTTGATCAGCATATGGACATGGTCCCTGCAGCATTCCGCTTCTATGATCTCGATCTCCTTTCGTTTGCATAACATGCTCAGTATGTTTGCCACATCCTTCTTGATCTGTCCATAGATTATCTTTCTTCGATACTTTGGTGCAAAAACTACATGATATTTACAATTCCACGTTGTATGTGATAGACTGTTATTGTCCATTTGGATCCCTCCTATGATCTTATTTTTTGGTTGGCGAACCTTTTTAAATCTTATCATAGGAGGGTTTTTGCTTGAAGCTTAAGCTTTCCCCCAACTCACCTGCATAGCAGGTGGTTTTTTATTTCGCAGACACTTCGTTACCTGCTCAATAGACTAAAGTCAACAATAAAAATGGCGCAAACACTGTAGATATCAGTGTTTGCGCCAAAGCCGAAAACCGGATTTGAACCGGCGACCCCTTCATTACGAGTGAAGTGCTCTACCTGCTGAGCTATTTCGGCAAATTGGGAGCAGTTATGCTCCTTTTGTTAAATATTGTTCAATTGTTGAGACAGCAGTCTCTTCGTCCGCTCCGTCCGCAACAACAGTAATATTGTCTAAATCATCCAAACCAAGACTCATCATACCCATGATACTTTTTCCATTGATCCTTTTGTTGCCTGCCTCGATTAAAATCTTGCTCTCGAATTGGCTGGCCATCTGGACCAAAAAAGCAACCGGACGTTCTTCCTTATTCTCCGTCACATGAATATTGATACTCTTAGAAATCATAATGATCCTCCCATTCTCATATCTTCAGCAATCTTACTCAGCTTCTTAAGACGATGATTCACTCCTGATTTGCCAACGGGGGGATTCAGCATCTCTCCTAGCTCTTTCAGAGTAGCCTCAGGATGTTCCAATCGCAGATAGGCGATGTCTTGCAGTCCCTGGTTCAGTTCACTAAGCCCTCTATGCTCTTGTAAAAATCGAATATCCTCGGCTTGCTTCACGGCTGCTGAAACTGTCTTGTTGATGTTGGCAGTCTCGCAGTTTACACGGCGGTTCACCGTGTTCCTCATATCTTTCAAGATACGGACATTTTCGAGGTTCATCAAAGCGACATGTGCTTCCATGATGTTTAGTACATCAACGATCTTTGCACCTTCTTTGATATACACTACATAGTACTTCTTACGAATTACTATTTTAGCATCTAATTCAAAAAAATCAAGCACATCTTGCAATTGTTCCGCAAATTCTTCATGAAGAGTTACAATTTCAAAGTGATAATTTTTCTCCGGATCACTCATGGAACCGGCTGCCAGAAAAGCACCCCGGATATAGGCCCTTTTACAGCACGTGTTCTGCAGGACTAATCCAAAATTCTTTGGCTCAAAATATTTCACTGCTTTCAATAATAAAACACAATCCTCATGTTTGTCAACAAAAACCGAATAATTTCGACTTCTTTTCAGATATTCATTGCGTTTCACCTGCAGTTCTCCATGAATACCAAACGTGTCTTTTAGCAGCGTAAAAAAGCGTTTTGCCACCGACACATTTTCTGTATGCACTTTTACACAGTAGGTGCCTTCATTAAAAAGGACCTCTCCGCAGAAATCAAGAATACCGGCAAGTTCTGCGATCTTACAGTGTCTGGCTCCGCTGGTGAGCCTTGCGAGTTCTTCTTTCACTTCACTTGAAAATGACATTTCCTACCTCGTTATATCTCTATGCTCAATCTTCACTGGATATGGCAGCTGTTTTAATCTTTCTGCCAAAGCATTTGTGATCGTGACGGACCGATGCTTCCCGCCTGTGCATCCAATCCCGATCACAAGATTATACTTCCCTTCCTTAATGTAATTTGGAATCAGGAATTTCAGCATATCTTCCAGCTTGTCTAAAAATACTCTGGACTCCTCATGCTTCATGACAAAATCCTGGATCGGCTTGTCATTTCCAGTCAAAGGGCGCAGATTCAGATCATAATAAGGATTGGGAAGGAACCTGACATCAAATACAAGGTCAACATCAGCCGGGATCCCAAACTTAAATCCAAAGGATACCACCGCCACATTGAAGTTAGCATATTCTTCTTCCCTGACAAATATTCTGTCAATTTCAGCCTTCAATTCCCTTGTGAGCAGCTGGCTCGTATCAATGACATAATCTGCGTGCTTTTTTAAGACATCCACTGCCTCACGCTCTTTTAGGATTCCATCCTCGATCCGCCCGTTGCGGGCCAGAGGATGGTTTCTCCTGGTCTCTTTATATCGTTTCACCAAGATTCGGTTACTGGCGTTTAGAAACAGGATCTCAAACTTGACGCCCATTTCATGGACCTTATTTAATTCTTCTAAAAACTCATCGATAGATGCTCCGCTGCGGATGTCAATACCGAGGGCTACATTGGATATGTTTGCCGTCTTATCCAGTGTAAGCTCCGCAAACTTGCAAAGCAGCCTGGTCGGAAGATTATCCACACAAAAATATCCGACATCCTCAAGCATTTTTAATGCGCTGCTCTTTCCTGCTCCTGACATCCCGGTAACAATCACAAACCTCATATCATTCTTCCTCTAAAACTTTCCGACCCGCTTCACTTCCGGCTCCAGGTCCACTCCAAACTTCTCCTTCACTTTTTTCTGTACATCTTCGATCAGCTGGAGCACATCTTTGGCTGTCGCATGATCCTGATTCACTACAAAACCGCAGTGTTTATCGGATACCCGCGCACCGCCGACCTGGTATCCCCTGAGTCCTGCGTCATCGATCAATTTCCCCGCGAAATATCCTTCCGGGCGTTTAAATGTGCTGCCTGCACTGGGCAGCTCCAGCGGCTGTTTTGTCTTTCTCGCCAATGTATATTCATCCATCTGCTTTTTGATCTCGGCAGGATCTCCATCTTCGAGTGAAATGGTACCGCTCAATACCGTATATCCGCATTTAATCACATTGCTGGTCCGGTATCCGAGTTCCAGATCACTGGCAGACAGCGTCAGAATCTCTCCGTCCTTCGTCAGCACTGTGGCTTCCTTTAACACCTGAATCATCTCTCCGCCGTAAGCTCCCGCATTCATAGTGATCGCACCGCCGAATGTGCCGGGGATCCCTCCTGCAAACTCAAACCCGGTGAGGTTCTGTCTCTGTGCTTCCTTGGCGATGGAACTCAGCAGTGCTCCTGCCTGGGCAGTGATCTCATTTCCTTTGCAGGTGATCTTATTCATGTTTTTATAGATCTGAAGTACAATTCCGTCAATTCCCTGATCGCCTACCAGGAGATTGCTGCCGTTTCCAAGGATAAAGAGCGGAGTTTCATATTCTTTTGCTGCTTTGACCGTACACTGTACTTCCTCTATGGTCTCAGGGATCACATACAGTTCTGCTTCTCCGCCGATGCGGAAGGTTGTATGATTCTTCATAGGTTCCCCTGTGAGTACCCGTTCTGGTGCTATCTTCTGTCTCAATTCTTCAAGAATCGTGCTCATGCTATTTTATTCTCCTTTGATCAGTCTTGCGGCCCCGTAAATTCCTGCATCGTTTCCAAGGCTTGCAAGAATGAATTTTCCTTCTTTTACAGCGCCGAAGGTATAATTTCCATAGTGCTTTTTAATGGCGTCCAAAAGTATAGTTCCCGCCTTGGAGACTCCCCCGCCGATCACAAAAACCTCAGGGTCCACTGTCAGAGTAATATTTCCAAAGGCCATTGCCAGTTTCTCACCTAAATGGTCTACCTGTTCAGCTGCAAAAGTGTCTCCCCCTTTTGCTAGGTCAAAAATATCCTTTGCCGAAAAGTCTGTCATCTTTTTCAGGGGTGTCTCTGCGTCGGACGCCTCCAATGCCTTCTTTGTCTCAAAAACAATTCCAGTCGCAGAAGCATACAACTCCAGACATCCCGTCTTTCCGCAGTTGCACTTGCGTGTCTCTGCCGGGTTGACTGTCATATGCCCGATCTCTCCGCCGTAGCCATGGCTGCCGTTGATGATCTGTCCATCGACAATCATGCCACCGCCGACTCCAGTACCCAGAGTGACCATAACCGCACTGCGGTAATCCTTTGCAGCTCCGACCCAGAGTTCTCCAAGGGCGGCCACATTGGCATCATTTGTCACCTTCACAGGACATCCCAAAAGCTTTCCAAGTTCTTCTGCCACATCGACCTGCCCCCATCCAAGGTTGACACATTCGTTTACCTTCTTAAGAGAAAGCACTGCTCCGGGCACACCCACTCCGGCTCCGATCAGCTGATCCGTCTGGATCTTGTGCGCTGCGATATTTTCTTTCAGCGCCGCTCCGATATCTTCGATGATATGGGCTCCGCCGTTTTCTTTTCTTGTAGGAATCTCCCACTTTTCCACAAGGCTCCCATCTTCCTGAAACAATCCCAGCTTTACTGTGGTGCCTCCCACGTCAATTCCATAAATATATTTCATGCCGCTTATTCCTCCAATTTCCCAGTCACTCTTTTGTATAATTCCTCTGCAGCATTGTATCCCATTTTCTTCTGGCGATGGTTAATGGCAGCTGACTCAACGATGATCGCCAGATTTCTGCCCGGACGGATTGGAAGTGCATGTGCCACTACCTTATTTCCAAGGTACTCTACATAGTTTTCATCCAGGCCCAGCCGGTCATAATCCGTGTCTTTATTCCAGTCTTCCAGCTGAATGACAAGATCAATGCTCTGGGTCATCTTGACACTCTCCACACCGAACAGATTCTTCACATCAATGATGCCGATACCCCGCAGTTCAATAAAGAACCGGGTCACAGCAGGGGATGAGCCGATCAGGGTATCTTTGCTCACACGCTTGATCTCCACCACATCATCTGATACGAGACGGTGTCCTCTCTTTAACAGTTCAAGGGCAGCTTCGCTCTTTCCGATACCACTCTCTCCTGTGATCAGAATACCTTCACCGAAAACATCCACTAAAACTCCATGGATCGAAATCCTCGGAGCCAGTTCCACACTGAGCCAGCGGATTACTTCCGCAGTAAATTCTGAGGTAGAATCCTTGCTGATAAAAACAGGGACTCCATATTTTCTTCCGAAATTAATGATCTTTTCACACGGTTCTTTCCCCCGGCAGAATACCAGGCACGGGATCTGGGCACTAAAAAGGCGGTCCAGGATCTGGTCGCAGTTATCTTCCTTCTCCAAGATATTGTTGATGTATATATATTCCACATTTCCGATGATCTGCACCCTGGATGATGAGAAATGGTCAAAAAAGCCTGCCAGCTGCAATGCCGGACGGTTTACTTCTGCCTGTGTAATATAAATGTCATTGGTGTTGATGTCCGGGATCACTGGGATCAACTCCAGCTTTTTTGCCAGTTCTGCCACCGATACCTTGTATTCTTCGCTCATAATGAATCCTCCTTGTCCGATTGTTATTCTTAGTTTATCACATTTTCTTCCTGAGACAAATGGAAAAACGAATAGATTTCTTTTGCCGCTTTCCGAGTCATGCCCGGCACCTGCATGATCTCATCTTCCGTGGCATCTTTGATGTTTTGTATCTGTTTGAAATGTTTCATCAGCTCTTTTCTTCGCTTTGGACCGACGCCTTTGATATCATCAAGCACAGAACTGACTTGTCCTTTTGCTCTCAGTGACCGGTGATACTCAATGGCAAACCGGTGGGCTTCATCCTGAATCCTAGTCACAAGCAGAAAAGCTTCACTTCGTTTTGGAAAGTAGATTTCATCATTATTATAATACAATCCACGGGTTCTATGATTGTCATCTTTCACCATACCACACACAGGGATTTCCAGATTCAGATCCTTTAAAACCCTCTCCGCAACGTTGACTTGTCCTTTTCCTCCGTCCATCAGCAGCAGGTCCGGAAACTTCGTAAAACTGCCAAATTCCAGGTCCTGATTTTTCTCTTTCAACTCCTCGATCTCCCGCTGTCCGTGTAACAGTCTTCTTGTAAGGACTTCTTCCATACTCTTGTAATCATCCGGGCCGTCCACAGACTTCAGGCGGAACTTTCTATAATCCCGCTTTCTGGCTTTACCGTCCTCAAACACGACCATGGATGCCACCGTCTGAAATCCGCTGATATTGGAAATATCAAAAGCCTCCATCCTGTGTAGTCCCTTAATCCCCAGAAGCTGCTCAATTTCCTTAACCGCCCCGATTGTGCGCTGTTCTTCCCGTTTCAGCTTTTCCTTATCCCTGTTCAGGACATTCCGTGCATTTTCTTTCGCCAGTTCCACCAGACGGTGTTTTTCACCTCGTACCGGGATCCTGATATGGACACGGCCTCCCCGTTTCTTGGACAGCCATTCTTCTACGATTTCTATGTCATCCATACCACATTCCAGGAAAATCTCCCCTGGAAGATATGGTGTCCCCGCATAAAACTGCTTTACAAATGCACTCATGAGCTCCTGATCCGAAGTTTCCTCGTCCTGGGTCATATGAAAATACTCTCTTCCCAAAAGCTTTCCGTCCCGAATGAAAAAGACAGAAACTACTGCATCTGTTTTTTCTTTTGCAAAGGCAATGATATCCCTGTTTTCAAATCCATGGCTGTTGATCTTCTGACGGTCTGCGATCTTTGCAATGCTTTTCAGCAGATTCCTGTACTCTGCGGCCGATTCAAATTCCAGTTCGGCAGCCGCCTGGTTCATCTTTTCAGTGAGCATTTCGGATACATCTTTATAATTTCCGTTTAGAAAGCTCAGTACTTTCTCAATAGATTTTTGGTAATCTTCCCTAGAAATATATCCCTGACACGGCCCTTCACACTGCTTGATCTGATAGTACAGGCAAGGACGGTCTTTTCCGATATCCTTTGGAAGTTTCCTGCTGCATGTCCTAATCTTAAAAAGCTTCCTCAGCAGCTCAATGATATCCTTTACTGCCCCCGCACTTGTATATGGCCCGAAGTATTTACACTTGTCCTGCTTCATCTTTCTGGCCAGCATGATCCGGGGATATTCTTCATTAGTGGTAACTTTGATGTACGGATAATTCTTGTCATCCTTCAGCATGGTGTTGTATTTGGGCCGGTGCTCCTTGATCAGGTTACACTCCAGCACCAGTGCTTCCAGCTCTGAATCTGTAATAATATACTCAAAATATGCAATATGAGATACCATATGCTGAATCTTTGTGGTTAAATTTCTGCTGCCCTGGAAATACTGTCTCACACGGTTGCAGAGTTTGATCGCCTTACCTACATATATGATCTCATCTTTGTCATTATGCATGATATAAACCCCGGGCTTTGCCGGAAGTTTTTTTAATTCTTCCTGTATGTTAAACATCCTGGCTCTCCTCCATCATCCCAACATGTGTGTACCATGATATCATACTCTAAAGAAACAGAAAAGAACAAAGTAGACACCCCCCATCATAACACCCATAGGGCTTTTTTATTCTTTCGGAAGCTGCAACGACTATCAAAAGCTAGGACTCAAGCAGACCTATGGAATAAAAAATAGTATTAGTTTCTGTGCTATTAAAAAGTCATGAACATTGAAATGTGATTTCGCTTTCTTATCTGTTACATAGCGGATTTCAAAATAAATGATATGGATTTATTGTATTCTGCGAGCTATACTTAATATCAAACAGATTGGCATTAATGACTATTTCTGAATGATAATTGTCGAAACAAGGAATACCTATTGATACACTCGCGAAATTTACAAGCTGTGTTATAAAATACAAGATAGATGAGGTACACTATGAATAGAATTTTTGATGCTCCTGCTCCTATTATTAATAAAAAGGAAGCAGACACACTCGATATTTTGACAGAAAAATATACTAAACTTATTGAACCCAGCAAACTTGCAAAGTTAGGTACAAAGGCAGGACAACTTGTACCCGAGAAAATTAAGAAATGGGGAATTGATATTAGCCTTAATATATCGGAGAAAGAATTATATTCTCAAATGATGAATGTAATCGGAAGTGGATTTAAAACTATCGAGGAACAGGCGGCTAAATTTTCTATTAATGAGAAGCAGATCATCACTAAGGTAAACCAAAACTCTGGTTTTGAAATACAAAAATTAGACGAAATTTGTTTAGTAAGAAGTTATGACATAGCAAAATTGGTCAATACATATAAAAATCAAGATACATTTGTCGCCACAATAGAGGGTGGCGGAACAGGTGCATTTGGATTTTGGGGATTGCCTTTTAACATTGTTTTAAGCACTTTTCTGTATTTTAGATCAGTACAATCAATAGCAATGTTTTATGGATATGATGTAAAAAACAATAGTACCGAATTAGTAATAGCAAGTGAAGTATTTACAAACGCATTAAGTCCAAGTACAAGCGATGCCAACAATGAAGCAACGGCTATTATTGGTAAAATTATGTTGATGAGCCAAGCTGCCGTTGTAAAGCAAACAGTGAAAAAAACATGGACGGATATGGCAGCTCGTGGTGGAATACCATTATTGTTGGCACAAATGAGAGCGCTAGCACATAAATCCGCACAAAAGGCACTTCAAAATGTAGGGGCAAAGGGATTGGAAAACAACATTTTCAAAGAAGCCTTTGAGCAAATTGGCCGAAAACTGACATTAAAAGCGATAGGAAAAGCAGTGCCGATTGCTTCTGCAGTTACGGGTGCATTGATTGATACGGCACAAATGAAAAAAGTGCTTGAGTATGCCGATATATTCTATCAGAAAAGGTTTATTATGGAAAAAGAAAGTCGTATTTCAAATTTAATAGGTGAATAAGAAATTTTAATAGAAATGGATAATCTAAGTAAAAGCATTTCTCCTTGAAATGTTACACAGTTAAAGAGCATTTTGCGAAAAAGGTATCAGCGCCAATTCAATAAAAATAACCCCGCAATGTCAAATGCGGGGTTACCTATTTAATGAAAAGAGAGGATTAATATATATGAAAAACTATAGTCTAAGTATATCAGAATCCTCCCCGGAAACAATGGATAGAAAATAAACAATTCTAAACAAAGTATAAAATGACCTGAAGAAAGTCTTAGGATTACTAATAATTTCTGACACAGCAGCAGTTTACTGTAGAACTTACTGGGTAATCAGAATCTTAACTATCTGTGTCCCAAATGTGTAACTGTTTTCAGGCATCCATCTTTTGACTTCTTTCTTATTTTGCTTCACTGTTTTTAATTTCATGGTTAAAGTGACTTCTTTCATTTCTTCTGTAGGCTTTATTTCTTTAATCAGTTCCGCCATTTTGGAAAGAATGTAGGGGCCTAACTGTTCTTTCTTTTTGATTTTTCCTGATTTTATAGCATTCTGCATATCTTTCATAAGCTCAGACTGTATTTTTGCAAGGTTAATACTCTGTGATTTCAGAATGACTGTTGCTGTTCCTTCCTCTTCGTCCTTTTCATCTGTTTTCACTTCATATTTAAGCTTTGCTAACGCATGGAGTATTGAATCAATAACTTTATCCGCGTCCTCAGATTTAAACATGCCTCCGGCATAATTTGCAGATGTCATGAAAGAAGACTTCATACTTGTCTTATAGGTCTTTAATGCCTTTTTTGCGTCTGCTTCCGTAATACCATATTTTACAAGTTCCTCTGTATTACCTCTGGTATACAAAAGATAATATGCTTCTGCAAGCTTGTGCGGCTCCGGAATTTCCTCTTTCTTCTTGCATCCGGCCAAAGCCAGAGAAATGATTAAAACAAGGCTTAGTAATACCGCCAATTTTCTCTTCATCTGCTTTTTCATAACCTGTTCTCCTCTATCTTAGAAAATGTTTTAAAGCAAAAGCCAGCTGCAGCAGAGTCTGTCGGCTCTGCTGCAAAGCTTTTTATTTTACATATTTGACTATGTATTTTCCGCTTGTATTCTTTGTATTTTTGGTTACCTTTACATAATAGGTGCCTTTTGATAATTTTCCTTTGAAAGTAATATAACTTGGGCTGTATGCCGTACGTGAACTCAGCTTTTTCTTTCCCTTGTACAGCGTTGCAGTCACACTTCCTGAACTGTTATATGTAGTAACCTTAAACTGTGTAGAACGACGTTTACTGACTTTAAACTTGTACCAATGGGTCTTCTTCTTAGCATCTGAAGCTGTCAGCACATTTGTCTTGGATTTCTTACGGCTGATAGATTTGGATTTGGATTTTTTGGTTGCATACTTGCCTGTGTAAGCTTTTTTTCCATATCTGGCAGTAAAAATATCATACTTTGATGTTCCTGAGATAACAAGACGATAACTCCCCTTACTTAGTGCATGATATTTTCTAAGATTCGAATTATAACTATATTTCTGATCAGTTACTCGCACCCATTTTTTACCGCTCTTTTTTTCAATATGACTCTTTAAAGAGTAGCCTTTATCTGAAACAAGATCTGTCCAAACTTGACTTCTCTTGGAAACAGAAAAATTCTGATAATTATTTCCACCATTTCCTGCTATATATTTAGCTGTTCCAGACAAATTCCCATTATTACTTGAATAATAGAAAGGTATATATCCAGTTGCAACGCTTGAATTATAAGGTGATGATACAGTTAATCTATATGTCCCTTCATTAACATAATTGGCAATCACTGTGCCTTCATCTGAATAACCAGAAGCTACAAAATTTCCTTTACTGTCAGTTAATGTGACAGTACAATTCGCTGGTGTTTGTGTAGGCACACCCGTAGATGTAACGTAAACATTCGAGAACTTTACACATAACTTTCCTTTTGTTGGCATATAAATATTAGATATTAATTGATTGCTGCCTGTTATTGGGCTAGCAACATTAAATTGGCCATTTTCAATCTTTTTGTTTATAGCATTGAT
Source organism: Anaerostipes rhamnosivorans (assembly GCF_005280655.1). Taxonomy (NCBI): domain Bacteria; kingdom Bacillati; phylum Bacillota; class Clostridia; order Lachnospirales; family Lachnospiraceae; genus Anaerostipes; species Anaerostipes rhamnosivorans. Next base: position 2,985,603 of record NZ_CP040058.1, read on the forward strand.
ACTTGCTCGAGTGTTGATATGATAAGCTTTTAAATTAGCTACTGACCGAACACTTTTTGATTTCTTTGAAACCTTGGTGCTTTGAGCAGTATTAAAACCCTGGATATCTTTTACTTTTTGGACTTCAGAGGACAACTGTCCTCTTTTGTTAACCACTTCACTAGAAATGCCTTCCTTCTTCTCCGCTCCAAATGCTACAGTGCTGAATCCCAACGAAAGGGACAGCCCTAAGCACACAACGGCTTTTAACGCTCTTCTCATAACGTTCTCTCCTTTTTATCATGTCTTTGTTACTGTGTATCTCACAAGTCCCCCAACCTCAAAGAACACAGCAGTTAATAGCTCCCAAATTAATTTATCATCAGAAATATTACCGGTTATCCACCTTTTCAGGGTACATGTCATGGTGAGCCAGTCTGTCAAAAGCAATCTGCTCCCACGGCGTTCCCTTTTTCCCATAGTTACAGTATGGGTCAATCGAAATCCCGCCCCTCGGCGTAAATTTTCCCCATACTTCAATATATTTCGGGTCCATCAGTTTGATCAGATCCTTCATGATAATATTCATACAGTCCTCGTGGAAATCACCGTGATTTCTGAAGCTGTACAGATATAACTTGAGGGATTTGCTTTCCACCATCCTTTCTCCCGGAACATAGGAAATATAAACGGTCGCAAAATCCGGTTGTCCAGTCATAGGACACAGACTTGTAAATTCCGGCGCATTAAACTTTACAAAATAATCATTGTCAGGATGCTTATTCGGAAAAGTCTCCAGCACTTCCGGTGCATAATCATCCGGATATTTTGTCTGCTGATTTCCCAGCAACGTAATACCTCCCAATTCCACATTGGTTCTACCACTCATCTTAATTCCTCCTGTTTTGTTTAAATCACAGGTCTTCATATATCTGTGATTCTTTTACCAGTATATCATATTTTCTGCTCTTTTTTTAGTGTTTTCACTTTTTCTTTTTAAACGAAACGAATAAAATACTGGCTGTCACGCCGCATAGGAATATGTATCTTAAGAACTGACCAGAGTCACTGGTTTGTGGATTCTTTGATACGTACTTGAGTTTATCTGGCTGACTTGCTTTTTTGGGTTTCCTTGGTTCTTCTGGCTCGCTTGCTTCTGTTGGCTCTATTGATTTAACCTGATGAGTATTTGTTAAGATAAAGTTCCCATCCTTATTAATTTCTACTTTTCCTGTGTAGCCATCTGGAATCTTAGTTTCCTTAATGGAATATTTTATTTCTTTGCCGTCTTCAAATTTCGCAAGCTCTGTCCATGTATAAGACCATTGGTTATCTGAGCTTAGTTTCACTGCTTCTCCGACTATTTTATCACCCGCATAGAGTTGAACAAAAATCTCGCTGGGACGAATACCGTCCTGGTCTTCCTTGTCATCCCATATCTTCGTTACAGACTTTGTAACAGTAGCTTGTGTGTTTGTAATAAGGAACTTAATTTCATTTCCATCTTGTGTCTTCTCATACTTTGTCTTAAATCCAGACACCTTGTGTTCTTTAATATCGTAAGTATATTGGGTTGGCAAATCTTTAAAAGTATATTCCCAATGATTCTCTTCGCTTAGTTTCACTGTTTCTAATATTGTCTTATTATCATTTTCATCTATTTTTATTAAATCCACTGTAATAGATTTGGGAACAGTTCCGGATGCCGTATTCCACTTCTTTTTAACAGATAGGTTATACCCATTGTCTTCTGTACCTATGACGACACTGCCATTAGCACCAATACCGCCGCCTCTTTTTGCTTTATTTCCTGTGACAATCACGGTTGCTTGCTTTCGCGCCATATCTTCAGCATTCTTTGCAGTTACTGTTTTTAACGCATAACCTTCTAGGCTATTGCTGATATCTTTAATCTCATCGCCTGAATTATTTGGATCAAATCTAGGAATTGATAAATCAGGTTGTCCAAGAACACCTTCAGCGACAACACCGCCGTCTCTGTAGTAAGAAACTTTACCTGCACCCAACATTCTATCTGAAAATGTAGTAGTATAATCAGAAGCTCTCGGCACAGAAACGAAATCATCCCCTGCCGCATCGGTCTCAGCAGTATTTCCGAACAATGCGCCTCCGTTATTTACAAGAATTTTAACACTTCCTGTAGGACAAGTCCAAATCCCGCCGCCAAGCAGGGAAGCAGTATTATCTGTAATTAACGTATTATACATCTGCAGTTGATAGGGAACACTGGCTACATAGATTCCACCACCCTGATCACGGGCAGTATTATTTGAAATGACACCGGCATTAAATGTTCCCATGTTTGTGGCCAGATAAATTCCGCCGCCAACTCCGTCAACACCTCCAGTACTATTAAGAGCTTCATTCGTGCTATTACCTGAGACAACACCGCCATTCATAGTAAAGGAAGCCGGGCAATGATAAGTCGTTCCCCACTCTTCAATTTTAAACCCTGCGTTACCAGCATCTGATGATATAAAACCATCATTAGCTGCGATACCGCCTCCTACAGGTGCCTGATTATCAGTTATCTGCCCCTGATTCATTTTGAAGTCGCCATTACATATAATAAGGACACCGCCTCCGGCATATCGTGATGTATTTTTTGAGATGACACCGCCGTTCATTTCAAAAGAGGCTACAGATTTATAATCTGGCTGGAGCCATGTCCCTACAGTAACTGCTCCGCTAAGGTAACTGCTATAATTATTCGATATCTCACCACCATTCATAATAAAACTAGAAGCATCTTCATTCCTGCCATTACGGCCACCCTCTACGAAAACTTCACAACTCAAATCGCTGTTTCGATTATTTGCTATCAGACCGTCATTTAATACAAATTTACTTCCGTTCCGAAGAAATATTGTATTTACCTCCATATCTGTATAATTATCAAATACATTATTAGATATTTCACCGCCATTCATAATGAAGTCAGCATGGTCTTCTAAGAAAACACCGGAAGATGCATCATTGTTTTTAATCGTACCTCCAGTCATGGTAAATTCTGCATTTTTTCCGCTTACATGAATAACATAACAAGTATGCTGAGTCATATTTCCTGATATCATTGTGAAGTTTCCTAAAACCTCGATTGCAGATGCTACCCTCAGCCCTGTCTGATATCTTTCTCCTACCTTATTTCCGTCAACGGTTATTCCATCTAAATACAGCTGGCCACCTTCCTCGATCTTAATCATATGAGCCTTTTTATCAAGTCCACTCGTGCGCTTTAGACTTCCATTTCCTGCAAAATGAATGATCTTTCCATCAGGTATTACAATTTCTTTCTCCACGTCAATACTTGTATCAATGGTCAACGTAGTTTTTTCACCATCTTTTGCAGCTATGATACTATTATTTAAGGTATCAATATTCGTTATCGCTTTTAAAAGCGATGACTTTGCCAATTTTTCTTTAGTCGTTGTTTTTTCTGTTTTTGAACTAGATGCTGTTTCGTTTTTGGCTGTTTCCTCTTTGATTTCCGTAACTTCTACAGGTATATCAACCGATAATGTTTCTAATTCATCAGGTTTCTCTATATTTTCCATCTTTTCTTTTTTGTAGAATATCCGGAACTGATATGTTCCGTTCTTTGATACCACTGTTTGAATACCGGACCCGTTATATGCATGTTCCTTTCCATCTGGCAGGAGTACTTTATCTATTTCAATCTTCTCCTTCTCTTTCATATCCAGTGAAAGCTCTACGGATGCTTTATCTTTGTCAAAAGTCTTTTTTAATACATATTGAACAGCTTTATTCTCTCCCTGAATCTCACTTGGATTTTTCGCAAATACTTGGTTTGCTGCTTGTAACAAAACACTGCATATCATAATAAAAATCAATATAATTGACCAATGCCAATATTGAGATTTCTTTCCCATTTGTTTTCCTCCCGTCTTTTATATCTAAAACCGCTTATCATGATGTAACGTGCAATAGAAATTTCTATCAGGACAGTTTTCTGTCGCAAAATGATAACAATACTTGCCCCCCTCTCCAAATACGAATCTGACCTTATCACAGTTACTTTTCAGACAGAGAGATGTGGAAAAAAATCAGACATTTTGTTACACAAATGATAAAATAAAGATGATCCATAAACAGGGAACTTTTAGATACTTTTTACAGAGAGAAATGCCGGAACAAAAAGTCTACAATTTGTTCCATCAGACGAAAAATTTTTCTTATTTACGGCCGTTTTCTACTCTTTTAACCCAACGGCCAAATGTAACATGATTGCTATTTAACATTTTACCAGCTTCTCGCTGGCTTATCTGTTCTGATTTCCATAAGTCATAGACTTCTTTAAAACCATCTGGCAATGCGTTTTTAGGTCTGCCAAATCGAGTACCTTTCGCCTTTGCTTCTTTGATTCCCTCCATCTGGCGCTGATGAATATTTTCTCTTTCAATCTGCGCGACATAAGAGAGAATTTGTAAAACCAAGTCTGCTATAAACTTTCCTGTAATTCCATTGACTTGATTTCTGGTATCCAAAAGCGGGAAATCCAATACAATAATATCTACATCTTTTGTCTTGGTAAGATACCGCCACTGTTCTATGATCTCATCATAATTCCTGCCTAATCGGTCAATCGATTTGATATACAGTTCATCACCTGCGGCAAGTCTTTTTATTAATCGCTGATATCTGGGACGATTAAAGTCCTTTCCGGATAATTTATCAATATAAATTCTTTCCTTTTCCAGTCCAGCTTTCTGCATAGCCGACATCTGTCGATCGATATTTTGGTCTCTTGTTGACACTCTTACGTAACCATATTTTTTCATCTGTAAAATCCTCCAATCTTAGTAATTTCAATTCTTAATTATCTCATGTCTTAACCCTAGAATCAGCGGCAATTATTTCCATCCTATGAAAACATCGTTTTGAAACCAGGGTACTGCCCGATGCCAAGATTGATCGATGATTGGTAAATGGGATATTGATTATCAGATTGCCAGTCTTGAGGCTTTAAAACCTAGGAGAAAAGAACTGACAGAGAAGATTTTGATGTACCATTAATAATGGATGATTGTAGAAATGCGAAAAGAAAACAAAGACTTTGGATATTGAAAGACCTTTTATTCTGAACAAGAATGGTCCTATCAGATAAAAACGTATAGAAAAGCACTGAAGACAGAGTAAATCCTTCAGAGTATATCAAGGAGGGAGGACTATTGAAGAATTGAAGATTTTTCTGTGCTCCTTTCATTAGTAATTGTAGCTCCTCTTATGGAGTAAAAAATATTCTGCCCAGAAGCACCGCACCTCCGAGAATCACGATACAGCCTGCGGCCGCAAAAATAAATCCTCGTTGTTTTTCTTTATGTTCCGCCTTTTTTTCTTCTTTCCCTGTTTCTTTCGACGAAATTGTTTTCTGCCGGTCCGCGTTTTGTTGTTCCTGGGTGTTCTCTTCTTCTGACGCGATCTTTTGCTGACTGCTTTTTTCCGTCTTCCTTTTTTGTATTTTGCGGGTCCTTGTCCCTGCTGCCGTCTTGACACTGCGGTTCTCAGCGATACTCTCTGGCTTCTCTGTACTCTTGTGTCTTTTTTGTTCCTTCTGGGACTGGTCTTTTTCTTGATCTACGGTCTGCCCGCCTCTGTCTCCTCCAGACTCCCCGCTGATGGAAGACCCGGAGGAACCATGGTCTGCATCCATTTTCCAAGCGGCGCTGGTGCCTGAGAAAATGCTGTCTCCAGAAACTTTTGCCCGCATATAAAATATATTCTCTCTGACCGGAATGTCAAAGACAAAACCAAACACCCCGTACGGCTCAGGATAAGTCTCCCCTTCAAGGATATTCGTATTTCCGTTTTCCTTTGAATAAGTCTTCCAGTTCTTCTGATCCTCACTGTATTGAAGAACCATGGAGTCTGCACCTGCAGGAAAAGGCATTTCCAACATTCCCTTCACCCTTCCCCCTGAATTTAACAGGATCTTATAACTGTTTAAATACATGCCCTCCGGCCCCACTGCAATCACTGCCGCTTTTGGACTAATCCCTGCGGAGTTTAGATACACTCCAAACAGATCACTGGTCATAAGCCGTCCTGCCACAATCGTGATCCCTGCCTTTGAAGCATCTAGATTTGAAAGCTCCCATTTTATTGGCACTGAAATCCTGCTTTTTTCCTTTGTCTGCGCATTTTCCACGTAAACGCCCGCATTTTCTGGCAGCAGGGATTTCAGATCAGAGCCTGTCCTGCCGATGGCTGGAGAAAGGCCGTCAATATCGTATATACTGTAGACTGTATTTTTCATTCCTGAAATCTCAGGAATCAATTTGGAATCAGTGCTAGACACTTCAGAACCTGTAACACTGAACGCATTTCCAGAGGGATCACTGACAGATGAAGTAATGCGGCAACGGTTTACTTCGGTTTTTCCCAGGTTTGTCACCCCCCAAGCTTCCTGTTCACCAAAAACGCTGATATTACAATCCGTTAAAGTAACCTTCTGGTCATTATTATTTTTTATGCCGGCAACCGGTCCAGTTCCTTCGGCTCTGACATCCAGCCGTTCAAGAATAAGAGGCTCTCTTGGGCCATGATAAATCCCGGAGATATCCTGTCCTTTTATCCTGATCTTAAACCGGTCTAACGGATCAGAAGAAGTTTGAAGGCCCCCACGGACTATTTGGACTGCACATGCATAATCAGACTCATTTACAATCGTTCCTCTTTTTAATATCAGCTGGGAATCATCACTGTTTGTCATCAATACAAACATACATTCCCCGTTTATTGTAAGATTAGGGTTATCAATCACCACTTTACTATTTGCAATAATTCCATGGGCCCCGCAATCGATCCGTATCTTGCCGCTGCCGTCAAACCGGATGGGATCATCCTCTGTCCCCTTAGTCAATTTCAGATCCCCTGACAGTGTATAGACAGCATCCGTATCATTTTTATGTTTGTCATACCATGCTAGAAATTTCTCTTCATCTTCCGTTTTCGGCGGCGTCCATGCAAAGCAGGACACAGACTGTACCAGAACCATTGACAATACTGCCATAACGATAAAAACTGTCTTTTTAAAATATCTTTTCATCTGCCCTCTCCATTCCCCAAATTCTCTGTATCATAGTATACCTTATCGTGCAAAGCACGCCAAGCCCGAAGGGCATACACTACATCCATTTTTTACATGGTTGGATTAAAAGCATTTTAAAAGCCGAACGGAATTATGTAAAAAATGATTTTTATACTGTTTTTCGTTTCACAATAAATAACAACATTCTCCGATTAAATTGCATTGGAACTCTATTATGTTTACAATGATATTAACAATCTTAAAAAGGAGTCCGCCTATGGAACGTTTGCTTTTTGTCGATGATGATATGGAAATCCTTAAAATTAATAAAGTTTATTTTGAAAAATGCGGTTATCTAACGGATACCGCGACAGATGCCATAACAGCACTTTCCTGCTTATCGGAACACGACTACCAATGTATCATCCTGGACATTCATATGGAAAGGACGGATGGTTTTTGTCTCTGCCGCACGATCCGCGCCAATTATAATATACCGGTGATCTTTCTGACAAATCTGACAGAAGAGGAGATCATGGTGGAGAGCTTTGACTGCGGCGGCGATGACTATATCACGAAGCCGTATCTCTTAAAAGAGCTGGAAATGAGAATACGGGCAAGGATCAGAAACGCAAAGCCTGTTGAACCAGCCAGCCGCCCCTCCGGGCTTTCTATGGACAATGAACAGAAACAGGCATATATCGGAAATCTTCCCCTGAATCTGACTGTCAATGAATTTGAGATTCTCAGATTCCTTATGGAACACAAAGGTATCCCATACCGCCAGGAAGAGATTTACCGGGCCGTATGGGGAGAGACATGCTACAATACACACAGCATCCAGATCTTGATCATGCGTATCCGAAAAAAGATCCAGGCCCTGTCTCCTGAGAAGGAATATATAAAAACACAGTGGGGAAAAGGTTATATTTTCACAGAATAAATCAAACGTCATATGGAGTCTGTCATGAAACGAAAGAAAGAGAAATCCCAGAATACAAAATTATCTGTTCTGATCCTTATCGCTGCTCTGCTCTGTGCCGCCTTGATCTTCTCCTTTTGCTATTTCCTGGACAATAAATATCAGACGTCAAATACAGATCCCTCCAAGGGGCTGGTCCCCCTTGCGTTCCAGTGGGATTTTTACTCCGGCCATCTTTACACTCCGAAAGAACTCTCCTCCCAATCGGTCCAGTCTCCGGAAACAATCTTTATCGGCCAGTTTGGCAATTTTTCATCTCATCAGCCCAGTCATTCCCCTTTTGGAACGGCCACATACCGCAAAGTCCTGAATCTCGGCACTTCTCAGGATGGATGGCTGCTTCAGGTACCGGAGATTTTTTCTTCCTGCCGAATCTATGTCAACCAAAAGCTGGTCCGCCAGATGGGCACCCCGGACGCGAAACCCGTCTCCAGACATATACAAAATACACTGATCTCTCTCCCCTCAGGAAGTGTGGAATTAGTCATTCAGACAGCCAATGATACCCATTATTACAGCGGGCTTACCTATCCTCCTATACTTGGTACAAGCGGTATGGTCACAAATGCCCTGACCCAAAAGCTGATTTTTTATGCTCTTTTGTGCTTTTTCCCGCTGGGAGCCGCTGTTATTTCCATGGGTGTCTGGATCCGAAAAAGGCCGGACCCAGTCTTTGTGGCATACGGCCTGGTCTGCCTATTTTTTTCTGTCCACGTCAGCTACCCATTCATCCACTGGCTCGGATGGGATCTGGGCGGCATCTCCTATCTCATTGAAGATGTGTCATATTTTGCAATGCTGTCTTGTATGGTTTTGCTGACAATCCGGCTGTGCAGCGGGATTCTGCCGATTAAGCTTCATATATTTGTTTATACGTTTACTGCCCTAATGGCTGTGTCCCCGGTTATTTTTACCTATGCACTGTTCCCTGCGTTCCCAAGTGTGGTCAATGTATATGGAACCATTGTTTATACTTCCAAATTGATGGTCAGCCTCTATTTAGTCCTTCTGTCCTTACTGGGAGCTGTGAAGGAAAAGTCCTCTATATGGCTGCTCGCCGGAAACGCAGTCTTTGGTTTTGGCCTTTTTACTGACTTATGGACCGGGGGAGCATACGAACCACTCCGCTTCGGATGGCAGGATGAGTACAGCGGTTTTCTCATGGTTCTGTTCTTTATGGTTCTGATCATCCGTTATAACCGGGGGCTGATCGTCAAAAACCAGCAACTCACCCAGCATCTTCAGGAGGAAGTGGAGGCAAAGACAGCCCACCTGTCAAAGATGCTGGAGGAACGCAAAGAATTTCTTTCCATCGCCGCCCATGACTTAAAAGCTCCTGTGTCGGCCATTAAGACCTATATTGATTTTATACGTGAGGGCGGGATCAACATTGATGAAGAATTAGAACAATATTTAGAGATCATAGATAAAAAGTCCTCCCAGATTCAGAGTGATATCAGCAGCCTTCAGATTTTTAATGCAGAGGACAGGATCCATGAGCCGCCCTGTCTCATGGACTGCAATGAATTTCTGTCCTATGTTTACACAGAGACAAAACCGTACACAGACGCTGGCGGTATCTATTACTATTTACGTCTGCCGGAAGGCCGATTTTTTATCTATCATCAGAAATCCCGCCTTTTCCGGGCTTTTGAAAATCTGATCCTGAACGCCACCGAACACACTCCGCCGGAAGGTTCCCTGACCATAACCGCTGAGTATTCTGATAAGGAAGCGGTCATCACTTTTACTGATACTGGAGAAGGAATCTCTCCCGAAGACATGCCTCATATCTTTGACTATAAATTCAGCACAAAAAACAGCCCCGGCACCAGGGGTCTGGGCCTATATTTTGTTCGGATCTCTTTGGAGGAATATAGCGGCACCATAAAGGCCATATCAGAAAAGGGCAGATATACAGCCTTTACCATAACACTTCCTCTGGCGAAACAAGAACATTAGAAAAATTTGATTTGGACCCCGTCTTATCCATATCAATGAGACGGGAAAGGCCGATTGACTTCTGTCCTGTTTTGGGCTACTATAAAAGCAGTGAAACACATCTTTCTGAAGCCAGGGTACTGCCCGATGCCAAGATTGATCCTTTATAAGCCAACCACAGAGTTTCCCAGGTGAAACTCTGTTCTTATACTGCGATGATCAGGCATATTCCTATGGGATATGCCTTTTTATTTTAAGGAGGTTCATAATCATATGAAGGAAACACGGATCGCGCTGATCGGTATTATCATCGAAGAAGAAAAAGGCATAACTCCCACCAATCAGCTGCTGCATGAATACCGGGATTTTATCGTGGGCAGAATGGGCATTCCCTACCGGGAAAAGGACATCAACATCATATCCATCGTCTTGGATGCGCCGGAAAATGCCATCAGCACTCTTTCCGGCAAACTGGGGATGATCGATGGAATCAGCGTCAAATCAATGTTTGCAAAAACAAAATAAAGGAGAAAAATTATGTACCAGCCAAATTCAAAAGTTGCAGAAGAATTCATCAGCGATCAGGAAATCAAGGATACCCTTGCCTACGCAGATGCCAATAAGGATAACCGGGAACTGATCCTGTCAATTATTGAAAAAGCAAAAAAGCTGAAAGGCTTAAGCCATAGAGAGGCATCTGTCCTGCTGGCATGTGAGGATAAAGAACTAATGCAGGAAGTCTTTGACCTGGCCATCAAGATCAAGGAAGAGTTTTATGGCAACCGGATCGTTATGTTTGCGCCTCTCTACCTTGCAAATTATTGTGTCAACGGCTGTGTTTACTGTCCATACCACTATAAAAATAAACATATCCGCAGGAAAAAGCTTTCCCAGGAAGAGATCAAAAAAGAAGTGATCGCCCTTCAGGATATGGGACACAAGCGCCTTGCACTGGAAACCGGGGAAGATCCGGTGAATATCCCGATTGATTATGTTCTTGAGAGCATTAAGACAATCTATGGGATCAAACACAAAAACGGAGCTATCCGCCGTGTCAATGTCAATATCGCAGCCACCACCGTGGACAATTATAAAAAACTCAGGGATGCTGGAATCGGAACGTATATTTTATTCCAGGAGACATATCATAAAGACAACTATGAAGTTCTGCATCCCACCGGCCCGAAACATAATTACGCTTATCACACAGAAGCTATGGACCGTGCCATGGAAGCCGGGATTGACGACGTAGGGATCGGTGTCCTGTTCGGCCTGAATATGTACCGCTATGACTTTGCAGGACTTCTGATGCATGCGGAGCACCTGGAGGCCAGGTTTGGCGTAGGCCCTCACACGATCAGTGTTCCGAGGATCCGCCCGGCAGAGGATGTGGACCCAGATGAGTTTGAAAACGGGATCAACGATGATATCTTTGAAAAGATCGTCGCCATCCTCCGTGTGGCAGTGCCTTACACCGGCATCATCGTTTCCACAAGGGAGACAAAAGAGTCCAGGGAACGAGTACTCAGGGTCGGAGTGTCCCAGATCAGCGGGGCATCTTCCACCAGCGTGGGCGGATACGCAGAACCAGAAAAACCGGAAGACAATTCTGCCCAGTTTGAGCGGAGTGACGACCGTACTTTAGATGAGGTGGTAAACTGGCTTCTTGACCTGGGCCATATCCCAAGCTTCTGTACTGCTTGCTACCGTGAGGGAAGGACCGGCGACCGTTTCATGTCCCTTGTAAAGTCAGGCCAGATCGCCAACTGCTGCGGGCCAAATGCCATGATGACCCTGAAAGAATATCTGGAAGACTACGCCTCTGAAGATACAAAGCAAAAGGGCGAAAAGGTCATCAAAAAGGCTTTGGAAACAATCACGAATCCAGTGGTAAAACAAAAAGCCACAGAATATATTGAAAATATCCACGAAGGTAAACGTGATTTCAGATTTTAGGAGAACTCCATGTTTGAATCTTTAAAACATCATATTCCGAAACGGATCGGAGAAGAGAAAGAAACATCCTTTGCGGTACTCATCCCCCTGATAAAAAAGGAGGATGGGTACCACGTTTTATTTGAAGTGCGCGCAAAGCACCTGAACAAACAGCCCGGAGAGGTCTGTTTTCCCGGAGGCAAAGTAGAGGCCGGGGAATCAACCTACGAGGCAGCTGTGCGGGAAACCATGGAAGAGTTGTTTGTAAAAAAAGAAAACATTCAGGTATACGGAGCTCTGGATTACCTTGTAACCCCATATCAGACCCGGATAGAACCGTTTCTTGCCGAACTCCATGATTATCACGGGCAGTTTTCCCGGGATGAGGTGGATTCCGTCTTTACGGTGCCGCTCTCCTTCTTTTTAGAAAATGAACCTGAGTATTACAGCAGTGTTCTCATGACAAAACCGCAAAAAAATTTCCCTTTTGCCGACATTCCAAACGGGGAGAAATACCCGTGGGCAAAAGGGAAATATGAGGTTTGTTTTTACCGCTACAAAAAACGGATTATATGGGGCATGACTGCCAGATTACTGCTGTATAATATTCAGTATATTCGGAATTAACTGCTTCTTTCTGGACATAACGCCGGGCAGTTTTGCCGTACAGCCTTCTGCCCTGGCTCCGAAGCCCTGCTCTATGATACTGTTGCTCTTATCCCCGACCATGATAAGATAAGTGGTTTCCTCTAAGATATTGGTCAGCATAAAGTAAATCATATCCAGCCCCTGTTCATTTCTCACAGTTTCAGCGTACGGTATGATCTTATCTTTGATCTCTTCTAACTCTCCTTGATCCAGGGATGTGATCTGTCCCACTCCAAAAGAGACATCTCCCGATGAGAATTTCTTATAATCCTGATAGAATATCTCATCGGCCGCTTTACCTTTCAGATCGCTTCCTGCGCGGAACATCTGCTTCGCATACTCTTCCACCTCGATCCCCGCAATATCGGCCAGCTTTCTGGCAGCAGCCTCATCTACCGGAGTACAGGTCGGTGAACGGAACATCAGCGTGTCAGAAAGGATCGCAGAACAGAGCAGCCCTGCCATGGGTTTTGTGATAGCCACACCCTGCTCCTCGTACATCTGCGTCACAATCGTTGCCGTACATCCTACCGGCTGGTTTCTGAAATATACCGGTGACATCGTCTCCATTGACCCGAGACGGTGATGATCAATGATCTCCAGGATCTCACACTCTTCCAGTCCCTCCACTGCCTGGGACAGCTCATTGTGATCCACAAGGATCATTTTTCTCTTTTCAAATCCCAGCATACGCCGTCTGGATGCCAGGCCTAAGAATTCTCCTTTGGCGTCCAGCACCGGGAAATAGCGGAATCTCTTTTTGGCCATCAGCGCCTTTACATCATCCACATAATCGTTGGAAGAAAACGTAATGATATTCGCCTTTGTCATGACATAGGAAATGGGCAGAGACTGGCACACAAGCCTGCTGGCAGTAAAGGTATCATATGGAGTCACCAAAATGCGGCATCCCTTTGACACTGCCATATTCTGGATCTCGCCGCTCACCTGGCTTCCCATGCAGACAATAATACACTGGGCACCGATCTCGATGGCCCGCTTCTGTGCATCGTCCCTGTCCGCAAGGATTACAAGGTCTCCCTCTGTCACAAACTGCTCCATCTTGTCGATGCTGGCAGCAGAAACTGTTACCTTTCCGTGGTCAATAGTCTCAGAAATGTCTCCCACAGTCATACTTCCATCCAGCGTTTTTACCAGATTCTGATACGGCGTCCGGGCTTTTGCCAGGATCTCGCTGTCATAGACATCCATATCCGCATGGGCGATATCACTGATGGTGGCCATACCCTTCAGCCGGTTGTCCTCCAAAACAGGAAGAGCCACAAGCTTCAGTTCCTTCATCCTGTCGCCGGCCTCTTTGATGGATATATCCTGCCTGACCCCTTCCACTTCATGGAGAGTGATATCACTCATCCTCGGCCTGATATCACTTAAAAACTCCGGGGCCTTTACATTAAACTGCTGCAGGACAAAATTGGTCTCTCCGTTGACGTTGCCTGCTCTGCGGGCTTCAAATCCGCCTCCGTTCACCTGATTCTTCAGATTCGCGTAAGCAATTGCAGAGCAGATGGAGTCCGTATCCGGATTCCTATGCCCAATTACATAAGTACTTTTCATGGCTCCTCCTTTTGTTCCATTGGAAGTCTGACAATAAACTCTGTGAAATCTTTGTTGCTGTTCGCTGTGATCGTTCCCTGATGCAGTTCCACAATCTCTCTGGCGATGGCAAGCCCAAGCCCGGCCCCGCCGGTCTCCGTGGACCTTGCCTCATCCAGCCGGTAGAACTTTTCAAATAAATTCTCAAGTTTGTGTTTTGGTATTTCTTTGCCCTGGTTCCGGATCCTGATCACGGCCTCATCCCCTTCTCCCACAGCGCTGACCTCAATAGCTGAGTTTAAATAGCAGTAAGAGACGCCGTTTCTAAGAAGATTTTCAAAGACCCTGGCCAGTTTATCCGGATCCCCGTTTATCAATATAGAATCCTCTATCTCAGTGCGACAGGTCAGTCCCCGCTCCTTAAATACAGGTTCAAACGAATCCAGAACCTGTTCCAGCAAAACGTACAAATAGAATGTCTTTTTCTCTAAAGTTATATTCTGAAGATTGTAGCGGGTAATCTCAAAAAACTCGTTGATCAGATCTCCCAGCCGTTTCGCTTTCTCAAGAGAAATGTTCGTGTATTTTGCCCTCTGTTCCATCGGCATATCCGGCGCCTCGTTGAGAAGACTCAAATATGCTATGACCGACGTCAGGGGTGTCTTTAGATCATGGGCCAGGTAGACCACCAGGTCGTTCTTCCTCTGTTCGCTCTCCTGGGCTTGTCTTCGTTGTTCCTTCAGATTCACCTTGATCTCATTGAGACGGTTTTCCATTGGCTGAAGCTCCGGCTCCAGTTCGATCAAATCACTGGAATCCGTGAGAATCATATCGATCCCAGACTCGATCTGTCTTAAATACGTGGTAAACCTGGACATACCAAGATAAAAACTGCACAGGAATAAGAAGATAAAACCCGTGGAGATGATCATGGTCTTATTATCCCAGAAAATTGCGCGGTACAAATGAATGGCGCTCTCATTGTCGAAACCGAACTTCTCAAAAAAACGCACCATACTGTCCGCGAACGGCGCCTGCAGGACTCCGTCCACAAATACAAATATAAACAGATAACCAAAGATACCTACAAGAAGGCTGATGCCCAAAGTCTGAAGCATGATCCTGATCTTTAGGCTCCGGTATTTGTTCCATTTACTCCTCAACTTTATATCCAACTCCCCAGACAGTCTTGATCAATTCTTTGTGTCCCATCACCTCTCCGAGTTTCTCCCTCAGATGGCGGATATGGACCATGACTGTGTTGTTATTATTCTTAAAATACTTTTCTTTCCATACTTGTTCAAACAAATTCTCAGAACTTATTACCTTTCCTTTGTTCTTTGTGAGAATCCAGAGAATGGAAAACTCCAACGGCGTCAGCGTCACCTCATCTTCCCCATACAGGCACTGGTGTGTATTCTTGTTCAGCACCAAGCCTGCAATCTCCAGAGTATCCTCACTGCTCTGTCCGCTTCCGTCGTTATAACGGATAAACCTCCGGAGCTGTGCTTTGACCCTGGCCATTAATTCTAGCGGTTCAAATGGCTTTTCAATGTAATCATCCGCTCCCAGTGTCAGCCCGTTGATCTTATCCATAGATGCTGTCTTGGCTGTCAGCATGATCACAGGAAAGTTGTGGTCCTTGCGGATCTCCTTTAAGATCTCAAAACCATCGATATCCGGGAGCATCACATCCAGGATCGCCAGATCGATCTGCTCCTGCTTCACACATTCCAGTGCCCCAGCTCCATTGTAATACTTGAACACCTGGTAATTTTCATTTTTCAGATAGAGTTCTATGAAATCAGCGATTTCCTTTTCGTCGTCCACTACCAGCACGCTTGATTGTTTCATTGATACCTCCTAAGTTTCTTTGCCGCCATTGATCACCTGAAACGGCACGTCTTCCTGTTTCCTGGCCAAATCCGCAAGGGTATGGCCCTTTTTTCCATAGATCGGTGTATGATAAAAAACAGTCTTTAAACAGTCATAGAATAATTTCTCGTCCTCTTCCTCTGTATCCAAAAGCCTTGATACCTTCACGACAGTGTCCAGGTAACTGGCTCCGTTCTGGATCATGAGAATGATGGACTTCATGATCACCATTGCCTTATACCGGTCATCCTCAATCTCCTCCAGAATATAGGTAAACATCTCAGAGACTCCTGGCCATCCGGTTACCCCGTTTCCCATGGCAAGCGCCACATACTCGTCTTCCGTATACTCTTTGAAACTGAGATCCTGCTGTTCATTCCATTCATCAAACACTTCGTTCCTGTCCAGCACCTCGCGGCTCACCATAAACAGACGCTTTGTCTTTTCATTGCGCAGAAGAATACCGCTTCTCCAGAATACGATTCGGATTAGAAGAAAACGCTCTATCTCAGGATAAGAGATCTTCTCCCCTGTCACTTCCACAAAAATATCATAGCAATAGTATACATCCAAAATACCATAGGTAAACAACATTCCAAAGATGACCTGCTCCCACCTGGAATAGCGCTCCATCACCTCTGCTGATTTGTGGCTTTTTAAGAGGAAATAGAACATATCCTCAGCCTCCAGATTGATGGCAATAAAGTCTTCCTCCACATGGACAAACCCCAGATACCGGAGCTGCTGCAGATCGTTAAAATTCGTTTCCAGGGCAAAGCTTCCTTCCCTCTGCTCCCAAAGTTCAAACAAGAGCTCCACGGCCTCAGACTGCAACATCTCGAGAAGTACCAGTGGGTCCTCGCTGAGCTTTTGCGCAATCTGCCTTGCCAGTTCTAATTTTGACGCGTCCGCCTGTACCGGTAAAAAGAGGCGTTCACAAATCACCATTAAATTCCTTGTCTTATTTGTAGATAGTTCTTCCACATACGGCCGTTCCGAAATTAAAATCCTCGCCATACTGACCACCTCTTTTTCTAATTTATTGTATCACAATTTTTTGATTTCTTCTATTCTTTCCAGTGCCATATCATAACCCATCTGATAGGTATCCCTGAGCACATCAATATCCTTCTCAAAGCTGTCAATGGGACGGTCCGGCCTTAGGATGACAGCCTTCCCTTGCTTTTCCAGATTCTCGCAGTAATGGACTGTGCGATTATACTCCACATGACGGTTCAAAAGCAAATCCGGAATCTTCGGATACTTTTTCTTCAGCAGCGTTGACGTGACCTTATGGCTCTTGCTGAGTTCTTTGCGGTATCCTTTTGGTCTCGTAAGAACGATCAGATGCTTGTCATTGCCGTCACGGATCGCTTTCCTGACCGGGATAGGATCTGCGATGCCTCCGTCGAAATACGGAACCCCATCCAGCTTGATGGCCGGAAATATCAGCGGCAGGGCACAGGTCGCCCGGAGCATGGTGCACTCTTTATCTAAATCTTTTCCGTCTTTATATTCAATCTCACCGGTCAGTGCATTGGTCACACCTACCAGTATCTTTCCATCATATTTGTAAAATGTATCCCAGTCAAATGGATATAATTTGTTGGGGATCACGTTGTAGACAAAATTCAGCCCAAACAGGCTTTTTTCTTTGATGAGATTTTTCTTTCCGATATATCTGGAATCATTTCTGTGGTTTAGAAGAATCTGCAGATTCCTCTCCCTCTGCCTGGAAACATAAGAAAAGCCGTCACAGATGCCGGCGGATACTCCTATCACATAGGGAAACATCAAATCATGGTCGAGTAGGGCATCCATCACCCCTGCGCTGAAAATCGGCCGGAATGTACCGCCCTCCAATATTAAACTTGCCATATCTCTTCACTCCTAACTGCATTTGGGCATTCCCGGAATAACTCAGAAATGCTTCTTCTTTATTATACCACAAAAACTGGAAACTTATTGTATAAATCATATGCCTCTACTACAATATTCAAGTTCTTAAGATCTGTACACCGCCAGCAAAATATGCCGAACGAAATCAATGATATAGACGGCACTGCATACATCATTCAGACCATTGCACTTTCTGAAAAACAATGATACAATACGTAAGATGACTTTTTAGGTCATATTTGAAACTAAAATGGGAGCTTTTACGGGCTGAGAGGAAGGGATATCCTTCGACCATCATACCTGATTTGGTTAATGCCAACGTAGGGATTTAGGTGCTTATTGTAACGGAATTTACTGTAAGTCCATGATCATGCGATGAATCGTTTATTTTGTGACTGATCATGTATATAAAAAGAAATGTTCCGAAAACTAAATAATGCATTTTAGATTCCCTCCCGCCTGATTGAAACGAGGAGGTTGTAAGATGAATTACACAACACAGATGAATGCCGCCAGAGCCGGCATCGTAACCAAGGAAATGGAAACGGTCGCTGCTTACGAAGGAATGGATGTACAGAAGCTCATGGGTGAGGTCGCTGCTGGAACTATCGTTATACCGGCCAACAAAAACCACCGTTGCTTAAAGCCATTTGGTATCGGCAATTCCCTGAAAACCAAGATCAATGTCAACCTTGGAACATCTAGAGACTGTCTGAACCTGGACGTAGAAATGGAAAAGGTAAACCAAGCAGTCTTAATGGGCGCGGAAGCTATTATGGATCTTTCTTCTTTCGGGGACACACAGACCTTCAGAAGAAAACTTGTAGCCGAATGCCCTGCTATACTGGGCACTGTGCCGATTTATGATGCCATTGTATATTATAATAAGGCTCTGAAGGATATTACCTCAAGGGAATGGATCGATGTATTTAAAATGCATGCTGAGGACGGTGTAGACTTTATGACCATCCACTGTGGGATCAACCGCAATACCGCAGACCGCTTTAAGGCCATGAAGAGACAGATGAACATCGTGTCCCGGGGCGGGTCTTTGATCTTTGCCTGGATGGAAGCTACGGGCAATGAAAATCCGTTCTTCGAATACTATGATGAGATTTTGGACATTTGTAATGAATATGACGTTACTTTAAGTCTCGGGGACGCCTGCCGTCCAGGATGCCTAAAAGACGCCAGCGATATTTCCCAGATCGAGGAACTGGTCACTTTAGGAGAATTGACGGCCCGGGCCTGGAAAAAGGACGTTCAGGTAATGATCGAAGGACCTGGACATATGCCTATGGACCAGATACAGGCAAATATGAAGATTCAGCAGACTATCTGCAACGGAGCTCCGTTTTATGTACTTGGGCCTCTAGTAACAGACATTGCACCCGGCTATGACCATATTACATCTGCTATTGGCGGAGCGATTGCCGCTGCATCCGGCGCAAGCTTTTTATGTTATGTCACACCGGCAGAACATCTGCGCCTTCCGAATGTGGATGATGTGAAGGAAGGCATCATGGCTTCCAAGATCGCGGCACACGCCGCAGATATTGCCAAAGGCATAAAGGGCGCCATGGACTGGGACAATCAGATGGCAGAGGCAAGACAAAAGCTGGACTGGGAAGCTCAGTTTGATCTGGCTCTGGACCCTGTAAAGGCCAGAAGATACCGTGCTGAATCAAAACCTGAGAGAGAAGATACATGTACGATGTGCGGAAAAATGTGTTCCGTTCGAAATATGAATGCTGTGTTGGCAGGTGAAGATGTCGATGTAGTATAAACAAAGGAGGATTTCACAGATTTATGAATGAAGAAAGAGGCGGCTTTTCCAGCAGGATCGGCTTTGTGCTGGCAACTGCAGGATCAGCTGTAGGACTAGGAAACATATGGAGATTTCCATATCTGGCTGCAAAATACGGAGGCGGGAGCTTCCTTTTGATTTACCTGATACTCGCGGTAACCTTTGGATTTACCCTGATGATCACCGAGATAGCGATTGGACGGCGTACTGGCAAAAGCGCCATTCATGCGTTCTCTTCTTTTAATAAGAAGTATAAGTTTATCGGTTATCTGACCAGTATCATACCGTTCATCATCTTCCCTTATTACTGTGTGATTGGGGGATGGGTAACAAAATACTTATTTGTATCAGTAAGCGGAAATATAAACCAGGCAGCAGGAGATACCTTTTTTGAAGGCTTTATCAGCCAGTCTGTAAGCCCTATGGTATGGCTCCTGATTTTCGCTGGCATTACACTGATTGTTGTTGCCCTGGGAGTAGAAGGCGGTATCGAAAAAGTCAGCACCATCCTGATGCCGATTTTGATCGTACTGCTGATCGGTATTTCTGTTTATTGTATTACCAGAAAGGGAGCCATGGAAGGCGTATTGTATTACATCAAGCCAAATCTTAAGGATTTGACGCCGACTACATTCCTGGCCGCATTAGGACAGCTGTTTTATTCCATGTCATTGGCAATGGGGATCATGATTACTTTCGGTTCCTATATGCCGAAAAAATCCAACCTTGAGAAGTCTGTTTCTCAGGTAGAGATTTTTGATACAGGTGTCGCTTTCCTGTCTGGGCTTATGATTGTCCCTGCAGTCTTTGTATTTTCAGGAGGAAATGCCGATATGCTCGCATCCGGCCCATCCCTGATGTTTAAGATGCTGCCGAAGGTATTTAACAGCATGGCACTGGGAACTGTCATCGGAGCCGTTTTCTTCATTTTAGTTTTCTTTGCGGCGCTGACCTCTGCGATTTCCCTTTTGGAAACCCTGGTCTCCATCGTAATGGATAAGTTTCATTTATCCCGGTTAAGAGCCTGCATCACCATGTTTGTCATTGCAATGATCATGGCAGTGCCGTCATCACTGGGATTTGGTATATGGAGCAATATCAAGCTTCTTGGCTTCAGCTTCCTGGATTTCTTCGACTTCATGAGCAACAGCGTGTTAATGCCGATCGCAGCCTTCTGCACCTGCATGTTTGCCGCTTATGTCATTAAACCGAAAGAGATCATTGACGAAGTAGAAAGTTCAGGAGATTTTAAACGGAAGAACTTATATCTTCCTATGATTAAATTCTTCGCACCGATCTGTATCATCGCGATTCTGTTATTCTCTGTACTTCAGGGAATGGGAATTATTACGGTATAAAGGTAAAAAAATGGTTCTGAGGTTTAGACCTTAGAACCATTTTTTTATATTTATTTTTCTAAGCAGTCCTTCATGGTTCTGCCCTCTCCGCACAGTCCTTCAAAATCCTTTGTAAAAGCATCCACTGCGGCTTTCACAGAATCATTTTTAATCAGTCCTTCTATGACATCCGGCGCAATGGTTGCGGCTCCGATCCCATAAGCACAAAGCTCCAGAACCTGCTGGGAATTCTTAAAGCTGGCCGCCAGTACTTCTGTCTTCAACCCGTTTTTCTGAAAAATGTCGTGAATTCTTTTAACTGAACTCACTCCGTCGGCACCCAGATTGTCGATCCGGTTCACATATGGAGCCGCGTAGGATGCCCCAGCTTTTGCCGCCAGAAAAGCCTGCATCGGTGTATAGATTGCTGTAGCTGTAATACCCACCCCTTGTTTGGACAGC
Source organism: Anaerostipes rhamnosivorans (assembly GCF_005280655.1). Lineage (NCBI taxonomy): Bacteria > Bacillati > Bacillota > Clostridia > Lachnospirales > Lachnospiraceae > Anaerostipes > Anaerostipes rhamnosivorans. The sequence goes on from NZ_CP040058.1 coordinate 3,007,094, forward strand.
TGTTTCATGGCTTTCAGACCTTCTGCAGTAGTAGGTACTTTAATAAATGTATTCTGTCCAAGCCGTTCCAGGATGGTCCCCGCTTCTTCCACCATATCTTCCGCCCTTTTGGACACTACCTGTACATGCAGATCCGCTTTTTCTCCGATAAAGTCCCGGATCTCTTTCAGAACTTCATATGGCTGCCTTTTGCTTTTCGCCAGGATAGACGGATTTGTTGTCACACCATCCACAGGAAAATACTCATATAAATGTTTAATTGCTTTAATATTTGCATCGTCAATAATAAATTTCACTTCTTTTTCTCCTTTTCTCACTCTATAGTTCCATGATCACATTTTGGACTCCGCCATGTCTGGCCCACTGTCCAAATTCCTGCATCTGTTCTCCGGTATACATTTTAGGATTTTCTTTGAAACAAAACGTTTTGCCGATCAAATGATACTTCGCCTCAGCCAGAGGATTATAATTTAAGATCTCATAGGCCGCAGACGGGTAGATTCCGCTAATATATCCGGCGATTTCCTTTATATTGTCTCTGCAGGCCGTAAGTTCCGGGATCATGGGCGTGCGCACAGTAACCTGGTCTTTTTTGTCTGATTCCAGAAGGAACTTCAAGTTTTTTTTGATCTGTTCATTGGATACCCCAACGTACTTTTTATGCATTTCCTCATCTGCGATCTTAAAGTCCGCAAAGATACTGTCCAAATAGGGCAGAAGATATTCCAGCACGTCCTGTTGTGCATACAGGGACGTCTCAATGGCCGTATGGATTCCTTCCACTTTACACTGCTTCAAAATCTCCAGCGCAAACTCCCACTGTAAAAGGGGCTCCCCTCCTGACAGTGTCACCCCGCCTCCATGATGATAAAATACCAGATCTCTCCGAATCTCTTTCATCACATCCTCAGCGCTGCACACTCTGGAGTCCATTTGCAGAGCGCCCGAAGGACACAGGTCTATGAGACGTTCCCAGTCCTCAGGGGCATTTGTATCCAACACCACATTCCCTGAAACCATCCTGGCTCCCGAAGCCAGGGCTCGGGCCGCACAGGTTTTGCAGTGGATACAGCGGTTCTCAAACCAGACCGGCCTTCTTTCCCATGCAATGCCCTCAGGATTCTGGCACCACACACAGGACAGCGGGCAGCCTTTTAAGAATACAGTGGTGCGTATGCCATCCCCGTCATGGGTGGAAAATCTCCGGATATCAAATACTCTCCCTTCCATATCAGATGTCTCCATAGCTTGTGCGGGCGATGATCTCATTTTGCAGTTCATCAGCTAATTCCGTAAAATATGCCGTATAGCCTGCCACCCTCACAGTCAGTCCCCGGTACTGTTCCGGGTTTTCCTTGGCGGCAATGAGGTCCTCCTTTCTCACCACGTTAAACTGGATATGCGGTATCTCCAGATCCACAAAACTTCTCAGGAAACTTCCGAACTTTTTAACCCCGGTCTCATTGTGAAAAAATTCAGGGAGGAACTTCATGTTCAGCAGACCGCCGTTAGTGGTCAGGGTCTTATCCAGCTTTGAGACAGATTTCAGGACTGCCGTAGGTCCCTTGATGTCTCTTCCGTAGACTGGTGACATACCGCCGTCCGCAAGAGGTTCCCCTGCGTGGCGGCCGTCCGGTGTGGCCCCCACATTTTCTCCCATAGGAACGTGTGCTGACACTGTATACATCCCTGTGTGGTATGGGCCTCCCCGATAGTTGGTAAAGGTCCTCAGACGGTTTTTGAAATAATCTGCCCATTTGGTACCCATAGCATCCACCCAGTCCACGTCGTTTCCATACTTTGGAACCTTATTTAACATCATAGTGCGCAGGATCTCATAACCCTCAAAATCCTTCTTTAACGCGTCCAGCATTTCTTCCCGTGAAACCCTTTTCTCATCGTAAACCAATTGCTTTATTGCTGCCAGACTGTCTGCAAGGTTTGCCACCTGGATCATCTGGATCCCGGACAAATTGTACTTGGCCCCTCCTGCGGTCACATCCATTCCTTTTTCCATACAGTCGTCAATGGACGCTGACAAGAACGGGGATGGCAGCAGGTCAATGTGGGCCTTTTCCACTTCCTCGCAGGCCAGGATCATCTTATCCATGAAGTAGTCGATCTGCTTTTGAAATGCCTGCTCCAGCTGTCCAAAAGTCTCATAGCTTTTAAGACTTCCGAAATCAGGAGCAATTCTCTCTCCCGTCAAAAGACAGACTCCTCCGGTCAGTGTGACCTCCAGCGCCTTATTCAGGTTGAACATAGCTGAGTCACTCCAGCCCAGATTATTTCCCTGGGTAGTCAGTTCCACACAGCCTACGATGGCATAGTCCATGGCATCCTTTTCTTCGATCCCCAGTTCCATGATAGATGGGATCACCGCCTTGTCGTTGAAAAACTGCGGCATACCGCTTCCTTTTGCAACGACCCGAACTGCCTCATGAAGCAGTTCATCCCTGGTGCCCTCGTGAAGTCTCACTGAGAGGTTGGGCTGTGGCAGTCCTAGGTGCCTCTGTGCCTCAAGAAATAAAAATGAAAGATCATTAGAGTAATCGTTTCCTTCCTCATCCTGTCCGCCTACAGCAATATTAAATCCGATAGGAAAGCCTGCGAAGTATTTCGCACCGTGGGAGTTTCTCATATACACAATCTCATTGAACTTCAGCCACATACATTCGATGATCTCCAGGGCAGCCTGCCTGTCAAGCCTTCCTTCCTTTACATCTTTTTCATAGTACTGAATCAGGTGGCGGTCCAGACGTCCCGGGGAAAAGGAGGATGCATTGGATTCCATTTGAAGAACCACAAATAAAAACCAGATGGACTGGACTGCCTCATGAAAAGTCTCTGCCGGGCGTTTGCTAAGCTCCTTACAATTTGCTGCCACCTGGATCATGGACTTCTTTTTTTCCTCGTTCTGCTCCTTCTCTGCCATGGACATGATCAAGTCATGATACCGGACCATAAAGTTTTGAACACCTTCCATCACAAGGATCACGCTCTCATAGAAATCCCTTTGCCCTTCACTGCATGTTTTAAGCTTTTCCCTGGCCTGTTCTTTAAGTCCTGCCGGTCCCAGATTGAGCCATTCTATACAGTTGGGACAGATATGCCCCTGTGCATGATCCTTCTGGTTGATCTTTACCACCTTTGCGATCTCGTCGATTTCTTTCCCGTATCGTCTGTTCAGCACATCCTCCAGGGATTTCCCTTCCCAGTACGGTTTAATCACGTTCCTGAAAGTTTCGATATCCTCAGAATGAACGTTGAATTTATCCTGGGGTCTTGTGGGCAGAGTTTCAAACTCCCGGTCCACCCATGTGCTGCCGCTCTCCGGAAATACAACACCATAGCGCACCCCGGCTGTCCTGTTTCCTACAATAAGCTCCTCCGGCTCTGCGCTGATCCCTATGTTCTCCAATGAGGCCTTTAACGCCAATGCCCTCTGAATGATTCTTGGTTTCTCCTCATTTTGTTTATAGCACTCCGTGATGATCAATGCCTGTTCAATGGACGCATATCTGGGTTCTGACAACATTTTATCTTTTAAATACTTTACTCTCTCAGTCTGAAAAACTTCTTTCATCCGCTGCTCCTTTCTTGGATAGTTTATAGATTGCTATGCTTTATTGTTTTTTATTATTATATATTATTTATTATTATTTTTCAAGCCTTATTCCGTTTTATATGTAAAAAATAAGGATTCACAAGTACAGGAGAAAGTCGGATATAAATAAATGAATAAACAAGGGAGCCCGCTTGTGGCTCCCTTGTTTAGTACAATATGCCTATTTGAATAGGGCTGTAATTACCCCTCTCGTGAGTAATTCTCTATCTATTGAAGTTCATCTTTGAATCATTTCTGAGTATGACAGCCCCTCTGGGATCATCATAGTTCTTTTACCATTTTCTCCAGCTTTACTATAATCGCTTCCGCCTTTTTTACGGCATCGCTGACACCAACTCTTACCTTCGGGATACCGTCAAAACGTCCTTCGTCCTTGATAGGCATATCTTTTGTAAGGATGACTGCGTCCGCCCCCAAAAGATCCTCCGCCTTGATCTGGTTTTCAATCCCGATGGAACCCTGTGTTTCCACTTTGATCTCGATCCCATGGTTTTTCGCCGCCTTTTCCAATGCCTCCGCTGACATATAGGTATGTGCCACCCCGGATGGGCATGCTGTTACTGCTAAAAATTTCATTCTGTGTACCTCCTTATAACTGTATCTTCTAAGACTTATTCAAAGGAAAGATCAATCTCCAGATCTTCTCCGTCTGTATCTGCTACATTTTCTGTGATATCCTTTTTCAGAAGGATCATCAGTCCTGCCGTTACCCCTACAGCCGCGGCCAGGGAAACAAGGAATCCGATGGGATTGCCCAATACAGGGAGCATGATCAGCCCGGACCAGGCCACAGGATTGGTAATATTGAACAGATACCCCACAGCTCCTCCCACAGCGGCGCCGATCATCGTGGACGGAATCACGCGCAGAGGGTCATTTGCCGCAAAGGGAATGGCTCCTTCCGTAATGCCTACACATCCCATGGCAATGGCACTCTTTGCCGCTTCTCTCTCTTCCTGTGTAAATTTTTTCTTTGCCAGAAACGCCGCCAGTGCACATCCAAGGGGCGGCGCTGTCATCGTGACCGCCATCGGCCCTGCGTATGTATAAACTCCGGCACTTACAGTGGCCACACCGAAGGTATATGCAACTTTGTTAAAAGGTCCCCCAAAATCAAAGCCTGCCAGAAGCCCGCAGACAGCACCCAGGATCACCTTGTTGCCGTTGCCCAAATGTTCCATCACCTTTGTCATACCACTCATAATGCCGGCAATGGGCGCCCCTAAAATATACTGCATAAATCCCATCGTTACCAGAGATCCTACAATCGGTATGATCATGATAGGCATGATAGAACTGAGTGCTTTCGGAACCTTGATCTTCTTTAAATAATAACATACAACGCCTCCCAGCAGCCCTGTGACAATACCGCCCAGAAAACCGGCCCCCACATTGATAGAAATCATACCGCCTACAAAGCCCGGGCAAATACCTGCTCTGTCTGCAATGGACGCTGCAATATACGCGGACAGCACCGGAACCATCAAATTCAGCGCAGTAGATCCGAAGGTCCACAGAGTTGCCATCCATGTTCCCTCCGGAGGAACACCTCCCTGCCCATATGCCATGACTGCCACAGCCATAAGGATTCCCCCTGTCACCACAAATGGAATCATATGGGACACACCATTCATCAGGTGTTTTCTCGTATCTTTGAAAATACCTACAAACTCATTCATCTTCTCTCTCCTTTTTTATAAAACCAGTTCCAACACTTCTTTTTCATCTGTCGCTCTTTGAAGTCCCTCTCTGAAGTCATCATGGATGATCTTTCTGGAGATCTTCGCCAGGATCTCCAGATGCTTCTCTCCCTGCCCCGGATCGGGCACAGCGATCTGGAATACGATCTGCACTTTCTCGTCAGCCCACTGTACCGGTTCCAGAAGCCTTGCAAAGGCCAGTGAGGGTTCCTTCACATGGACAGATTTTGCATGAGGTGTGGCGATGAGAAATCCAATACTTGTGGGTGCTCCCTCCTCTCTTTTTAAAACATCAGCCACATATCCCTCTTTGTCTTCCAGCCTTCCCTGCTTATCCATAACGCCGGCGATTTTTTCTACAACTTCCTCCTTAGAGCCCGCTTCCAAGTCCAATACCACCAGTCCTTCATTCATTAGTTCCATCTGTTGATTCCCCTTTCGCCCTTTCTGCCGCTTCAAGCATTTCCCCGCAGCACTGTTTTACTGTTTTGCCTTGTAAGAATAATCCCGATGTCCCACCGGTCAAAATGTCGGCTCCCGCTTTTACCACTTTCGGTATTGTCTCCTGATTGATATTGCCGTCCGCCTGTATCTTTGTCTTCAGTCCGGCATCGTCTAGCAGTTCCCTCATCCTACGGATATGTTTTATGGCGCCTTCCTGCATTTTCTGCCCTGAAAATCCTGGGTTTACCGTAAGCTTTAAGATCCACGGCACCTCTGCCGCCAGCTGTACAAAATCCCCTCCCGGCGGTGTTGATGCCTTGTATGCCAGCACTGGCTTACATCCTGCCTTTCTGATCTGTTCAAACACCTTGAACGGATCTTCCATGGCCTCATAGTGCACTGCAATATAATCAGCTCCGGCTCTGGCATATAAGTCAATGTAGCACTCCGGTTCATAAGCCGCCAGATGCGCTTCGATCGGGAGATCTGCCGCTTTCCTCATGTGCTCCAGAAGAGTCTCAGATAATATAAAGCACTTATTAAACCGTCCGTCTACCATATCAAAATGAAAAAATGAGATATCTGACTGTTCTGCCTCTTTCACCGCCTCTCCAAGACGGCATAGGTCCATACAGGAAACCGATGCAGACACCATAATTTGTTTTTCTTCTGCCTGTCTCATACTAATCCTTTCTTTTATTGTTTATCTTTGTTTAATATTATTCTATATTTATTTATCCCATTATTCAATAGGTTCTTTCTTCTCTTTTTGCCGTTGGCTTTCTGCAAAAAGAGGACACCTTGGCCATACAAATGCATTTTTTGCAGTAATACTAATGTAAATCTAAAACTAGGACAAAGCGGACAGGCCCACATCATATCCCTATTCATGAAGGGCTCGACAACTTTGTGCACATCATGCCCGGAGGGCTTTTTTGTTCCATAGGGAAAACTTTCCTATGGAATAAAAAAAGCTGCGGTACGTCTGCCGCAGCTTTTTTCTCAGTGTTAAATATCAGGCTCCTTCAATCTGAGTTCATCATAATCACATTTTTAATCTCTTCTTTATTTTTTGCCTTCCGTATAAGGTTTGCAGAGTTTTTTTCCATAGTCATCTCATAAAATGACGCAAAAAATGCTCTAGTTGACTGAATGTCTTCAAAATTCAGCGCCAGCAAAAAGATCACATCCACACTGCCCTCTTCCCACTCCACTTTCTGATCCGTCTTTATGATAACAACCGCAGGCTTTTTCACAAGATTTGCCATTCCATGGGGAACAGCCACTCCTCCTCCGAGAACAGAGGCACTGATGGATTCCCGCCTAAGCACGTCTTCAAAGAATCCTTCCTCCACATATCCTCCGGCCTTCAGCATATCACAGGCTTTTTTCAGCAGACCTTTTTTTGTCATTGGATCTGATTCAATCAGAATCAGGTCATCCTGCATCAGATTTTTAATGGTCCACTGCTTTTTCAGATTGTTTTTTTCAGCCTTCATCTCATTGCATTGCCTTTTGATCCGGTATACATCCTGCTCTCCCACCACCGGAGTCGTATAGACAACATGGGGATGCTTCACTTTCAGAGATGGAACTGTCGTGACCACTAGATCATACTGGCTCTCATCGATCATAACCCCAGCATTGGCCGGCAGCACAGAAATCACATTGATGTCCCGGATCTTATTCTCAATCTTTCTGGCAATGATCTGGGCAATTCCCACACCGCCGCTTCCGATGATGACAGTATTGACATCCCTCTTTTTGGGCACCATCGCTCCACCGAAGAGGATGGCCATATAGGAGATCTCATCTTCTGACGGCAAAGCCCCCACCAGATTCTCGTATTCCTTACTGGCAGTAAAACAGGCTGAAAAAATGGCGGAATAGGTCTGTTTGATCTCATCCAAAAAGGGATTTTTGATCTCAAAACCAAACTTGACTCTTACAAAGGAGCTGTTCAAGAACAAAGCCACACTCGTCCTGAGCAGCGGATCTTCTATAAAGTTCCTTCCCACAATGGAGGAAATATACTGGATCATGTTCTGGGCTACATCCTCAATACAGATTTCTTTTTCTATGAAAAACTTCTTATTGACGATCCTGCTGCTGTTCTGTACCTCTGCCCCAAGAAGCAGGATATACAGGTAAAGCCCCTCTCTTGGATCTATATTCATCTGGAACTGCCTGTTTAAGATCCCTGTAAAAATATCCGTCCAGTCAGCAATCTCCTCCACCAGTGTCAGCCTGTTGACCATGGATTCCTCCAAAAAATGCTTCCCTTTCAACCGATTCATCTGGTTACTGACATACTCTGTGATCATACAGAATGTATAATCATTAAATTGGTAACCGATCTGTCTCTCCAGCTGTTGGATACTGTAGACCACTTTATCCACACTATTTTTTCTGTACTGAGTCATCAGCCTTGCATAAGATCCCGGATCTATCCTGTAATCCGGGGCAGTCTCCTCCCTGCGCTCTGTTGTATCAAGGACCTTCTGGTTGTTGCACACCAGTACCTTTCTCAAGTCAAATTCTTTTCCCCTGATCTCGATCCCTTTTCCCACGATCTGGCGGATCAACACTTTGTCTGGCTCTAAAGCCTTGTTTGCCTTTTCAATATCTGTCCGGATCGTAGCCTTGGATACAAACAGTTCCTCTGCAAACAGTGCCGCCGTATACGGCTCGCCGCTTTGAATCAATGTCCGCACGATGTAGCTGATGCGGTATTTCCTAGTCTCACAGGACACCCGTTCCTTCGGAAATGCCTCCTGCAGTTCCTTCATGTGAAGACCAGCATTCAGACATACGCCCTTTCCCCTCTGCCGGATCAGCTGATAGCCTTTTTCTTCGCAGAATGCGGCTATTTCCTTCATATAATTATGTACACTGCGCTGGGAGATTTCCAACAATCCTGCAATTTTCTCATATGTGATAAACTCGTCATCCTGATGGATCAGCACTTTCATAATTTCAGATGCAGTCTTGGAAAGCATAAAAACTCCTTTTATTGTTTTTTATTATATATTCTTATTTATTATTATTTTATACTTTTTTATACTTTCTGTCAACTTCGTACATTTGAAGTAAACTCAGGGCTGGAATAAAGCGGACAAGTCCGCTTCAACTCCCTAAATCCCTCGATCATAAAGGTCTTGTTCCACTTTGCGCGCCAAATGCGATTTGACGCAGTCAAATAGTTTCCTCACGCATTTGTGTGTATAATGCCCGCAGGGCTTTTTTGTTCCATAGGGAGGTTCGCAGAACTTTCCTATGGAATAAAAAAAGGCCATAAAATCTTATCGATTCTACGACCTTTCGGTTTCTTATTCTGTAGGTTCCAGATTCTTTAATGAGATGTCCAAAATCGGCGCGGAGTGTGTCAGTGCACCGCAGGATACAAAATCGACCCCGATCTCCTTTATCTTCTTTAACCGGTCCTTTGTCACGTTTCCGGAACATTCCGTAAGGGCACGACCTCCTATGATCTCCACTGCCTCTTTCATCATATCATCAGACATATTATCCAGCATGATAATATCTGCACCGGCTTCCAAAGCATCGTTAACCATGGCAAGATCTTCTGTCTCCACTTCGATCTTTCTGACAAACGGAGCGTATGCCCTTGCCATATAAACAGCTTCCCGCACGCCACCTGCCGCGCCGATATGATTATCCTTTAACATAACCCCGTCAGACAGGTTATACCGGTGATTTTTCCCTCCGCCTACGGTGACCGCATACTTTTCAAACGGCCTCATATTTGGAGTGGTCTTTCTCGTGTCCAAAAGCTGTGTAGAAGATCCCTCCAGTTCCTTTACAAGAGAATTAGTGAAAGTAGCGATCCCGCTCATCCGCTGAAGGTAATTCAGCGCTGTCCTCTCTCCTGACAGAAGGACACGGATATCTCCCCGGAGAGTTCCCATGAGCTGGCCATTTTTGATCTCATCCCCATCTGAAAGTTCCGTCTCAAACGCTACCTTCTCGTCGAGAAGGGTGAACACACGGTGAAACACCTCAAGTCCTGCCACGATCCCGTCTTCCTTGCAGATCAGATCTACTTTTCCTTGTTTCGGCTCCGGCATCACGGAGTTTGTGCTGACATCCTCCCCTGTGATGTCTTCCTTCAACGCATTCAGCAGATACTCGTCAATGTTTACCGCCATTGTTACACCATTTATCATAGAAATCCCCATCCTTTCTTTTAATCTCCTCCAGCACAAGACGCTTATTCTCTTCCTGTATACCGGACACATCCTGATACATTCCTAAATCCACCTGGCATTCTACAGGCTTCTTTGGTTCTTTTGTGATATCTTCAGCGGATTCCAGCGCAAAGACAAGAGATTCCAGCAGAGAATTGCTCGCAAGACGGTTCCTGCCGTGAACGCCGTTACAGCTGGCCTCTCCTACTGCATACAAATCTTCCATAGAAGTACGGCTTCTTAAATCCACCTTGATCCCTCCCATGAAATAATGCTGGGCCGGCGTGACCGGGATGCATTCTCTTGTCATATCATAGCCTTCCTCCAGACATTGCTTATAAATATTAGGGAACCTCTGCTTGATCCGCTCCCCGTCAAGGTGGGTAACGGATAAATACACATAGTCCGTGCCGTCCTTTTCCATCTGCTCACGGATGGCAGCAGTCACAATATCCCGTGGAAGCAGCTCATCTATGAAACGCTCCCCGGCTTTGTTGTAGAGATAGGCCCCCTCCCCTCTGACGGACTCTGAGATCAGAAAGCTTCTCCCAGGCTTGTCCGAATAAAAGGTCGTGGGATGAATCTGTATGTAGTTGATATTTTGTATCTCCACATTGTGCCTCAGACAGATGGCCAGACCGTCAGCTGTCAAATGTCTGTAATTGGTGGAATGCTTGAACAGTCCGCCCATGCCTCCGGTGGCAAGTACGGTTTTTCCCGCAAAAATACAGTCCACATCCCCCTCCGGGGTCACATAGACAACGCCACGGCATGCATTTTCTGACTCGATCAGGTCAATCATCGTGCAGTGGGTCAGGATCTCAATGTTGTCCCGGCGTTTGACCTCCTCATAAAGCTTGCTTGTGATCTCTTTTCCGGTCACATCGTCATGATGGAGTATGCGGAAAATCGAATGGCCTCCCTCTCTGGTATACTCAATCTCCCCGTCTCTTTCGTCAAAATCAACGCCGAATGCCGTCAGATCGTCAATGATCTCCCTGGAGCGGACAATCATCTTGTCCACAGCCGCTTTATCATTTTCATAATGCCCGGCCTTCATGGTATCTTCGAAATATTGGTCATAGTCCTCTTCATCCCTCAAAGCTGAGATACCGCCCTGGGCCAGAAAGGAATCACTTTCCTCCACTTCTGCTTTGGTCATCATAATAACTCTGTAATCTTTAGGAAGAAACAGGGCATGAAACAATCCGGCTGCCCCGGTTCCAACTATAATTACATCTGCTGATCTCATAATTAAAATTAATCCTTTCCCCTGAACGAAAAAGCTGCTTTCTCTTTATTGAGCGATGCGCAGCATTTCATCCAACGCTTTCTTTGCGTCAAGTCGCAATGTCCCATCCAATTCCACCTGATTTTTCATATCTCTCAATGTATCTCTGACATTCTCAAGCGTGATTCGTTTCATATTCGGGCAGAACTGTCTGTGTCCAACGGAATAAAATGTCTTGTTCGGATTCTTTTGTTTTAACTCATATAAGACACCCATCTCCGTACAGATAATAAATTTATCTGCGTCAGATGCTGTGGCATAATCGATAATACCGGATGTGCTCCCCACATAATCCGCCAGTTCCACAACATCCATAGTACATTCCGGGTGCACCAGGATCTCTGCGTCCGGATGTGCTTCCTTGGCTCTTTTGACATTGTCCGCTGTAATGCTTGTATGTACATGGCAGAAGCCGTCGTTGTAAATAAAATTCTTTTCCGGAAGCTTGGATCCGATATATCTGCCCAGGTTTTCGTCCGGGATAAAGAAAATATTCTTCTGTGGCAGTGAGCTGACGATCTTCATAGCGTTGGAAGATGTCACACAGACATCAGAGTAAGACTTAATCTCCGCTGTGGAATTGATATAACAGACAACTGCCAAGTCATCGTACTCATCCCGCACTTTCTGGATCTTGTCCAAGTCTACCATATGAGCCATAGGGCAGTCCGCCAGCTGGTCCGGCATGATCACTGTTCGGTCTGGGTTCAGGATCTTAGCACTTTCACCCATGAAACTGACACCGGCAAAACAAATCACATCCTTTGACTCCTTTAAAGCCACCTTTGCCAAATAGTAGGAATCTCCCACGTAGTCCGCAATCGCCTGCACCTCATCATCTACATAATAATGGGCCAATAAGACCGCATTTCTTTCTCTTTTTAACTCTTCAATCTCTTTTGCGAGGTTGTCCATCCTTTTCCTCCTTAGCAAGGGAATTTTCCCAACTGATATAATTCCATACTAAGATTTAATATACCACTTTGACTAATTGTTATCAAGTATTTGGCGGGGTTTTCTGGCATAAATGCTTAACTTATGCCAAAAAAGTACTTAAAACAGCACCCTTATCAACGGTGCCGTTTCCGTTGATAAAGATGCTGTCTGCTTAAAGGTTATGAATGCAGAACTCTTTCAGCTCCTCTGCCGCCTTTTCCTCATCCTCCCCGTCGATGACGAATGTGACCGATTCCTTTTGGTGTGCCCGCAATGTCAGAAGAGAAATAATATTTTTGGCATTGGCTTTCAGAACTCCCTTTTGTACTATGATCCTGCTATTATAGGTCTTTGCCTTTTCCACCAGAAGCACAGCCGGCCGTGCATGGATCCCCACCGGTGACTGCACCTCAAAATCAAACTGCTTCATGATGATCTCCTCCTGATGATTTAAGGGCGGGTGCCTCTTTGAGCCTTTGGATCTCCTGTGTAATCCGCTTTGCAAATGAAAAGGACTGCTTCATCGCGAAACTTTTTATTCTGACAGGGTTTGATATCAGGGGAATCTCTCTTTGCCTGCCGCCCTGCAGGCTGATCGTAACCTTCATATAGTCCACCGTTCCCGCATCTTTCTTTTTGATCTTTTCGTCTAATTCATCCAGAGGTATTGCAGGCCCTGCCTCAATCCTGCATTCGCTGATATCATCGAGCGAATAAAACTCCGGTTCCTTAATTTGTTTTTGGTTCATGCGGTTGTTCAGAAGACAGATTTTTCCGTTCTTTTCATCAAATAAAATATAATTTCCGATTCTCCCTGTGATTTCAAAATCTTCCGTTAGTTCTCTCTTACTTTCACACAGCTTGCTGATCTCGTCAAAACTTTTGTTAGTGATCGTTTCTGTAAAATGATTGCTCGCTTTCTCATAACAGACTTTACAGATAAATCCGTCCGAATAACGGAACTTTTTGAACATCCCCAGGGATGCATGGCAGATATCACATGTCTTCATTTTCAAACCACCCTTTCTAATCGCTGAATACTTCGGTCAATGCCTTATAGAGTTTCGTATATTTCTGATACTTTTTCTCATAGAGACCTGCATTGTATTCTCTCGGATAAAAACTTTTCTTCGTCTCCACTGTGTTGCCGATCAGCTGTTCCAGGTCTTCATCAGTCCTGTCACTGGCAGCTGCCATGAGAGCCACACCGTATCCCGCTCCCGCACTATTCTTGAGCTGCTCCACTTTCGTGTTCAGGACATCCGCAAGGATTTGCATCCAAACGCTGTTTTTAGACCCTCCTCCGGTGACCTTAAGATTCCCAAGGGCAGTCCTGTCAATATTCATGACCTCAGCAAGCTGTCTCACGCCGAGACAAATTCCTTCCATGACCGCTGCAGTCATCTCCTGCCTGGTAGTCTCCGTCCCAATACCGACCATAGCTCCCCTTAAAGCAGGGTCCGCATAAATGGTCTTGTCACCCACAAGGTGAGGATAAAAGATCAGATCATTCTCACCGAGTTTTTCAAGATCCATCCCGCTGGTCTCCGCTGAAAAATCTTTTGTTCCCAGGATCTGTCTCACCCACCATCCATAGCTACTTCCTGATGACTGTATCACTCCCTGGACAAGCGTCAGAATCTTCTTTCCGTCCACAGAAAACATGATATTCTTTCCTTTTGCCTCAAAATCCATCTGTTCTTTCGGGAACATAAGGACACCGGATGTGCCCAGTGACAGAACCGGATACAGGTAAGAAAAGCATCCCGTAGATATGGCCGCTGCCGGATTGTCTCCGGTTCCGACGATCACTCTCACCTGCTGCCGGAACCCAAACTTCTTTCTCCACGAATCCGTCACATATCCAGCTGTCTCTTTGCTTCCCTTCACTTTTGGATAGATTGCTTCTGGAAATCCCAGGATCTCCCTGATCTCTGGGGACCATTTTCCTGCCTTCAGATCAAAAAGAGAAGATGTAGATGCCTCGCAGTAATCCGTCTGACATTGTCCGGTCAGACGGTAAACAATATAGTCCGGGCCAATCAGAAACGTCTTTATCTGCTGAAAGTGTTCCGGTTCATTTTGCTTTAACCACAGCAGGTTCACTGCCGGGCTCCCAGTGGAAATGATATTGGAGATATAGGAAACTTCCGGGACCTTACGAATCTTTTCTTTTAGTTCCTTTACCAGATCGATTGTCCTCGTATCATTCCACATCAGTGCCGGACGGATGGATCTTCCGTCCCCTCCGACAAATACTGCCGTGTGCATCTGGCCTGTCACTCCAATGGCTTTGATACTTTCCGGATCTTCTCTCAGAAGAAGTTCTTTCATAGCATCCTCTGCCGCGTTCATCCAGATTTCCGGATTGATCTCTTTCCATCCGGGTTTAGGCTCATCGATCCCATATTCCCTGCTGCTTTCTTTTCTGATCTTCCCTGCTTCATCAATCAGCGTCAGTTTTGCAGAAGAAGTTCCTATATCAATTCCAATATACTGTTCCATTTGCTATTCTCCAAATCTCAGAATCACTTTATATGTGTCCGGCTTCATAGCAGCCGCGATGGCTTTATCAAAATCCCGGTAATCATAAATCTGTTCCGTGAGCACGGTAGGATCAATCAGCCCTTTTCCAATCAGCTGTACTGCCTGATGAAAGGATGTGATCGTGGGACTGACAGCTCCCGTCACAGTCTTCTGGTAAGAATGTACGGCTCCCATATCCACCGGCACCGGATCATTGGGATGCATGGAGCTGAACATGACACTCATTCCGCCGGGAGCCGTCATCTCCACAGCCTGAGCCGCAATGGCTGGGATTGCTGTGGTATTGAATACAACCTGGGCCCCTCTTCCTCCGGTAAGCTCTTTTACCTTCTCCACGGCATCTTCATTTACCGGATCCACTACATCGTCACAGCCAAGCGTTAAAGCCCGTTCTCTTCGTTCCTTCAGAGGTTCACTCAGAATAACTCTAGCTCCTTTTAATTTTGCCATCATCACATGGAGCATCCCCATGGTACCACCACCGATGACAGCCACATCATCCCCAAACTGAATCTCTGTCCGGTTAATGCTGTTGACTACACATGCCAAAGGTTCGGTGAATGCCATTTTTTCAAAGTCTGTGCTGTCTGGGTATACAAACAGGTCTTCCGCCTTAGCTACGACAAATTCTGCAAATCCGCCGTAACCTGACAACCCGTCCGGGTTCGTAAAGATTTTGCTTTTTGGGTGTTCCTCACAGATATTTTCTTCCCCATGTTTACAGAAGAAACATTCCTTGCAGTCGTCAATGATGTACTGGACCACCTTCTGCCCTTTAGAAAATCGCCTGCCGCTTACTCCGCTGCCCATTTCTTCGATCACTCCGCAGTACTCATGTCCGCCGATCCTTGGATAGCTGTAATTACAGTCTCCGTTAAAGTCCCTCACATCGTTCGTGCAGATACCAGAATCTTTGATCCTGATCAGCACCTCATCTTCTTTTAATTCTGGTAATTCGATCTCCTTAATAGAGAAATCTTTCGGCTGATTTAATATAATTGCTTTCATCTACCTCACACTTTCTATTCCTGTCTGCCTTTAATATGCCAGGATTCCTGTGACACCGCCTACAACACCGATTACAACGATCAGACCGATGATCTTTAAAGAGGACCATCTCCTCTTATTCATCAGATAATAAACGAGCATAGTTACTGCCAGCGGAAGGATACTTGGACAGATGGCGTCTAAAAAACTGGTCTGAATATCATATGTGGATGTGGAGCTTACCACCTTAAGCCCGCAGCTTGCTTTTACATAATTTACAACCAGTCCGCCCATTACCATGCAGCCCATGATGGACGCGCCTTTGATCAGCTTATTGAGTATTCCTTTTTCCAGGAAATCCATGATTGCTTCACTTCCGGCTTTATAACCAAACATAAAGTTCCAGTAGCTTAAGCCATATGCTGCGGCAATGATGACAACCGCATAGATCACAGCTCCCCATATATTTCCGCTTCCAGAGCGGGTTAAGTCAATACATACTGCCAAAAGGATCGGGATCACCACGCCCTGCCAGATGGTATCACCCATACCTGCCAGAGGCCCCATCAGGGAGGTCTTTAAGTTTGTGATAAACTCATCGGGTATCTGTTCGCCCATAGCCTTTTGTTCTTCCAGGGCAACTGCCATACCAAGGATACATGCCCCGAATTCGATATGGACATTAAAAAATTCAATCTCCCGCTTCATGACTTCTTTTCGTTTGGAAGGGTTATCTTTATATAAGAAATTGATAATGGCTGAGAACATATGGGCAACAACCTGGCCCATCATTCTTTCATAGTTATAGCATGT
This sequence comes from Anaerostipes rhamnosivorans, assembly GCF_005280655.1. Taxonomy (NCBI): domain Bacteria; kingdom Bacillati; phylum Bacillota; class Clostridia; order Lachnospirales; family Lachnospiraceae; genus Anaerostipes; species Anaerostipes rhamnosivorans. The sequence goes on from NZ_CP040058.1 coordinate 3,023,648, forward strand.
CTGCGGGAATGTCTCCCAAATAAACCAGGCTTTGATCAAGGCGGCCTTTGGGATCAAACTTTTCTTTTTATTTTCCATCTTAGTCGTCCTCCTCATCGTCTTCATCATCTACTACTGCTGCTCTTGCCGGCTCCATTGCGGAGGTGACCTGAACATAGACAACTGCTACAAGCAGCGCAATGATACCTAAGGTCAGCAGCGGAAGCTTGGAATATACAGCCAGCAAAAATCCTACAAATAAGAATACCTTGGATTCCCCCTTGAAAATATACTGCAGGGTGATAGCGATTCCCAGTGCAGGCATCAGTCCGCCGATGATCTGGAAGACAGTCAACACTTTTCCGCTGAGCATGTTTAAAATACCCTGAATATAGTTAGATCCGAAATAAGCTGCCAGGGCACACGGGATTGCCGTCATTATAAAACACATGATCTGCGGAAACAGAACATTGGCCCGCCATATTTTGTTATACTGCTCTTTCTCGATGTATTTATCTGCGATATGTACAAAGAAGCAGTCAAAGGTCATACGCCCTGCCCAGACGATAGTTCCAAGAATACCGATAGGCACTGCCAGCGCCAGCGCCGTGTCCGTATCCAGTCCGCCCACGATGGCATAAGCTGTTCCCAATACTCCTGCCAGACCCATATCCGCCGGCATACTTCCTCCTGCAGACATAAAGCCCAGATACACCAAGTTGATGGTTGCCCCGATCACGGCACCCTGTACCGGATGTCCCAGGATCAAACCAGTGATCATACCGCATACCAGCGGTCTCTGTAAGGACCAAAGGCCTACAAACGGTAAGTTGCCGACTGCCAGCCAGTATACAACACCGCACAGAACTGCCTGTATAATGGTCATCTTTTCCATATATATTTCCTCCTTCTATTTATCCAAGTATCCTGTTACTTCAATCACCTGCTGTTCCGGGACCAGCTGATAGTAGACGTGGACATTTTTTGCCATAAGATTTTTGATGGAAATGATCTCATCAGGATCACAGGCCACATTTTTAATAAATGGCGTTCTCTCCCCGCGAAGGCCCATGCCTCCTAGGTTCACATCCTTAAGTTCCAATCCAAGATCTGTCATCCGGTCATATGTGATCGGCGTCTTGGTAAGAATCATGACTCTTTCTCCTGATTCCTTCGGATCTTTTTTCAGAACCTCCGCTCCTTTTTCTGTACCATATACATTTACCTTGACGCCGTTTGGAGCGAGTGCTTTGATGACCCGTTTGTTGAACTTATCTGCGGCAACTTCATCGTCTACGACGATGATCCTGTTGACATTTAAGCTGGGTGTCCACACAGAGACAACTTCCCCGTGGATCAGCCGGTCATCCACTCTGGCTAATACGACATTTTTCATTCTTCCTCTACCTCCTCAAATAATTTCCTAACATCTTTAACTGTCCCTGGTGCCGCTTCAATAAGCCCAGCACAGATCTCCTCTGCATTTTTTCCTGCATACCGCCCCATCATCACTTCTACCATTAAAGGCAGGTTAATCCCTGTCACGTGATACACATCATGATGTTCCATTAAAGAAACAATTGCATTAAACGGGCTTCCGTGGAACAGATCAGAAACAAAAAGGATCTCTTCCCCCTCTTCCGTCTTTTCGATCTCTGCCTCCAGTTTTTCCGTTAAGGTGGCTACCGTCTGCTCCGGAAACAATCCATAAGCTACCAGGTTTTCTTGTTCACCGACAAGCATCTGGGTACTTTCCACGAGCCCTTTTGAGTAGCTTCCGTGGGATACTGCAATGACCTTCATCTTCTTACCTCCTTTTCATCTGGCCTTTGATGTAATTGAAGTATACCACGGTATATCCTGTGATTTTCACAGACATTTGCATGAACATTACCGCAGGATCTGCCAACATTTTGCATGATTGATTGCGCAATTTATTACGCAGTTTTCACTTTATTTTTGCACTGGCTTTGCGGGATGGTTTGTGCAATAAACAAAATCATTCTGGGCTTTTTCATTGTTATAATCAAATCAAGCTTAGTACGTACAGGTGAACGGTAAAAACGACGAATTCCAGATTAGATAGGAGGAAGCGGCCTTTTTATCACCGCCGCTATATGAAAATGAAAATTGTAAATGGATTTGACCTGATGAATTTTGCACAAGATAACCACTATATTCTGCCTGCATTCAACACGACCAACCTGGAGATGACTTATGCCATTGCCAAAGGATTAAATCAGGCAGGACTTCCTGGATATATTCAGATTTCTTCCAATAACCTGAGGCTGTCAAGCCCCGATACCATCACTTATCTGACGAGTGATGCACTGAAAGACAGCGATGTGCCCATCGGTCTGCATTTAGACCACGGCAAGTCTTATGAACATGTAAAGGCATGTGTGGATGCAGGTTTTACATCTATTATGATCGATGCTTCTCATCTGCCTTTCGAGGAAAATATCAAGGAGGTAAAACGTGCCGTGCAGTACTGTCATTTCTATGGTGTTCCTGTAGAGGCAGAGCTTGGCGCGCTGAAAGGAAAGGAAGAGGATATCGTAAATGAAGCGGACTGCAAAACCGATCCTGGAATGGTAGCAGACTTTGTGGAAAGAACCGGATGTGACCTGTTGGCAGTTTCCGTTGGAAATGTACATGGACTGGATCTAACTCCAAAAGTAGATCTTCCACTGTTAGATGAAATCTCAAAGGTTTCCCCTGTGCCCCTTGTCATGCACGGAGGTTCCGGAATCCCATTTGAGACTATCCAGAAAGCGAGAGAGTTTCATCTGTTAAAAGTAAATTATGGATCAGATCTGAGAAAGGCTTTTATTTCTACCTTTGGTGAGGCTTATGAACAGAACCATAATGAGGTGAATGTAATCGGGCTGAGTCTTGAGTCCATAGAAAAAGTGAGCAAAAAGGCAGCGGAGCTGGTATCCATTATTAATGCATGACATAAGTTTTTCTGCATTGTCTCCAGTCGACTCTGGAAAGGCCTCCTTCCGACAATGCAGAAAAACTATCGTAGGCGGTACCTTTTGTCTTGCATCAAGATTCTCCAGCAGACATTACGTCTATTTTTACCAGTTCGGAGGCTTTGCACTCCTAAGACAGCACGCTGTAGAACTGGTGAAAATTTCACTCTGTTGTCAGTTATTTGTGTTCATATCAAGAAAAAACATCTATTCGGCTGAATAGATGTTTTTTCTTGCCACTATAGTTACATTGGGTTTGCTTTTTTGTTTCCTGTCTTTGCCTTGCCCTGAATCTCTGGTACAGGAGGTACGTCATTTTTAGGAATGTGTGTCTTATGATTGCTCTGTGTACCATGTGGTTCTTTGGGATCTGGCCGTCTCATTCCAGCCTTTGCCATTGGATTGGTTACCTCCAGTTCTTTTGCTTTTAAAAAGATCTTATTACAAAATCAGTATTTCTCTTTGAAGGTTTTTTATCCATCATTTATATTGATTCACCTATCCTTAGATAAAAAAAATCACTTTCTGTGTATGGATGATCAAAGGTCACCGGCAGCTCCTGTTCTTCCATTAAGCGGAACCCAGCTGCCTCATAAAACTTGTGTGCTCTGTGGGTATTTTTTGGTGTATCCAGCAGCAGCATTTTTATGTGATGTTCTCTGGCGAAATCAAGAAGTCTGCTGTATAGTCTCCGTCCAAGATGATGAGGGGCGCTTCTGTATGCTTCATCGGTAAAAAACTTTTTCATAACAGCGATCCCATTGCCGCAGTTCATTAGTCCAATACAACCCACGACCCGGCTGTTTTCTTTTGCCACCCAGAAGTTCCCTACGGTATTGATATACTTGTCTTTAATATGAAGTAATTCCGGCTGGTCCTCAACCGATACAAATGGCCGGGTTCCGTCATTTTGGCAGCTCAGCACCAGATCGATCACTTCTTCCCTGTCTTCTTCGGTATATATCTTAATTTCTATCACAGGCTCTCCTCCTTTTCCTATCCTTGACAGCTTCTTTGTATATCTATATAATAACCGAAAAGATAAATTCAGTATAATTGAACTTCCTGAATTATAAGTTCATTTATTTTAAACTATATCTGCGGACAAAGGGAGGATACAAGATGGATATAAAATATATGAAAACCTTTAAGACGATCCTGGAAACGGGCAGCTTTCAAAAAGCAGCAGAACGTCTGAATTACGCTCAATCCACAGTTACTCTGCAGATTCAGTCATTAGAGCAGGAATTATCCGTAAAGCTGTTTGATAAGATCGGGCGTAAAATGCAGCTGACACAGGCAGGCCAGGATCTGGTCCCATACATTGATGCTGTACTGGATGCGGCCCAGGAGTTAGATAATTACGGAAAAAGCAAAGACCAGCTATCCGGAACGCTCCGTGTCGCCGTGCCTGAAACGCTGCTGACATATAAGCTTCAGCCAGTCTTAAGAGAATTCAGGGAACAGGCTCCGGATGTCAGGCTTTCCCTTGATATCCCGAATTGTTATGTGATTCAGGAACAGGTTAAGAATGGAAGTGTTGATCTGGGCATCCATTATGACATCGGAGGATACGGTGCCCAGACAGCTGTGAAACCCTTGGCCGCCTACCCCCTGGCTCTGATCGCCAGCCCGGATTTAAGAAAAGAAGATCTGGATTTTATCCAGCAGGGACAGAGAAAGGATATCTGTCTGCTGACCGTGGACAAACAAAGCGTTTATCATAAAATCTTTCATGATTATCTGAACGAATCTGATATCGTCTTGAATGGAGAGATGGAGATCGGCAGTGTGGAGGCTGTGAAACGGAGTGCCGCCAGCAATCTGGGCGTGACATATCTGCCCAGATATGCCGCAGAAGATGAACTTCAACAGGGGATCTTAAAAGAACTTCCTACCAGACTTACAAATCCAACCATCACCGCAGTCTGTGTGTATCACAAAAAGAAATGGGTCACTCCGACAATGGAGTTGTTTCTTCAGCTGTTAAGGGAATATCTATTACCTTAAAACCGTATTTTCCGAAAAATACAACAAAGTAAAAAACTATAATATACATTACTAATAACAAGCATATTAAATCCACCGAATTAAAACATTTATCCGGTGGATTTTTCAGGTTTCTAAATATTTCTTTTCTTACAAAACTAAGTCTTTTATCTGCTGACAATCTTATCCGTTGGAACATTATGTCCACCAGACAATACTCTTGATGCAACACGCTCAACATTAATACTAGAATCACTCGTTAGTACATATATACATTTAATATAAATACCCTGTCGGAAGGAGTCCGTCTCATCCCCTTTGGGTAGGCGCGCTTTGCGCGATAAAGTATGACATTTTCTACATGATTTCCGTTCGGCTCTTAGAATGCCTCACTCCAATCATGTAGAAAATGGACGTAATGTCTGCTGGAGAAGGGCTTCTGTCAAAAAGGAGCCACTTTTCGAAAGTTATTCACCACTATTGGAGGAGCGCATTTCAAAAGCGTGACGGAAATAGTGGTGAAAAACTATCGTAGGATGGCACCTTTTGTTTTTATAAATTTCATCTATTCTCTAACGAACTGTCAGTAAGCCTGAACGAATATGTAACGTTTAAAGAAAACACACAAAACGTAAAATGATAGGAGTAAAAGGAGCCACTTTACGAAAGTTATTTACCACTATTGGAGGAGCGCATTTCAAAAGCGTGACGGAAATAGTGGTAAATAACTCATGTTAAAAGAACTGCCATACAGAATTTATATGGCAGTTCTATACACTTATTTTAAATTTAGCTTATATCCTCTTTTGCTCTCACAATCGCCTCTGCCATCTCTCTGATGCGTTCAGCCGGAGAAGGTGCATTCAGAATTCCTGATGTTCCCCCTGTGCCGTCCGCGCCTAACCTGATCACATTGTAGCAGTCGTCTGCTGTGCTGACGCCGGATGCAACCATGATCTGAACATCTGGGTTTACTTTGCGTACCTCCTGGATGGTCTCGATCGTATAAGAATCATCGGCTACATGCCCAGTTCCGATCAGGTCCGTGGGCTCTGCCAGTACGATATCCGGATTCATGCATGCCACAGCTCTAGCTTCCGTGATAGAATCTGCACAAACAATCGAGGTCATATTAAGCTCGGCAGCCCGCAGGATACATTTGTATAAATCACTTAAGGTCTTGGGATTTTCCGCATGGTTTAAAAATACTGCGTCTGCCCCTGCCTCTTTTAAAGATTCCGGCAGCACATGCCCCATTCCCCGTCCCGGTGTCAGCGGGTCCATAGACTGTACACAGACAATAATATTTTCGGTATTTTCGCGAATCAGACGGACATCTGCATACGGGCAGGTAAAAATAATCGGAAGTCCGGTATCTTTTGCCACCTGATCTGCCTCCTTAGCTAAGGAAAGACTTTCTTTTCCGTATAAATATGATTTTGGATTGACAACCAAAAACGGTGATTTTGTTTTACTCATGTTGTTCCTCCTTACTCACCGATTACCACGACTTTACATTTTCTTTCCCGCGGACGTGTGCGGTCAAAATCTACAAAATAAATATATCCCGTAACTCCTACTCCCAGCTTTCCTTCGTCCACTTCAAAGGTCTCGCTGGAACCAAGGATTGTTGAGCGCAGATGTGCGTCCCCGTTAAACAGCGCTGTCCTGTCCCCTCCCGGAAGCCAGAAGTCCACATCCGGCCAAGTCTCCACTTCCTCGTAGTGCTTTTCGCCAGGATAGTTGTACTGGTCCGCGCTGACATGGTCAGGAATGATCGCTGAAAGAGCATTGTTCAGATCCTCCTGTAGGAACTCGTCACCGTTTTCATTATAATCATGGACAAATTCCTCAAAAAATACGGAACAGGTCGTGTGTGGTGAGATCACTGCGCAGAGTCCATTTTGAATTCCGCTCTCTTCAATGATCCTTCTCACATCCTCAGTCACATTGATATATGTAGGGGTCTTCCCATGAGATTGTACATTGATCGTTTCTTTATATACTGCCATTTCTGATTTCCCTCCATATCATTTCTTTTGAAATACTTTGATCGCCTTTTTTACATCTTCCTTGACCGCCTCTGTGGCCGCCAGGGACATAGAATCGTAAAACAGCGGCTTTGTTTCATCTTCCCAGTATTCTTTGGAAGCCTTTCCGCCTGCCGTGTTCATGTAAGTATAATAGTTCACCTTGCAGATGCCGTTTTCAATGGCAATCTTGTAATCTTCCTCTGATACCCCGGATCCTCCGTGCATAACAAGAGGCACCTTGGCTGCATCCCTGATCCTTTTTACCCGCGGCAGATCAAGCTTCGGTTCTGTCAGATATACCCCGTGGGTTGTTCCGAACGCCACAGCCAGACAGTCCACTCCGGTCTTCTCTACAAATTCTCTGGCGACCTCAGGATCTGTGTAAATATCATCTAGATTCTCATAGTCGTCTTTGTTATCAGAACCGGATCCTTCCCCCTGTACAACCTCCGAGGTGAAGATATGTCCCAGCTCAGCCTCCACGCTGGCGCCAACCGCATGGGCGATTTTTACGATCTCCGCTGTTTCCTTTACATTGTCCTCAAAACTTTTGGCAGACGCATCGTACATTACGGAAGTAAAGCCGAGGTGGAGTGCCTGCACACATCGCTCAAAACTGCTTCCATGGTCCAGATGGAGTGCCACAGGCACTTTGGCCCGCTTTGCGTAGTATTTCAGGATCGGCCCGATCTCATCTAGGTCGATGAGATCGTCGTGACTCTGTGCGTGTTGTAAGATAACCGGGCAGTTTAGCTCTTCTGCTGCCTGAATGATCCCCCGTATCGCCTCCAGTGTCGTGCCATTAAATGCGCCGACCGCTTTTTTCTCTGTTTTTGCCTGATCTAATAGATCTTTTAATGTAACTAACAATTGATATCCTCCTGTTTCAATGACTTCACGCTTATCTATACCCAAAAGGGCATCCCGTGTTTTATGCCCTGTGTCTATATGCTACTGTTTCCCAAGTTTTCTCAAACGCTCTCTTCCCTGGGATCTTGCCTTGGATACGAGAGATTCAGGGTTGACTTTTGCGTCCAGGTCATAAAAGAACTCTTCCAGCTCCTTTTCACCAGAAAACTCAGATATCCTGACCCAGTACCTTCCTTTCAGGAGGCCGCCGTTGTCGATGGTCATATACATTCTCGTATTGCCCGCCAAAGGCCGCATGCTGTATTTCCTGATCTGGTTTATCTCATATTTATGGCTTCTGCCATAAGCGCAAAACTCAATGGATTTGTCTCTGTCAAGCAGGACCTCCGATGGGTTGCTCAGAGACACAAAAACGTTCCAGACATTATAAACGCACAGACCAAGGACCAACAAATACAGAAGCTGGTGTCCCCCGGCAAAGAACTGGAAGAGACAAAATGCTCCAATGGCTCCGGTAAAAATTCCAGGCAGCGTCATCTGTATGAAAAAATGAGATGGTTGATATAGATAGCGTTTCATCATTTTTTACCTTTCTTTATGCGTCAGCATGTAATTCTTTTGCTTCCTTGATGATACGTTTCCGGTTCATCAGTGCCAGCCCCACGGCTATTACAACTGCAATGATAACTCCCACAGCTCCGATGGAATGGGCCTTTACAAGGATCCATGACAACGGGTTGGCTCCGTCACAGATTGAGGAGATGGTCGCAGCCCCTTTTGGAATCGCAAAGTTGATAGATTTTGCTACGGCAGTGATGGATGGTGCAAGGTCTGTGGAAATATAAAGTCCTCCTACCAGGCAGACAATACCTGTGATCAAAGCACGGAATCCATTTCCTCCTACCAAAGGCACGATCAGTACAAACATATACGGCAGAACAGATAAGTCTGTCATCGGAAGCACTGTATTACCCGGAAGTACTACTGCCAAAAATACTGCCAGCGGAACTAAGATCAGGGAAACAGTCAGACACACTGGATGTCCCACTCCAACAGCGGAGTCAAGTCCAATATAAATCTTTCCTCTGTTTGCAAACTTAGATGATACAAATTCCTGTGCTGCGTCAGAGATTGGCATCAGACCTTCCATTAACAGAGCTGCCATCTTTGGGATCAGCACCATGACGGCACCTAGGGTGACACCGATCTGCAGTACACTCTGGAGATTATTACCCGCCAGTGCTGCGATGACGATACCAAGGACTGTTCCCACAAGCATCGGTTCTCCGAACACCCCAAAACGTTTCTGTAGTTTTTCAATATCTACATTGATGTTTTTTACTCCTGGGATGCAATCAATGATCTTATCAACAACAATTGCAATCGGTACAAATGCCGCTGTAAAACCATGGGGAATGGATACTCCCGGCATTCCAAGGGTCTCCTCAACTTTTGGCGCCGTATAGTCACCGATAACCATAACGATGACCATGTTGATGATCGCTGCGATCACTCCGTAAGCAAAATTTCCGGTCAGCGCATAGATCAGGGAACCTGTAAATGCGAAGTGCCAGTAATTCCAAATGTCCACATCCAGCGTCTGTGTTGTATTTGTGAGCAGCATGACAATATTAACGATCAATCCGATGGGGATGATGATCAGGCCGATGGTAGTACCAAAGGCAATCGCTGACGCCGCCGGCCAGCCGATATCTACTGTAGAAAGTGCCAGTCCGAAGCGCTGAGCCATCTGTTGAACTGCTGGTGCCAGGTTTTCTCCCATCAGTCCAGTAACCAGATTCAACCCAATAAAGCCGATTCCTACGGTCAGGCCTCCGCGCAGGGCCTTTCCAAATTTAGCCCCTAATACTACACCGATGATCGTCAAGATGATCGGCATCATGACACTGGCGCCAAGTTGGTTAATATAACTAAATACATCAATAATCGCTTGCATAATAATCCTCCTTTTTTATCCTCTTCTCCTTATTACTTCTGCATCTCTTCCAAGATAGAAGCATACAGCTTATCTACTCCAACTCCGGTTAACAGTGGTAGTCCAGCCAATACAGGACACTTCACATCGCCGCTGACTAACGTAGTAGAAACACAAAAATCAACGTTTCCGGATTTCTCAACGACCTCTGAAACCTGGCATTGTTCGATTTTGTATTTTCCCGCAAAACCGTGTTCGTCCAAATAAGCTGAAATTTTCTGGTTTGCAACAGTTGATGTTGCGACTCCTGATCCACATGCAATTAAAATTTTCTTCATGATACATTCTCCTTTATATATAAATTATTAATAAGTTCTATTTTGGGCTGTCAATTGATCAGATCACCTAAGACTTCTTCAATCTTCTCCACGCTGCCTGATTTAAGTACCGCCAATACATTCTGATCCTGGCATGCCTCGATGAGTTTTTGCAGCAGTCCCAGCTGTTCTTCTTTTTTCTTGATGGCCAGCATAAACAGAAGGGACACGCTGGTTTTCTCCCCCTCCATTCCCATGACACAAAAATCCACAGGTTCATCCAGCACGCCCAGACAGATGGCAGGCTTTTTCACATATTCAGGATCTGTATGAGGGATTGCCACATTGATGTCTCCGGTGGGAAGTCCAGTAGGGAAGTTCTCTTCCCGTTTTATAATGGCGTCATGGAACTCGTCTGTCACATAACCCTCCCCGAACATGGCATCTGCCATCTGCCCCAGCACATCTTTATCACTGGAACCTGACAAAGAAACTGCAAGGTAATGTTTGTCTGTGTTATTGGTTATCATCTTCATTGTCTTTCTCCTTATCATTTCTTGTTTCTAGATTTTTTAAAGTTTGCAGCAATGCTTTTGCATCCGGCATGGAATCTAATTTCTTCCGTATGTTTTCATTGCCGAAGATCATCATCAGATCATAGATGGCACTGTTGATACTTTTTGCGCTTTGGATGCTCATTCCGACCACATATCTCACCGGATCATTGGTTCCGCTGTGAAAATCTATAGGTTCTTTTAGTCTTAAGATCGATGCCGCCTCCTCGACCACACCCTGTTCGGCACTTGCATGGGGCAGTGCAGTCTCAGGGCAGACCACAATATAAGGACCATTTTTCTTAATGTTCATGACCATTTCTTCCACATATTCCGATTTCACTGCCCCTGTTTCCAAAAGCAGCTTACCCGACTGCCGCACTGCATCCTCCCAGTCTTTGGCCAGATACTCCACCTGGATCCTTTCCTCAGACAGCAGATCATAAAATGCTCCCTGGATATTGGCGTCAGACAGACTGGCTGTATCGGGTACCTTCTCTTTTACTGTCTGGTCACTTCCCTCGCGGATGTCCAAGACCATCCTCTGGATATCCAGAATGTCATCCTTATTAAGCATCGGTGAACGTACTTCCACGCAAGGCAGGTTCACATTGTCCAGCGGGATCGTGGAAATGATCATCTGGGTTCCATTTGTCTCGATCTCCTTCATATTATGGAAGGAAGAAATACTCACAACCTCGATCATGTCATCCAGCATCTGGAGTTTCGCCAGCATAAACTGTGCCGTTCCTCTTCCAGTAGCACAGACAAGGGCCACTTTTACCTTCTTACTTTTTTCGGTCTCAGCCCGCTCCTTTTCCAGAACTGAGGCAAAGTAAAGTACCATAAACGACATTTCATCCTCAGAAAACTTTTTCCCCACATACTCCTCCAGGGAACCAAGATGCTGCCGGACATTTTCAAAAATCTTCGGATAGTCCTGCTTTAATGTATCTTTTAAAGGATTCACCAGGATCTCACCGTTTTTTAAACGGTGGACCGCGGATTTCATATGGGCCACAAGCAGATCATACAGGGAAAAATCCAGGTAAAAATCAATTCCAAAGCAGGTGGAAATCTGATAGATGGTCTCCGCTATCATCACCTTTAATTCCAGCGCATTTGTTTTTTGGGCATCGTCCTTTAGGTAGCTTTTTCCGTTCAGGCATTCTGTATAATACAGAATCTCTACCTCACGAATATCTATGTCGTGCATTTCTGATATTTTCTCAAATAAGTTTTTACTGAACGTATATTTGGAACCTTCCTTCAGATAATTCCACTCGTTTGTATAATAGCCGGGCAGGAACTGCCTTCTTGTGATCCTGTTGGTGATGATCGTTAACTCCGTCACCGCTTCAAAGAAAGAATAGTCCGCAAAAAATGTCTGAAGTGCTTCTTCCTCTTCCAGAATGCAATTTTTGATCATCTCGTAATTTCCCAGACTGTCCGCTTCCTTGAGCAGCAGGTTCCAGAAAACGCTTAGATTATAGCCATTCTTATAGTAATTATCGTCTCCGTTCACTTCCAGCAATTTAAGAATCCCGTTCCTGATCTCCATCTCGGGCGCTTCGATGATGTAACCGCGTCTGACCTGTGACACCAGCGTCATGCCGTTTTCCTTAAACCAGGCTTTTAATTCTTGAAAGTCCTGTAGCAGCGTATTGCGGCTGACTCCGATCTTTTCTTTCAGCTGGTCTACGGTCACATATCCATTTGCGTTCAAAAGGATCATCGCAAGGATCGTGGAACGCTCTTTTTTTGAAAGGTAATAGGTATAGAAGTCATATTCTGAAATCATTTTTTCAAATGCCCGTATGTCGATCTTCGCATCAGATTCGATCCATAATTTCCCCTCAGCATCCGAAGCAATAACAGGCAGATGATGCGTTTCCAGATCTTTATTCAGCTCTTTTATATCCGCCCGAATGGTCCTCTCCTGTATGTTATATGTCTCCTCCAACTCAGAAACATCTGCATGAATACCAAGAATCAAATCCTTCAGGATCTTATTACTTCTTCTGTTCATTTTTCTCCTCCTTGAGCTTAATTCTATTCTAAATCTATTTTATTCGACAAAAAAGTCCAAACAAATGCAAAACAAATACATTAAATTGGGTTATTTTCCGGCAGCCAATTCTTTGATATCTGACTCTTTACTGTTTATTGTAATTAAAATCAGGACAGAAATCCGTTCTTTTGGATTTCTGTCCTGATTTTAATTATCACGATTCAGTTTTTTGGCAAATGACACAGTGCCTTTTGGCGTTTCTTCTATCCGGAAAGGCAGGGAACAGGATGGCACCCCGTTTTCATGAAATTGGGATCTACTTGCCCTTCATCAATATCGTGAACCAATTCCAGCGGGCATGTAAACTCATGACGGATCTTCAATACAAGCACCTCCTTCTTTTCTACTTTCAAAACAAAAGGCGGAAATCTATTTTGATCGTCCGCCTTTCATCAATTTCTTCTATATTAAATTGTATCTGTGCTGTTAATGCCTGTCTCCAGCGCTTCTTTTACTAACCGGATAAAATTAGGATATGTTGGATCCTCCACCAGACGTTCCACCAGAGATTTGTCTGCGAACATTTTGGAGAAATAATCCCAGAGCTGAAAGGCCTGCGGATTATTTTTTCCAATGTGCATCAGCATTACAAGGTGGACTTCGTTCTTCTCCTCATCCCAAATGACAGGCTCCTTGGATACACACACAGCCACAAAGGTATCCGATGAAACTGCATACATGGGATGGGGCACCGCGATCTGTTTGCTGAAAAATGTACTTCCGATCTCCTCCCTCTGGAGAACCTGGGAGTAAAGGTTCTCTACCTCAAAATAGGCGGTGGATTTCTCGCAGAGCATGCTGAGCACTTCTTCCTTGTTGGATGATCTCACACTGGAAAATAGCTCTGGGTGGAAGATCTCCGCCACATCCTCTATGTCCTTGAATCCATCAATGTTTAATTTAATGTTCATATAGTCATGCTGGTTGGGAAATGTATCCACATACATCGCCAAGCCTTTTTCAAAAAACTCTTCCTTTTCCGTTGTCAGAAAGATGTCGTATTCATCCAGCATATCCTCCGTCACATCCATGGGATTTACAAAGTCGATGACAGAGACATACTCAGAAAACCATTTTAATAGCGTCTGCTTCATGAGAAGCGTCATACTGTTTTTTAATGCGGAGATCACCAGGATCCTTTTGTTCCCCTGCCGGCTGTTTAATTCCAAAAGGCTGCTGTAGAAGTGGACAGCCAGAAGCGCCACCTCATCCTCGGATACTCTCTTTCCATACTGCTGATGGAGCAGAAAGGCAAAGTATGCCCCAATGTCATATCCCAGAGGAAACGTCTCACGGATATAGTTCAGCATATCATTTTTCACCTGCATATCGTACTTTATGCGGATACTCAGTGACATACAGTGCAACGCCAGAGTAATCCTTAAGTTAATGTTGTCTGTAAAATCTACTCCGAAGTTCCTCTTGATCTCCTCAAATGCCTGGGAAATAAAATTGTCCATCTCCTGGGTGATAGTATCGGAATCTCTGTTATTGCCCTGGCCCTTCAGGTACAAAGAAAAGTATCGGATTTCCTCCTCTGTGACCTTTAAGAAAAACCTGCGGCTGATCTTTCCAAAGACCGCTTTTGCGATCTCATACTCGTTTCCCAGCTGTTCTGTGATATCCAGTTCCCCCGGCTGTATGTAAAAGCCCTCTCCCATCCGGCCGATCATGATATTCAGAAACAAGATAGCATTGTTAAAATCCGTATCCATAATATGATATTTATAATTGACGAAAATATCGGTCAGTATATTCTTAATCTTAGCCAGCTGTCTCTCGTCGATATACACCATACCCTGTTCATTTTTTATGTGGGCCAGATAGAGATCCTGCTCTGCCAGACAGCGCCTTTTGTTGATCTCATACCCGTCGATCATGATCTTATTACTGCTTTTCAAAAGCTCCAGCTGAAACTTCTCCAGTATTTCTTCTACCTTTTTTAAATCATTCTGCAGTGTGGATCTTGACACATAAAACTTATCTTCCAGCTCCATAACCGACACGGCTCTGTGTCTGTTCAGAAGTAAAAGCAGTATTTTGCTGATGCGGCTTGTAGGATAATTGAGAGATACCGTTGTATACTGCTGGTACAGAGAGTTCACAAATGCAGAAAATTCATCATAGTTTTTCACTTGGATACAGCTCCCCTTGGAAGCCTTAGAGACCAATTCCGCACATGTCTCATCCATCAATTCCTTTTTAATCACTTTCATATCACCCTGAACCGTCCTAAGACTCACATCCAGTTTCTTCGCAAAATGAGACGCCGTCAGGTACTCATCAGAATGATTACAAAATTCTAATAAAATTTCAATTTGCCGTTGATTTAACATTCAAATCCCTCTTTTGTGCTGCTGTTCAATCCGCCTAATAATACGAATCTATTATACCTTATCGCGCGGAGCGCGCCAAGCCCTGAAAGGGCATAACATACGGGATGCCCTGTGGGTATACCTTATCGCGCAAAGCGCGTCCACCCGGAGGGTATAAAACACGGGATGCCCTACTGAGTATGAGTTATTTACCACTATTTCCGTCACGCTTTTGAAATGCGCTCCTCCAATAGTGGTAAATAACTTTCGTAAAGTGGCTCCTTTTGCTCCTATCAGTTTACATTTTGTGTGTTTTCATTAAACGTTACATATTCGTTCAGGCTTACTGGCAGTTCGTTAGAGAATAGATGAAATTTATAAAAATATAAGGTGCCATCCTACGATAGTTTTTCTCCGTTGTCGGAAGGAGGCCTTTCCAGAGCCGACTGGAGACAATGGAGAAAAACTATCGTAAATGGGGAAAGCTTGTGAAAAGAATTGACGATGCTATGTTGTTAGGAATTTTGTGTATAAAAAGAAAGGTCCAATGGCAATGGATCTTTGGAAGTGAAGAATTAATCCAGATGCAAAAGCTAACAAACTTAAAAGACTTATTTCGATTCAACACTTGTCAATGTTAATCCCGTTGTCTCAAGAAGATTAGTAAGAAGCAATATATATTTCAATACAACTCTTGTTAATGTTTATCGACTACGAAGGTTGATATTGAGGTTGAAAATCCGAAATTTCAATACAACTCTTGTTAATGTTTATCATATAACAGATTGAAAGGATTATTTTTCCAATGTGACATTTCAATACAACCCTTGTTAATGTTTATCCACCGCTTCTTCGCCGTTTCTTCTTTTTATTATAGTCAGTTTTCCTGATAAAATCAACGTTTCCTTTCTTTTTTCCCAACCGATTGTACTTTTTCTGTTTTTTCTCTGAAAACGTCTACGGTCCGCCATTTTATACGGTTTACAGGCATTTGTCTATATCTTGTGGTTGGGAAGATAAGCGTGCTTCGCATGTTTTTCTATGTTATAATGTTGTTCAGTAATTTGATTTGGAGGTAACAAAAGTGAAAAAACCAGCATTAGTGATTCTCGCCGCCGGTATGGGCAGCCGTTATGGCGGTCTGAAACAGATGGATCCAATGGATGAACAGGGACATGCCATCATTGATTATTCTATCTATGACGCAAAACGGGCCGGTTTCGGTAAGGTCGTTTTTGTAATAAAAAAAGAGATCGAAAAAGATTTTAAAGAGACTGTGGGATCCAGGATCCCCGACGGTATAGAGGTCTGCTATGCCTTTCAGGAAGTGGACAATCTTCCCGCCGGCTTTTCTGTCCCGGAAGGCCGGGTAAAGCCATGGGGTACTGCCCATGCAGTTCTCTGTGCAAAACCATTTATTCAAGAGCCGTTTGCTGTTATCAACGCTGATGACTACTACGGCATCCACGGCTATCAAGCCATGGCCCAATTCCTTATGAGAGAATCATCCTCTGCCAAAGCAAAATTTGCAATGGTCGGCTATCACCTTGGAAATACGGTCACGGACAGCGGATATGTATCCAGAGGAATCTGTAAAGTAGATGAAAACCGTCAGCTGGTTTCCATTACAGAACAGACTCATATTGAAAAGCGCGGAGATCACGCAGAATATACAGAGGACGATGGGAAGACCTGGACTTCTCTTTCCTTTGACACTCTGGTGTCCATGAACTTTTTTGGATTCCGCCCTATGATCATGGATGAATTAGAGACAGGCTTTTCTGAGTTCCTTTCCGCCTCCCTGAAAGAAAACCCGTTGAAATGCGAATACTTTATACCAAGCGTGGCCAGCCAGCTGATGGAGAACGGAAAAGCCACCATGGATGTCCTTGTCTCCAAGGATCAATGGTATGGGGTGACCTACAAAGAAGACAAACAGCATGTGATGGATGCTTTAAAAGCCATGAAGGAAGGAGGATTATATCCAGAACACTTTTAGGCAGCTTGTATAAGGAATCCTAAAACAATAGAGCAAAGTGGACAAGCCCACCTCATCTCCCCAACCCCTCACTCTTTGAGGGGCTTGACAACTTTGAGCACCAAATGCGATTTGACATAGTCAAATAGTTTCCTCACGCATTTGTGTGCATAATGGCCATAGGGCTTTTTTTCCATAGGGAGGTTCGAAGAACTTTCCTATGGAAATACAAAAGCAGAGAGAAGATCACTGATAAAGTGCCCTGCTCTCTGCTTTGTATTATATTTATTTTTTAATTTTGTAAACTTTTACGTTGTTCTTACGTCCGAACTGTTTTACCTTCTTATGGGATTTAAAGTAAACATCAATATGTTTTCCTTTTACTCCTCCCCCTACATCTTCGGCTACATAAGTTTTACCCTTGATCTTAACCTTGCTTCCCAGTTTGATCTTTCTCTTATCTACAGCGATCGTACGGCCCTGTTTTGCTTTTCTTCCGGTAGCGGTTCTGTTTCCATAACCTCCGCTGCATCGTTTACATCCGCAGTATGCTGTCAGTTTATATTTTCCTAAGTACTGTACTTTCTTTGATTTGGCTTCTGTTGATGATGAACCTGTGATAAATGTACCTGTTAATACTACGACCATCATGGTCAGCAATAAAAGTTTTTTCTTTGCTGCTATTTTTAATATCTTCATAATGTCCTCTTTCTAAAGTAAATCATTCTGGTTACTGTATAACCTATGATAGTTTTTTAAGATTTATTCTTACTTTTTAAATATTTGAAATATTTTTGTAACAACTTAGTGCTAGTTTACTTAACAATTGACGATTTGTCAACCGTTGTACTTAAAAAAATACAGTTTTCACCCAAATATCCCCAGATAATTATTACGGATCTATTACAAAAAAAGAGACAAATCCAAAGGATTCATCTCTTTTTTATTCAAGTCTATTTAAATTCATTAAAAAACTGATAATATTAGAAAGAATTCGACATTATGGTCAAATTACCAGGAAGCGGGCACTCCCTGTCTGTTATAGAGTCTCGATCACTCCATCTAAATACAATTCCTCTACGTCTTCAATCAGTCCTTCATCGCAGGCTTTTGTCAGCTTCGGATCGATTGGAAGCTTTCCTAGTACAGGAATCTGGTATTTATCAGCGATGCCGTCAATATGGCTCTCACCGAAAATAGAAATTTCCTTTCCACAGTCCGGACATTTAATGTAGCTCATATTTTCTACGATGCCAAGGATCCGGATGTTCATCATTTTTGCCATGTTGACTGCTTTTTCCACGATCATTCCAACCAGATCCTGAGGTGTGGCTACCACGACGATCCCGTCCAAAGGTACGGATTGGAAGACAGTCAGTGGTACTTCCCCTGTCCCCGGAGGCATATCTACAAACATTACGTCAATATCGCGCCATAACGTCTTGCCCCAGAACTGCTTGACCACATCGGCTACAACCGGGCCTCTCCAGATCACTGGCTGGGTCTCCTCCTCCAGCATGAGATTCACTGATACGACCTCGATACCAAAGTTAGTGAGAGCCGGAAGGATAATCCCTTCCTGATTGCCCAGCAGCCTTTCGTGCAGGCCAAATGCCTGTGGGATAGACGGACCCGTCACATCACCGTCCAAAATGGCTGCGTGGAGCCCCTTTCTGTTTGCGGCCACGGCCAGCAGGGCTGTGGTCATAGATTTGCCCACGCCGCCTTTGCCGCTCACAACTCCGATCACTTTCTTTACACTGCTGTCTTTGTATAATGGTTCCATAAAATCTGTCTGTGACTGCGTTCTGTCAGAACAGCTTTCGCTACAGCTGCTGCAGTCATGAGTACACTCACTCATCTCTAAACCTCCATTGCTTTAAAAAGTTTCTTTATATTTTCTTCTATATCTCCGTTAAAAACGGCAGATCCTGCTACGAATACATTGGCGCCACATTCCTTGATATGGGCGATATTATCAGCTGTCACGCCTCCGTCCACCTGGATATCCACATCAAGTCCCTTTTTCTCGATCATATTCCGTAAGTCCCTGATCTTTTGATCCATTGCTTCTATATAAGACTGTCCTCCGAACCCTGGATTCACTGACATGATGAGCACCATATCAAGGTCATCCAGCACATAATCCAACACACTCAGCGGAGTGGCAGGATTCAGCGAAACTCCCACTTTGCAGCCTTTTTCTTTGATCTGCTGGACCACACGGCCAAGATGGGTGCACGCTTCCGCATGTACTGTGATATAGTCTGCCCCGCAGGCAGCGAATTCGTCAATAAATCTTCCCGGCTCTTCTACCATCAGATGGACATCGAATACCTTGTCCGTTACGCTGCGGATGCTTTTGATGACCGGCATACCAAATGAGATATTCGGCACAAAGTCTCCATCCATCACATCGATATGGATCCACTGGGCCCCAGCGGCATCTGCTTTTCTGATATCGTCACCAAGTGTCTTGAAGTCTGCCGATAAAATCGACGGCGATAAAATGTATTCCATGCTACCTTCTCCTTTTTATCCACTAATACTCTAACAGTAGTATTATAACATATCCTCAGAGAAAAAAGGGGAAGAAAAGCTCTTCCCCTTTACACTAAACTTCTTCTGCAATTTCCCTCATGGCTTTGGCCATATTCCACAGGTGGTCCCCGATCCGTTCAAAGTCTACCAGCATCTCAGAGTAGATGATGCAAGCCTCGTCGTTACATTCTCCCCTCTTCATCCTTCTCAGATGGCTGTCGTAAAACTCTTGTGTCTTTGCATCCACAAAACGCTCCATCTCGTGAAGATCCTCAAGCCATTTCTTTGTATCCTGGATCTCTCTCTGGAAATACCGGAACATATTGTGGCAGATCTGTTTCATCTCTTTTAACTCCGCCCTGGCTTGGCGGGAAAACTTGATCTCCTTCTCCTCAATGATCTTTGTGTAATCACATATATTGACGGCATGGTCACCGATCCGTTCGATATTTCCTGTCATTTTAAAGTATAGACTGATGATCTCAGAAGTCTTCTCATTGGTCTCAGTCACCATCATCTTGGAAATGATCCCGGAAATTTCTTTGTTGAGGTAGTCAATATATGCCTCTCTCTCCTCCACTTCCTTTAACTTGTGGCTGTTTCCAATTAAGAAGGACTGGAAGCTTTCGTCCACATTTTCTTTTGCCATCTCAAGCATTCTCTGGATCTCTTTGCCCACTTCTT
The DNA here is from genome assembly GCF_005280655.1 of Anaerostipes rhamnosivorans. Taxonomy (NCBI): domain Bacteria; kingdom Bacillati; phylum Bacillota; class Clostridia; order Lachnospirales; family Lachnospiraceae; genus Anaerostipes; species Anaerostipes rhamnosivorans. The sequence goes on from NZ_CP040058.1 coordinate 3,043,893, forward strand.
CCATATGAATGGCAGCGCCTCCGATCCTGGGATCCAGACCCGCATCCCAAGTCCTTAAATATTTCAAATGCTTCTGTTTCTGTTTTTCTTCTTCCTTCTCCGGCAGGATCTTCACCGCAAGAGATGCCAGCTGGTTTCCAAATGGGATGAGCAGAAAACTTGTGGCAAGATTAAACAGTGTATGCATATTCGCGATCTGTCTCGGCGCATTTCCCGGTGTCCAGGATGCAACCAGATCACTCAATGGAAGTGTCAGGCATATGGTTGTAAAAATAATAGTACCAATAATATTAAACAGCAGATGAATCACCGTAGTCCTTTTGGCGCTCCGCCCTGTACCGATGGCTGCAAGGATCGCCGTGATGCAGGTACCAATATTCTGCCCGAACAGTACAAACACCGCACTGTTAAATCCGATCAGTCCGCTGGCTGCCAAGGCCTGCAGGATACCCACAGATGCGGAGGAAGACTGGATCAGAGCTGTAAACCCTGCCCCTGCCAGGATACCGATCAACGGATTCGAGAATTTTGTCATCAGGTTAATAAATGCAGGTGCATCCCTAAGCGGCATCATGGCTGTGCTCATCATGTCCATTCCGATGAACAACACACCCAGGCCCGCGATGATCTGTCCTATGTATTGGATCTTTGGCTTTTTCAGAAACAAGACCATCGCAACTCCTGCAAAAGCGAAGATCGGTGCCATGGCCCCTACATCCAGAGCAATCAGCTGCCCGGTAATGGTTGTCCCAATGTTGGCCCCCATAATGATCCAGACTGCCTGATTCAACGTCATAAGCCCTGAATTTACAAATCCTACGACCATGACAGTCGTAGCGGAAGACGACTGAATGACGGCTGTGATCCCTGCCCCTACGGCGACTCCTAGAAACCGGTTGGACGTCAGTTTCTCTAAGATCCGTTTCATCCGGTTGCCCGCAGCTGCCTCCAGGCCGGAGCCCATCATCTGCATACCGTACAGGAACAGGGCAAGTCCTCCCAGCAGTCCTAATACAATCGTTGTATTCATATTTTTATTCTCCTTTGTCTCACAATCATTTCACCATAACTTAACAGCAATTTTATTTTACATGATTTTCGTGGAGAATAATGTTAAATCCTTGTAAAATTAACGTTAAACTTTATTTGGTTAACTAATCTTTAATGATGACAAATCAATTTCTTTTTCTTCAATTTCAACATTTCCTTTGACAGGTTTTCTTTTAAGGAACTGAAGCAGCACCGCAAATACACAGGAACCGATCAATAATGCCAAAAGCCAGTATTGCGGATGGTTAAATCCCGGAAGTGCAAAGAGCCCTCCCGTGGGAACCTTGGATGTAACGTTCAAAGCCGCACATACAGCACCACCCACGCCGGCACCTACACCGGTACAAATTGTAATCCGAATCAAGTCATTTAAAATGATGGGATAAGATCCCTCTGTTATCATACAGCATCCCATGACAAATGCTGATTTCAAGTTGTCTACTTCTTCCTTAGAAAAAATATCTTTCTTCATGATCTTAGATAAGAAATATCCAATCGTCAGGCCAAAAGGCGCTATCATTGATGCCTGCATCAAAATCGCAATGGGCCCACCGATTCCCTCTGCCATAACACCACATGCAAAAACAAAAACAACTTTGTTGATCGGGCCGCCGTAATCAACCGCCGACAATATTCCAACCAATATTCCAAATGGGATGATCATACCCGCATTGTTCTGCATATTCACCAAAAGATCTGTAATCGCATTGGTCAGCGCATTGATCGGAATTCCGATCACATATTTCATGACCAGCCCTACCGCCAGGGATCCGATCAGGGGAAGAATTAACTGAGGCAACAATCCTGCAACCCATTTTGGTACTTTCATAACTTTTAACAGATAAACAGTCAGATATCCGACCAGATAACCGCTGATTAGCCCCCCTAAAAAACCAAATCCCGCATCTTTACAGAGCAGTCCAAGGATGATACCGGGAGCAATGCCGGCTTTATCTGCTATACTATAAGATATCCCTGTGGAAATAACGATCGGGAGAAATCCCAGTGCAGTTCCACCGATGGTTGTCAAAAAGTCAGGGAAAGCAAGCTGTTTTGTAAAGTCTTCTACAGAGCTTCCTCCTGCAATGTTACCGATCACCATCAGCATACCTGCGGTACATACAAATGGGATCAGATATGAAATTGCTGTGAGCATATGTTTTTTTATTTGCAGTTCTTTCATATTATTTATCTCCTTCTATGATATTTTATACAAGCTCCTCTATCTTCTCTATTAATTTATTCGGAGACATGACCACTGTCTCTGTAGGCACTTCTACCACCTTTTTTCCCTCAAACCGATCTTTCCCGGAAATACTTACATCCGTCGCCAGAATGACGACATCAGCCGTCTCAATCTCACCGGAACTTAACGCATCCTCAACTCCGATCACCCCTTGTGTTTCCATATGAATCTTGTGTCCTCTCTTTCGGGCAGCATTCTCAAGCTTTTCTTTGGCAATATATGTATGGGCGATTCCAGCCGTACATGCCGCTACTCCAACAATGTTCATAGGTGCTCCTTTCTTATTCCAATGTCATTTTGATCTCTTCAACAGAACCTGCATTTAAGAGTTTTCCAACAACTTCGTCATTTCCCAGTTTCCCTGCTACTTGTGCAAGCAATTTTAAATGCTGCATAGCATTCTCATTATCAGTTCCAACTGCGAACAAAAAGATGACCTTGACTCCTCTTCCATCATGAGTTTCCCACTCAATCTCATTCTGAAGCTTTGCGATGGCGATCCCAACTTTTGATACGGACGGACTTTTTCCATGGGGGATGGCCACATAATTCCCAATCCCCGTACAACCCAGACTTTCTCTTTGCATAACATCTGCAATAAATCCGGCTGCATCATCAACATATCCTGCCTTTTGCAACATTTCTGTCATTTTTTTAAGCGCATCTTCCTTATTGACTGCGAAAAGATCGGAACGGATCACTCTGTCGTCTAAAACACTCTTAATATCCATGGCTTCTTCCTTTCAAAAAATATTATAATTTGTAATATTTCATTTTATCCGCATCATCAAACAAGTCAATTTTTTGATTTACAACCTTCTTCATGGCAGCAATACTGTCAACATACAGATCGAAGGGCTCTCTGATAACAGCATCATCCGCCAAAGTTTTTCTTGTCTGCTGATAAAAAGCATCTTTAATATCAGAAGATATATTAATCTTATTAACTCCCCGTTTTACTGCTTCTGCAATTTCTAAATCCGGGTTTGCTGAACCTCCGTGAAGTACCAATGGAATAGAAACTATATTTTTGATCTCCGTCAGCAATTCCTGCTCCAAGTGCGGTACAAAATCTTTCGGATAAATACCATGAGCCGTACCAATCGCAATGGCCAGCGTATCGCATTCTGTTTCCTCAACAAATTTCTTTGCGTCTTCCGGCTGTGTAAATACGATCTCTTTTGCTCCGATCTCACGGTTTCCTGAATCCTCTTTGATATCCCCAATGGTTCCAAGCTCAGCTTCTACAGATACGCCTAACGGGTGGGCGACTTTAATCACCTCTTTTGTAATGGAAATATTATCTTCAAATGATTTGCTTGATGCATCAATCATAACAGAAGTAAATCCGCAACGGATAGCTCTCTGTACTTGCTCCATCGTCTCACCATGATCTAAATGGATACACATAGGAACACGGGTTTTGTTAGCCTTGTCCTTACACATTTCAATAAAGCTGTCGCCCTGAAATTCCAATTCATTCGGATGAATCGCCAGAATAACCGGCGCCTGTTTTTCCTCACAGCATTCAACAACTGCGTTCAAAATCTGTCCGGTACCAATATTAAATGCCGGTACAGCGAAATTCTTCTCATTTGCGACTGCCAATAAATCTTTCATGTTCAATAACATAATGAAATCTCCTTTTGAATTTGATGGATGTTCTAGCAACTCTTCACAAAGGAATTTTATAGATGCATCTTACCTTTGTTGATTTTGATATTATAATATTAACTTTGCTTATGATATTTGTCAATCTTTTTATAAAATATTATTTTATATTTTTATTTTTTTATATACAAATTACAAAAAATATGCTAATATTCATTTAAATCCAGGGCCTATATAAAATATTATTTCTTATATAAGAAATATTATTTCTTTTGTAGCTTTTATCTGGTTAATATTACTTTAAATGTATTAAGGAGGTTTTTATGCAGCAGAAAAACTATATTGGACACCCTTCACAGATCATGGGTGTAGAAGAATACCGGCTGATGCACGGAAAAGGTGATCATATGCATATGCTTCACATACGGAATGGATTAGGCATGGAACTGGTAATTAATGCTGACCGCTGCGCCGACATTTCCCGGCTTTGCCTGGATGGGAAAAATTTAAGCTATACTTCCGTGGCAGGAGAAGTAGCCCCATCTTACTATACTTTGGGGCAGGATGGTTTCGGCTTTCTAAAATCATTTAACTGCGGTTTTCTCACAACATGCGGCTTTAACAACATTGGCTCTCCCAATGAAGATGAGGGGAAAATGCATGGTCTCCATGGAAATATTGGAAATACACCTTCCGATTACATCTATCACACTGAAAATGATAAGCAAATAGAGGTTCACGCACTGATAAAAGATCATGAGATCTTTGGAGCAAAATTCACATTAAAACGCGTTTTTACTATTTCAAAAATATCCAATCAGATTATATTGAAGGATAATATCCTGAATGAAGGTTCAAAAACAGAACCTCTGATGTATCTTTACCACATAAATCTTGGTTATCCGCTGTTAGATGAACATGCAGAAATCTACATAAATTCAGCCCATGTCTCACCGAGAGATGAGACGTCAAAAAAAGGGTTAAGCTCCTGGAATCAAATACTTCCTCCCACACCGAATTTTTCTGAACAATGTTTTTACCATACTTACAATACGGATACTGCAAACATGATGGTCTATAACACCAAAATTGAAAAAGGCATACAGATTCAGTTTCCTACCTGCCAGTTTCCTCAAAGTATCCAGTGGAAAATGATGGGGGAACGTGATTATGTTCTGGGACTGGAACCTTGTACTGCTTCCTTAGATGGCCGTCACCGGGTAAAGAACTCAGGGAATATCCTTTCTTTAGCTTCTGGAGAATCAAAGGAATTTTCTGTTACCGTCAATTTATTCACCAATAAGGCTCAATGGGAATCCTATTTATAAAGAACAAAGCGGGCTTGCTCACTTTGAGCGCCAAATGTAATTTAACGAAGTTAAATAATTTCCTTACACATTTGTGTGCTGCGCACGATAAGCTGTAGGAGGTTCCACAGGAATTTCCTATGACATAAAGAAACTATTCATCTTTTAAGGAGGTAATGAGAATGTCAACAATTAAGAAAGTATTTGAAGCAGGAAAAGGTATTTTACAGCTTACACCAACCTGGGTGCCAAGAGGATTCAACGAACCGGGACACAGGCTTCGTCTTCATCCCGATGACTATTATGCACTCGGCATGAGCCGCGGAGGAATCTGCGAACGCTGGCTCGGTTCCATAACAAAGGCTCTCAATGGTCCTGAGACCGGGGAGACAGAAGGCATGAGCTACGTGCTTGCAGATAAAAAAACAAAAGAAAAAATACTTCTCTCAAAGTTTGTAGATGAGTTGGGTTCTTCCCTGATCGGGGAAACATTGATGGAAAAGTACGGAACCTGGCCTGTTTTTGCAAAATTGTATGACTATGACAAGCCTCTATTCCACCATTTGCATTTGACAGAAGAGCGCGCAAATAAAATCGGAATGCATGGAAAGCCAGAAGCCTACTACTTCCCACCGCAATATAACTCTTCTTATCTGGGAAGATTCCCTCTGACTTATTTTGGTTTTGATCCGTCCACAACCAAAGAAGAGGTTATGGACTGTCTTAAAAATTACGACGTGAAAGATACAAGAATCACAGAACTTTCCAGAGCCTACCGTATTAAATTAGGGACAGGATGGTATACTCCGGCCGGTGTTATCCATGCCCCGGCCTCTGTGGTAACCTTTGAACCCCAGTGGAACAGTGATGTAAATACTATCATGGAAAATGTAACCATGGGTGAAGTAAACCCACATAATCTTCTGACCGACTGCGCTCCGGAAGAAGAAAAAAATGACCTGGATGCTATTTTTGCTCAGATTGACTGGGAGGAAAGCACACGCCCTGATTATAAAGAAACCTACTTCCGTATGCCGAAAATCAAGACAGAATCAAATAGAGCTATTGAAAAGTGGGTTGCCTATGCAAATGATTTTGTCGCTGCGAAAGAAGTCACTATACTTCCTGGACAAACTTATACTCTCACTGATCAGGCTGCATATGGTGCTGTGATCACACAGGGCCACGGAACTTTCGGCTGTTTTGAATGCGAGGCTCCGGGGCTGCTCCATTTTGACGATATTTCCGGTGATGAATTTTTTGTTTCTGAAAAAGCCGCAAAAAACGGCGTTATAGTTAAAAACACCAGTTCTTATGAATCCCTGGTAATTCTTCAGAACTATGCGAATAACAATCCTGAAGTACCAGCCAGCATCTAACTGAAAGGAGCTCTTATGAGAAATAAATTCGGAGTTGACAGTTTCATTTGGACTGAATCCTTTTCTGAAAAAGATTTATGGATCATCCCAAAGGCAAAAGAACTGGGATTTGAAGTCATTGACTTTGCGATCTCCAATCCATTTACATTTCCAGTAAAACAGGTAAAGGCTGAACTGGAACGGGTGGGTATTGACTGTGTCTGCACGACAACACTGACACCAGGGACGAACCCGATCTCCCCGGATCCAGAGATTAGGGCAGCGGGCGTCAAGGCCATGAAAAAATGCGTGGATATCTGCAACGAACTGGGAGCACCGATCCTGGGCGGAGTAAACTATGCAGGCTGGGGTTATCTCACAAAGAAACCAAGAACACAGGAAGAATGGGACTACGGTGTGGCATGTATGCGTGAAGTGGCTGAATATGCTAAAGAAACAGGCGATGTGACCATCTGTGTAGAGTGTGTCAACCGTTTCGAGACACATTTCCTCAACATTGCGGAGGACGCTGTTCAGTTCTGCAAGGATGTGGGAACAGGAAATGTCAAAGTTCATCTTGACTGCTTCCATATGATCCGCGAGGAGAAGAGCTTTGCCGGAGCTGTAAAGACCTGCGGAAAGGAATATCTCGGATATGTGCATGTCAATGAAAACGACAGGGGAATCCCGGGAACCGGATTGGTGCCGTTTAAGGAATTCTTCACGGCGTTAAAGGAAATCGGTTATGATGGACCGTTAGTCATTGAATCCTTTGACCCAAGCTTTGAAGAACTGTCCGGCAACTGTGCGATCTGGAGAAAGTTTGCTGATACAGGAGAAGAACTTGCCATTGAAGGACTTAAGAATCTGAAAGCCATCGCGGCTGAGATATAGGAGGGAGAACAGATGAATCGAATTGTAAACAATCCTGATTACGCTGTTGAGGATATGCTGAAAGGATTTGTAAAGACACACAAGGATATTGTGGCACCTACAGAAGATCCCCGTGTCCTGAAATATAAAGATGCACCGGTGGAAGGAAAAGTGGGAATTGTCACCGGAGGAGGTTCCGGACATAAACCAGCGTTCATCGGTTACATCGGAAAGAATATGTGTGATGCGGTAGCTGTGGGAGAGATTTTCTCATCACCTACGGCCAAAGCTTTTTTGGACGCCATGAAAGAGGCTGATTCAGGAAAGGGTGTTGCATGTCTTTACGGAAATTATGCCGGAGACAATATGAACGTCAAAATGGCTATGAGAAAAGCAAAGAAACTGGGAATCGATGTAAAAACAGTGGTTGCCAACGACGACTGTGCATCTGCTCCAAAGGATGAGCTGGAAAAACGCCGCGGTGTCGCCGGGGAAGTCCTCATGTGGAAGATCGGAGGCGCAAAAGCTTCCATGGGAGCAGACCTTGACGGTGTCATTGCCGCAGCACAGAAAGCCATCGACAACACCAGATCCGTAGGGATCGGTACTGCACCGTGCACCATCCCGGCAGTGGGACATCCAAACTTTGAGATCAAAGACGGGACCATGGAAGTGGGAATCGGACATCACGGGGAGCCGGGCATTAATGTACAGCCTTTAAAAACTGCAAACGAGATCGCAGATGAAATGCTGGATATCATTCTTCCGGACCTTCCTTTTGCAGAGGGTGACGAAGTTGTAGTGCTCCTCTCCGGATTAGGTGCCACACCTGTCATGGAACAGTACATTGTATATGACCGTGTAGAAGAAGTTCTCACTGAAAAAGGAATCAGTGTGCACAAAGCATATGTAGGAAATTATTTTACTTCTCTTGAAATGATGGGTGTCACACTCACTGTCATGAAGCTGGATGACGAACTGGAAGAATGCATCGACATGCCTTGCAACTCTGTCGGCTTAAAGCAGCTGCAGGGAATGACACGAGAAGCCAGAATAAACCGTGTAGCTATTCCTGTTAGTGCGGATAAAAATGATAATAAGGAGAAAGATAATGTCAAGTTTTAAAAATGCAGATGCAGGCGTTATCGTCGATCATCTGATCAAGACAATCCAGGAACAGAGAGATTACTTAAGCGAGATTGACGGAAAGATCGGTGACGGCGACCACGGCATCAATATGAACAAAGGGTTTACCATGTGTAAAGATAAACTGAAAGGCCAAGCCTATAACATGAGTGAAGGCCTGTGTGCTCTTGGGGAAACTCTTTTAGAGGATATCGGAGGTTCTATGGGGCCGTTATACGGACTTTTATTTGATGAGCTTTCTGCTGCAAGCGAAGATCAAGAGGACATTGATGTAGAGGTATTCGGAAAGATGATCACCGGAGCCGTGGAAGGGATCCAGGAGATCAGCCTTGCAAAGCTTGGAGACAAGACTCTTCTTGATACTCTGATCCCTGCAAAAGAAGCTTTCATAATAGCAAAAGAAGCAGGGAAAGATTTTTCTGAATGTCTGGATGCCATGAGGGATGCCGCTAAAAAAGGATGGGAGTCTACCAAAGATATGATAGCTAAGGTTGGACGGTCAAGCCGTCTAGGAGAACGAAGCCGCGGTGTTCTTGATGCAGGTGCAACCAGCTGCTATTTTATCCTAGATTGTCTTGCGTCTTCTATCCAGTCTATACTATAATTAGCTTATATGCATAGCAGCCCACCAACAATGAAAGGAGGTTGTATGTCAAGCGAAATCAATGTTTTAGACAGCATCGACAACCTTTATCAACAGTTATTTTCAAAGGAAAAGCAAATTGCCGACTATATAAAAGATCACCCGGATGAAGTTGTCATGATGAACGTATCCCAACTTGCCAAAGCCAGCGGTACCAGTGAGGCAACGGTTGTAAGAACCTGCAAACATCTAGGGTATCAGGGATACTATCAGCTTCGTTTAATTTTATCCAGAGATATCGGCACAAAATCCAATGATATTGGCATTGATGCAGATACAGATTTTGTTTCTTATACGTTTGAACGCAATATTCAAAACTTAAGAAACCTCTCATCCAATTTGTCCAAAGATGTACTGTTACAATGTGCTCTTATATTGCTCAAAGCTCCTGCGGTTCATATCATAGCTACAGGAAACACGACACCGATTGCATTGGATTTAAGCTTTCGGCTTTCCCGGTTTGGTGTTCAGTCTTTTAGTAGTTCCATTTCCGAGTACTATTTGAACAATGTTAGCCTTGGCAGTAAAGAAGACGTTGTGATCGCAATTTCTGGTTCCGGAACTTCAAAACAAGTGCTTCAGGCTGCTGATATCGCAAAAGATATCGGAATGACGATCATGTCGATTACCTCCGACAGTGATTCACCTTTGGCAAGGGTCTCTGATCATATTCTGTCCAGCACCGAAGAACACCCTTTGTTCAATGAGACAAAAGAACCCTTATCACATTTGTGTTCTATGGCCATATGTGATGCACTCCTTTACGCGGTCAAAATATGTTTATTGACACAGACTTCAAAATCTTTTCCCTCTCTCAAAAAGCGAACGGATGAGATGGAAGTTTACTTATCAACAACAAAATTGTAGAATCAAAAAAAGAAGCCGGGATACTGCTAATCAGTGTCCCGACTTCTTCATTTTTGCTAAAGATATTTTATTTATCTGCTAATTCTTTCAAACGAGCATATTTTTCTTTGGCATTCTTTTCTGCCTGCTCAAACAGCTCCTTAGCTCTCTCAGGATTCTGGCGAGCAAGAGCGTTGTAACGAACCTCACCCATGATGAAGTCATTGTACTCTGTTGTAGGCTCTTTAGAATCTAATGAGAATGGATTCTTTCCTTCTTCAGCTAATTCAGGGTTGAAACGGAATAAGTTCCAGTATCCTGATGTAACTGCTTTCTTTTCTTCAGACTGAGCAATGCTCATTCCACCCTTGATACCGTGGTTGATACATGGAGCATAACCGATGATCAGTGATGGTCCTGGATAAGCTTCTGCCTCTGCGATCGCTTTGACTGTCTGATTGTAATCAGCACCCATAGAGATCTGAGCAACATATACATATCCGTAGCTCATTGCGATTGCTGCAAGGTCTTTTTTCTTCACAGCCTTACCTGCTGCTGCGAACTGAGCGATCGCACCTGCCGGTGTAGATTTGGATGCCTGTCCGCCGGTGTTAGAGTAAACCTCTGTATCGAATACAAAGATATTAACATCTTCACCACTTGCAAGTACATGGTCAACACCGCCAAAGCCGATGTCGTAAGCCCATCCGTCACCACCGAAGATCCACTGAGATTTCTTAGATAAGTAATCTTTCATCTTAAGGATTTCTTTTCCTTCTTCACATCCGCAAGCTTCCAGTGCTGCAACTAATTTCTTAGTAGCTGCTCCGTTTTTCTTACCGTCTGTGTAAGTATCTAAGTATTCAGCCGCTGCTGCTTTTACATCTGCATTATCTGTAGATTCTGCTAATGCTGCAACCTTTTCTTTTGTCTGCTCTCTTAAAGTATTCTGTCCTGTGAACATACCTAAACCAAACTCAGCATTGTCTTCGAACAGTGAGTTAGACCAAGCCGGTCCCTGTCCTTCGCTGTTTACTGTGTAAGGTGTTGCAGGTGAAGAACCACCCCAGATAGAAGAACATCCTGTCGCATTGGCAATGTACATTCTGTCTCCGAATAACTGAGTGATCAGTTTCGCATATGGAGTCTCTCCACATCCTGCACAAGCTCCTGAGAACTCAAGGAGAGGTTTCTTGAACTGGCTTCCCTTAACAGATTCTGGTTTAAACTTGTCAAAGATATCTTCTTTTATAGGTAAAGACTGTCCATAGTTGTAAACTTCCTGCTGATCTCTCATGCTGTCGAGTGGTGCCATTGTAAGAGCTTTCTCGCCTTTCTTACCTGGGCAGACATTTGCACAAGAACCACATCCTGTACAGTCAAGAACAGTAGTTGTCATTACAAATTTGTAATCTGGCATTCCCGTCATCGGAAGAGATTTTGTAGCTTCCGGTGCTGCAGCAAGTTCTGCTTCTGTCATGGCAACAGGACGGATAACTGCATGAGGACATACATATGCACAGAAGTTACACTGGATACAGTTGTCCGGATTCCATGTAGGAACGTCTACAGCAACTCCACGTTTTTCGTATGCAGCAGATCCCTGAGGCATATGACCGTCAGCGTAAGGAACTAAGTCGCTTACCTTAAGGCTGTTACCAATCTGTCCATTGACAGCGTTCTGAATGTTGTTAACATAATCAACAAGATCTTTTCTATCTCCGGATACTGGATGTAATAAGCTTTCTTCTCCGCAGTCAGCCCATTCAGCAGGAACCGGAACTTCTACAACACTCTTAGCACCAGCTTCGATCGCGTCATGATTCATCTTAACGATGTGATCACCCTTCTTGCTGTAAGAAGCAGTAGCAGCGTCTTTCATATACTGGATCGCGTCTGCTTCCGGAATAATTCCAGATAATTTGAAGAATGCAGACTGAAGTACAGTATTGATACGTCCGCCAAGTCCAATCTCTTTACCGATCTTGATACCATCGATCACATAGAACTTGATGTTGTGTTTTGCCATGTAAGCTTTTACCTGTCCTGGAAGATGATCTCCGATTTCTTCTACCGGCCAGCTACAGTTTAACAAGAATGTTCCGCCATCTTTTAAGTCCTGAACCATGTTGTATTTTGTCATGTACGGAGCACAGTGACATGCAACAAAATCAGCTTTGTTGATCAGGTAAGTTGCTTTGATCGGGTCATCGCCGAAACGTAAGTGGGAAATTGTAACACCACCGGATTTCTTGGAATCATAATCAAAGTATGCCTGAGCATATTTGTCAGTGTGGTCACCGATGATCTTGATGGAGTTCTTGTTAGCACCAACGGTACCATCTGCTCCAAGACCCCAGAACTTACAGCTTACTGTGCTTTCTGGTGTAGAAGAAACAGCTTCTCCTCTTTCAAGAGATAAGTTTGTCACATCATCGTTGATCGCAACTGTGAATTCTTTCTTATCTTTGTTATTGAATACAGAGATGATATCAGCAGGAGTTGTATCTTTGGATCCTAATCCGTAACGTCCTCCGTTGATTGTTACCTGCTCGAATTTTGTTCCTCTTAATGCAGAAACAACGTCTAAGTATAATGGCTCTCCAAGAGATCCCGGTTCTTTTGTTCTGTCTAAAACGTTGATTGTTTTAACAGTCTCTGGGATAACTTCGAGTAATTTTTCAGCTACGAATGGTCTGTAAAGTCTTACTTTAACAACACCGACTTTTTCGCCTTTTGCTGTTAAGTAATCGATGGTCTCATCGATAGTCTCACATACAGATCCCATTGCAATGATAACAGATTCAGCATCAGCAGCTCCGTAGTAGTTGAATAATTTATAATCTGTACCGATCTTTGCATTAACCTGGTTCATGTAATCTTCGACGATTGCCGGGAATGCATCGTAGTATTTGTTGCATGCTTCTCTTGCCTGGAAGAAGATATCTGGATTCTGAGCAGATCCGCGGAGAACCGGATGTTCTGGATTCAAAGCATTTGCTCTGAACTTTTCAAGAGCATCGTAATCTACCATATCTGCAAGATCTTCGTTGTCCCACATTTCAATCTTCTGGATCTCATGAGATGTTCTGAATCCATCGAAGAAATGGAGAACTGGAACGCTTCCCTTGATTGTAGATAAATGAGCAACAGCGCCTAAGTCCATAACTTCCTGAACGCTGGAGCTGCAAAGCATTGCAAAACCTGTCTGGCGACAAGCGTAAACGTCAGAGTGATCACCAAAGATATTCAGTGCATGAGATGCGATTGCACGTGCAGATACATCAAATACACAAGGCATTAATTCACCTGCGATCTTGTACATATTAGGAATCATCAGTAATAATCCCTGAGATGCAGTGTATGTAGTTGTCAATGCGCCTGCTGCAAGAGATCCGTGAACAGTTCCTGCTGCTCCGCCCTCTGACTGCATTTCAACTAATTTTACAGGATGTCCGAAAATATTTTTCTTTCCCTGTGTTGCCCACTGGTCTGTTGATTCTGCCATTGGTGAGGATGGTGTAATTGGGTAGATAGCAGCTGTCTCAGTAAAAGCGTAAGACACGTGTGCTGCAGCTGTGTTACCATCCATGGTTTTCATTTTTCTTGCCATGTTTCTTCCTCCTAAAAAATCTTGTGCAAATATTAACAATCTACACTTAAGTTTTTCCCTGCTCCTTCCAGCGGAGACAGGATGTTATCACAACAACGAGACCGTTGTTTAGAACAAAATAAAACTGTATACAATCCTGCATACAGCTTTATTCTACATCATTCAGGCGGGTTTTTAAAGGATTTTACCCAAATTTCTTCGTATTTTTTTTAGTACTTTATGAATCATTTTTCTCCATGAAAATCTTGTCCAAAAAATAACAGTGTCTTTTGTCTATTTTGACTGATTTTCTAATGATTTCTGGTGCTGACTGAATGTTTCTGAGAAAATGTGAGTTCCCTCTCCTGTTTTATCTGTGTGGTAATATAGGTACGAATTCTTCTGCGGAGAAACTGCTGCCCTGAGTGCGTTGGCCCCTGGATTGCAGATCGGTCCGGCCGGCAGCCCCTGGTATTTGTACGTGTTATAAGGTGAGTCTACTTCCAGATCTTTATACAGCGTTCTCTTCTTATTATATTTGCCTCCTGTGAGAGGATAGAGTACTGTGGCATCAATCTGGAGTTTCATCTTCTTATCCAGACGGTTGTAGATTACGCCGGAAATCTTTGCGTATTCTGAATCCACTTTGGCCTCCCTCTCCACAACGGACGCTAGGGTCACAATCTCATACGGTGTCAGACTGTTCTTTCCATCCTTGGAGATTTGCTCCCATTTCGTATTAAAATTGTTCAGCATCATACCCACAATCTTCTTTGCGTCTGTATGTTTGTATACCTCATAGGTATCCGGGAATAAAAAGCCCTGCAGCTTATAATTGGTCTTTGCCTTTTCCGGTATGGATTTGATCCAGTCATAGGAATATCCGTCCAGATCATTGGCAGCTTTCAAAAAGTCTTCCGCCTTACATACATCCTGCTTCTCTAGTTTTTGAGCGACAAGTTCTGCTGTATATCCTTCTGGGATCGTCACCCTGACCGTCCGTTCCTCCCTCTTTTTTGCCGCCGCCTGTTCCCGTTCTTCTTTTTTCACCTTAAACATCCAGCATGCTGCTCCCAAAACAGCAATGACCAAAATGAGCAGAAAAATCCACAGCTTCTTTTTCTTCTTTTTCTTTTTGTAAAAACTTAACCCCATAAATTCCTCCATAATCCGACATATGTTATCTCCCATTATACTGATATTGTTATGAAAAGCCACCCTTTTTATTAATTTATTTTAATATTTTTAATACATTTGTAACTTCATTGACATTCTTTTGGTTTGCTATATAATCAGTGGTATAGGAAAACATAGAAAGGAATAGGAATTATGGCAAACCCAATCGTAACAATTACAATGGAAAACGGCGATATCATTAAAGCAGAATTATACCCGGATATTGCCCCAATCACCGTAGAGAATTTTGTAAAGCTGGTAAAGGAAGGATTTTATGACGGACTGACCTTTCACCGCATTATCTCCGGATTTATGATCCAGGGAGGATGTCCGAACGGAAACGGCACAGGCGGACCGGGACATACCATCAAAGGTGAATTCAGCTTAAACGGGGTGCAGAATGACTTAAAGCATACCCCTGGCGTTTTATCTATGGCAAGGGCAATGGACCCGGATTCTGCCGGTTCCCAGTTCTTTATCATGCATAAAACATCTCCCCATCTGGACGGGCAGTACGCTGGCTTCGGGCAGGTCATTGAAGGAATGGATGTGGTTAACAAGCTTGCGGAAGTGGCAACGGATTATTCTGACGCACCGTTGGAAAAACAGGTCATGAAATCCGTGACTGTGGAAGAATAAAACTTAAAATGAGACTCGAAATGCTTAGGACATCCTGTTGTTCTAAGCATTTCTTTTGACACAGTAATAATTGTACATCTGATAGGGAGGAATTTTTTTGGAACATAAGTATTTATTTTTTGATGTGGATGAGACTTTGTACAGCAATAAGACTGGTCAGATCCCGCCCAGTGCAGGGGAAGCGTTAAAGCGGGCTCAGGCAAACGGGCACACGATATTCTTAAACACCGGGAGGCCGTATGCATATGTGGGGACGGACTTCTTTTCCCTGAATTTTGACGGTTATCTCTGCGGAAATGGCACTGATCTGCGCTACAGCGGAGACATTTTGTATCACCGGGAGCTTCCAGAGCAGATCCAGAGGGCAATCATGGATCTATGCCGCACATACAGCATTCGTGCCAGCCTGGAGGGAAGCCGCTGTTCTTATTTCACCGACGATGATACTTCGTTCCATCCCTATTATGCTTCCATGATCGAAGTGTGCAAAAGCTCTGACGGCATGGTGATTGAATTCAGCTGGGACCATGTTGCATCCTTTGACAAACTGGTCTGCTTTTCAAGCCCGGACGCACCGCAGAATATGGCCGCTTTTATTGAACAGATTAAATCTCTGGACTTTCCGTTAAAGTGCATCAGAAATGATGACAGTTTTTATGAAATCATCCCGGAAGGCACCTCTAAGGGCACTGCCATCACCTATATTGCAGAATATTTTAATATACCAAAGGATGATTGTTATGCATTCGGAGACGCGCCCAATGACCTTCCCATGTTTGAGGCTGCCGGACACGGTATTGCCCTGGGGAATGCCTATGACTGTGTAAAAAATGTGGCAGAGTATGTGACAACCGATATCGATGCCCATGGAATCCGGAATGCATTGGAGCATTACGGTTTTTTATAGTTTTGTGCTGGCAACAGGTATCGAAAGTAACTTTACAAAAAATATCCAAAATGATATACTATAAATAGAATATAGGAGTGAACCGCCCACATTGGTGGTTGACCTCCATTAAACGGCATAAGCCTACCTGTACCGGTCAAGTAACAAGGTAGGCTTATTTATTTATGCTTGTTATTCCTATCTATGTAGGCAAGCAGTGTAACTGTGAAAATACTGAAAGAAATCATTAAAGAGATTGCTTCAAATACTGTCATTTACACCACCTCCCTTCTCTAATGAATAGGGAGGCCGCCACCTTGTACACGATTCAATCCTGTTAATTATTATAACATTTTTTACATCGATTTACAATTTCATTCAATAAAAAAACAGGGTATATGTCTTAATTTTTGAACCTCCAAATCAGACCTAAAAATCTAACATTTGAAGGCTCGTTCATTTAGACATATACCCTATTTTAGTACACCTATTTAACTCTCGCCGTCAGCTCTCCGTTTTGTTGATCGATTAAAATTGTATCCTCCATGTTGACACCATCGCTTAGGATCAGCCTTGCTGCCAGTGTCTCCACGCTCTTCTGCAGATATCTCTTAAGAGGTCTTGCACCGTACATCGGATCATATCCGTTGTCGGCCACATAGATTTTAGCGGCAGGCGTAAGCTCCACAGACAACTCTTTGTCACTGAGACGCTTATTTAATCCAGCTACTAACAGATCAATGATATTGGTGATATTTGCTTTTGTCAACGGCTTAAACAGGATCATCTCATCCAGACGGTTTAAAAATTCCGGACGGAAATGGTTTTTTAAGTCCGCCATGACCATATCTTCTGCTTCTTTTGTGATATTGCCGTTCTGATCAATTCCTTCCAGCAGATAAGTGGAGCCGATATTGGATGTCATGATCAGGATCGTATTCTTAAAGTCCACAGTCCTTCCCTTGGAGTCCGTGATCCTCCCGTCATCCAGCACCTGCAGCAGGATATTAAATACATCAGGGTGGGCCTTCTCCACTTCGTCAAACAGTACAACAGAGTACGGTTTTCTCCTGACTGCCTCAGTCAGCTGTCCGCCTTCTTCATATCCCACATATCCCGGAGGCGCCCCGATGAGACGGGCTACGGAGTGTTTCTCCATATATTCACTCATATCTATGCGGACAATATTCTGTTCGTTGTCAAACAGGCTTTCCGCCAATGCCTTTGCAAGCTCCGTCTTTCCTACACCGGTTGGCCCAAGGAAGAGGAAAGAACCAATCGGCTTGCTCGGATCCTTAATCCCTGCCTTGGAGCGGATAATGGAATCTGTCACAAGCTGGACTGCGTTGTCCTGTCCCACCACTCTCTTATGCAGGATCTCATCCAGGTGAAGGGTCTTATTTCTCTCACTCTCCGTAAGCTTCGCCACTGGAATACCGGTCCAGCGGGAGATGATCTTGGCAATCTCTTCGTCTGTGACGCTTTCTCTTACCATAGAGCGGTCTTCTCTGCGTACTTTTTCTTCTTCCTCCTCCAGCTGTTTTTTCAACTCAGGAAGGCGTCCGTACTGGAGTTCCGCAGCTTTGTTCAGGTCATAGTTTCTCTGGGCAATCTGTATTTCGTTATTGACAGATTCGATCTCTTCTCTCAGCTTGGAAACCCGCTCTACGGAAGATTTTTCATTTTCCCAGGTAGCTTTCTTAGCATTGAAGTCTTCTCTCATCTCCGCCAGTTCTCTCTGAAGCTCTGCGAGACGTTCCCTGCTCAGGTTGTCATCCTCTTTCTTTAAAGCAGCCTCCTCGATCTCCAACTGCATGATTTTTCTCTGGACTTCGTCCAGTTCTGCCGGCAGGGAGTTCATCTCTGTCTTGATCATGGCACAAGCCTCATCCACCAGGTCAATGGCCTTATCAGGAAGAAACCGATCCGTTATATAACGGTTGGAAAGGGTAGCTGCCGCCACCAGGGAACCGTCTGTGATCTTTACGCCGTGGAACACTTCGTAGCGTTCCTTGATCCCCCTCAGGATGGAAATGGTATCCTCCACCGTGGGTTCATCCACCATGACTGGCTGGAATCTTCGCTCCAGAGCCGCGTCTTTTTCAATATACTGGCGGTATTCATCCAGAGTAGTCGCTCCGATACAATGCAGCTCCCCTCTGGCGAGCATCGGTTTGAGCATATTCCCCGCATCCATGGACCCCTCTGTCTTGCCGGCTCCTACGATCGTGTGCAGTTCATCTATAAACAGGATGATCTGTCCTTCGCTCTTTTTTACTTCCTCAAGGACCGCTTTCAGACGCTCCTCAAATTCTCCTCTGTACTTGGCTCCTGCCACAAGAGATCCCATATCCAATGAGAAAATCGTCTTGTCTTTCAGCTGTTCCGGCACATCTCCCCTGACAATCCTCTGGGCAAGGCCCTCTACAACTGCAGTCTTACCAACTCCCGGTTCTCCGATGAGCACCGGATTGTTTTTGCTTTTCCTGGAAAGAATGCGGACCACATTTCTAATCTCACTGTCCCTTCCGATAACTGGATCCAGCTTCTGCTCTCTGGCACGTTTTACAAGGTCATATCCGTATTTCTCTAATGTTTCATAAGTTGCCTCCGGGTTATCTGTGGTAACCTTTTTATCTCCTCTGACTTGTGATAAAACCTCGAGGAAACGATCTCTGGTGATGCCGTAGCCTCGGAACAGCTCTTTCACTGCGTTGTTCGGCTTCTTGATCATAGCCAAAAACAGATGCTCCACGGAGACATACTCATCTCCCATAGCCTTCATCTCATCTTCACCGGCAAGCAGCACCTGGTTCAGCGCCTGGCTCATATATACCTGGCCTCCCGAAACCTTCGGCTTCTTTTGAAGCAGTTCCTGCACCTGGGATAAGAAGGAATCCTTATTCACATTCATCTTTTCCAAAAGGTTTAAAATCAAACTGTCTTCTATGGTCAGCAGACTATATAATAAATGTTCCTGGTCAATCTCCTGATTTTGGCCGTCATAAGCAATCTTCTCACACTGATTTACTGCTTCTATTGACTTCTGAGTAAACTTATTAATATTCATCTTCACTCCTCCAATCTTAATTGTTCTATATCTAGTATAACACCTAGCATAGAAAAAGCAAGTACTATTTTTATTTTTCTTGACTTTCCTGTTCCAATCTGTTACTTTGAATACATACCATTAGTATGTAATTGAGAAAGGATGATTTCATGGCAAGAAATAAATACCCCGAGATCACAGAACAACGGATCCTGGATGCGTCGCTTAAGTTATTTTTAGAAAAGGGATATGAGCATACGACCATTCAGGATATCATTGATGAGCTGGGTGATTTAACAAAAGGAGCCATCTATCATCATTTTAAATCAAAAAGCGATATTATAGAGGCTGTCATGGAACGACTCTACAGTGCACATGAAAAAAGCTATCAAGATATTATAAATGGTGAGGGAACCGGACTGGACCGTTTAAAGCGTCTATTTATTGTCTCTACCAAGAATCCCGGGAACCAAATGATGATAAAGGTAGCTCCAAACATTCTAAAGAACCCCCGTTTTCTGACACAACAGCTGTTTGAGAGCCTAAACGATACCGTCCCCAATTTAATACTTCCGTTAATGAAAGAGGGCATCCGAGACGGCTCCATTCAAACGGATTACCCAAAGGAACTCTCCGAAGCCCTGATCATTCTCTGCAACCTCTGGCTGAATCCATTTATCATAGAGAACTCCGCTGAGGACCTCATGCGGAAGATTCAGTTTATGGGGGATCTGCTGGACAGACTGGGCCTGCCTCTGATGGATGATGAGATCATCGGTGTCCTGGAATCCTACCGGGAACAGCTGGAGCAGAATTCCTGACCCCTTTCATCACTCCCAGGGATGTGTACATAAAAAGTACGCTCCCGGGGACTGGTGGAAACTATTTATTTTTTTGTCATCTTTACATACCAACCGAATGTATGAAAGGAGTTTTTATGAACGATAAACTTTTTACCAGGGATTTCTCCCTTGTAGTCATAGGACAGATCATTTCCCTGTTTGGAAATTCCATTCTGAGATTTGCTCTTCCCCTGTATCTGCTGGAAGAGACGGGATCCGCGTCACTGTTTGGCATTGTCACTGCCTGTTCCTTTATTCCCATGATCCTGCTTTCACCGGCAGGCGGCATTGTCGCTGACCGGGTGAATAAAAGAAATATCATGGTCATCCTTGATTATGCCACCAGCGCTCTGATCCTGCTGTTCTCTGCTGCTCTGGGCCACGTTTCCCTGGTACTTCTGCTGATCATAACCCTGATGGCCCTCTATGGTATCCAGGGAGCCTACCAACCTGCAGTCCAGGCCAGCCTTCCGGCTCTTTTAAGTCCTGGCCGGCTGCTTTCCGGCAATGCAGTGATCAATCAGGTCAATGCTCTGGCCAACCTGATCGGGCCGGTAGCCGGCGGCGCTCTGTACGGTTTCTACGGCATCCGCCCGATTTTATATGTGAGCATAGGTTGTTTCTTATTTTCTGCCACAATGGAATTGTTTATCCACATACCGTTTAAAAAACCTCAGAAAGGAAGCAGTGTACTTTCTATCGTAAAACAAGATCTCAGCGAAAGTTTCCGGTTCATCCGCATGGAACAGCCCGTTATTGGAAAAGGTATCCTGATCGTCTGCGCTTTTAACCTGTTTTTAAGTGCTCTCCTGATCGTGGGGCTGCCCGTGATCCTCACACAGATCCTCCATATGTCCAGCCAGCTCTACGGATATGCACAGGGTGCACTGGCCCTGGGAGGCCTTTTAGGCGGTATTCTCACAGGCATCTTTGCAAAACGGCTGAATATCCAGAATGTACATCTTCTTCTTTTGTCCAGCGGAGCAGCACTCCTTCCCATCGGGATTGTACTGAACCTTGGCTTAGCTCCAATGACAGCTTATATCGTGATCACTGTCTGCAGCTTCTTTATGATGGCATGCTCCACTATATTTACTGTACAAATGCTTTCTTTTGTTCAGGCACAGACACCGGGACATCTGATCGGAAAGGTGATCTCCTGTATCATGGCTCTCTCCATGTGTTCCCAGCCTCTGGGGCAGGCTGTCTACGGATTTTTATTCGATGTACTGGCGAACCAGCCTTATCTTATGGTCTATGGCGCATGCTTGATCTGCTGTCTGATCTCTTGGAAGTCCAGGAAAATATTCCAGACCATCCCCAGGGCAGAACCAGCAGCAGAATAAACTTTTATCTGTGACACAAAAATAAGGAAGCAGCTATATTACAAACTGCTTCCTTATTTTAATGCCGCTGTATGCTGTCTGAGGTCAATTCAGGATTACCGGAACTTCCTCGTCGATCTCCATGGTATCTTCTGATATAAGGCAGTCCACCGCAAGCACATGGACTCCTGCGCCGGCAGCCTTCCTGAGAGTGTCACCGAAGGCTCTGTGAGTGCGGTCATTGGGCCTGAAACAATGGACGCCCTTCATCTGTATCACAAAAATAATATAAGCCTCATAGCCCTCTTCCATACAGCTGATCAATTCCTCCATATGCTTGACTCCCCGCTCGGTGGGAGCATCCGGAAACCATGCTGTCCCGTCTTCTTCCAGGGTCACCCCCTTGACCTCAACAAATGCATCCCTGGTCTCCTCCATAAGATTGCCGCCTCTGATAAAAAAATCAAATCTGGAATTGCCATACTTTTTCTCCGCCTTGATCTCTTCTATATAAGGATAGATTCCTCCCTGTCTAAGCCATTCACCTACAGCTTTATTGGGAGCCTGGGAATCCATGTTGATCAGCAGATTCTCTTTTCTAACTCCGATCAAAGAGTACTTTGTTTTTCTCTTGGGATCGTCGTGCTGCTGCAGATAAACCCTGACACCCGGTCTGAGCAGCTCTTTACAGCGCCCGGTATTTTTCACATGTACCTCTTCTTCCTGTCCCCCAATAAGGACAATCGCCAGAAACCGTTTCGGCCGCCTTAAAAATGTACCTGAAATTATATTATCATAATGCATGTTTACGTTCTCCTCTTCCGTCCCTTATGATAACTGCCCAGGCCTTTCAAGTCAAATAGTTTCCTCACGCATTTGTGTGCACAGTGCCCGCAAGGCTTTTTTCTTCCATAGGGAGGTTCGGAGAACTTTCCTAATGGAACAAAAAAGGATGTCTCAAAACCATAGTTTACACTTACAGTTTTGAGACATCCTTTTAAACTCCTACTTTCATCACATTCTGCTGATCACAGACTGTATGTACTTATAAGAGCGCGGGCAATTCTTCTTTAAGGAAGATTTGTTCATGGAGTATTCCTTGAAGCACTCTGCAAAAAACTCCTTGTTAGAGGATACAGCATACTTTTTATTGTCTCCTTTGAACTTGTTCTTCTCTGCTTTGTAGATAGACAGGAACTCTTTTGTTGAATCAGCTCTTCCCTGCCGATAGGCTACGAAATGTCCCACTTCGTGGACAAGAACGCGGTCTACATTGGCTTTTAAATAAATCCGTTTCTTAGATGGGCTGAACACTCCGTCTGCTCCCTTTAAGACGGAGGAACGTGGATTAGTTTCAATCTTCATTCCGGTCTTCTTAAAAGAATTGATTACCCTTGTATCAATGATCCCCTTCAATTGGTTAATATCAGCACTTCCTGATCTGGCCAGATTTGTCGTCTTTGTCGTAGTTTTCGTCGTCACCGTAGTTTTGACCGTCTTACGCTTCGCTTTCATAGTGGTCTTGACTACTGTGTTCTTACGGATGATCTTTTCAACTTTTTTTGAAACACTTTTCGTCAGTTTCTTTGTTGTTTTGATCTTCTTGACTGTGGTTGTCTTTTTCCTGCGTACCTTTTTCTTTAACTTATACTTTTTTGTTTTGACTTTTCTGGTTGTGCTGACCTTAACTGAAACTTTGTTTGATGCTTCGACACGTTTCGGAGCCGGGACCCCCATCCCAACACCTGCGGCTATTATAATAACTGCTAATGCCAATGCAAAAATCTTCGTGACTGCTTTTTTCATAGCTGATGCGCCTCCTCTGATCCCAAGGCACAAACCCGGTAAATCACCGGTGAAAAAAGCAGTTCCCTACTCTGCTCTTCCTGCACATGATCCCCATCATGCGGCAACCGGCTGTCATAGTCTGCTGCCAGACCTTAGACCCTTGGCTTTGTGCCGCTGTCTTTCGACAGCTTTACTGAATATGTAATTGTTCCATTCATCGCTCTGGATGTGTTAACCATGTGATGAATACAATGATCCAGCTATTGAAATACAGAACGCTTCTAAAAAAATAGAAAAACCGTCTGTGAAGTTTCCTTCACAAACGGCTGCGCTTACGATTCAAATATAAGTTAGATACCTATATCCATACACATTAAATGAATAATGTGGCAACCGGCTGTCATAGTCCTCTGATGGACTTTAGACCCTTGGCTTTGTGTCACTGCCTTTCGACAGTTTTACCCATGAATATGAAATTGTACGAGACAATCCACTCTTGTCTACACCTTAATTATAGGCTTCTGGCTCCTCATATGTCAAGGAATAATATCACCTTTTTTCTCTCCAGCATAATCTATATTATAATCCTCCAAGAAAGGAGATATGAGAATGACCACTGCCCTTTCCTTAGAGCAGGTATCCTATTCATACCATACTCTCAAGCAAGAGACCACAGCTCTTTCCTCTATCACTTTTGATGTCTTAAGCGGTGAATTTGTCGCAGTCGTCGGTCCCAGCGGGTGCGGGAAATCCACCATGCTACATTTGATCGCTAAATTACTCCCCCTATCCGGCGGAACGATCAGGATCAACGGCGTACCAATCGAAGAATCCACCGACCATATCGGATATATGCTCCAGAAGGACCAGCTTCTTCCCTGGCGCACCATTTATGAAAATGTAACCCTTGGACTTAAGATACAAAAAATCAATGACCCCGGGGCATTTGATAGAGTTGACCGGCTGCTGGAGCTTTACGGACTCCGTGATTTTAAGAATTCTTATCCAAGCCAGCTTTCCGGAGGTATGCGCCAGAGGGCGGCACTGATCCGTACCCTTGCACTTTCTCCGAATATTCTTCTTCTCGATGAGCCATTCTCTGCACTTGACTACCAGACAAGACTACAGGTGTCTGATGATATTGGCTGTATCATAAAAGATGAAAAAAAGACGGCTCTTCTCGTGACCCACGACCTGTCCGAGGCTATCAGCATGGCTGATCGGGTCATTGTGCTGTCGAAACGTCCGGGAACCGTAAAGGCCATTGTGCCAATCCATCTCACCTGTGAGAATAAAACGCCCCAAGCTGCAAGAAATGCAGTGGAGTTTAAAGATTATTTCAATCAATTATGGAGGGAAATCAATGACTGATCCAATTTCTAAAGAACAGTCCGAATATTTAAATCAAATTCAACGAAAGAAATATTGGATTCGCGTTGCCCAGGTCCTTCTGCTTTTACTTCTTTTATTTGCCTGGGAGACCGCCGTTTCTAAAGATATACTGAACGGTTTTATTTTCAGCAGTCCGACCAGGATCATCCGCTGCTTTTATTCCATGGCGCTGGATCATTCCATATTCCTTCACATCGGGGTCACGCTGGCGGAAACTCTTGTGAGTTTTGTGTTGATCACCATATTCTCGGTGCTGATCGCAACGGTTTTGTGGTGGTTCCCTACGGCTGCTAAAATTATCGACCCTTATCTTGTCGTACTGAACAGTCTTCCCAAATCAGCGCTTGCGCCAATCCTCATCGTCTGGCTTGGGAACAACATGAAGACCATCATTATCACTGCCATATCTATTGCAGTATTCGGCAGTATTTTGAATTTATACAGCGGCTTCCTGAATGTGGACAGAGAACGCCTGACACTCATCAGGACTCTTGGGGGTTCTAAAAAAGACTGCCTAACCTTGGCGGTGATCCCCAGCTGTATCCCGCTGCTGCTGAGTATTATGAATGTCAACATCGGCCTTTCCCTAGTAGGCGTCATCATCGGAGAGTTTTTGGCGGCGCGCTCCGGACTTGGATACCTGATCATCTACGGAAGCCAGGTGTTCAGCTGGGAGCGCAGACAGATAGAACCGCACATCCTCCCTCTATCGGCTGCTTTTCTCTAAAAGGGTCTGAACCCTTGTTTTCACTGCCTTCCATTCCCGGTTACTTAAGCACTCTGGCCGCTCCATTTTAAATACGCTTTTAAGCGGCAGTTTAAGAACAGCCTGAGCACATGCCGCCGCTTCCAACAGTGTTTTCCCCTCCCATGTCTGGGACATGAGATTCTCATTCTCATCAAAGGCATGATCGTGGTCCATCAATGGATACAAACCTGTGATCCTGTTTTCATCCGTGACAAAATAAAATCCCCAGTTGCCCACATGGCGGTCACTGTTGTTTAAAATATAATCTGCAATCTGCATTTCATAATATCTCTCAGGATCCAGACTTCTGGCCTCCTCAAACTCGTCCTTCTCCTGATTGGCACACCATACAGCAAACTCCTCAAACGATACGATACTAACTTTTTTGGACGTGATAAGCTTTGATTTAACGATGATTTCTCCGGATTGTTCTATCTCCTCTAGGCGCTCTTTGGAGAGATAATTCTGAT
This sequence comes from Anaerostipes rhamnosivorans, assembly GCF_005280655.1. NCBI lineage: Bacteria > Bacillati > Bacillota > Clostridia > Lachnospirales > Lachnospiraceae > Anaerostipes > Anaerostipes rhamnosivorans. Next base: position 3,069,880 of record NZ_CP040058.1, read on the forward strand.
ATAGCTCTGCCTTCTCATATAAAATATGGGAAATCCCAAGCTGCTGTAAAATTTTTGATGCGGGCAGTTCTCTCTTCCCTACTTTATATAAGTAGATACCGTCTGCTTCCTGTATCCAGCATTTGGCTGAGACCCCCTGTGCGGTCAGTTCAGGCGTATGAATCCTTTCCTTATTTATTGCATGCGGTGTACCGGTAAGGGCGGTATCTGCGTACTCCTCATCCATAGGATGGTCATAAAAGTTATTTGATTCCCATGTAATAGCCTCGTTTTCTTCCCTGACCCAGTAGCAGTCCGTGAGATTGAGAGCATGGCTGGTCCTTGCGATCGTCAATGGAGTCTGGGGTATGTTCGCATTGTTCAAAATATTCTTTGCATTGGTTCTTCCCATGGATAACGGCCGTACTGCCAGCCAATTAAAAATAAAATCCTCATACGTAAGATCTTCCTTTTGCAATGCAAACGGCACCAATTGTTTGTTATATATTTTAAGACTGCCGTCCGGCATAGTCTCTAAAACTTTCCGGTCTTTCATCATTAACAGCATGCATTTCCTCCTTACCGATTTTACTCTCAACTTTTTGGCCTGTCGCTTGTTTTTTAGTATAACACAACTGTGCTTGCAAAAAATAGCGGATATACGCAGCTTCTGCCTATATCCGCTGCTTTCTTATTTCAGCTTTTTACATGTAACGATCTGCTGTTATAAACTATCTGATGACCACCTGCCATATACTTTCTTTTTGTTTACCACTTTGTACGGCCTGATCTTTACATATTCCGTCTTATACTTATTTTTCACCGTAACTGTTTTACTTTTTGCAGTTTTCTTTGCCGTAACTGTCTTTACGTTCTTCTTAAACTTCTTATCTGTGCTCAGCTTGATCTGATAACCGCTGACCCCGAATAATTTTGTCCATCCAAACTTAATTTTTGATTTTCCATTCTTTATATAATCCCTCTCATAAAGATCAATGCATGTCTGATAATTTTTCGGAGATGCCTTATAAGTGATGGTGAGCTTTGGGCAAAGCCAAAATGCATTTGCACTGATATTCTTTGTCGATCCTTCAATGATGACCTTTTTTGCCGCTTCGCATGACACAAATGCATTCTTATAAATTTTTCTAATGTTCTTCGGAATGACCAGTTCCGTCCATGCCGTACCTGCAAATGCATTTCCTCTGATCTCTTTCAGGTTTTTACCGAATGTGATGGTCTTTAATGAACTGCAATCATTAAATGCCTCTTTTTTTATGACTGCTACAGAATCAGGTATCTTAATAGAAGAGAGTTTTGAACATCCATAAAAAACAGCTTCTGATACTTCTTTTAAATTTAATGGTAGATCAACTTTCGTAAGTCCTGTATACTTAAATGCACACTTCTCAATCATTTCTACACTCTGTGGAATTGTTACTGTTTTCATTTCGCTACAGTCATAAAATGCCCTTTCCTCTATAGATTTTACGCCGTCTGGTATACTGACTGCCGCACTTTTTCCAATATATTTAAGCAGTACTTTGTCTTTCGTAATATACATATCATGATCAAATGTAATCTGCTCTGGCAGTTGTGAAGCAATATCTTTGATGCCAATAAAATTAAGAGAGTTAATGAGAACACTAATGCTATGACCGTCCAGCTGTTTTGTGTTGACCGCAACATGCTCGACAGGAACTTCAGAATTAAAATAAGATGATGTTTTATATTTTGTATTGTCGATCCGCTTGACAGATTGAGGTATCGTGATTTTTTTTAGTTTATCACAGCCATTAACAAAATCGCCCTCAGAGTCTTCAGAATAATATAATACGGACTGCATATGAAAATCCGTGCATCCGTCTTCAATCACAAGCTCCGTTCTGGCCGATGGGACTCTCACAATTTCTTTTCCATTCTTTGTATAGATAACACCCCGGATACTCCGAAAATTTGGATCATCTTTTTTTACAGTAAAATTCTTGGCGGCAAGATAGGATACATTGGAAATCGATAATTTTGTATTAAACGTCACCATATCAATATGTCCGATATCATCATCTGTAATGCATTCAGCCTTGTCATCATAGGGCATTGTCTTAAGTTTAAATTTCCCGGGTATTGTTACATTTTTTAATAACTTACAGTTTCCAAGAGCCTCCTGTCCAATGGTTTTCACACCAGATGGAATGGTGATTTTCTTAATCGCCGTCCCTGAGAAACTGTACCATCCGATTTCTTTTACTGTCTTTGAGATAGAAACTGATTTCAAATTCTTACATCCCATAAAAGCTTCTTTGGAGATGGATGTAACGCCTTTTTTGATAATAACCTTTTTAATCTTCTTGTTTTTCCTAAATTTCATCCTGGCAGGCATTTTGCCTTTACCTGAGATCGTCAAAGTCCCCTTCTTCAGTTTATAAGTAACTGACGTTCTCGACTTTGATGCCTGAATGCTGGTTTCCGGGGCCGCTGCCGCAAACATGAATACGAACAGGCTGGCTGCCAATAACACTTTCAAACTTTTCCTCATTCCCCTGCCTCCTTTTCTAGATAATAAATAGATATGTTTCAATTATAACACATTTACAACAAAATAACTACAACTATAAACATATATTCAAAATACTTCTCTTACACATTTGTGTTCATTTTGCCTGAAGGGCATTTTTACTGTCCCGGCAGGATTCAGAGAGCTTTCCCAGGTAAGAACAAAGTGGGCAAGCTCACCTCATCTCCCCAACCCCTGACTCTTTGAGGGGCTTGACAACTTTGAGCACCAAATGCGATTTGACGTAGTCAAATGATTTCCTTACGCATTTCGTGTGCATCCTCGCGGAGCGTTTTTATGTTATAGGGGGTTCCGTAGGAATCTCCTATGACACAAAAAAGCCTCCCGTTACAGGAGGCCTTTTTGCCGTCTATCATTTATTAACTTGCTGCACTGCAGCCATTCCAGGCACCGATTTCTGTACGTCCGATGATCTCATCCTGTACTTCTTTGCCTAGTTCCACGAAGAAAGCTGTATATCCAGCTACCCGGATCAGCAGATCTTTATGGTTTTCCGGATGCTTCTGCGCGTCCATGAGGATTTCCTTATCCACCACATTAAACTGGGAGTGATAGATATCAAGGGTACACTGGGTCTTCAACATATTCATCATGTTGTGCAGCCCTTCTTCTCCCTGGAGCATAGAAGGTTCCAGCTTCATGTTGAGCTGCGTTCCCTGTGTAAACCTTGCATGAGGGATGTGGCTTACGGATTTGAGCAGTGCGGACGGCCCGTTGATGTCGGTTCCTCCTGTTGCCCCGATTCCGTCGGTGAGAGGAGTTCCAGCATACCGCCCGGAAGGAAGGGCTCCTACCCATGCTCCGATCGGTGTGTTTCCGGATACCGGAAGCATTCCAGTTGTCATCTTGCCAAATTTTGTATCATATTTTTCAAACTCGTCGGTGACATATGTGAAAATTTCACCTACACAGAAGTCTGCGCGTTCATCGTCATTTCCGTATTTCGGAGCATCCATACACATCTGATGGATTTCCTCATAGCCTTCAAAATTCGCATCCAATGCTTTGCAGAGCTCATCCATGGTGATCTTTTTCTCATCATATACAAGATATTTTACTGCCGCTATGGAGTTTATAATGTCTGCCTGGCCCACTGTGATCACACCGCCGCCGCAGTTATATTTTGCTCCCCCGCTGCTATAGTCCGTGAGCGTTTCCATACAATTAGGATACATCAGGGAAAGTGTCGGCACCGGACGGTAATTCATGCTCAGGTAATCTAAAAGCTGATCTCCGGATACGACAACATCTACAAAATAGCGGATGTGTGCTTTTACAGCCTCAAAGAATTCTTCAAATGTCTTAAAGTCTCTTGGATCTCCTGTCTGAACGGAAACCTGATTTCCGGTTTTTCTGCTGACGCCGTTGTTCAGTGCCATTTCCACGATACCGCCCATGTTGATGTCCGCCATATCGGTGTACTGCTTCATGCGCCCTTCCAGATTGGTCTCCACACAGCCGCATGGATTCCAATCCCAGGCTTCGCTGAGAGGTACGCCTTTGTTTAACAGCATGCGGATTCCCGCATCGTCGTGGTATACTGCCGGCATGCTCAGACCCATACGGATAGCCTCTGCCGCTTTGTGAAGGAAGGAATCTGGATTTTTAGCGATATTATAGCGGATGGACATGTTCGGCTCTTTTAAGCGCACATCCATGGTTGCCTGAATGACCTTATAAGAGAGCTCATTTACCGCGTCATTGCCGTATTGGTCGATTCCTCCTGCCGTAACCTGGACAGTGATGCAGTAGCCGGCCGCAAATTGTGCGGTCACCTCATCCTGGAACAGGGAAAGTTCCGCTATTTTAATCCACATACAGTCCAGAAGCTCCTGTGCTCCGTCATCATCGAGGATGCCTGCCTCCATATCTGCTTTGTAGAACGGATACAGATACTGGTCGATCCTTCCGAGATTATAAGAGGACGCATTCTGTTCCATATAGATCGCATATTCATAGGTCAGCATAGACTGAACCGCTTCGTAGAAGTTACGCGCCGGATGTTCCGGTACTCTGCGGTTTACTTCTGCTATCTTTAACAGTTCTGCTTTTCGTTTTTCATCCGTACATTCTGCGGCCATCTCTTCCGCAAGATCCGCATGACGGTTTGCCAATGCGATGATACCTTCCGCAGCAATGATCTCAGCTTTCAGGAAGATCATCTTTTCCAGATCACCAACTTTTGAGTCATCCAACTGTGCAAGCTTTTCCTCTGCCTCTTTCTTGATGCCGCCCACACCTTTTTTGAGCAGTGTGGTCCATCCCGGTGTAGTCTCGCCATAGCCGCGTACCGCTTTTCTGTCGATGTAGATCATTCCGCTGTCCCTGAGGATCTCCATGTCTTCCGGAGCCATGGCACGCCAGCGGTCCAGCAGACATTTATTTTTCCAGTAGTCGGAAACCTCTTCTTTAAATATTTTCTTTCCCTCTTCACTGAGATAAAAGGGGTCAAACTCACGTGTGCTGATCGTATCAAGCTCACGGTCTAATATAGAACAGGAGCTGTCCGCACATAGGATGCCTGCACGCGGTTTGAATGCGGCACCGCCCACCAGCAGTTCATTGTCAAGAATATAAATATTTTTCTTAAGGCACTGATTCCTAAATCCAACAGCTTTCTGAATGATCCAAGGCTGTCCCTCTGACTCCTTAAAACCTTCTGTCAAATATTTTGCATTATATACGTCCATATCTACACGTGTTTCAAAATAACGTTTTCTTAAAGCTTCAATCCTGTTTAAATATGCTTTTGCCATTTTTACTTACCTCCTAATAAAATTTATCTGTTTTCTCCGATTTTTCTTTACACTCAGTTAAAGAGCAAAACCTGTGCCAATCTTAGAATTTTAGTATATTTTTTTGAAGATAAATTAGAGAAGGCCGTAAAATGGGATGTTTCCTTACTTTTTGACCAGTCTATTTATCAGACATTTTTATAGATCTCCACGAATAGTCAATTTTAAATAATAAAAGTGCAAAATTTTCAGTTGTTTATTTGCAGTTACCGCAATAGTTTTTGCATCTAAGTCAATACTCTGAATATTCTCTGCCCGTGATCCTCATCAGTTCGTTCTGGATCGTTATGGTGTGCTCATGTTCAGGGCCAAACAGCTTCAGGCAGACCTCCGCCGAAGCAGTCAGTGCCTGAACGGCGTTGGTCCTCTCTCCTATATGCATATAGGCCCAGTACATATTCTGGTAAGAACTGATGCAGTCTGCATTCGGGCCAAAACAGGTTAAGGTATAGTCAGCCGCTTTTTTATAGACCTCAATTGCCCGGGAATACTCGCCCAGCCCACACAAAAATCCTCCCAGGCTGTTCAGTGATGCTCCATAGTATGCATTTTTTATGCCACAGTATCGCTCAAAATTCTGCAGCGCCTGGTCCATACACTGTATAGCTTTTAAAGTGCTCCCTGCTTTGTGGTAAAGGGCTGTCAGGTTGCTGTAGATCACCACGGACTCCTGCTTGTGGTCTTCTGTGTCTTTGACCAGATCAAGGGCCAGTCTCAAATGGCTGACAGCAGGCTCCGTCTTTCCTGTCTCCTGATAGGCCAGCGAGAGATTCTTATGAACATTGGCACAGGCATAACTGCCTTCTTCCCCAGCCTCCCGGTAGATTCGGACCGCATCCTGAAATAACCGTATTGCCTCATCGTGCCGTCCGGCAAGCCGGTAGGTTCCTGCCATGTTATTGACCAAGGCCGCATATTCCGTGCAAGTTGTGCCCAGACTGAACACAATCTCGTCCTGCGCTTTACGGAAAGCTTCTATAGAATGGTGGTATCTGCCGGTCTGCCGGTAAAAAGATCCCTGTTCATTATATACTGTCACAAGCATTCCCCTGTTTCTTTTGCTTTCCAAGAGGCATTCCTCATAATCCATCAAAAATTTCTCAATCCCCTGCACATCTCCTGTCCGATAGGACTGGTTAAGGGACTCATAGAAATTATGTAACATGCCGCTGTCCGTTTTTGATTCCTTCATAATATTATCCGCCTTTATATTTTTCGTATTATCTAATTTCACTCTATCGGTTTCTGGTAGAAATATCCCCGTACCTGTTCTGTCCGGATTGCATTCACAAAGGCCTCCCGGTCCACCTTCCTTACGGCATTCATGATCTGTTTTGTCTCTCCCCTCGATACGATGGAGTACACAACATTCCGCTCCTTTTGTTCATAGGAACCCGTCCCGCTTAAAACGGTTGCCCCGTGACAACTCACATCATAAATAGCCTGGCTGACTTTATACGGTTCCTTTGTCACTATAAAAAGCGTCTGCTGCTGATATTTGTGATACAAAGCCTGTATGATCTGGGTGAAAGCATATTGGAATATGATTGAATAAAGAGCTTTATCCCAGCCGAACAGCAGCCCGGCCGCCGCCAGGATGATAATATTAAATCCCAAAAGAATATTCCATGCATCCATTCCTCTCTTAACTGACAAGTAGATGGAAATAAAATCAGTTCCTCCCGCCGTTGCGTCCACCCACAGACACAGCACACTGGCAAATCCTCCGATCAATCCCCCAAAAATGCTGATGAGCAGGATATCGTAGGTAACCACGTAGGACGGTATCATATCCGTAATGACAGATGCCAGCACAATAGTATAACAGGAGTAAGCTGTAAATCGTTTTCCCAGGAAACGGAATCCTATGTACACAGGTACAGCGTTTAATAAAATATTGACCGGCATATAACCGATACTCACATCAAAATACTGTGCAGCCACCCTCTGGATTAGCAGCGTGACTCCGCCCACACCGCCCGGATACAAATGTCCTGTATTAATAAAGGTTTTCGTATCAACAGCTGTCAGGACAGCTGAAAGTGTAAGTGCCAGTATTTTGATTGCCTCTCTGTTTAGGTCTATTTTCAGATACTTGCTCTTCTCAGATCTTTCTTTCACTTTAATTTCCCCAATTTTTAAATCATTTACAGCATAGAAAACGGCCGGTGTAACCACCAACCGCTCTCCATTTATATATTAAGATTTTATTATTTTTCTGTGGTGCCGATTCCCAGAACCTCTTTCATATACTTGATACTCTTTCGCATTGCTGTGATCTCTTCTTTCCGTCCGTCCTCCAGAGTATAACCTGACAATGGGAGTTCGATCTCCAGATCAATGGTGTCCAGTTCTTCCGGTGCTTTTTCCCGGAGAATCTTCATGATCTCAACCACGTCAATGTCTCCGTCTCCGATGGCACATCCCAGGGAATGGGTTCCGTCCGGGTCAGCAAATACGCGGTTATCGCAGAAATGCACACAGTAACAATATGGAGCCATCTTATCCACACACTCTTTCACACCCTCAGACATTACCAATGAATTGATCGTATCACAGCAGGCACCGATCAGTGGATGGTTCAACTGCTCCACAATCCAGATGACTTCGTCGGAAAACAGATCACAGTGGTTTTCAATGGCAATCTTCATGCCGTATTTCTCGATAGTTGGGATATTCTTTTTAAAGTTATTCACGATCTCAGCCATCTGAGTCATAGCCTCCGGACACATGCAGGAATGGGAAATCGGGTGCGGATGCTCTACGTCAGTGCTGAATTTGACCAGCGTGGCTCCGATGGAATGTCCTATTTCCAGCGCTTCTTCAATGGTTGCGTTGACTCTCGGATCAGATGGTGCATTAAACGATACATTCAGTTCTAAATCCAGGCCGTGTTTCTTGGCATTTTCTTTTACCGCTTCCAGATGTTCCGGTGAAGTGTCCTTGTCCAGATCCACCAAAGTAATATGTAAAACTTCAAGTCCTTCCTCCACCGCCAGATCCATGAATTTATCCAGATCAATCACCTTTTCAAAGGCATAAGTCTTCCCCTCACTCTGAAATCCCCAGCTCTCTCCCAGTCCACTGAGATGAAGCGTGTAGCTGTGCATGCCGAGTTTAAACTTTCTGTCCGCCGCTTTTTTCGTCATTTTTTTCATTCCTAAATGCTCCTTTCGTGAATATCATTATAATGTTCCTATTTATTCAGTTCCCTGTTGACTCTCTGCGGGACTGTCATCTACCACCAGGCCCAGCCCTTTCATTTTTGTCGTAAGTGTTTTTGTCGGCGGTTCGACCTCATCACAGCACGGTATATCTTTCATCCTGTGGCTCTTGGAATTCAGCAGCGGCTTACATAGCTTAAATATCATAAAGCACAGCCATATGGTCGGTATGGTCATCAGCAGGCCGCCTACATTCAACAGGCCTTTTACCGCATCCATTCCGCCCGACACCACCAGCAGATAAGCAACTGCGGATACCGCAATGCCGATAATGATCTTTAACAGCTTCGGCGGTTCTGAATCAATTTCCTGTCCATGTACACACAGTGTTGATAACGCTGAAGTATTCGGATCTGCTAGTGTAATAAATGACATACAGACTGTGATAAGGAAGAAGAACTGTACGATCTTGCCTCCCGGCATTGCCCCAAGCACCTGATACAGCGCCGTCTGCATTCCCAGTTCCTGAACCTTGCCCCAGACATCCACGATACCGCTGGTCTGCATATTCATAATCGTACCTGCGAAGATCGCGATAAATAAACAGCAGAACAAGGATGGTACAAGAATCTCAACTAAGATAAATTCGCGGACCGTATGTCCTTTTCCCATACGTGCAAGGAACATACCGATCACAGGAGCATAGATGAAAAATGAATTCCAGTAAGTAATACTCCATTTGTTTGCCCATTGATCCGATGGGACCAGCGTGTTGTTAAACGTGATCTTGGACCAGAAGTTATTTAATATATCTCCCATGGACTCCGTCCCTATCTTGCCGATAAACTGTGCATCACCTGCGACCAGCACATAGATCATAAGACCGATAAATGCCACCATGCAGGCACTTGACACATAGGTCAATCCTTTGTTGATTCCGGTAAGGCAGGAAAAAATGAAAAATCCCGCTACCATAATCGTAATGGCCAGATACAAAACAGGAGTCTGCTTGATGCCAAATACCGCATTGATGCCTCCGGAGATCTGCATCAATCCTGCTCCCATGGAATTTGACAATCCGCTGGCTACAGCATAACCACAGAGGATATGAAGCAGTGTGGTCAGCCATCTCTTATTTTTCTTAAATGTTGCCTCCACTACCGGTGAAAACGATAATGCTTTTTGATAATTAAATGTGAGCAGTGCAAAAGCTACCGCAGGAAGTGCATAAATAAAGTACTGCACAAATGACCAGTCAAACATAGCCTGACTGACTGCAAATATGGCCGCTCCTCTGCTCTGTGCCGTAACTCCTGCTGCGATCGGCGGTTCCATAAAGTGGAAGATCGGTTCACCCATTGCCCAAAACAGCAAGCCGCATCCAATACCTCCGCAGATAGAGATGGAATACCACTGCCATCTTGTAAAGTCAGGCTTTGCGTCCTTTCCTCCGATCACAACATCACCATACTTAAAGATCACAAATACAATCCCCAGGACTACGATGACGACTGCCAAAAGATTGATCCACCAACCGAAATTATCTCCAACCAAATATATCATATTTGACATAACGGCTCCGAACTGTTTTGTAAAAAACACGCCTAAAATGATCTCGATCAGTAATAGTGCCCCTAAAACGATTAAAACCTCTTTATAAATCTTGCCTTTTTGTTTATCTGTCTCCATATAAACCTCCCACTGTTATATAAAAGCTTCCCTTCGTGGTGAGTGGTTATTTCCCTCCGTATACATTAACTGCTGCGTCGTTCCAGCTGTTTTTCCGGACAGAGTCTGATGGAAAAACTCTCCCGGTATGCTTTCGGAGTCATTCCTGTGATGCTTCGGAAAGCTCTTGTAAACGTTGAATTACTGCCATATCCAACCATGACCGCAATATTTGTCACGTTGAATTCCGTATTCTTAAGTAACTCTTTGGCCTTATCAATCCTGATCCGGCGCAGATAATTTCCCGGAGATACACCGGTCTGTTGCTTAAACCAATCATTATAATATGTTACACTATATCGCTCGATCTCCGCCAGTTCATTTACTGTGATAGACAGATCATAATGTTCACTTATGTATTGGATAGAGGGTGGTGCATGATTCTCCATCAGCTTGCTGTAAAGAAAATCATAAAGAAAGTGCACCGATTTACTCTGGGGATTCTGTCTGATCTCTGTCTGGATCAGTTCCACCAGCTGCAGGATCTGACCCTGCATCGGTACAATGACTGGATTGGTCAAGAATAACATATCCTTGTTATTAGATGAATCTTCCATGTTGAGAACCAGCATTTTTCCACAAAAATTACACTCATGCTTCATTCCCTCTGGAATAAAACACAGCTCCTGGGAAGTCACATTGAACTCTGTGTCTTCTATATTAATTCTCATAGATTCCTGAAGTGGAACAAGAATCTGCATATAATCATGTGAATGTTCTCCCCGGCACTCATAGAACATTTGAATATTCATAGCCTGATCCATCATAATTTCCTCCTTATCACTCTCAAATCACTTTGCTGACATATTGTCCGATCACTGCCCTGCATGTTTCCATATGCTCTACCGACGGCGAAAGCAGGCCTTCCAGCTCATACGGCCGCCCTAATTTGCGGTAGGTATCGCTCCCAAGCCGATGGTACGGAAGCAGCTGCACATGGTCAAGATGTGTTAACTGTGCACAGAAATCTCCCATTCTGTTAAGCTCTTCTTTTGAGTCGTTGACCCCAGGTATCACTGGTATCCGAACAATCAGATCAAATTGTGTGCTGCAGTCATTGGTTCTCAAAAAGTTGTTAAGGATCAGCCTGTTATCTACGCCGCAGTATTTTTTATGTAAATCACTGTCCATAAACTTAAGGTCTGCAAACACTGTACGAACATGCCCCAGTATCGGTTCGACCGTTTTCCACGGTGCAAAAAGGGTTGTTTCAATTGCGGTGTCTATGCCTTCTTTCCTTGCCTGCTGTAGTAAACAGCGGGAGAACTCTGGCTGACACAGCATTTCGCCTCCGGAAACTGACAGGCCCCCTCCGGAATGAAAGTAAAACGGAATATCCTTTCGTATTTCCTTTAAGACTTGCTCTACTGTCATCTCCTGCCCATATGTCTTGGTTTCAGTCTCTTCCATCTGAAAATTTTGGCTCTCTGGTGTTGAACACCACGAACAGCGCAAAGGACATCCTTTTAGAAAAACTACTGTACGGAATCCATCTCCGTCATAGATAGAGCTTCTCTCCAACCGGAGAATCATACCCTTTTTATCTTTTCCTTCATAGTTTGTTTCCATAAGATTTCACAACCCTCCCTGAAAATATGAGATACATGATATCGCTTTACTTCATAACATAGCAAAACCCGTGCCAAACCACTTCATATTCACACTTCTGGGTACAACAAGTGGAAATCTGTAGTAAAAACCTTACGAATTGATCAAAAGCTTTTCCCGATGCCGGGGCTTAGAAATCTGTACTGGCACCTGCCTGCAAATTTATTTTGCACCAGTTCCATAGGCTGCAAACTATTTTGCACCGGATCTGCAAAACAACTTCCTACTCAAATGACAAAAGCGCATTTCTTTCTGCCTGCTTCTACCGAATACATCCAGCATATGTGAAATGCGCCCTTGTTTAATCAATCAATATTCGAATCAAGCCTCACATTATTTCTCAATTGTGACTCTAATTATTTTTCTGTATAGACACCTTCACGGATATATTTCTGGAGCTGTTCATCATTCATATGTCCGATATCAAGGTAATCCAAAGTATATTTGCTTTCTGCAATCAGGTCACGTTTGATCATAACATTGGCAAGATAGATCATGCTGTCAACAGTCGGTGTAGCCACACCGTATTTTTTACCTAACTGCTGGATCAGGTAGCAGCCTACCGGTACATCTTCTGTAATATAACGGTTCTCTAAGTCGAATGGTCCGTCACCATAGAAGTTTTCATATTTTTCTTCAAACGGCACTGCAAAGTCCGGTCCCATGTATTCTTTGCCGTACATTGTTGTCCGTGAGAAGAAGTCCTCATAATTAACAGTACATAAACCTACGTTCATTGCTTTGGCCAGGGCCTTTTCTTCCTCCCAGAACACTGCCTGCACTTCAGCGATGGCAGGGCAGAGAGCAAATCCGTAGAGAGAGTAGTTTTTCTTATCCTGTCCGAGTACTGTATCAAAGTTCTGCATAACTGCTGCTCCGAGAACAGTTCCTGGTACGTGGATGACAGGGTTTACATTGGAAAGGTTTACATCGATGACAGTCTCACCTGTAACGAATCCGTCTCCTGTGCGCACTGCGTCGAGAGCTGGTATGTAATTTGCGGATTCAATGAAGGCTTCTGTATCTGTATGAGGAAGCGCAGCACCGCGGATGGTTGTGATACGGTCTTCTACCTTACATTCATTCGTTGTCACTCCACCTCGTTTTACAATACGGACACCGTAAGGAGCTGTATACCATGCACCTACAATCACTTTTGTTGTACAATTCAGTTCACGCATGATTTTTCTGAAAATAAATGTACCACAGTTATCCGGTAGAATGTGGATTACCTGTCCGTCTTCCAGCAATGGGATCAATTCACGGAAAATAGGTTCATGAGCCATAGCTACTGTAGCGATCACGATGATACCTGCTCCCTTTACTGCCTCTGCCATATCTGTTGTGGCAAGGTCAACATGAGCTGTACCACGGCGTTCAAAGCCATAGTAGCTGAACTGGTTACCTGTCAATTTGATCCCTGTTCTCTCCATGTTGTTAAAGTTCTTTTTAAAGGCTTCCTGCTCCCAGATACGCACCTTTGCCCCTGCCAAAGCACAGTCACCTGCCATTGTTTTACCAACTCCGCCACAGCCAAGGATCGCGATCGGCTTATCCTTTAAATAACTCATATCCATTTGTTTTTCCTCCTTTAATTTTGTTTCCAGTGCATATAATTAACTTGATACATTTTCTATGAACCTAATTCATTGACTTAAGTTCATTGACTTGAATTCATTGTATTAATTTTTATCCAATTTGTAAAGCGTAAAAACAACCAAAATAAAAATATTTTCTTGTGCAAAACAGCAAAAAAACTGTGAACCAGATTTTTTGTTCTGATTCACAGCTTTCTCTTTCTCTCGATTTTATTTCTAATCATAACCCTAATTTTTTGCCATCATTCCAACTGTGGTGATCCTGACGGCGTCCGCGATCATATCCGCAAGACTGTTCCCCTGGTCATCCAGGCACCACATCACCTCAACGCCGACTAAAGTTGAAAGCAGCAGGTTTACATATCTGTCCGTGGGAATGTGGATATCCAGAACTTCCTGTTCTTTTCCCTTCTCTATGATCTTGTTCAGGCACTTCATCAAGTCACGGTCTTTACTGTAGAAATTATAGTCTGTAAAGGTAAAATAACTTGAGACAATGGCCTTGATGATCCCTTTGCCTCTCTTCTCATATTCTGTATAAGAGATCTTTACAAAATGAATCATCATATCCAGGAAATCTTCATCCTTAATCTGGGCAAATGCCTTATTATACATTTCATCGGACTGCTGAAACGTATAAAAGACAATGGCTTCCTTTGATTCAAAGTGGGTATAAAAGCTCCCCTTGGCAACATCGGCGTAACTGGTGATATCTTCGATGCTGGTATTATGAAATCCTTTCTCATTGATCACAGTGACCGCCGCATTATATATTTTGTTTTTTGTCTCCAGCGCCTGAAGCTGGCGGTTTGTCAGCTTGGAGCCGTTTTCTTCTTCCAACTGGCTGTTCATCTTTGACATATCTCTCAAATGCCTCACTTCTTAAATTCTTCTATTGTTGACAGTACATTGTTGAACTATGGATATCATTCAGCATCCTGACTGTACCCATAACATTTCATAAGATAAGGGTCCAGCCGGTAAAAGTCCTTAATATGATCACAGATCAGCCTGGCCGCTTCCTTAAGATCCGCATTGCGGATGGACTCAATGATCGGTACGTGGTGGTGGATCTGGATCAGGCTGTCCTCAATATCCGTATACTTTGAGATCTGTATCAAATGAACCTGCTGGTATATGGCATATTGCTGTTTATACAGATGGGAATTCCCTGATACTCTGGATATCTCCAGGTGGAAATCGTTGTCAGCCTTAATACGGCCATAGATATCACCTTTCACAGCTGCCTCCTCACAGACATCGGCCAGACGGCAGAGCTGCTCAAAATCCGCCGCACTGCCATAATAAGCCGCCAGCTGGGCGGATAGGATATCCTGGGACAGCCGGATCGTTCCGATCTCTCTCACTTCCTCATCGGTGAACTGAGCCACTGCCGCTCCTCGGTTCGTACCGATCTTTACCAATCCCTCCGCAGCCAGTCTGCGCAGTGCGTCATGCACCGGAGTCCTGCTGATGGATAACCTCTCGGATATCTGCGGTTCAGAAATCTTGATCCCTGGCAGGAATTCCATGTGAAAAATCATATCTTTAATCTTCTCATAGGCTATTTCACTTTGCGAACTTATAGTAGCACCTCCTTATATACATTCTTAAGCTTAAGTATACACCTCAAAATTTTACATATCAAATTATTTCTGTTATACATCTTTACCAAATTTTCAGCTTAAAGATTATTTATATTCATCATTGACAATTTGAATCTCATAATCTATTCTGTATGTAATCACTTAAATTGCATGCATTTCAAACTTATACATGCATTATTTTAACATTAAATTCCTGTTACACAGGGCCAAGGAACTGTCAATATTACTATTTTTTAATAATGATTCACAAGGAGGTAATCTATAATGTCCAAAAAAATCGCATTGATGGATGGAAACCAGGCTGCTGCATATATTTCATATGCCTTTACCGAGGTTGCCGGAATCTTTCCTATCACCCCATCCTCACCGATGGCCGAGTTCGTAGACGAATGGGCTGCCAATGGTAAAAAGAACCTCTTCGGCCAGCCGGTTGAAGTGGTGGAAATGCAGTCTGAAGGCGGTGCTGCCGGTACAGTCCACGGTTCCCTTCAGTCTGGAGCCCTGACAACGACTTACACCGCTTCCCAGGGACTGCTCCTGATGATCCCGAATATGTATAAGATCGCCGGAGAAATGCTTCCGAGTGTATTCCATGTTTCCGCACGTACGCTTTCCGCCCATGCGCTTTCTATTTTCGGTGACCATTCCGATGTTATGGGCGTCAGAAGTACAGGTTTCGGAATGCTGGCATCCTCTTCTCCTC
The DNA here is from genome assembly GCF_005280655.1 of Anaerostipes rhamnosivorans. Taxonomy (NCBI): domain Bacteria; kingdom Bacillati; phylum Bacillota; class Clostridia; order Lachnospirales; family Lachnospiraceae; genus Anaerostipes; species Anaerostipes rhamnosivorans. The sequence goes on from NZ_CP040058.1 coordinate 3,085,637, forward strand.
AGGAAGTTATGGATTTAGGCGCAGTTGCACATCTGGCTACGATCCACTGCAGAATGCCGATCCTGCATTTCTTTGACGGATTCAGAACATCCCACGAAATTCAGAAGATTGACGCACTTGACTATGAAGACCTCCGCCCGTTGGTTGATATGGATGCGTTAAAGGCATTCCGCCAGAATTCCCTGAATCCAGAACACCCGGCAACAAGAGGAACCACCGTAAACCCGGATATCTTCTTCCAGTGCCGTGAAGCTCTGAACACAAAGCTTGCTCAGATGCCGGATGCCATTGAACACTATATGCAGGAGATCAACAAGCTGACCGGCCGTGACTATCATCTATACAATTATTACGGAGCACCGGATGCAGAACGCATCATTATCTTGATGGGCTCCGGCGCAGAGACGGCTAAGGAAGCCATTGATTATCTGAACGCAAACGGAGAAAAGGTTGGAATGATCAATGCCCACCTGTACCGCCCCTTTGCAGCAGATTATTTCCTGAAGGCAATCCCAAAATCAGTGAAAAAGATTGCTGTTCTGGACAGGACAAAAGAACCCGGAGCCATGGGTGAGCCGCTGTACCAGGACGTCTGTACAATCTTTAAGGAAGAGGACATCCCGATGACCATCGTCGGAGGACGCTACGGCCTCAGTTCAAAAGACACCACACCTGCACAGATACTGGCCGTTTATGAGAATCTGAAACAGGATAAACCGAAAAACAACTTTACCGTTGGAATCGTGGATGATGTGACTTTCACTTCCCTACCAGTTCCAGAAGAAATCGATACAACTCCGGAAGGCGAGACCAGTGCGGAGTTCTGGGGCATGGGATCAGACGGAACCGTCGGAGCCAATAAGAACTCCATTAAGATCATCGGTAATTCCACAGACCTGTACTGCCAGGCATATTTCGTATATGACTCCAAAAAATCAGGCGGACTTACACAGTCTCACCTGCGTTTCGGAAAGAACCCGATTAGATCACCTTATCTGATCCAGGCAGCCGACTTTGTGGCCTGCCACAATCCTTCCTATGTGGATAAATACGACATGGTACATAACTTAAAGGATGGAGGAACCTTCCTACTGAACTGCGGATGGGATCTTGAAGGGCTTGAGAAAAACCTTCCTGCGTCCATGAAACGCTCTCTCGCAGAAAAACATGCGAAATTCTATACCATTGATGCCATCAGTATCGCCCGTGACCTGGGACTCAGAAACAGGACCAATACAATTTTACAGGCCTCTTTCTTTAAACTTTCCGGTGTCATTCCGATTGATAAGGCTGTGACTGAGATGAAGGATGCGATTTATAAATCCTACTTTAAGAAAAAAGGCCAGGCAATCGTTGATATGAACACCGCTTCCATTGAACACGGTATTAATGAGCTCAATGAGATCCAGATCCCTGAAAGCTGGCTTACAGCACAGGATGAGGCTGTCGAAAAGAACGTACCGGAATTTATCAAAGAGATTGTAGAACCAATGAACCGCCAGGAAGGGGATGTCCTCACTGTTTCCCAGATGGTGAAATACGGTCTGGAAGACGGAACATGGCCTGCTGCCACATCCAAATACGAAAAACGCGGTGCTGCAGTAGAGGTTCCTCAGTGGGAAGCTGAAAAATGTATTCAGTGTAACCAGTGCTCTCTCGTATGTCCGCACGCTGCGATCCGCCCAATCCTTGTCACAGATGCGGAAAAGGCTTTAGCTCCCCATGGATTTGAGACAAAGAAAGCCATTGGAAAAGGACTTGAAAGCTATCAGTTCCGTATTCAGGTATCTCCGTATGACTGTACCGGATGCGGAAGCTGTGTGAATGTCTGCCCGTCAAAGGAAAAGGCTCTTGTTATGAAACCGTTAGACAGCCAGCTTAAAGAAGCAGACAGCTGGACCTATGCGGTTGAGGAAGTGGAGATCAAAAAGGATGCAGTCAACAGCTGTTCTATCAAAAACTGCCAGTTCGCAAAACCTTATTTTGAATTTTCCGGTGCATGTGCAGGCTGTGGAGAGACTCCATATATCAAACTTGTCAGCCAGCTGTTCGGAGAAAGAATGTATATCACCAACGCTTCCGGATGCTCCTCTGCTTACGGCGGTTCCACTCCTTCTTCTCCATACTGTGTGGACAAAAAAGGCTGCGGTCCTGCTTGGGCAATGTCATTATTTGAAGATAATGCAGAGTATGCTTACGGATATCTGTTGGGACAGGAAGCCATCAAGAACCAGCTGAAAGATAAAGTACAGACGTTAATGGAACAAGGGGTTGCGGCGGATGCCTGCAGGAAATACCTTGAGAAAGGCAAAGACCCGGAAGTGACCCGTGAAGTGTGTGATGAACTTCTTTCCGCTATTCAGGATAACAACAGCGAAGAAGCACAATTCATCCGGGACAACAAGGAATTCCTCACAAAGAAAAGTGTATGGGCCTTCGGCGGTGACGGATGGGCATACGATATCGGCTACGGCGGACTGGACCATGTTCTTGCTTCCGGCAAAGATATCAATGTTCTTGTTCTGGATACTGAAGTTTACTCCAACACCGGAGGCCAGGCTTCCAAGTCAACAGCTGCCTCTGCCATTGCCAAGTTTGCGGCAAGCGGAAAAGACACGAAGAAAAAAGACCTTGGTATGATGGCCATGAGCTATGGATATGTTTATGTTGCCCAGGTTGCATTAGGCGGTAATCCAAACCAGACCTTAAAGGCAATCCGCGAGGCGGAAGCATATGACGGTCCCTCATTGATCATCTGCTACTGCCCATGTATCGAACACCATATGAAAGCCAGTATGGGTCAGAGCATCATGGAAGAAAAGAAAGCCGTTGACGCAGGATACTGGCATCTGTACCGGTACAATCCGGATTTAAAGAAGGACGGAAAGAATCCATTCATCCTCGATTCCAAAAAACCGACCGGTGATTTCCAGGAATTCCTCATGGGCGAGAGCCGTTACGCGTCTCTGAAACTTGCATTCCCTGAGAAAGCCCAGGAACTGTATGACAAGGCAGAAAGAGATGCAATGGAACGCTACGAATCTTATCTTGCCATGGCAGATAATCAATAACTACTTATCGCATCTTTGCAGGAGGCTTCTTCTGCAAAGATGTATGTTCCAAATAACCGATTTAATTAAGGAGGTTCCATTATGGCATTAATGACAGGACAAGAATATGTTGAAAGCTTAAGAAAACTGAACACCCGTGTATATATGTTTGGGGAGAAAATAGAAAACTGGGTAGATCACCCTATGGTGAGACCATCTATCAACAGCATCATGATGACTTATGACCTGGCCCATGATCCAGAATGTGAAGATTTGATGACAGCCACTTCCAATCTCACCGGGAAAAAAGTCAACCGGTTCAATCATCTTCACCAGTCCACCGATGACTTAGTGAAAAAGGTGAAAATGCAGCGTCTCCTGGGACAGAAGACAGCTTCCTGTTTCCAGCGCTGTGTGGGAATGGACTCTTTCAACGCTGTATTTTCCACAACCTTTGAAGTGGATGAAAAATACGGCACACATTATCACGACAATTTTAAAAAGTTTCTCACTTTCGTCCAGGACAATGACCTGGTAGTCGACGGAGCTATGACAGATCCAAAAGGAGACCGGGGAAAGGCACCTCATGACCAGCCGGACCCAGATATGTTTGTCCATGTGGTAGAACGACGTCCGGACGGTATCGTAGTCAGAGGGGCTAAGGTTCACCAGACTGGTTCCATCAATTCTCACTGGCACCTTATGATGCCTACCATTGCCATGAGAGAGGCAGATAAAGATTATGCCGTTTCCTTTGCATGTCCAAGTGACGCAGAAGGGGTCTACATGGTATACGGACGCCAGTCCTGTGATACGAGAAAAATGGAAGAAGGCTGCATCGACGTAGGAAACCCTAAATTCGGCGGCCAGGAGGCTTTGGTTGTCCTGGATGACGTATTTATCCCGAATGAATATATTTTTATGGACGGAGAATATGACTTCTCCGGTATGATGGTAGAACGCTTCGCCGGATACCACCGCCAGAGCTACGGCGGATGCAAAGTCGGTGTAGGTGATGTGGTGATCGGTGCCGCTGCCTTAGCCGCAGAGTACAACGGCGCTGAGAAGGCTTCCCATATCAAAGATAAACTGATCGAGATGACTCATCTCAATGAGACACTGTTTTCCTGCGGTATCGCATGTTCCTGTGAAGGCTGTCCGACAAAATCCGGAAATTATCAGATCAACCTTCTCCTGGCAAACGTCTGTAAACAGAACGTTACCCGTTTCCCATATGAGATCGTGCGCCTTGCAGAAGATATCGCCGGCGGTCTGATGGTGACCATGCCTTCCGAAAAAGACTTCAAGTCAGCTACTGTTGCAGGCCGCAATGGAGAGACCATTGGAGAGATCTGCAACAAGTACTTTGCGGCCCATGAGGGTGTCTCCACAGAAGACCGCCAGAAAATCATGCGTTTCCTTGAGAACATATGCCTTGGCGCAGCCGCTGTCGGATACCGTACAGAATCCATGCACGGCGCAGGATCTCCGCAGGCTCAGCGCATTATGATTTCCCGTCAGAGCAACCTCCAGAATAAAAAAGAGTTAGCAAAGATCATTGCCGGTATTAAAAAATCCGATTCGGCTATTGACTAAAAATTCTCAAATATTTAAAATAATAGCATAAACAAAAGTGACAGGATCAAGCTCGCATCGTTTGTTGATCCTGTCCTTTTTCCAGTTGATCAGGGTTATAAATCAGGGAGGTACACCGATGAACCATGAGGAATTAATAGAGGTTTTGTCTCAGTATGGCTTGGGAGCTATGTTGATTTCTGAGGATAATACAATACTGTCAATCAATATGACCGGTGACCGTCTTCTCCACGGAAATGGGAAACTTACAGGGAACTCTGTCCCTGAATTTGCGCTTCCCCTCTGTGAACAAAAGGATGATTCTATTTATATTAATATAAAGTTCGGGGAATATCTGCTCCGCCAGCCTTCTCCGCAGAACATAAGCCTGCCGGAACACACAAGACTCATCGTCTTCCGCGACGGGACAAACGATTACCAGCTTGAAATGATGACCAGTGTCATTGACCAGATCAAAGAGGGCATTGTCATGTGTGATTCTGACAGCCGCTTAAGTTTCTTCAACAACCCAGCAGTCAGGCTGGATTCCCTTGTGGCGGAAAATGTCCTAGGCGAATGTGTGAATGATGTATATACTATGAACGGCGAAGAAAACTGCGCACTTCCAGAAACACTCCAAAAGAGACGCCCGATCCTCAACCACCGCCACCGCTACACAACAAAGTACGGCAAACAGGTGGATGCGGTTGCGGATACCCATCCTGTCATCAAAGACGGACAGGTTTTAGGCGCGTTTAATATTGTGGAAGACTGGAGCACCGTCAATGACCTCCACAAACAGATCATTGACCTGCGGGAAAAACTGCTCCATTATACTTCCGGCAATAACAAAACGAAAAGTGTCCTGTCCGCAAGATATACTTTTGATGACATTATTTTTGTAAGCTCTCCTATGCGGACAGTCATCAACCAATGCAGACAGGTCGCCAAGACTGACTCTTCCGTTATGATCTACGGTGAAACAGGAACAGGAAAGGAATTGTTCGCACAGAGTATTCATAATGCCAGTAACCGTTCTGACGGGCCTTTTCTGGCGATAAACTGTGCCGCCCTTCCAGAAAATCTTTTGGAAAGCCTGCTCTTCGGCTCCGTCAAAGGCGCCTATACCGGTGCGGAAAACAGGCCCGGCTTTTTTGAACAGGCAAACCACGGCACACTCCTGCTGGATGAGATCAATTCCATGAATATCTCACTGCAGGCCAAGCTGCTGCGTGTCCTCCAGGACGGCATCATCCGGCGGATCGGAGGATCTACAGAGATAAAAGTGGATGTACGGGTTCTTTCCTGCATCAATATTCCTCCCCATCAGGCCATTGCCGAAAATAAGCTGCGCCAGGACTTATTTTACCGTCTTGGGGTGATCAATATCAATATCCCTCCGCTGAGAGAACGGAAAGAGGATATCGCTCTCCTTGCCACGCATTTTATGATGAGTTTTAACAGCAAGCTGTTGAAGTGTGTTAAGGGTATTGACCCGATCACTCTGGAGATCTTCAACACATACAGCTGGCCTGGAAATGTAAGGGAATTACAGCATGCCATGGAACACGCCGTGATCATGCTGCCGGAGGATCAGTGTTTGATCACCTCCGAATATATCCCCCAGAACCTACTGACAGAAGAAGATATCTCCTCCCTGTCCGCAGCTGCCGCAGAACCTGAGCCTTCCCACTCTCTGCACAACAAGCTGCAGGATATTGAGCGGAATACACTCTGCCAGATTCTAATGGAGAATGAAGGCAATATCTCAAAGTCCGCACAGGTTTTAAAAATGAGCAGACAGAACCTCCAGTACCGCATCAAGCGCTATAAAATTGACATTAAAGATTTCCGTAATTAACAGCACTCATTACGATAAAACGAGGTTTGGCAAAGAAGAAAAGATGAACAGCAAAACCTTCCTCCGGTATTTGATCTATAATGATTTTAAGATAATGATTGACCATATAAGGAGGTTCCATAATGGATAATTTTACTTTTTACAGCCCTACATATTTTGTTTTTGGAAAAGAGACAGAAAACCAGACCGGACAGTTAGTAAAAAAATACGGCGGACATAAGGTTATGCTGCATTACGGCGGAGGTTCCGTTAAGCGTTCCGGGCTTTTGGACAGGGTGAAAGCTTCTCTCGACGCTGAAGGCATTGAGTATGTTGAACTAGGCGGCGTAGAGGCTAACCCAAAGAGCGGCCTTGTCTATGAAGGCATTGAAATGGCCAGAAAAGAAAACGTTGACTTTATGCTTCCACTGGGCGGCGGCAGTGTCATCGACTCTGCTAAGGCTATTGCGCTTGGCGTCCCTTATGACGGAGATTTCTGGGACTTCTACACTGGAAAAGCTGTTGAGGAAGCTCTCCCGGTAGGAACCATTGTAACTCTTGCGGCTTCCGGAAGCGAAGCTTCCACAGATACTGTCGTTACACATGAAGACGGTATGTACAAGAGATGCGCTGACGGCGATATTCTCCGCCCTAAGTTTTCTATCATGAATCCTGAACTCACCACAACACTTCCTCCATACCAGACAGCCAGCGGTATCACTGATATCATCGCTCATTGTATGGAACGCTACTTCTCAAAAACTCCGGATGTAGAACTGACAGACCGTATGCTGGAAGGCGTTATGCTGTGTATGATCAAAGAAGGCCGCAGAGCCATGAATGATCCAGCAAACTATGAAGCACGCGCCAACATCATGTGGGCTGCAACCATTGCTCATAACAATATCACAGGTACCGGACGTGCCCAGGATTGGGGAACACACCACATGGAAAATGAGCTTTCCAGCACTTACGGATGTTCTCATGGTGCAGGCCTGGCAATCCTCTTCCCATCATGGATGAAATACGCTATGAAAGAAGACGTTATGAGATTCGCACAGTTTGCTGTCAGAGTCTGGGGCTGCGAGATGGATTTCCAGAATCCTGAAAAGACAGCTTTGGAAGGTATCGAACGTTACCAGGCATTTATCAAAGAGATCGGAATGCCGACCACCATCAGCGAGATCGGAGGCAAGGAAGAAGATGTTCCTAAACTTGCCGACAGCATGTTCCACGGAGCTCCGGATCACGGAAACTTCGTAAAACTCACAAAAGAAATCGCTATGGAAATATACAGAATGGCACTTTAAACCTCCTTCTGCTTAACATATCATCTCGATTACATTTATATATATCTTTTTACCTGTTCTGCGGTTTTTGACATTTCGCTTCACTCCTACAAAAACCGCAGAACTTTTCTGTATTCATCAGGTATATCTCACACTCCATATTACATAAACCCTTTCTAGCTCATCTATCAAACCAGTGCATTCTAAATATGGCTCTGCCGCCTCTCTTTGCGCCGATCCTACTTTTCATTTACCCAACCTCATCAAACCGGAGGGCTTTTTTCTTCCATAGGGAGGTTCGCAGAACTTTCCTATGGAATGAAAAAGGCTGTCGACACTTCTGTATCGACAGCCCGGAAACCGACGCTTTGCCGGATCTTTTCCTTCTTACTTTATTTTCAACACTCTTCTGCTTTTACAGCTTCTATTTTATTATGGTTTACTACAGATGAGTTTTTCCATCGCCCACTCTTATAATAGAGAGCGATAGATAAGCTCGTTGTAACCCAGGTGATCGGGAACACAATGGCAATGCCGTTGACCGTAGGTATAAACATCAGAGCAACCTTTAAAACGATCAGACGCACACCGCACATGTTGATCAGAGAGACAACCATCGGCGGCGTACTCTTTCCCGCTCCCCGGATAGCCCCGGACAGTACTTCCACAATCGCATATAGGAAGTAGAAACCAAAGGTCATCTGCCCAATCTTCGCTCCAAGGCTTATGATATCCGGCTCATTGGAGAATAGACGGAATACCTGATGTGGGAAAATTAGCACAACAGCGCTTATAGCCATAGTAATGCCGATTCCCATGACCAAAGCGGTGCGCGTACTTTTCTCTACACGCTCTACCTTGCCAGCGCCAAGATTCTGCCCAACAAAAGTGGTATTTGCCTGCCCTACCGCCCACTGGGGGAGATATAAAAAGCCTTCCGCTTTACAATACGCAGCATAGGCGGCCATACTGTCCACTCCCAACATGTTGATCTGAGACTGTACGATCAGATTGGCTAATGTGATCAGCATAGAACGGACCGCCTCGGGAATACCGATGATAAATATTCTTCTCGCTATGGATGGTATAATACGGATCTTCCTTAACTTCAGGCGGTATTCTTCGTTCAGCATGCAAAGGTGGCGCAGGGTCAAAACCGCAGCTACGGTCTGGGAGAGCAAGGTGGCAAGCGCTGCTCCCGCGATCCCCAGCTTTAGTACACACATAAAAAATGCGTTTGCAAAAACGTTTGCGATCCTTCCGATCAGCTGATAAGTCATTGGTGAGCGGGAATTGCCGAGTGCCCGCAGAATCCCTGCGCTGATATTGTAACTTACAATGGAAAAAACACTGAGAAAATAAATACGGATGTAAGTAAGCGCCAGCCCCATAATATTGTCGGGGATGTTAATCCATTTCAGCAGAACCGGACAGGCGATCCATCCGAAAACAATAACAACCGCAGATAAGACAATGGTGAGACCTGCCGCAGTGTGAATGGTATCTGTAAGACTCTGTTTCTGCTTTGCCCCAAAGTATTGAGAAGTGATGACTCCCACGCCGGTGCCCATACCGTTAAAAAATCCTATGATACATACAGTAAGCAGACTGGTAGAGCCGACAGCTGCCGAGGCCTCCTTTCCCAGAATATTTCCCACAAACATCAGATCAACAGTATTGTACATCTGCTGAATCAGACTGCTGCCCAGCAGAGGCAGGGCAAAAAGAAAAAGCCCCCTAAAAATAGACCCCTGTGTTAAATCGTTATTTTTTTCCCTCATAAACTACCTCAATCTCTTTCAGAATATGTAGCTCCATGCCGCCGCAATGACCACCGCAGGCAGCATATTGGCCACTCTGATCTTTTGGTCCCATACAAGGTTAATGCCAACACAACAAATCAAAACAGATCCCACAAGAGATATATGATCCATGGCTCCGTCCGTAATCATCAGCGCAAGATAATTTGACAGTAAAGTAATCGTTCCCTGGAAAACCGCCACAGGAATGGCTGAAAAGATACATCCCTTGCCCATAGCCGCAGCCAGGACCAGTATGATCACAAAGTCCAAGACCCCTTTTGCGATCAAAATAGAATGATCACCGGACACCCCGTCCTGAATGGATCCGATGACGGCCATGGCTCCTATGCACACAGTAAATGCTGCCGTCACAAATCCTTCCACGAACTGAACATCCTTTGCGTTTCCTGACCGGTTCTTCAGCCATATTCCAAACCGTTCTATCTGGTAATCAATATGACATAGCTCGCCAAAGACCGTCCCCGCAGCCAAGGAAACGGTCATCATCACAGTACCCTGTGTGGCCAGCGTGTCATCCTGGATCACAAAAATCTTACTTAAGGCTCCGGAGACTCCGATGAGAAATACCGCTACACCGTTTACTTTCATCAGACTGTCTCTACAGTTATCTGAAAGTCTTTCTCCGAACATAAGCCCGCAGATTCCCCCAAGCAGTATGAGACTGACATTTATGACTGTTCCTAATCCAGGCATGAGCCTTCCCCCTCTGATTGATTCATTTCTTTGTATATTATCTCGTTTGACTCTAGCACAAAGCTTTACTGATTATAAGAGAAATGCTTGAAAAACAGAGCTGCGGCAAACAACATCCAAAAAACAGCACACAGATTCTGTCTACTGAGTCATCACCGTCCTTTTTATGTATCGCCCGTTTTCAGCGACAAAAATAAACTCTTTGGATCTTAATCCAGAAATATCTGCACAGCATACCGGACAGCCACACACAACATAAATCAAGTCATATTCCCGGCCTTCCACCGCAAGTTCCACCGGAATTGTCATATTTTTCTCCAAATTCTGTACATACTCCTTTCTATCAAAGAGAGGATTGCACCCTCCGCAATATTTAATCCCTATTTTTTCTAAATTTTCCTTCACTACTATTTCTCCTTTTTCTAATTATTAAAATTTTAATTTTATTCTCTTTTCCTTTGTTATATTTGTTCAAATTACAAATATATTTTTATTAAATTTAATGTTTTTTCATTAAAACATATAAAAATAATTGCTATAAACGCATTATTGAGTTAAAATTGCACTATATTAAAAACAATCGATATGTTTTTTCATTAAAATTTTAATGAATCATTTTTCTTTTTAACTCCGGAGTACCGAAAACCATTGTTAAGCAGGAGGTATATTTATATGAAAATCATTCAGATCTCAGACTTTCATCTCAGAGGTGACGGAAAGCTCTCTTTCCAAAAAGCAGATACCATCGCAGCCTTAAACAAGACCATAGCCTATTTCTGCAGTCTCAAGGAATATGAACTGCCAGAATACTTTGTCGTCACAGGTGATCTTGCGGACGGAGGCACCAGGGAGGGCTACGAGATCATACGAGAAAAGATACACCAGCTTCCCCGTCCCTGCTATATTGTGCCGGGCAATCATGACAAACGCGATTTCTTTCTTGAGATGTTTCCGGCTGAAACGCCTGTAAAGGAAGATATCAAACCTTACATTTGTTATACCCTCGATGATGATCCGATCCGCACGATCGTGCTGGACACCAGCAAGCCAGGCTGTCATTCCGGAGGAATGACTGACAAGGCAGCCCAATGGCTTGAGACAAAAATAACAGAATATCCTGACAAACCAACTCTGGTTTTTACCCATCATCCTCCTTTTGTAACAGGCCTTCCGGCCATGGATGAAGGATTTGACCAGGCGGACCGGCTTGCAGAGATTCTGAAAAAACACAAAAACGTGCGCTTGTGCTGCGGCCATATGCACACCAGTATTTTTACCATGTGGAACGGGATTCCATGCGTTACATGTCCTTCTGTCTCCATGCAGATGGAGGTAGACTTCAGAAGAAAAGACGGTCCAGATGTGACGCCGGATGAATTAAAAGACAATTTCAAAGGCGGTGGAGACCGCTTCTTCCTTGGAAACCCTGCTTACCTGATTCATGACCTACAGGGAGATACGATCAACACCCATTATGTGACCATTCCAGCCGAAGCTGATTATTCCGGTCCGTGGCCCTTTAAATACTATGACGGAGAAGGACACTAGTCATGAAAAGTATGGATGAGAAAGGGAGAAACTCATATGGAAAATAAGAAAAATGATTTTAGAAAAATCGCTGCCATCACTTTATTTGAAAGCGCAGTCCAATGGTACTGCTTCCTGCTGTACGGTACGGCAGCCGGCACAGTCTTTAACAAAGTATTCTTTTCAGCAACCGGGGACGGCACCACCGCTTTGATCTTGTCTTACATGTCCTTTGCGATCGGTTATATCGCCGGTCCGTTCGGCGCAATCTTCTTCGGACATATCGGAGATCAAAAGGGGCGGAAGGTCACAATGTATGCATCCCTGCTCATGATGGGAATTTCCACCTCCATTATTGGCATCCTCCCCTCCGCCGCATCAGCCGGAGTCGGAGTCGTCATCATCTTACAGCTTATGCGTCTGGCACAGTGCTTTGGCCGCGGCGGCACATGGGGCGGAAGTATCCTGATGGCATATGAAAACGTTCCAGAAAACAAGCGGGCTTTTTACTCTGCTATTCCTCAGATCGGATTGCCCATCGGGTTCGGTTTGTCTTCCATTTTGATCGCTGTGCCTACCCTGCTCCTTCCTGAAGAAATTTTCTTCTCATGGGGTTGGAGAGTGCCATTTTTAGCAGCTATCATCTTAACCATCATCGTCATACGGCAGAAAGGGAAGATGATGGAAACCGAAGACTATAAAAAAGCCCAGGCAAAGCTTGAGGCTGAAGAAGCGGAAGGAATCAAACATAAAGTCGGTTTTATCCCGATGGTAAAAGACTACTGGAAAACCCTGCTCTTAGGCTGCGGTACCCGCTGGGTTGACGGGACATTTTATAATATTTTTATTGTTTGGATCCTATCCTACTGTACAGGATGGCTGGGAATGCCGCTGATCCAGACTTACATCATCACCATCGTTGCCTGTGTCTTTAAGATTCCGTTCACACTGTTCGGAGGCTGGTGTGCGCAGAAATTCGGAACAACAAAAACCTTCGCCATCGGATGTATTGCATCTGCAGTGTTGAGCATCCCAACCTTAAAAGTGATTGAACTCAGCAATGGAAACTTGTTTGTTACGATCACCGGAGTTGTCCTGGGATGGAGTATTGCATATAACCTGATCTGGGCTGTGTTAAGTTCCTTATGGTCCTCTTACTTTGAGACTGAGGTTCGTTATTCCGGCATCTCCTTTGTATATCATGTACCAAGCTTCTTGGTTGCGGGCTTAGTCCCTACTATTTGTACTCTCCTGATCAACTACGGAAAAGGAGATACCATCTACGTTGGAATCTATTCCACAGTGATTGCGCTGATCAGCCTTTTGTGTGCCATCCTTCTAAAGAGGCGCCACGACAAGGGAAAACGATAACCTTGTGATCAATTCCTTCTTTTCCCCAGCCCGGAATCCTTGCATCCGGGCTGGGGAAAATTATTATATTCCTTACTTGGACTCCCAGTATCCGTGTCCTCCCTTTCCCACAAACCGTATTTTATTGTCTTTTCTCAGCTGGTCGATCCTCCTTCTGACCAAAGAAATGTTTTTCTCCATCTCCCGCGCGATCTCTTTCGCCGTAATCCTTGGATTCTCATCCATTAAGCGCATGATCTCTCCTTTTTCCTGTTCTCTTCTAAGCTTTGACGATGAGGAAAAGACACAGGGGATCCGTGTACTGCAAAATTCAGCCTTTTTAACGTCATTGCCTGAGGAAAACTGGATTTCTAAATATTCTGGGTATACCTTTATGTTTTCAATACTGTCCGCGGCCACATAAGCTGCGGCTGTTTCTGCGATATTCTCCTGCAGCCGATGTCTGATATGCTCCAGCCGTTTCTCTCCCTGTTTTGTGGGGATTTCAGATTCTCTCAGCATGTCTAAGTCTGATTCCCTTTGCTTCATCCGCTCCTTTAACTTCTTGTTTTTTTCCACATAGAGTTCCTCATCAACCACTCCTCTCAAAAGCAGATCCAGCAGCTGTCTCTGCTGATGTTTTACCGCCTCAATATCCCTCTCTATCTGTTTTGTCTTCCCAGACTGCTCCTGGTCTCTTTGAAAAATATTCTGAAGAATAAAGATAGCCTGCTCTATGACCACATCCCTGTCCGGTAAGTCCCCTTTGAAATATGATTCTCCTACTTCTTCCAGTATCCTTATGAGAACCTTTTCATCCACATGTACATTATCGCACCCGCCCTGAGGACCTTTTCTCCCTCTGGAGAGATATTGGCTGCACTTCCACTCTACAACCCTTCTGCCTGTTTTTCCGCACCTTCTCACACTCCTATAATATGGACACCCACAGAAACCACAGACAAGTTTTCCAGAAAGCCGGGAGGATCTATGGGAAGTTCCCGTTGAACGTGCTTCCCCATGTCCTGCTTTTTTGGTCCGAAGGTCCATGGCTTTGTTGGCCTCCTCCCACAACTTCGCATCTACAATGGCCGGCACTGCTTCTTCGTGATAGATCCACTCCTCCGGCGGATTCTTTATCAGGCATTTTCTGTTAAAATCATAATGAACTTTATTCATCACAGCCACTCCCTTATATAAAGGGTTCCTGATGATACGGCGGATGGTTGCCTCCCCGATGGGTTTCCCATTCAAATTTCGGAAGCCCTGCTGCTCCAGCATCTTGGAGATCAGGCGCCCTCCAAAACCTTCCCTGCAGTAATAGAACATCTTCCTTACCGCATCCGCCTGCTCCCCGTCGACCAGGATCTTTTTGTGCTCCTTCCGGTATCCGTATGTGCGGGAGGTCAGGACTACCGATTCCCCGGATCTCTGCCTGTTTTTGTGGGCATTGTTGATCTTACGGCTCAGATTTCTGCTGTACTGCTCCGCCATGATCGCTTCAATCCCTGACACAAGGTTCGCCTGGTCTTCCTCTGGTTCAAAAAAACGGCCGTCCAGATACAGATACAGCCGTTTTCCCTCCTGATTCAGCTTATCACAGAAATAAAACCACTCCTTTGTCTCCCTCATCAGGCGGTCCAGGCATTTGATCACGATAATATCGTATCTGTCATGCTTCATATCTCTTAAAAGTCTTTGATACTCACTTCTCCTGCCCGCAACCGTGCCGCTGACTGCCTCCACGTAGACATCCGACAATAGCCAGCCGTTTTTCTCAATACAATTTCTCCCTTCCCTAACCTGCTTCTGCAGGGCATCTTTCTGGCTTTCCTCCTCCGTAGAACAGCGGGCGTAAAGGACCGCCCGCTGTAATTCTGTATTATATTTCATCCTGGAGAGCCTCCGTCATAAAAACTCTCTCATCAATGGTGATCAGGTTTTCCTGCTGCAAAAGTTCTGCCACATACATCAAAACCTGATTTGTCCGCTGCAGCGGTTCCTCTTCTGTCAATCGTTTCAGATGCTCCATTGACATGCCCCGTACAATTTGATTAATTCATTATATGAGACAGATCCCTGTAACATGAACTGAACCGATCATTTTTCTCTTTCGGCGCTCCATTCTCTTTAAAATGGATTGGGTATTAATGTCTATCGTGATTTTGTGCATCATCGCTATGCTTCTCTACGCTCTGACTGGATTCATCAAGAAAATGTATCAGAGAAAAATCTGATTCGCAAAAAAATGAGACCAAAGGAAATCAAACGTTCTTTGCCCGTTGATTTCCGATGATCTCAAATTAACATTCACCCTTCTTCATCGCTGTCCTTCTTGGAAAGCAGAGACTGAAACGGCATGTCTTTCGTTTTTTTATCGTAAAATGTGTATCGGTTCTTTCCCTTATTCTTGGAATAATAAAGTGCCTGATCCGCCCTTTTGATCAACACATCGTACTCTGACCCATCTTCTGGAAATTGTGCAATGCCAATGCTTACAGTAACGGGATAACCAATGCAGCTATTCTGGATCTTCCGGTCAATTTCCTCTGCTTTTTTGAGCGCGGCATTTCTACCGCTGATCCCGTTTAAAAAGACAATAAATTCATCTCCGCCGATTCTGCCCACCACATCTGTTGAGCGGACACAGCTTTTGATCTTCTCTGCTACAGTCCTCAAGACTTTATCTCCAAACGCATGGCCTTTGCTGTCATTGATCTGTTTAAAGTCATCCAGATCCAGAAACAGCAGTACACCTGTAGAGTCCCAGCTGCTTTTCATAATATTGAGGATCTTCTCTTCCAGTCCTTTTCTGTTGTTGATCCCTGTCAGGGCATCATTGTCAGCAGCCTCTTTCCAACGGGAAATTTCCTTCCGATGCTTGTCAATATTGACGAACTTGCCGATCAGAGAAAGACATGTCTCGTCATCCATATCCCAGATGGACTTGATAAAACACTCATACCATAAATATCCGCTGTCCTTTGTCATAAGCCGGATCTGCGCCCTCATGGTTGAATTATTGATGCTCAGACCCTTTAAATTCTCTATGAGCACCTGTTTGTCTTCTTCGTAAATGATATCGGTACCGCTGACCTTCTTGCTGACCTTCTCGATCATAGTATCCCGGCCGAACACCTCATAGTATTTTTCAGAGAAAGACAAAGTGTCTGACTTGACATCGTAGTCAAACATAATGTCCCCGGATAGATTGGCCAGGACTCTGTTCTTCTCCCTCTCCAGTTCCAGAAGGTATAAGGTACGACTGGAAAGAGCCTCCATCTCAGCTTTAGAACCGACATCCACAGATCCATAATCTTCCGCCTCTCCTTCTGGCAAATGCTGTAGCTTCCCTATATTGCTGATCAGCTCCATTCTCATGTACATCGATAGAATGTTCCTGACCTTCCTTCTGATAATATCGGGGTTAAACGGTTTAATGATGATCTCTTCCGCCCCCATAGAATATGCCTTTTCCAGAATCTGTTCCGAGCCGTCCACCGTAATGACAACGACAGGAAGATGTTCCAATATCCCTTTTTCTCTGAGAATCTCCATCAGACCGAAACCATCCAGGACAGGCATGACTAAATCCAGCAGAACCAGATCTACCTTTTTCTCCTTATCTGTTATAATATCAAGGGCGTCTTTTCCGTTGACAGCCTCAATTATATGATAGCTCTTGCAGAATATCTCATTCAGGATTGCCCTGTTTAATTCTACATCATCAACGATCAAGAGCGTCCGTTTCTCTTCTGCCATAGCGTTTCCCTAACCTTAATCCAGCCCGGATATATCCTGAACTACCTCTTCATATGCTCTTTTAACTTCCTGGAATAACCCTTCTGCCTTATCCAACTCTTTGCTTCTGATGGTGTTGACAAGATCTGCCGATGCCTGAAACAGCTTTGTAAAGCTTAAATTTGCTGCTACACCTTTCAGGGTATGGGCTGACATTTCCACCTGTTCCCAATCCCTTGCTTCCATCGCACTGCAGAGCAGTTTGTAGGTAGGATCATCAGGAAAATTCCTGACAAACTTAGCAAGCAGATTTTCATTTCCCATAAACCGTCCCAGGATCACCGGATAATCCTCATCTCTTCCCTGATAAAATTGTTTTAAATTCATATTTACAGCCCCTTTCAGCTCTCACTGCCACAGCACCTGAAAACTTAGATTTCGTAAGTATTTGTGTTATTTTGCTTTATCTTCATGATATAATATATTCAGCTAAATTACTAGGAGGAATTTAAAAATGAAAGCAGATCTTCACTCACATACTGTGCTGTCTGACGGAGCTCTGAACGTCGACCAGCTGATCTCTCAGGCAAAACGAACCGGCCTGGACTATATTGCCGTCACTGACCACAATTCCACTCATTCTATCCCTGCTGCCAGGGCACTGGGAGAAGAGCTGGGTATCCATGTGATCCCCGGAGTTGAGATTAACTCGGTTCATGAGGCTTCAGACACAAAACCCCATCTTCTGTGCTATTACCCCGCGGATGTAAAAAAGCTTCAAAAAAAGCTAGACCGTTATCTGGAATATCAGAGGGAGACAAAACTTTCCATGTATGAAAAACTCATGGAGGATTATCCCATCACTAAGGAACAGCTTTTTGAGGCTGCCAGCGAAAGCACAACTCTTTATGAAGTCCATATGATGCAGGTGCTGGCCTCCCTTGGATATACCGGCACTCCTATTGGAGAACTCCACCGGGAGCTCTTTTCCTCAGGTTCTAAATATAAACTGGCCCAAAAGGATATGACCACCCGGGAAGCAGTGGATCTGATCCGCTCCTGCGGCGGCGTGGTAGTCCTGGCCCATCCCGGAGAATATAAGAATCCAATGCTCATGGAAATGCTCATCGAAGAACATCTGTTAGACGGACTGGAATTAAACCATCCTAGAAATGGCAGACACACAAAAGAACATATAGAGTCACTTTCCAAAGAGCATGACTTATTTATGACCGGCGGTACAGATTTTCATGGACTTTACACCAAAACTCCTTATCCTATTGGTTCCTTTCTGTGCCCGGAGGAAGGACTGGAACGGCTGAAAGCCGCAGGAAAAAAGGCAAACCGGGAATACTTTGAATCACCTAGGCAGCAAGACACCGAAGATCAATAACAAAGCGGACAAGCCCGCTCCTCTTTCCACTCCCTCACTCTTTGAATGGCTCGATTTGACGTAGTTAAACAGGTTCCTACTTAACGGGAACCTGTTTTTAAGTGATGTCCAATAATAGAATAAAACTTATCTTTATTCCGCGGCTAAGTTTACTCTATCTTTCTTTTTCTGTAATACTGCCTCCTTGTTTTCGTCCCTGCCATCTTTTAAGTGTCTGAAGACAAAAACAGCCGCGCCGATCACGGCGAGAAAGGAGATGATGTCAGCTGCAGGCGCTGAGTACAAAGTTCCTTTTAATCCGAACAGTCTCGGCAGCAGGATCACCAGCGGAACACTTAGCACAAAGTCCCTGAGCAGGGAAAGCCCCATAGACAGAAACGGTTTTCCCAAAGCCTGAAGAAAAATACTGATTGATTTCTGAATGCAGCATAAAATAATCGTACACAGATAGGTCCTGAACGCCATGACCGCAAACTCATTGTAAAGCGCATTTTCATTTCCGAACAGTTTGATGATCTCCATAGGAAAGCACTCAAACAGTATCATAGACACAAAACCCACACAGGCCTCTGCCGCAACCATCAGCTTAAATATCTTTTTAACCCGCAGATGAAGTCCTGCACCGTAATTGAAGCCGATGACCGGCTGTGAGCCTGCCGCAATACCGACAGAGAAAGCGATAACGATCTGGAATACCTTCATGACGATCCCCACCACCGTGAGCGGTATATCTGCTCCGAATCTGGACCTGGCCCCGTAGATCACAAGCATATTATTCATAGCTGCCATGATGGCGACAATAGAAATCTGCGTAAGAAAGCTGCTGATTCCAAGAGACAGAACCTTCTTGGAAATTGCAGCTTTCAGGCTGAAGCTCTCTTTTTTCATATCCACAGATTTCATATGGCATAGATAATAAACCGCCAGAAGAGCAGATACGATCTGCCCGGTGATCGTTGCCAATGCGGCTCCCATCATGCCCCAGTGAAATACAAAGATCGTGACAGGGTCCAGAATCACATTGATGACCGCGCCGATCAGGGTAGATATCATCGCGAACTGCGGGCTCCCGTCTGCCCTGATCATCGAGTTCATACCATTAGAAAACATAAAAAACGGAATCCCTATCATGATATAAAGAAAGTATTCCTGCGCATATGCAAAATTATTTTCTGTGGCTCCGAAGGCATATAGAAATTGGTCCTTAAAAATGAAAAGACACACAGTAAAGATAATTCCGGCTGCAGTGAGGATCACCACGGCATTGCCGACGCTTTTGTGTGCCCTCTCTGTGTCTTTGCATCCCTGGCAGAGACTCAGACAGGCAGCACACCCGTCTCCGATCATCAAGGCCATAGCAAGTGCTATGATCGTAACTGGGAATACCACATTGGTAGCCCCGTTCCCTAAATAGCCGATCCCTTGTCCTATAAATATCTGGTCTACAATATTATATAAGGATGACACCAGCAGCGACAAAATACAAGGTACGGAGAATTTCAGCATTAATTTCCCCACACTTTCTTTTTCCATAAAACGATTTCTTTCCATAATTCCCTCCAAACAATATTTTTGCAGAAAAAAGGCAGCGTGAGTATAAGACCGTAACTTTCGCTGCGATTAGAGTCTTATAATCTCGCTACCATTTCCATTTCTGTCTTCTATTTTATTTACATTTTCAGTATATCAGGTTCAAAATCATGTTCGTAAGTGTTTTTTAGAATTTCGTTCATTTTAATAGAAAAATACAAAAAAGAATTGAAATTTTTATTCATTTATCCTATAGCTGCGATTTCAAAATACTTCTGGCAACACTCAGACCGTTTGCAGATGCCTGCTGAAGTCCTCTGGTGACAGATGCCCCGTCTCCGATGGCTCTAAGCCCTTTAATGTTAGTTTCAAATGCTTTGTCTGTGACTACCTTATTAGAATAGAATTTCACTTCTACCCCATAGAGCAAAGTCTCATCGCTGGCCATACCCGGTGTTACCTGATCCAAAGCGTAAATCATCTCCTCGATTGCTTTCATGATCCTGTACGGAAACACCAGGGAAAGGTCCCCTGGTACCGCATCTTTTAGCGTAGGGGTGATGTTGTTGCGAAGCAGCCGTTCTTCCGTTGTCCTCCGTCCCCTGACAAAATCTCCGAATCTCTGGACAAGAATTTTTCCGTCACAGAGCATATTGCTCAGCTGTGCAATATGTTTGCCGTACTGTATTGGTTCCTTAAAAGGCTTCGTAAAGTTTTTTGAAACTAAGATCGCGAAATTGGTATTCTTTGTCTTATATTTTTCTGCCTTATATGCATGTCCGTTTACCACTGCCAGACCGTCCTCATAATATTCTGTGGCTACTTCCCCCGACGGGTTCGTACAGAAAACCCGGACCTTATCATCGAAAGTTGGGGTATAGTAAACCAGCTTGGCTTCATACAGGCTCCTGTTTAGTTCTTCCATGATCTCATCCCGCACCTCTACACGGACACCCACATCCACGGTGCCTACCTCTGTCTCAATCTTATGCTCCCTGCACAGATTGCTGAGCCACTCTGATCCCTCTCTTCCCACTGCGGCCACGATCTCTGGGGCATAAAAAGTATCCCCTTTATCCGTCACAACTCCCTTCGCCTGTCCTTCTTCGATCAGAATATTTTCCACCATAGTGTTAAATTCCATCCGGATACCTTCTTTGAGCAGATGTTCTTGGAGTCTTTGGTATATTTTGTACCCTTCTTCCGTTCCCAGATGGCGGATTGGACACTCGATCAGTTTTAAATTGGCCCTGATCGCCTTTTTTCTGATCCTTGCGATCTCCCTTTCTTCGTTCAGGCCGTAGACTTTTGTATCTGCCCCGAACTTCAGATAAATCTGATCCGATTCCTTTAACAACTTTTCTGTCTCATCATAGCCAAGGATCTGTGGAAGATTTCCTCCCACATCCGGCGACAGGGAGAGTTTCCCGTCAGAAAATGCTCCTGCACCTGCAAAGCCCGTGGTGATGGAACAGGGTCTGCATCCCACGCAGACCTTCGTCTTTCTTTTTGGGCATAACCGGTCCTCGATCCTCCGCCCCTTTTCTATCATCAGTATCTTTAATTTCGGTTTCTTCTGTGACAACTCGTAGGCGCAGAAAATCCCAGAAGGTCCTGCCCCGATAATGATGACATCAAACTTGTTATCCACAACACACACGCCCTTTCCAATACTTTTTCCACTGCTTCTAGATTTCAAAACACAGCTTTATTGTAACATAAGATTTTTTATTTGATATATTTTTCTTCATCGGTTTTTATGGTACCATGACTGTCCCTTTTATCATGGCCCTTGGTATCGGTGTCTCTGCCATCCGCAGTGACCAGCACTGCGGGAATGCGTTTATTAGAAGAACTGGAAGATGAATGAACCCCATAAAGAAAAGCTGTGCACCAATTCCGGGCACAGCTTTTCATCACATGTTATTTAATGAATCCTCTGGTTTCCAGAGCCTGATACTCTTCCACTACTTTCTTGAAAATTGGATTCTCAGTCTCAAGGCCAGTGTATTTCTTCACCACCTCTTCAATACCCAGTTCCTTGATATCCTTCTGGAGAACCACAGCGTTCTCATCCTTTGGATCAGAGTAAGCAAATCCGGCTGCCATTCCTTTGGCAATCGCAGCATAAGAAAGTCCGTGCTTGAGACAGTTCTCTGCCGCACCTGTCAAACGATCTCCCTTTGACAGTTTACGGATTGGGTCAAAAGCAACCCGGTAGATGGAATCCGGGATCTCTCCCATCGGAGTCGGAAGATTCTCCAGATTATCCAGTTCCTCCTTGGTGATATCATACTCTTCCCCGATCATATCAAGGATCTCCTGATGCACCTGTCCGATAATCTGTGCAATTTCCTCGTCTTTCTCAGAATCCGGAATCGTCTTGTACCCTTTCAGGTAACCCCAGAAGGCGGTGGATGCATGCGGGCCGTTAATGGCAAACACTTTTAAGTCTTTGAGCATCTCGATCCGGTCGTTTAACTCCAGCCATTCCACATCGCTGAAATCATTATAAACTGGTGTCTGAATCAACAGTGAAGCCACCGCCATGGTCACAATATCTGTAGAATAGTGGGTTGCGGCGTCTGTACCTCTACGGATGATGGAATCCCTGATGGCAACGTTGGTATCAAACCATGCCTTTACATCCTCAGGAAGCTTCTCGCGAAAGTTCTCCACAATGCCAGGGATCAGATAATTTTTGTTTGTGACACAGATGGCTGTCAGCTTTTTTTCTGGCTGCTTTTTATAGAATTCGATGAAACATTTTGATAAATAATGCCCTGCTTCCTTAAAATCTTTCGGGTACAGCGGCATCATGATGACGTCCGTATTCAAAAAGGCTTCCATACAGGAATATTCTTCGTCACAGACATAAGCCTCATAGCCTGACACCGTCCGGTCCTCGATGGAATCTACCCTGTGGACTTCCACATGATAACTTCCTGTTTTCTTCAGCTCTTCAACTACCTTTGGATCTTTGTCCAAAAAAGCAATCTTCCAACCGGCATTGTCAAATGTTTCTCCAAAGAATCCTTTTCCGAGACGTCCCGCTCCTACAATCATTACCTGTTTCATAGTCTAAAGTTTCCTCCCTACTGTCATGTATTTTGGTTTTATATTTTTAAAAAGGGGCCCCAAAAAGAGCCCCCTTTTATCTTTCTGTCTTTTTATTCCATGTTCGCGTGTCTCGCAAACAGATCGTCGTCCGTCTGGTCGGTGATCCTCATCAAATCCATTACCATACAGTCATATGTAATCCAGCTTAACTGCTCAAATCCAGAACCTGCGGCCTGCACAGTTCCTGCGCCCTCATGGTTGTCACATTTCTTTGTAACTCCCGGAAGTGTGATCACTGCATCCGCCATAGATCCGATGGTATTCTCAGGGAACATAGTGATGGTCGCTACCTTTGCGCCCTGACTCTTTGCCTTCTTTGCATTGGATACAAGGCTTGCCGTATTGCCGGAACCAGAACCCACGATGAGCAGATCCCCTGCCTGAATTGATGGAGTCGTTGGTTCTCCAACAAAGTATACGGTATATCCAAGATGCATCAGACGGTTTGAGAATCCTCTTGCAGCAAATCCGGAACGTCCGGCACCACCGACAAAAATCCTTTTTGCCTCTGTGATCAGTTTCTCTACCTCTTTGATCTGATCGTTGTCTACTTCTTTTGCATTATCGGTCAACTCGCCGAGAATAGCCATCATATTTTTACATTCTGTCATAATCTTTTCCTCCAGTCCGTGCTTTAAAATTTAAAGCATTGCATCTTTGATTGCTTTAGCTTCCGCCACAGGATCATCCGCATGTCCAATCGCTGATCCAACAATGATAATCTCTGGTTTCAGAGCAACATATTTATCAATGGTCTTGCTGTTGATGCCACCGGCTACCGCAATCTGGGCCTTTTTCGCATGCTCTGTCATAACCTGAAGGTCCTGAATCGGCTCTCTTCCGGCTGCCTGCTGGTCAGCTCCGGTATGGACAGCCAGGATATCCACCCCGATCTCTTCCATCTTTGCGATCCTTGCCGGGAGATTTTCCACGCAGATCATATCCACTACAAGCTTTCTGTCATAATCTCTGGCTGCCTTTAATGCACCTTCAATGGTCAGATTATCAGAGACACCCAGAATTGTTGCATATGCTGCCCCTGCCTCATAAGCGTAGCTGGCTTCCAGATATCCGCCGTCCATGATCTTAAGATCCGCAAGAATCTCTTTGTCCGGGAAGAAACGATGGAATTCGCGCACTCCACGCATTCCCTCATCCATGACGAACGGCGTACCCACTTCAATGATGTCAACATGCTCTGCAACCTTATCGGCAAAACGCAGTGCATCCACAAGATTCATTTCGTCTAATGCTAACTGTAATTTCATTTTTTACTTCCCTTCCTTTAATTCGTTATAATCCTTGATGATCTCGTCAAACATCCTGGTTCCTGATTCAATGCCGGTAAAGTGAGTTACCGCATCTTCAATGCCATGTTCCTCCACGTACTTCATCAGTTCCACAGACTGCTCATCTTCCTTCACGTCAAACAGGAACGTTGCAGCAATTCCCCGAAGCAGCAGAGTATTCTTAAGTCCTCTTTCCTCACACTGAACTGTTGGTCCTACAAGACGGTCATTCGGCGCCAGTTTTCTGATCGGCGCTCTGGAAATACGGGTAATGGTATCTTTGATTCCAGGAGTACAGAAACGGTTCAGGGCAAAAGTGATATAGTCTTCCATATCCTTTTCCGTAAATCCGTGTTTTGCCACCATAAGGGCTGCCACTTCCCTCATGACCTCTCTGGTCATCTCAATGTTCTCCGGCACTGCAAAGTAATCCTGGATGATTTCATAGCCCATGAGCTTTCCGATATATCCGGACCACGCATGGCCGCAGTTGATGGTATAAAGTTTTCTCTCCAGGAACTTTTGAAGGTTGTCTGTATACTCTGCCCCATCGATCGGAAGCTTTTCCGGGTCCACCAGCTTGTTGACTTCCACAGCCAGTTCATGATCCTTACCGATATCAATACCGTCCCTGCCATCTTTGTCAGTTCCGAATACCATACGGTCCACAGCGGTGTTCGGGAATGCGGCTGCCTTTAAAAAGTCTTCCTCCGATGCGATTCCTGTGTTCACCAGCTCCTTCAACAGCAGGTCTCCGTTGAACAACGCATTCTCACAAGGGATCACGTTGATCCTGTCTTTTCCCGCTTCCAGTCTGGCCTTTAATCCTTTGGCGAGCGTTCCTGCGATTTTCGGAAAATTATCTGCCAGTACAGCTGTGGTAACCACATCCGCTTCCACGATAGCCTCTACAACTTTGTCTTCTTCTGTGATCGGAGAAAGAGCAGAAACCTTGTCAATCTCTTTTCTCCTATAGTCTTCTTCAATTACATATAAGTAGTAATTATGGTATTTGTTCAGTTCCTCGTTGACTTTCTCATTAACGTCCACGAATACGATTTCATATCCTGTGTCATGCAGTAAGTCTGCAATGAATCCGCGGCCGATCTTTCCAGCCCCAAAGTGTACTGCTTTCATTTTATTCCCTCCGTCTTATTCTAGCGGACCACGTCTGCAAATACATTTAGTATTTCTTCTTTGGTCTTTGCATTTCTAAGTTTTTCCACGTTGTCAAGATCTGAGCATGCCACTGCGATATCTCCTAAGATTTCAATGTGCTCATTGTTCTTTCCTGCGATACCGATGATAACATTGGCTGTTTTTCCTTCATAGTCTACACCCTCAGGAACTTGGATAAAGGAAATTCCTGAAGCCATAATCCTTTCTTCGGATTTTACGATGCCGTGCGGGATCGCGATATGATTGCCGATATAGGTAGAGACCACTTCTTCCCTCTTCAGCATATCTTCAATATATTCTTTCTTTACATAGCCGTTGTCTACCAGGATCTGTCCTGCTGCCTGGATTGCTTCTTCCTTTGACGCAAAAGATGCGTTTAATCTGATGTTGTCCGCGTTAAAAATACTTTTCTTATCTCCCATAACTGAAACCTCCTAAATTGATTCTCCTATATAATGTCTGAACCTATGTCCAAAGCATTGCCTGATTTCTTCTTCGTCACCCTTTTCTATTAACTTCATGATATCCCGGTCTTCGATGATTAATTCGGTAATATACCGCAGGAACATTCTCTGCACTTCATCCATTTCTGCCGGATAGAAGAAAAATATGATATTACTGATGGCATCTCCCTCCTGAGGATCGATCATTCGTTTTTGTTTTAAATGATAGACGAAAAGAAGCGGTTTTTTAATTTTCTTTAAATAACATTCAAAATAACTGATCTCCGTTGTCGGTATGGTAAACCTGCATTCATTTCCATGCCGGATCACATAGTTTTTGATCTCCTGCTCTCCGATAAAAATGCCCGCCTCCCAGATCGTATGCTCCAAATGAGAAAACAGATGGTTTTCATCCTTCAGATTGTTGATCTCATACACATGGAATTCAGTTAATAAGTCTACTGCCCACGTTGTTAATTGTTTTAATTGTTTTAAAGATACAATACTGTTTATGCTTTCTAACTCCGCCGCCTTTCTTTCCTCTTCCTCGATCTTCCTTAAAGTCTGATGCTTGTGCCTTCTTATCTTTTCTTTGACAATCTCCAACTCGTTGTCATTTAAGAGCGGCGATACCTTCAGATATTCTCTGTCCTTTAGATACAGAGGAATCGTTGACAGTATCAAGTCATAGTCATTCAGGTCTTCTTCTCCCAGTCCGACCAAAGACACAATCTTTCTCACATAGATCTCAGGTATTTCCCTCTCAAGGCGGCTGGCCAGCATCTTTGAGGACCCCATCCCGCTGGAACATACCACCAGCACCCGGAAGGTCTTCTTTGTAATGTTGTCCAGTGATACCGCAAAATATAATACCAGATACCCAATCTCGTCATCCGGAAAATAGTCCTCCGGAAAAACCTTCTTGATTGTATCCCTTATGATGGTAAACAGCTGCGAATAATCCTTTTCAATGTCACGGATAATGGGATTTGATATACTCATTCCGCTTCTCGTCCGTATCAGCGCCTTATCAATATGCGCCAGCAGCCCGTCCATAAGCTTTGTATCCTGACTGAGTGATATACCCATACGCCCTTCCACCAGCTCAACAAATTCTTCAATTTTAGGCTTCAGCACAAAATTTTTGACAAAAACATCTTCATTCTTTTTCTTGCCAACACTGATATTTAACACCCATGCTATATATTCTTTTTCTGCTTCATCCAATGAAATAGAATATTTCTTTTCCAGCATACGGATCAGTGCCGCACTCACTTTTCTCTGGTTCTTGTCAACTTCTCCTACCACAAAGTCTGTGCTGTATTTCCGGTTGCCCAGCTTATGTCTGCGAATCAGCAGTGCAACCAGCATTACAAGTTCAGCATAATTCTGATCCAGTATCTGGTAATTCTTCTGGATCAGCTTATGGCTGATCTCTCTTAAGATTCCCTCACAAGTCTGGAATAATTCCATATAGCCGTATTCAGCTAACTTCTGCATAAACGGATGAAACTGTCTGACGTTTCCTGCAAGCCAATGTACCGTCACGTCAACATCTGTATTTTTCATTACAATGTTGACCATCAAATGGTCCCTGGCAACCTGCTCTCCGCTCAGGCATATTCCGTCTCCTTTTTTAGAGATTAATTTAATGTTGTACTCCGGAAGCAGTTTCTCGATCTTTTTAAGATCGTTCCGGATTGTCGGCAGGGAGGTGCCCATATCAATCGCCAATGCTTCTGTCTTTATAAAGTCCTCTTGATGAAGCAGTTCTAAAAGTACGAAATACATGCGTTCCTTGGGGTCTACTACCTGGTACTTTGTCTGTTCTCCCAGTTCATCCTGAATCTTTTTGATGTTTTCTGGCATACCGATAGCTCGGATCCCTCTTTTGCTCACCGTTTCCAGCGTAATCTGATACTGCCTGAGGACCTCTGTCACTTCGGGAATCTCCCGGTAAACCGTCCTCTCTGAAATGTTCATTTTATTGGCAATATCCTTCATCGTCACGAATCCACGGCTGCTTAAGACTATCTGTATTATATCTTTTACACGATTAGACATCAGCATATCTTTGCAGGTCCTTTACTTATAAGGCGCCATAATCATTCAATTATGGCGCCGCAGCCTGACTATTCAGACATATCTTTAATCTTCTTTGCGATTGCTGCCTGTTCTGCCGCATCCAGGAAGTTTTCGATCGCTATGACCGGTACTCCTGCAGGAGCCGCATTCTTCGCAGTCTCATATAAGTTTTCGTTCGTTACAATAACATCAATATCTGCTGGGATTTGATGGATGGATACATGATTGACATCAATAAACATTCCAATCTTGTTCAGCTGTGTCTTCAGCATAGAAGCACCCATTGCGCTGGATCCCATTCCTGCGTCACACGCAAATGCTACTTTTTTAACTTCTTTTTTCGGAAGAGTTGTATCTCCTGCTGTTGCTTTTTTCTCTTCTCCAGGAGCACTGTGGCTTTCCACAAACTGACTCATGTCAATTCCGCCTACTTCTTCAACCTCATCCTCCGGTGTCTTATCTCGTTTAAGGAAGAACGCTACGATGAGGAACGATACCACAGCGGCTATGACATATCCCGCCAAGTTGACGAGCAGCTTGCCTTTCGGAGACATAATTGCCAATGCAATGATAGATCCAGGAGATACTGCTGCAACAGCACCACCACCCATGATCTGGAACCAGAATAATGCTGCGATAGAACCACAGATTGGCCCAAGGATTGTTACTGGTTTGATCAAAGCGTAAGGGAAAGATACTTCACCGATACCACCGATGATATGTATGATTGCTGCGCCAGGTGCAGATTTCTTTGCCATACCTTTTCCAAAGAACATAAACGCAAGTACAAGTCCTGCCCAGTTACCACCATTTGCCTCAACAAGATACAGAATAGATTTTCCTGTCTGTGCAGCCTGTTCAATCGCAAGCGGAGTAAAAATACCGTGATTGATCGCATTATTTAAGAACAATACCTGTCCTGGTACAACAAAGATTGGTGTAAATGGAAGGATACTGTGATCAATAGCAAAGTTAACACCCACTGTTAAGATATTTGTGATACCTGCAAAAAGCGGTGTAATCACAACGAATCCTGCGATCATCATGAGTGCTCCAATGATACCCATGGAGAAGTTGTCTACTAACATTTCCAGACCTGGTTTTACACGTCCTTCTAATAATTTGTCAAACTGTTTGATGATCAATGCACCAAGCGGTCCCATGACCATACCACCGATCATCATAGTTGCTTCTGATCCAATGATAACACCGATTGTTGCAAGTGTACCTGCAACGGCACCACGTCTTCCATATACTGTGTGACCTCCGGTATATCCAAACAACAATGGAATCAAGAACTTAAGTGTCGGGCCTACGAGTTCATTCATCTTTTCATTCGGGAAATATCCTGTAGGAATAAATAATGCTGTGATAATACCCCATGCAATCAGGGCACCAATGTTAGGCATTACCATTCCTGAAAGGAATCCGCCCATTTTTTGGACTTTAGCTTTAAAACTACTTGCCATAATAATCCTCCTTTTTTCTCCTCTTTTTTGGTATAATTTGTTGCTGCGGTTAATGGTATTAACTTGATAAACGTTTATCTATAATTCCATTATATTGATTGTATTTCCATACGTCCACTATTGCCAGTGGTAAATTTTGCAGAAGAATTTTTGACAAAGTTTTCTTACATATTTCTCCTTATAGATCCCTCCTAAACCGCATAAAATGGTGGTTTTACTAATTCCCCCAACACAAAAAAGAGGAGAAAAATTCTCATTATTTTTCTCCCCTTTTTTTTAATAAATTTTGATTTATTACCGGTGGTCAGATAAAGACCGAGTCAGCTCCCGGTCTTCATCCTGCACACCTTTACCTTCATTCCCTGTTTTTCAAGTTCCTTTTTGTCAGCATTACCAATCCCATCATCTGTGATCAGATACTGAAAATCACAAAGCCTCGCAAACCGGCAAAAGGTTTTCCGTCCAATTTTCGTACTGTCGCACAGCATGTATGCTTCCGTAGCGGTTTTCATCATTGCACGCTTCATCGCTGCCGTCTCCTCATTTGGCGTGGTCAGCCCTTTGGACACGGATAAAGCATTCGGTGACAAAAACAATTTATCCACAGAAATCCTCTCAAGGAATTCAATCCCCAGAGAACCAAAGGTACAATCAAACTGGTTCCTTACAGTTCCTCCAATCAGTATCACCTGAATCGAAGGTTTTTTTTGCAGTTCAAGAGCGATGTTCAAATCGTTTGTCACAACCTTCAAGTCGTTGAAGTCTGTCAGAACCTTTGCAAACTCCAGCATGGTGGAACCGCTGTCGATCAAGATGATATCACCCTCACTGACATATTCCTTTGCTCCCTCGGCAATGATCCTTTTTTTATCGGGATTTAAATTCCACCGGGAGGCAAGAAATGCCTCCTTGGTGACTTCTTCTTCCTTTAACAGTGCACCGCCGTGGGTCCGAATCAAGTGTCCCTCTTTCTCCAATTCACTCAAGTCGGACCTTATGGTGGCGCCGGTCACATGGAATTCTTCCGATAATTCATGGATGCCAGCCTTTTTATGTATCCTCATGTAGGCGAGCAATTCTTCTTTCCGCTCTCTTGCAAACATATATTATACTCCGAAATGATCTAATAACATCTCTTCTGCTTCTTTATTCCATAATCCCTGATTCTTATCGCAGGCATCCGCGAGCTTCGCAAACAGAGGATCTGTCTCACCCAGTTTTCTGAAATCATCAATGGCAGTTAACGGCATTTCAAACTGTGTATAAGTAAGCTTCTTTCCTCCCGGAATCTCCGGCAGACGCAGGGTCGTATCAACGATAGAATCTATACCTCCCACATGAGTGATCATAACAGCCGGATTTACTTCCTTCTTGGCTATTAGATCCAATGCCTCCAGAAGGTCTGCTTTGATGCCGCCTGAAGATCCAAGAAGCTTTGTATTTCTATAGTGGCAGTCATATAAATTCATGTCTGCGGAAAATCCACTGTCTGCAGGCCCTGCAAAAAGGTTCATGCATCCGTCAAACGCAAGGATCTTGTTGCCCGTCTCTGCAATGGCTTTTACCGGAGCGTATACAAACACATCATGATATCCTTCTCCTCCGGTGAGATCCATCAGTTCTTTGACCTCATCGTCCATCTTCGCAGTATTTACATAATGAAGTTCAACGCCCCTCGCCTTGGCATCTTCTTCTGAGATTACTTCTCTTGCCCTGTTAATTCGGTCGTCATTAATCTCTGTGACTACAACCATTTTAGGTTTATTTTCCATAGCGAGCGCATAGCTGATAGCGCCCAGCCCCATCGGGCCGCATCCTCCAAGAATTGCGATATTTCCGCCTTCTTTTGCCCCGATAAAATGTTCATGGGTCTCAGGTTTTGTATGGTAGTTAGCCATATAACCGCCGATGATGCAGTACATAGGCTCTGACACAGAAACCTCATAGAAAGCATCACCGTCATAATGGAGCAGACACCCTTTTTCAATAACATCATTCGGAACGATGCAGTAAGTCACTGCACCTCCAAAATGCTCATAGGAATAACCCGGCGCACCCATCTGGTCCGGAATACCCGGCAGTACTACAAAACGTTCCCCTTCTTTATATTCATCTGCCCATTTAGATCCGACCTGCTCGATCACTCCGGAAAATTCATGTCCGATGATGACCGGATGGTCTGCGATATCGTCTGGTACACGGATATGTCCGCTTCCAAGTTTTACTTCCTTCCATGTAGACATACAGATGCTGTCACTCATGACCTTCAAAAGCACTTCATCTTCTTTGATCTCCGGCAGTTCAAACTCCTCCAGCCGAATATCCTTTGCCCCATACATTCTCACACCTTTTGCCTTCATAATGTCCCTCCTGGCTTTGCAAAAATTTTTAATTATTTTTAAAAATTTATTATTTTTTTCATTTCACAAATATCATACCACGCATTCTTTTGTTTGGCAACCGTCAATTCATAAAACTTAAAAATCCGGAAAAGGATCATCTCTGATCCCTCTCCGGATTTTTAGCGTACATAAAATGTTTATCTTAGCTTATAAAAGTAAACATAAAAGCAGTCATTAAGGTCAGGCCAGGGAAAAACCGCCCAGGATCTTTTCCCGCGGAGCCGCTGTCACCGTACGGTTTCCTAGTCTTTCTAAGCCGTGCGGCCATCTTAAAACAGAACCAGCCTAGGGCTGTTCCCAAGACATTTGCGATCAGGTCACTGCTGTCTGTTGCCCTGTACAGTGTAAACATCTGGCTTATCTCAATGGCCAGCGAAAACCACAGTCCAAACAGAACCGTCTTTTTCATCCGTCCATAGCTCTTGCTTATAACCGGGCAAAGCAGCCCCAAGGGGATAAAACAAAGAATGTTCAGGATAAAATCCATTCCGATACCGCCAGCCAGTGGAATCAGACTGATATTCGGATTAAAAATCGCCTCCCCGATCCCAGCTCTCCAGACTAGATCTTTTACTGTCGGGACCCCAACAATATGCTTTAAAACAATACACAGGTAATAGTACATTAGACAGGAACCGCACAATACCTTTATGTTAAGCCATGTCTTGTCTGCCCTGGACACCAGATATAGCAATATAATGATCACTGCCAGTCCCACAAAAAACAACGGCTTTAAATATAACAGGTCTTTGATTGATTCAAATAGGCTTAACTGGGTTTCCATAGCGGCTCCCTCCTTTTACACACATGATTTTTCTGTGTAAACAGCATAACATCCCCGCTTTAAGAAACCCTTCCAGGGTTCTTACTTTTTTCTGACTTTATAAAAGGAACTTATTTATGAACTCTGAAAGAAACCGTTTTTTGTTATTTGTCAAATGATATGTATTCCTCAAAACAAAAGCTTCTACAGGGCAGTCCTTTCTCCGGCCTGCCCTGCAAAAGCACTCTTTTTCACTCTATTTCAGCATATCCAGAACATCCTGGACATTGCCCGCTGCTTTTAATTTGTCAAGATTATCCTGGCTGTCGATCACCTGTGTGATCTTTCCAAGCAGTTCCAGATGTTCGTTGCCGATTCCTGCGATTCCGAACACTAAGTAGGCTTTTTCGTCTCCGAAATCCACACCGTCCGGATACTGAACAAGGACGATACCGGTTTTCTTGACTTTATTTTTCGCATCTCCGGTTCCGTGAGGGATCGCAACTCCCATACCAAGATAGGTGGTGACTGTGCGTTCTCTCTCCTGCATGGCTTCAATATACTCTTTTTCTACATAACCCAGCTCATAAAGTAATTTTCCTGCTGCCTCTATGGCTTCTTCTTTGGAGACACTCTTTTGTCCGAGCTTGATTCCTTCCCTCACCATGACCATCGGTTTTGCCTCTGTCCCTGAAGACGCCTGTTCTGTCTGTTCTTTCACAGAGACGGCTCCTTCTTCCCGGCCCTGGGCCAGTTTATCGTACAGACCGTCAATGGCCTCGTCCTGGAGAAAGTTCTTGATCGTTACAAGCTGTGCATTTGGTGCGCTTTTGGCCGCACGGTCTGCTAAAACCTCCTGACATACAACCACATCCGTATCGGCAGGCACCGTATCAACAGAGGAATTGATCACTGTAATGCCAAGCCCCAAAGGCTTAATCCTGTTTCTGAATTTGGTCGCTCCCATGGCGCTGGAGCCCATACCTGCGTCACAGGCGAATACGATCTTCTTGATCTCTCCTGCCTTTTTTGCAATACCTTTGCTGGCGGCCTTCATATTCTGAACACTGTCTGAGGCCTCTTCCAGGCTCTTTCCGTTGGACATCTTGATGATCGGAGCCGCTACGAGGAAAGATACAACCGCAGCGATCACAACTCCGAGCAGTACGGCCAGCGTTGATCCTTTCGGCGCCATTGTTAGAAAAGCGATGATAGATCCAGGTGATGCCGGTCCGGTAAGTCCGATGTTAAACAAAGAGTAATAGAATACCGCACAGGCAGAACCTACGATGGATGCAATGATGACAACAGGGTTCATCAGTACATAAGGGAAATAGATCTCATGGATTCCGCCGAAAAAGTGGATGATGATCGCGCCTGGCGCGGAATCCTTTGTTCTTTTATCTTTGGAAAATGCCCAGTATGCGGACAGAACTCCAAGGCCTGCGCCTGGGTTCGCCTCGATCATGTACATGATGGATTTCCCGGCTGCCTGTACCTGCTCTCCTCCGATCGGAGTAAAGATACCATGATTAATGGCATTGTTCAGGAACAATACTTTTGCCGGCTCCACAAAAACAGATACCAGCGGTAACAGGCTGTGTCCGATGAGGAAATCAACTCCTGCCGTAAGTACGGTCAGGATGGCTGTCATAACCGGTCCGATCAGGTAGTAGCCGATGATCGCCAGGATCATTCCGATGATACCGATGGAGAAGTTGTTGACCAGCATTTCAAATCCGGCCGGAATATGTCCGTCCACTGCCTTGTCAAACTTCTTGATGACCCATCCTGCAAAAGGACCCATAGCCATCGCTCCCATGAACATGACCTCATTGCTTCCGCAGATCACACCCAGGATGGCGATGACTGCGATGACCCCGCCCCGGTCTCCGGCTACGAGTTTACCTCCCTGATAACCAATCAGTACCGGAAGAATGTACTTCAGCATCGGATCAACCATAGTTGCAAGTTTTGCGTTCGGGAACCATCCCTTTTCAATAAACAGGGCCGTGATTAATCCCCATGCAATAAATGCGCCGATATTCGGCATGACCATTGCGCTCAAAAACTTTCCAAATCTTTGTACTGCGTTTTTCATATATTCATCTCCTTCATTCCCATGCAAACATTCCCCCTCATTTGCATATCTTTACTTCAAGTCCCTGTTCTTCAATTGCATTTTTGTCTAATTTGGAAATTCCGGAATCCGTGAGCATCAGTTTAAACTCGCTCAGTCTGGCAAACTTACAGAAAGCTCTCTGTCCTATCTTTGAGCTGTCGCAGAGCATATAGATCTCGCCGGCCGCTTCCATCATAGCCTGCTTGATCTCCTTCATCTCTTCATTACTCGTAGTTGCCCCGCCGAAAATGGACAGGGCGTTGGGAGATAGAAATACTTTGTTTACCGCAATGCTTTTTATAAAGTCAGTGCCAATAGCTCCCTGGGTCAGACGAAAGTTATTTCTCACCTTTCCTCCGACAATGTAAAGTTCAATCCACGGATTTTCCTGAAGTTCCAACGCAATCTGAAGATCGTTGGTGATAACCTTGATGTTTTTCGCGTCTTTTAACAGCAGCGCAAGTTCCAGTGTGGTACTTCCGCTGTCCAAGATAACCGCGTCTCCCTCTTTCACATAAGCTCTGGCGATTTTGGCAATGGCTTTCTTTTCTTCTTCGTGCCCTCTTCTGAGTGATAAGAAGTCTTCTTTCTGCAGAACATCTTCTTTCAGCAGTGCGCCGCCGTGGGTGCGGACAATCGACCCCTCCTCTTCCATCGCCCGCAGGTCCGCCCTCAGAGTTGCCCCTGTGACCTGGAACTCTTCAATGAGTTCCTTCACTTCAGCCCGTTTGTGCTTTTTTAAATATATTAGAATTTGTTCTCTTCTTTCCTCTGCAAACATTGGCACCTCACTATCTGTTGTTATGCCCCAAAGTGCTCAAATAAGATCTTCTCAGCTTCTACATTCCATAATCCGTTGTGTTTGTCACATGCGTCAGCCAGTTTGGCGTACAACGGATCTGTTTCTCCTAACTTTCTGAAATCAGCAATCGCCGTCAGCGGCATGTCAAACTGCATATAAGTAAGCTTCTTTCCTCCTGGGATGTCCGGAAGATTCTTTGTTGTCTCAGCAACTGCGTCGATTCCTCCGATATGAGTGATCATGACTGCAGGTTTGATCTCCTTGGAAGCTGCCTTGTTGATGGCCTCTTTCATATCGTCAATCGTTCCGCCTGTGCTTCCTAAGATTTTAGTTCTGGAGTAATGACAGTCATAAAGATTCATATTTGCTGAGAACTTCGGATCTGTAGGTCCTGCAAAGAGGTTCATGCATCCGTCGTATGCAAGAAGCTTATTTCCAAGTTCTGCAACGCCTGTGATCGGAACATATACGAATACATCATCATATCCGTGTCCTTCTGTGATATCCATCAGTTCCTTTTCCTGGTCATCCATAGCTGCAGTATTCACATAGTGGAGTTCCACGCCTGCCGCTTTGGCGTCCTCGATTGAAATCACCTGTTTTGCGCGTTCCACACGGTCGTCGCTGATATCGGTCACAACAACACGTTTCGGCTTATTCTCAAATGCAAGCGCGTAGCTCACAGCACCTAATCCCATAGGTCCGCATCCGCCTAAGATCAGGATATTTCCGCCTTCTTTTGTTCCCATCACATGCTCATAGTTCCCTGGAACTGTATGGTAGTTTGTGTGGTAGCCGCTGATCACACAGCACATAGGCTCTGCCACAGATGCGTCAAAGTAGCTGTCTCCCTCAAATGTCCATACACATCCCTTCTCGATAATGTCGTTCGGGAAGATGCAGTAGGTTGCCGCACCGCCACAGTACTGATAAGAATACCCAGGGGATTCCATCTGACCCGGGATGGCCGGCTGCTGGGCAAACTTTTGTCCAGGTTTAAACTGATCCTTCCACTTCTTTCCTACTTTCACAATATCGCCTGCAAACTCATGTCCCACCAATATCGGATGATCCGCAACGTCATTCGGCACTCTTTTATGGTTTGCTCCCTGCTTTACTGTCTTCCATGTTGACATACAAATACTGTCACTGATGACCTTCACTAAGATCTCATCATCTTTGATCTCCGGCAGTTCAAATTCTTCTAATCTAATGTCGTCCACCCCGTACAATCTTACACCTTTTACCTGCATAATGCCCTCCTTGGAATTTTCATGTGTTTTCATTTATTTTTATTATGAAAATATCATACCACTTTTATTTTCATTTAGCAATACAATTTTAACAATATTTAAAATTTTTCCATCTCTCGGATCACATCCCTATAAACGCCAAAAAGAACTGCCCGATTATCTCTGGACAGTTCTTTTATCATTCGTTCTCTTTAAATTAGCTGCCGGAAGGTATAAGCGACGCGATCCTTCCTGCAAAATCATTGAAATTCTGAGTCTGTAATATGATCTTTCCGGGGCCGGTTAATTTGGTCAGGAATAATCCTTCTCCTCCGAAGAAGATATTTTTAACGCCTTTGATTCTCTCAATCTCATAGCTTACACCATCTTCAAAGGCTACGACATTTCCGGTGTCTACAAGAATCGTTTCTCCGGGAGCCAGGACCTTCGTCACTGCGTCCCCATCTACCTCAAGAAATGCCATTCCGTTTCCTGAAAGTCTCTGCAGTATGAAACCCTCTCCTCCAAAGGCTCCTGTTGAAAGCTTCTTCGTAAAGATCGTCTCCAATGAAACACTGCGCTGTGCACATAAAAATGCCTTCTTCTGGCAAATCATGCCGCCGTTTCCCTGAAACTGAAGCGGAAGGATTGTTCCAGGAACCGTGGATGCAAATGCAATCTTCGCCCCGTCTCTCTCCGATGTGTAAGTCACCATAAAAAGAGATTCTCCGGCAAACTTTCTGCCGATGCCTTTCAGCAGCCCGCCCTCCATCTTGGAATCTCCCTTGATCGCGGGATCCATCCATGCCATCGCCCCCGACTGGGTAAACATAGCCTCTCCTCGGTCCAGTTCTACTTCCACTGCCGGCACAGTAGCGCCAATCATTTCGTGCTTCATACTGCGGTACCTCCTTCTTAAATCATACCTCCGTTTTTAAGTGATGCTTCAATGAATCCCTTAAACAGAGGATGTGCCTTGTTCGGTCTTGATTTAAATTCCGGATGTGCCTGTGTTGCCAGGAAGAATGGGTGAGACGGGATCTCAATCATCTCCACGATACGTCCGTCCGGAGAACATCCTGAGAGCATCATACCGTTTTCCTGCAGTACATCCCTATACTTGTTATTAACTTCATAGCGGTGGCGGTGGCGTTCGGAGATTTCTTTCGTTCCATAGAGTTCTTCTGCCTTGGATCCGTCTGCCAGGACACACGGATAGGAACCAAGCCTCAGTGTCCCTCCGATATTCACCACTCCGTCCTGATCCGCCATAATATGGATCATCGGATGTTCCGTGTTTTCATTAAATTCTTTGCTGTGTGCGTCTGCGTAGCCAAGAACATTTCTGGCAAATTCCACAATGGTAAGCTGCATACCGAGACACAGTCCCAGATAAGGGATCTTATGCTCCCTCGCATATTGAATCGAACAGATCATGCCCTCAATACCTCGGTCTCCGAAACCACCCGGAACAATAATACCCTGGACGCCTCCCAGCATCTCATCCACATTATAAGAGCTGACTCTCTCAGAGTCCACCCAGCGGATGCTCAC
Source organism: Anaerostipes rhamnosivorans (assembly GCF_005280655.1). Lineage (NCBI taxonomy): Bacteria > Bacillati > Bacillota > Clostridia > Lachnospirales > Lachnospiraceae > Anaerostipes > Anaerostipes rhamnosivorans. The sequence continues at coordinate 3,123,908 of NZ_CP040058.1, forward strand.
ATCGGCAGAATTCGCAACTCCGGCATGTTCCAGGGATTCTACCACACTGATATATGCATCGTGAAGGGATACATACTTCCCTACCAGAGCCACTTCCACTTTGTGCTTCGGATGCTTCCAGTTATCGATCATCTTGCGCCATTCAGAAAGATCCGGCTCCGGACATGGAAGGCGCAGGCATGCGCAGGCTTCATGTGCCAGTCGTTCATTTTCCATCATCAACGGCACTTCGTATAACACTTCCGCATCCAGGTTCTGGATTACCCGCTCTTTTTCCACGTTACAGAACTGCGCGATCTTCCTCTTGATGCCGTCATCCAGAGGATAGTCCGATCTGCACACGAGAATATCCGGCTGTATTCCCATACCCTGGAGATCCTTGACGCTGGCCTGAGTCGGCTTTGTCTTTAACTCTCCTGAGCTCTTTAAATACGGGATCAGCGTTACATGGATCAGGATACAGTTTTCATGTCCCACTTCATGCTGGAACTGTCTGAGCGCCTCTAAAAATGGCTGGCTCTCAATATCTCCCACAGTACCACCGATCTCTATGATCGCCACTTCCTGTTCCGTTGCCTCTTCATTTCTATAAAAACGGCTCTTGATCTCATTGGTCACATGCGGGATCACCTGAACCGTGTTGCCGCCGTAATCTCCGCGCCGTTCCTTCTGTAAAATATTCCAGTAAACCTTTCCTGTTGTCACGTTTGATTTTTTGTTCAGGCCTTCATCGATGAATCGCTCATAGTGTCCCAGGTCAAGATCTGTCTCCGCCCCGTCATCCGTCACAAAAACTTCTCCGTGCTGGATCGGGTTCATGGTTCCCGGGTCAATATTGATATATGGATCAAACTTCTGGCTGGTTACGTGATAACCTCTCGCTTTCAGTAATCGTCCCAGAGACGCTGCAGTGATTCCTTTTCCAAGGCCTGAAACAACACCGCCGGTGACAAATACGTATTTTACTGGCATGATTTTTCCTCCTAAGTTCTAATAATTACAAAATGTTATAATACCATATCTAAACAATGTGGGCAAGCCCACTTTCATTCTCTCAGCCCTCATGTTGAGGGACTTGTCCACTTTGTGGGCCAAAAACATTTCTTTATAAACAAAACAATACCTTATCGTGCGAAACGCGCCTACCCGGAGGGTATGAGACACGGTGTGCCCTTTTGGGTATGAGTTATTCACCACTATTTCCGTCGCGCTTTTGAAATGCGCTCCTCCAATAGTGGTGAATAACTTTCGAAAAGTGGCTCCTTTTTGACAGAAGCCCTTCTCCAGCAGACATTACGTCCATTTTCTACATGATTGGAGTGAGGCATTCTAAGAGCCGAACGGAAATCATGTAGAAAATGTCATAGATTTTTCCTCAGTTATAGATATTATAACACAAAAAGAAAGCACCAGGTACAGTATTCCTCTTCTCTTGATGAAAAATAAATAAGGAATCGTTGCTTTCTTAACTGACTATTGGTTCTAAAGGTCTATCACTGGGGTATGATTGGCGAACGCCAAAGGAAATATGAAATAGATCTTACTGAATGAGGTCCAGAAAAGAGGCACTGTGTGGTGCTTTCTATGGTTATAATATAGCATACATATTTTTACATGTCAACTAATAAATTACAAAGAGCTGTGATAAACTTCCTCACAGCTCTTTGCTCACTTTGTTTCCTTTTTTTGTTTGGATGGACAGGCCTTGGAACAGCCCTCACATCCGCAGCCACACCCTGTCTCTCCCCGCCGGACGCGTGAGATGAATCTCCATATCACAAAGAGAACAATCCCCGCCGCCAAAAACAGGATGATCCCATCTGTCAGACTCATAGGCTTCCTCCTTATTGATAACTAATATCATTTGCTATAGCATATCACGGAAAAAGCCTCAAGTCAATCATTCCAATTTCTAGTTCAACAGTTCTTTTGCAGCTGCCCCGATGGTTGTGATTATAAAATAACAACTTGTAGCTCCGGCATCCAGAACTCCCCTGGAACGCTCTCCAAGGCGGCTGGCACGTCCGATTTTCGCAACCAGATCCTTGGTGGATTCCCATCCTTTTTTCGCCGCTTCATTCATGGCATCCAGACATTCGGCAAAGTCCTTTCCTGCATCCTTCGCTTCTATAAAAGCTTCCTTGGCTGGGATCAGTGTATCCAAAAGAGTCTTGTCTCCAACCTTTGCAGGGCTGATCTCCTGGATCCCTTCCACGGCTCCGGTGATCATCTCTCCGAATACCTCTACATCAATGTCGTCTTTATCTTCACTTGCTGCAGAAAGTTCATCGAATAAAAGTCCGTATAACGGCCCCATAGAACCTCCGATATCCTCCAAAAGAGTCTCCCCAAGGGTACACAGGCCTTCACTCATGTTGTAAGTCTGGCCTTTGAGCTTTTCCTCACACATGGTAAAACCTTTATTCATATTAATGCCGTGGTCACCGTCACCGATCTTTCCATCAATCTCGCTTAAGTAATCTCTCTGTTCCTGGATTGTCTTAATAAGCTTATCTACAATGACTCCTGCTTCCGCGTTTTTAAAACTTGACATAATTATCTCCTCACTTTAAACTCAGACTGCTTCCTACTGCTATTTATTGTAACACAGGAAGTTTACTTTTCAATTTGTTTTGGGTCCAGCGATGCTCCATTCTCTTGGAATACACCGGACTTACAACTGTTTCAAGCCGACAGAGTCGCAAGGCATGTCGATGCATTCTTTCAGTTCGTCATCCAGCTTCATGACAGTGAGTGTGACACCCATCATTTCAAGAGAAGTAAAATAATTTCCTACATATGCTTTGTGCACACTGATTCCTTTTTCAGTGAGAACTTCTTCTACACGGTCATATACAATGTACTGTTCCATGACAGGTGTGGCGCCTAATCCTGAGAGGAGCACTACAACTTCGTCACCCTCTGCAAAAGGAAGGTCCGGAAGAATGATATCCAGCATTTCATCTGCGATCTCGCTTGCAGTTTTTAAAGGCTGTACATTAATGCCCGGCTCCCCGTGATGTCCGATTCCCACTTCCATGGTCCCGTCTTTGATCTCAAAGTTTGGATGTCCCACTGCCGGGATGGTGCACGGTGCAGTACCGATCCCTACGGATCTGGTGTTGTCGATGGCTTTCTGTGCCGCGGCGATGACACCGTCAAGGTCTGCTCCCATGGAAGCTTTTGCGCCTCCGATCTTCCACATGAGGACTTCCCCGGCGACACCGCGGCGTTTTTCCAGCTCATCCTTCGGAGCAGATGCACAGTCGTCGTTGGCAACCACTGTTTTTACATCGATTCCCAGTTTCTTTGCTTTTCTCATAGCCATTTTGACGTTCATATTGTCTCCGGCATAATTTCCGTAAAGACATGCAACACCCTTTCCTGAATCAGCCTCTTTCATGGCGTCCAAAAAAGCTTTGGCCGTAGGTGATGAGAAAATCTCTCCCACAGCTACCGCATCACACATATTCTTTCCGATGTAACCGATGAACGCTGGTTTATGTCCGGAACCTCCTCCGGTGACAATTCCCACTTTTCCTTCCACCGGTGCATCTTTATATTTCAGGACACGGGGATCTTCTGTAGGTGCCACAATATCCTTGTGTGTCTTTACAAATCCTTTCAGCATATCCTCAACAGCGTAATCAGGATTGTTTACAATTCGATTCATCTGTTCTCCCTCCTATATCTCAGCCGCGATGGCTTTCAGATTCTTAAGTCCTTCAATGGCAAGTTCTTCTCCTGTATCAGCAAACTTTCTCCAGATCGCACAGTTGCCGGACAGTTCTTCAAAGCTTGGGTCAAAGGATTCAATGACTAACGGTCCATCATAACCGATTTCCTTTAACGCCGTGAAGAATTCCTTAAACGGCACCAATCCGGTTCCCGGGATTCCCCTGTCGTTTTCATTGACATGCACATATCCGAGATATTCCTTTCCGCAGGTCTTTACAGCTCCGGCAAAGCTCTTCTCCTCGCGGATCATATGGAAGCAGTCAAGATGAACTTTGACATTTCCTGTTCCCACATCCTTGCAGAACTGAACAGCGTCCTCCGCAATGTTGAGGAAATGTGTCTCGAAACGGTTGACACACTCTACACAGATGGTCACATCGCCTGTTTCTTTAGCATATTCAGCCACTTCACGCATACATGCCACACCGTAGTCCCACTCTTCCTGTGTTCTTGGTTTCTTTGTGAGATAACCCCAGCCTGCATAGTTTACTCCGCCCAGGATCGGTGCTCCCAATTCGTTGCAGATATCCACGCATTTTTTCATGGCCTTGACGCCCGCTGCCCTAATCTCTGGATCCGGGGAGATCGGGTTCGTCTCCGGTGTCAGTGTTGTCGTGCAGACACAGTCAATACCCACCCGTTCCAGTTCAGCCTTTACCTGCTTTACTGGAAATGTAAATGGATTGGAGATCGCAAAGTCAATGACTTCAAATCCCAGTTCTTTTGCCTTTGGGATGATCCAAAGATGTTCCTCCCCATAAGCTTCTGCCCAGATAAATGTATCCACTCCAAATTTAAAATCCATAGAAAACCCTCCTTAAAAGTGTTTGGTCCTATTTGCTGAACTGTTTTTCGTAATATGTGATCCGTTCTACCTTTTCTGTGGACGGTCCGTCTTTGAAGGTCAGTCCCATCCAGATGTCCAGTAAATATAATGCCAGCTGAGGTGCAATGACTCTTGCTCCCATACACATAACGTTTCCGTCATTGCTTAAGATAGAACGCTCTGTTGAGAATGGGTCATGGCATACTGCCGCGCGGATTCCAGGAACCTTGTTCGCTGTCATCGCCATACCGATTCCAGTTCCGCATACAAGGATTCCCCTGTCACATTCCTGGCTGGTCACTTTTTCACAGGTACGCACAGCCACATCCGGGTAAAGTTCCACTTCACCAGGCCCCACGCCGTTGTCTACCACTTCGTGTCCCGCATCCTCCAAATGCTTTTTGATCGCCTCTTTTAAGTCATATGCTGCTTCGTCACATCCTAAAGATATTTTCATTGCTCGCTCCTTTCTAACAGCCCGGGTATCTCATCCGGTCTGTCCACCACATAAGTTCCGCCGTATGCTTCCAGCTCTTTTCTTCCTCTGAACCCCCAGGAAACGCCGACCGTGTCCAGGCCTGCGTTCTTTCCTGTCAGCATATCTGTGTCGGAATCCCCGATATAAAGCACTTCATCCTTTTTAAGCCCCATAAGTTTTAGAAGTTCTAGTGCCCCTGTCGGATCCGGCTTCTTCGGTATTCCCTCTCTCTCTCCGTACACATCCACAAACGGGATATGCGCAAAAAACTTTTGAATCAATGCATTGGTATAGTCCGATCTCTTGTTAGAATTTACTCCCACGGCAATACCTTTTTCACAAAGTACTGCCAGCAGATCTAAAATCCCCTCATAGGGAGCAGTTTTGTCCATATACCTGCGGTCGTAGGCTTCTACAAAGGCAGAAACCGCTCTGTCAACGGTCTTTTCATCCCTGGCATCTTCGGGAAGACTTCTCTCCACAAGCTTCCGAAACCCGTTGCCTACTTTCTTCTTGTAGTCCTCCGGGCTGTGCAAAGGATATCCCATTTCCTCCATCACCTCATTGACGCTGTCTGTCAGATCCTGAATCGTATCAAGCAGTGTCCCGTCCAAGTCAAATATAATGCCTTTGTATCGTCTCATCGTTTATCCCCTTTCTTGCCAAAAAGATTCTTCACGGCATGCCGCAAAGAATCTTTTCAAGGCAGATCACCATGTGTTGTTCTTTTCATTATACAACAACCGGCCGGGGAATTCAGCCGGACTTTGATCGTTTTTCCCCATGATCTCCAGGCGGCCCGAAAAAGGCTTCCTTAGGGCAATGGAGAAAAACAATCTCAGTACTGGTAAAAATGTAATTATAACTCTGTTACTGCGAAGACAACCTTTACAGGTTTCGCTTCAAAGTTTACTAACTGATATTTAGTTCCTGCTGGAAGGAAGAATGTATCTTCCGGTTCCATAACAAAGCTTTCCTGTGCATCCACAAGGTTTACAGTAACTGGTCCGTCAACACAGTAGAGTGCTCCGTCACCTGCATGGGTATCAGGATCTGAACATCTCGGTCCATATCCTCCTGCCGGAAGGATCATCTCGCCAAAGTGTCCGTAATCGTTGCTTGTGATGAATCTCATCAGCATCGGATGAGTTGTTCCGTGTACGTTGTTTAATTTCTCAAAGTCACGCACTGCGTAAACAGCTCCTGTCTTTCTTGCTTCCGTAGGATCTACCGGCCAGCATCCGATGTCGTCGGTGCATCCCTGACGGGAGATATCCTGGATCTTGTCTCTCATGTCCGGAAGATTGTCATTGTTCGGTCCTTTGTAGAATTTTGTTTCTTCTTCTGTCGGAATCACTGCCGGCGGAATAGACTCGCTCCATGCTTTTGGAGTGATGAAGTAAAGGATCCTTGCCTTCTGGTCAGAGAAGTTATGGCAGCAGTGCCAAGCGCCTTCCGGCATGAACAGACCCTCTCCGGTCTCTAAGTAAGCAAACTGTCCGTTTCCGCTTCTCTGAACAACCGGTCCGTTCAAGATGTAGTAAGACTCATCTCCAGGATGGATGTCAAGTGGTGCAAATACTCCGCCCGGTCCTAACTCATAAATACCTAACATGAAGGTATCGGTTGTGATCATTGTAAAAGTATTGTCAGATGTAAACGCATTATCCGGCGGATATAACGCTGTAGAATAATCCTGTTTGCGGATCAGCATCGGTTTCTTTTTGTCCGGATCAAATGGGAAATGTCCCATGATATCAAATAACTTTGCCATTTTATTTCTCCTATTTTGTTTTATTTTTTATTCTGCTGCCAATTCTTCTTCTGTTTTTGTCTTTGAAACAAGTACGATCAGTGCAGCTGAAACAGCTCCTGCCACAATTAAGCAGATAAAGAATGGAATTACTTTATTCATTGCAAATACTACGAATACTCCACCATGAGGTGCACGAATTGTAATACCCCATAAGTAAGACATCACAGATCCAACTGCAGAACCAACCATGAAACAAGGAATGTATTTTAAGTTCTTTGCAGCATATGGGATCGCAAACTCTGTGATCATACATAATGCCCCTGCAAAACATCCTGCGATTCCTGTTCTGTCTTCCTTTGTGAATTTCTTAGGTGCAACTAACATAGCAAATGCCATTGCAAGAGGTGGTGCACAGCAAGCTACAAAGTTTGCAGCCATCGGTGCGTAGTTTCCTGTTTCCATACATGCCAGGGCAAATGCGTAAGCAACTTTGTTACACGGACCACCCATGTCAAATGCCAGCATACATCCCTGAACAATACCTAAGAGTACCAGGTTTCCTGTTCCCAGGTTATTCAACATTGTTGTCAATGCTGATGTTAAAGCTCCTAAAGGTCCTCCGATTACATAGTGCATCAATAAACAGATACCTGCACATCCGATTACGGGAATGATCAAGGTTGGAAGCAGTGATCTCACAGCGTTCGGAAGCGGAATCTTCTTTAACGCATTTACAAGATAACCTGCGATGATACCTGCGATCAGCGCTCCGATAAATCCTGAAGAATATCCCATGCCCCAAGGGTCAGTTGCCAGCCAGCCTCCAAACATACCAACACAGATTCCCGGTTTGTCGGCAATTGAGAATGCTACATATGCACCTAAGATTGGTACCATGAATGTTCCCAGACCAATTTTACCGATCCAGAAGATAGTTGAGGCAAAATTTCTTCCCGGCTCCACTGTATTCGGAATATCATATCCTCCCAGCAAGAACCCTAAAGCTACTAAAATACCTCCTGCTACTACAAACGGCAGCATATATGAAACACCGGTTAAAAACGCTTCCTTAATATCATCTACTACGTCTCTCATTTTTCATCCATCCCTTCATATTTTTATTCTCTCTTTTACTACTCTTCTACTTCACTAAAAATAATACTTGGGTCTTTGATCACTGCATGTGGTTTAGTCTGAAAAATCTTGTCTTTGTAAGGTGTAAAACGTTCTGCTTTTGTAATTCCGACATCGTTTGCAAATACAATCAGGTCTGCTTCTTTGATATCCCTGTCCCTCAGCTTGTCTTCGATTCCAAGTGCTCCCTGTTTTTCAACCTTGCACTTGTAACCTTTTTGCTTGCAGATCTTCTGTATCGCTTCTGCTGCCATATAGGTGTGCGCAATTCCTGTCGCACATGATGTTACTGCAACAACTTTCATGATACGTCCCTCCTTTTCTAGAGCTCCTTGATCCCCTGGATCAAATCATCATAACTTTCAGCCTTTTCTAATAATGCCAAAAACTCGTCGTGAGCCAGAAATCCTGCCAAAGTTGCCAACACTCTCAAATGGTAATCATTCTCTTGATTTTCAGAAATCGCCAGTACAAAGATGTATTTTACCTCGCCTGACTCCCCGCCAGACTCATAAATGAATGGCTCTGCACATCTGCAGAATCCGATTCCGGGCTTTAAAACTTCCTTACATTTTCCATGAGGAATGGCAATCATGTTGCCCATATAGGTCGGCCCCAAGGTCTCCCGAAATTCCAAAGCTTTTTTGAATGCCCCGGCGTCTGAAACGAGCCCTGCCGTTTCAAACTGCCTGGTCATTACATCAAACATGTCATCTTTGTCTTTAAACGGTTCCCGGTCAAGGATTACCATTTCATCGAGCAGCACTTCGGATAAGTCCACACTGTTCATGAAATGTATTCCCTCCCTTTTACGGAATCCTATTTTCCGTTCTTAAACGCTTTGATTACGTCCTTTGCATATCCTTTCATGAATTCAAAAGCTTCTTCCTGTAATTCATGGTACGCAATCTTTCCGTCTGTCTCTGCAACACGGTCAGCTACGAATTTTGTAGCGGCCTTTGCCATGTAAGAGTAGTAGTTAACTTTAGAGCATCCTGCAGTGATTGCTTCCTGAACCTGAGAGAATTCTACTCCTGAAGCTCCATGCATTACCACACGACATGTGTCTGGAATCGCTGCGCGGAGTTCTCTTACTCTGTCAATATCCAATACCGGCGGCTCTGCATAGATTCCGTGCATGGTTCCGAAGCACACTGCCAATGCGTCACATCCTGTCTCTTCTGCAAACGCTTTTGCTTCTTCCGGCTCAGTAAAGAATTCTTTGATATCTTCATTGGTCAGAACACGAGTCTCTGCGTCCTCTCCGTGAGTATCCTCTGCTGTTGAGGCCATAACTCCCAGTTCTGCTTCCACTGTGATTCCAGCAGGGTGAGCAATTTTTACAAACTCTTTTACTCTCTTTAAGTTTTCCTCGTAAGGAAGAGCGCTGCAGTCATACATGATTGATGGGAATCCGACTTTTAATGCTCTTAATACGAAATCATAGTCGCTGCCGTGGTCTAAGTGAACACAAACCGGAACAGATGCTGCTTTTGCGTATTTTAACATTTCCGGCCCGATTCTCTCGATCGGAATGAGCGGATCATGTACCTGAGCGTGGTCAATGATGATCGGTGTGTTTAATTCTTCCGCTGCCCCAATGACTGCACGGATGGTCTCCACGTTCGGAGTGTTGATACATGGAATTGCATACTGCTCCTTCTCTGCGATCTCTAAAATTTCTTTCATGTTTACTAACATAGTGCTTCCTCCTTTTAATTAGATGCCTTTCGGCCATTGTTACCCTGCTTCACTCATTAAAATATCATAAAACTCTTTAGGTCCTTCCGCATCCAGCAGATGTCCGATCAACTCCTTATTACCGATCATCCCATAAAAATACTGGAAAAACCTTAGAATCTCTTCCGAAGTTTCAAAATCGATGGCGATCAGAAACAGCAGCCGTACCTTTTCATTAGGTGTCCATGAGATCGGATACTTAAGCCTTATGACCGCAACTCCGCTTGTTTTTACATAGTCTTTGTAAATATGCGGCATCACGATGCCCCTCCCTACAGTGGACGGTCTTTTTAATTCCCTTTTCCACACCTCTTGGCTGAATCCCTTTTCTATGAAGCCCTGTTCGTATAAAAGGTCACTTGCAAGCTGGATCACTTCCTGCTTTTCCATAACGTTTACATCGGTCATAATCAAAGATTCCCTGAAGGTTTTCTTTGTTGTCTCCAACGCATGCGTCATTTTCTGGTCATGATCCAATTCATCAAGACTTAAGGCAATTTTGTTCATGTCCGCCTGGTCGATATGCTTTGTCACTTCGATTGTATTTTCCCTCGGTTCCTTTAATGGAACCGTAGAAATCAATAATTTGTCTTTCACTGTTTCCGGGTGAAAGTCCCGTATATGAATACTGTCTGTAATCTCAAGCCCCTCAACTGCGTTTTCAATCTTTACTTTCTGATACCTTGCAGTGTGGGCGTCTGTGGCAGTAAGCAGCACCGCCTGATGTCCCTCTCTGCTGTCCATCATGGCATTGTGGATCAACAGTGCGATCCATGCAATCTCGTCTTGGGTCAGTATCACAGAAAGTTTTCCTTCAATGTCAAAAATATAGGTCATACATGCTGCATATACATCCTGCAGCTGATGCTGCACGTCCCTGTGCAGGTCATCCCATTCCACCAACTTATAATCCCGTTTGATCGTGATCTTTTCCAAAAATGAACTGATGTCACTGATTAGAATCTCATCTTTTAATACGTTTTCCTTCTTCATCACAGCCAACACAATGGAAAGGTAATCCAGAGTAATCTCTTCAAACTTACGATCTCTGGGTCTTTTTCCATGTCCACATGTTTTTGCGACCATCAGCTTGGCCGCCAGAAACTGGTGCTCAAATGCCATATCTCCGTTCTGGGGAACAATTTCATCTAATATCAATCGCGCCGCATCGAGAAACGAAGTATCTAACTTGGTCATCTTTCGGCTGCCCGCGTTTTGGAGGATTTTCCCTTCCCCGATGCGGTTGATTGTCAATAATAAATATTCCGTCAGCCGGCAAAAAGAGATATCTACAAAAACTAGATTTAAAAACTCTTCCGCCTTCTGGAGACTGTCCTGCACCTTCATAATATTTTCTTCTGAATAATGGTCGGTAAAAAAGGTGTAGGCTCGTTTGCTGATACGGTAGTCCAGATCCTGAGGCAGTTTTTCAATATAGGCATGTTTCCAGTATTTCTTATTTACGGAATCAACAATTGCCTGTCTTAGATCAAACTCATCGCCCTTGATCTGAATCCCCTGGTTTCTGACCTTTGTAAGTTTTAAGTTGAACTCACTCAGGTAATTTTCTATGTTCTTCAGATCTTTCTGGATAATGTTCCTGCTGACACACAGCTCTTCTGAAAAAAGCTGAATCGTGTATTTTGCCGGATAGAAAAATAATGTATCTAATATGTAATTCTTGCGGTAGTAAAACGATTCCGGATCTTTGTTGGCATATTCGTTGAGGTCATCCAGGATCATCTCTCTTTGTTCTTCCGTGGCGACCAAACACAGTCCTTTGCGCGGTGCAGTCAATAGTTTCGCTTCATACTTTTCTATTTCCCTGCTGATGTCGCTTAAAGAGTGTTTGATGCTGCTGACAGAAACTCCTGTCATTTCGGAAAGTTCATCAGTGGTGAAAAATCCATACGTATCAATCATTCTACGTATTACTTTTTCCTGTAAATTATTCATCTCGTAGGCCTCCTTCAATGAATAAAACCGATGAAGTTAAGCAAGCATCTTGCTTATGTATTAATCATAATATCCTTCACCGGTTTTGTATATATCTCATAAAATCAGTTTTTGCACTTAGATCAGTACAATTAGTATAATTTTTAAAAATAACACTCCTGATTCCCTATTTTACTATGTCTAGACCTATATGAACATGGAAAAAAAGCCCTGGAATCGTAAGTTTAGGATAGGGGGTAATGATTCCATGGGCTTTTTCTCTATAGCCGGTATGATATAAATCTGCCGGTATTTATCTTACAATCCGTCGTACGGATACGACTTTCCTGTAATTCGCTTTTGGTGAGATCTTGATTCCTGTTTTTCTGGAACTTGCATGCACAATTTTTCCACCTCCGATGTAGATGGCCACATGCCCGCTGTAACAGATCAGATCTCCTGGCTGTTTTTTCTTGTAGGATACCTTTTTCCCCGCCTTTCTCTGGGATGAGGAAGTCCTTGGAATGCTGTATCCGAAGGAACGGTAAACGGCTCTTGTAAAGCCAGAACAGTCAGCTCCTGTATTTAAATTTGTTCCTCCCCAGCGGTAAGGATTCCCTACGAACCTCTGGGCAAAAGTTGCTACTGTCTTTCCCTTTGCCTTTTTGCTGCCTCGCAGTTTCGGCGCTTTGGTGCTAATCTTCACACGCTTCTTTGGAACAAAACCAGTCTTTCCTTTATAAGTGATCTTTCTCCAGCTGCCGCTTGTATAATATACGGTGACCTTTTTTCCTTTTTTAATCCTGGCTAAAGTCTTTGACTTGTTTGATTTGCTCCGTTTTAAGCTTGTAGTTGCACCTTTAATATATCCGGTATATCCCGAGGCCGCCTTCACTTCTTGTTCCGGAAGCGATGCTGCTGCCGTACCTGTTATCATTAAACATGCAACTGCAAAAATTGCTGTTTTCTTTGCGATTGCTCTCATTATTCCCTCACTGAATCTCTTTCAATTTATTACGTAATTATTACATTTCGTTTACATTTATGAATTATAGCACGGCGTAATAATATTGTAAAGAGTTTTGTAATAATTTCGTAATATTTATTCATATTTTATTAACAAGCCCTCTGGCCCCCCTTTCGCCGGGGGTCATTTGATAATTCCTGGAATTTCTTATATAATAGAGAGCAACAGATAACTTGACTTAAAGAAAGAGAAAAGGGATTCCTATGGGACGATTTATATTGAGCTGCTGTTCGACAGCAGATATGAAAAAAGAGTATTTTCAACACCGGAACATTCCTTATGTATGTTTTCATGTAACACTGGACGGGAAGGAATATATGGATGATCTGGGCCAGAGCATTCCATTTGATGAGTTCTATAAAAAAATACAGGACGGCGCCCTTGCTAATACCGCCCAGGTGAACGTAGAAGAGTACATAGAATTCTTTGAACCGTTTTTAAAAGAAGGGATGGATGTCTTGCACATCAGTCTGTCTTCCGGCATCTCCGGGACCTTTAACTCAGCCAATATCGCAAAGGATGAACTGCTGGAGAAATACCCAGACCGCAAGATCCTTCTTGTGGATTCTCTGGGAGCCTCCTCCGGCTATGGACTACTTGTAGATCTGGCCGCCGATCTGAGGGACCAGAGAGAGAGAATCGAGGATGTCTATCAGTGGGCGGTCTCAAACCGGCTGAACATCCATCACTGGTTCTTTTCCACAGACCTGACTTCGTACATCCGCGGCGGAAGGATCTCCAAGACATCCGGCTTTATCGGGACCATGCTGGGTATCTGCCCGCTGTTGAATATGGACCACGAAGGGCATCTGATTCCCCGTGCGAAGATCCGCACCAAAAAGAGGGCCATCAGAGAGATCGTCAAAAGGATGGAGGAACACGCAAAGGACGGAAAAGATTACAGCGGTAAATGCTTTCTCTCCAATTCTGCCTGCTATGAAGATGCCAGACAGGTGGCAGACTTGATCGAAGCTTCCTTCCCCAAGCTGAACGGCAAAGTAGTGATCAACAGCGTGGGAACCGTCATCGGCGCTCACACCGGTCCGGGAACCGTGGCCCTGTTCTTTGAAGGGGACGAACGAAACAATTAAAAGGTTTTCTTCATTATTTCCAGTCGGCTCTGGAAAGGCCTTCTTCCGATAATGAAGAAAACCTTTTTAATTTCATGACATTTTCACCCGTTCTCCGGCTGTGTCTAAAGCGGCTGGCAGACAGAGCAGTAATATACTGTTCCTCCTAGATAAGCCGCCTTGGTGATCTCACTTCCACACTTTGGACATCCTTTTTTGTATGTATGTTTCGACATCTTAGTCTTATAGCCTCCCGGGTTTCCCCAGATGTCTTTTTCTGTATCTCTGCCCCCAAGGCGCACCATTTCAGAGAGCACATCCTTTATACTTGTAAAGATTTTCTCCTTTTCACTTTCTGACAGAGTCCCAATCTTTCTTTTGGGATGTATTCCCGCTTCCAACAGGATATCCTGCAGCACACCGTTTCCCAGTCCGGGAATTCTCTGTTTCGTGGCTAGAAACGCTTTTGCGCTGGTATTAGCCTTCACTGAATGAAAAAGCTCCTCAAAATACAGTTCATCAAATTCCGGTGAGAGCGGGGAAATCCCTTTTTTGCTGATCTCGTAATATTCATTTTCGTAGACTTTGTCAAAGCAGGCGATCCCGCCATACATGGCCACCGTAAGTATCAGGACAGATCCATGTGAAAAATCGATTCTCAGCTGATACTTTTCCGGCACCTTATCATCCTTATGATAAATCCTCGGGTTGACTCCGTCATTGATGCAGAGTTTGACCCCGCCTTCAAAGTTGATCTCCGCGAAGATTCCAAAACCTTTTGCGCCTGTAACCTGCTTTCCTCTAAGCATGCCGTCATAGGCTTCTGCCTCTCCGTTAAACCAGCAAAACTTATGGGGTGAGGACGGCGGATACACCTTTTCCACTTTCTTTCCCATCAGTGTTTTTTGCAGTTCATCTGCTCTTGCGAGAGCTTCCGGCAATTCTATCATTTTATTTCCTCCCTTCCTTTTGTATGTAAATCAGGACTGCTTCTGTTTCCTCTCCATCTTATCATACGGGACAGGAAGAATACAGGAGCAATCACGACGCTTCCAATTGTTTCCTTATCAATTTTTCTATCTCTTATGGGATAATATTTCAGTCACATTTTGTAGAAGGAGGGAGAGAAATGGATTATGGATATGTCAGAGTGTCATCTAGGGATCAAAACATAGGACGGCAGCTCGCAGTTATGAAGGAGATGAAAATACCCAAAGAGAGCATTTATATTGACCGGCAGTCGGGTAAAGATTTTAACCGTCCTCAGTATAAGAAGCTGCTCAGAAAGCTCAGGCCAGGAGATACTCTTTTTGTAACATCTATCGACCGTCTGGGCAGGAATTATGAAGAGATCATTGAACAGTGGAGAAACATCACAAAACAGAAAAAGGCAGACATTGTTGTCACCGATCTTCCGCTGCTGGACACCCGCGGGAAGAATTCCATGGACCTGACCGGAGTTTTTATCTCTGATCTGGTGCTGCAGATTCTTTCCTATGTGGCGCAGACAGAGCGGGAGCATATTAAAAAAAGGCAGGCGGAAGGAATCGCCGTAGCCAAGGCCAAAGGGGTAAACTTCGGACGTCCGCCGAAAAAAATTCCAAAGGAGTTCGACCGCATCTACGCCCTTTGGAAGGAAGAAAAAATAAGCGGCCGTGAATCTGCCAAACAGCTCGGAACCACCCACAATACATTTTTTAAATGGGTCCGGCTGGCAGAAGAAGGCCGCCTGTGATCTCAGAAAATGTGGTAAAAAAAGTAGACTTTTTTCGTCGTTAATGATTTTTTTTTATAAAGAATCTGAAATAAAAACACATTCACGGGATTCCCGTAAGTGTTTTTATTCAGATCTTATAAAAAAAAAACAAGTGGGAAAAAAGTCTACATTTCTGCCCATTTCTTGCTTGGTAATGTATGGAAGGTTGAGATAGATGAAAAACTTGAAATCTGCAGAGGCGTTTTGCCGGGCTCTCTGGCACAGTTATCTGATAAAAAACAACAAAAATGGAATTGACAATTTTCTGGACAGCCGCATGACGGAAATCGGTATAAGACTTGGGCAGTACTGCCAAAATTCAGTAGAGTTTCTCTGCTCTCTGGAATGTTCCTCTTCTGAACCTGAGTATTCCATTGACAAAGAATGGTATGAAACTTCTGTCCTTAGAGAAAATCTTTTTCTCGTTACGGGCGAGATCAAGTTAAGCCAACGCTCCTGCAAAACATATCTTCCGGCCCGCCATCTGCGCTTTAGTATGATTACGGAGCTCAGAGACGGCTCATGGAAGCTTCTCCATCTTCATCAGTCCGTACCGGATTTCAGTCAGAAAGACAAAAAGAATATATATTATTCCCAGTTTGATTATCTGACAGATCTTATGAGCAGACGCTGTATGGAAGAAAACATCAGCCTGCTGATGGAAAAGAAACCCTCAGGTATTTTGATCACGATGGATATCGATAATTTCAAAACCTACAACGACAGGTACGGCCATCCATTCGGAGACCAGATTCTGATCTCCATTGCCAAGAGTCTCTTGAAAACATTTCCGAAGGAAATCAACGGAAGGATCGGCGGGGACGAATTTATCATCTATGTTCCCTGTTCTTCCATACACAAAGAAAGGCTTACAGAATCGTTGGAACTGTTTTTCCACAATTGGGCTGATTATCAGAAAAAGTTCAATCTTCAAAGCCCCATCTATGTATCTGTGGGCATCGGCTTCTACCCAGAACACGGAAAGGATTTTCATTCGCTGTGGTCCAATGCCGACAGGGCACTCTACTTTGCAAAAAAGAAAGGGGAAAACCATATCTGCTATTGTTCAGAGCTGCCTGATACATAATAACTTTTACGTATAATGAACAAAAACAGGGACCTTCTTTTATGGAAGGTCCCTGAGCCTGTTTTATTAAAGATTAGCACCGTAATCCATTACAATGCATTGTCCTGTGATCGGCGCAGCTTCATCGCTTGCCAGAAACAGAATCGAATTTGCGACATCCTCTGCAGAGCAGGCAGGTCTCTGTAGATCAGAGTGCAGCGCCATGGCACCCATCATATCCGGATCCATGGTCTCCATTGTCTGCCCCGCTGTCATCGGGGTCTTGATCATGCCTGGACAAA
This sequence comes from Anaerostipes rhamnosivorans, assembly GCF_005280655.1. Lineage (NCBI taxonomy): Bacteria > Bacillati > Bacillota > Clostridia > Lachnospirales > Lachnospiraceae > Anaerostipes > Anaerostipes rhamnosivorans. Next base: position 3,140,736 of record NZ_CP040058.1, read on the forward strand.
GGGCATTGCACCGTATACCATCCTTTGCGCACCGCATAGCCGTATGCTTGGTAATACCCAGCACAGCAGCTTTGGAAGCCACATAAGCAGCTCCACCGCCTCCGTTTACCCCAGCAATACTGGCCACATTAATAATCGATCCGCTCTTATTCTTTAACATGACCTCAAGAGCCGCACGGATAAAATACATCGTTCCTTTTGTGTTGATGTCCACGATCTTGTCGATCTCGCTATCCGCAACTCTGTCGATAGGAAGCAGTCCCTCGTCCAATACCCCTGCATTGTTCACAAGGATATCCAAAGTACCGAAATGCTCTACGGCTGCATCTACCATCCGTTTTCCATCCTCAGGGACCGATATATCTCCCTGAAGTGCCAACACTGTCCCACCGTCAGCCTTGATATCTGCCTCCACAGCCTCCAGCTTTTCCTTCCTTCTGGCAGTGATAATAACCTTGGCTCCCTCTTTTGCAAATCTTTTTGCCGCCTGTTCTCCTACTCCGGAGTTGCCTCCTGTTATGATCGCTACCTTTCCTTCAAGTCTTCCCATAGTGCTACCTCCTTATCTATGAAGTGCTTTCTCCTGAAACTTTTCCTTCTGCACGATGAAGCGCTCATGCTCCCCCTCTCCGATCTGTCCTGCCTCATCATATGCCTTCACTGTAAATACAAGCCTTCTTCCGTCTGCCTGTATCAGTTCACTCTCACAGCGGATCTTTTTGCCGATGGGCGTAGCTGCCTGATGTTTGACATTCATCTGTGTCCCAACAGTCCCAACCCCATCATCTAAATACGGTTCTATGCTGGCCCATGCCGTCTTCTCCATCAGTGCGATCATGGACGGTGTTGAAAATACATCCAGCATTCCGTCTCCTACGTTGTTTGCGGAGTGTTCCGCCCTCGCGGTCATTTCCTGGCTGCCTTTGATTCCTGCTGTCAATTCCATGTCAAAACCTCCTTGTATCACTGATAAGTTTCTGTATCTATATTATACACGTTTTCTTCAGCACACGCCATTTTCATTCAAGTACATCTTGATTCCCTGGAAAGTCTGTTTACTCAGCACATGTTCACATCTGCAGGCATCTTCTTCTGCCACATGTTCCGGTACCCCTGCAATCTCCATAAAAAATGACGTCAATGTCCTGTGTCTCTCATAGATAGCCTCTGCCTTTGCTAAGCCTTCAGCTGTAAGAGAGATATACCCTTTTGCATCCACGGTAATATAACCGCCATTTTTTAAAATTCCTACTGCCCGGCTGACACTCGCCTTGCTGTAACTTAGCTTTCTGGCAATATCTATAGAACGTACCTGCCCTATTTCCTGCTTCAACATCAAAATTGCCTCGAGATAATTCTCCCTTGATTCCAGCATCCTGATACTCCCCCTTACCTGTAACCCCTTACTTCAAAAAGTCTTCAATGATCACTGCTTCCGCCTCTTCCTCTGTCATCCCGAAGGTGCGCAGCTTGATCAGCTGATCGCTGTTGATCCGTCCGATGGCCGCCTCATGTATGATCTGTGCATCCACATGGTTGGCATTGATCTCAGGGATGGAACTGATCTTTGCCTCATCCATGATAATTGAATCACACTGAACATGGGCGTGGCACAATGCATTTCCGATGGCCTTCGGATGGAAGACTTGTGTGGATGTGCCCTTGGCAACAGACCTTGAAATGATTTGTGCAGAGCTCTCCTGTCCGTTTAACTGTATATCCATATTGGAGACCGCCTGCTGGTTTCCATGGGTCATGAGCTTTTCAAGTACATACAGCTTGGATCCCTCTCCCATCTCCACATGGGTTTCCCGGACTGTAGAATCCACGCCCTTGATCTGTGTGGTGTCTAAGGTAAAGACAGAGTCTTCCTCCACATAAATCTTGGTCACGGGGTTTAAGACTCTTCCTCCGGTACCGTCCCCTTCCCCGTAATGTCTCTCTTCATATTTTACATTGGCATGGCTTCCTACATGGAATGCATGGATACCGTCATGCCTGCTCTCCTGATCCCCATCATTGTGTATGCCGCATCCTGCCACAATTAGGACATCTGCGCCATCTTCAATGTAAAAATCATTATACACCACATCCGTCATCCCAGAGGCAGATACGACAACCGGAATATGCACGGACTCTCCCTTTGTCTGCCCGCTGATAAATATATCGATCCCCGGCTTGTCCTCTTTTCTTACGATCCTGATATTCTCACTGTCTCCATGGCACAAGGCCTGTCCGTTCTGCCTTAAATTATAAGCGCCCTTCTGTACAAATCCCTGACCGTCAATGGCCTCAAGCACTCCTGCAGTTATCTGATCTAATTTCATGTCCATTCCTCCCTATTCATGCATGCAGGCACACTGCTCTTCAGACTCTTCCGCCATAAGGTGCGGATACACCTCTTCCTTTGCTCCGATCTCCTGGACCTGCCCGTCCCGTATGATCATAATACGGTCTGCCATCCGGATGATCCTCTCCTGATGTGAGATCAGGATCAAGCTCGCTTTGTTTTCTTTGTGGATCTTTTCAAATTCTTTGATCAGCATAGCAAAGCTCCAAAGATCGATGCCTGCCTCAGGCTCATCAAAAATACAGATTTTATGGTCCTTCGCAAACACTGTGGCAATCTCGATTCTTTTCATCTCCCCGCCTGACAATGTGGCATCCACTTCTCTCTCTTTGTATTCCATTCCGCAGAGCCCCACACTGCTCAGCAATTCACAGCAGCGCTCATCCGGAAGTGTCTCACCTGCTGCAAGGGAAAGCAGCCTGGAAGCTGTCAGCCCCTTGAATCTCGGTGGCTGCTGAAATGCAAATCCGATCCCTGCATCCGCCCTCTGGTCAATGGAATACTTTGTAATGTCTTCCCCGTCCAGAGAGATCTTCCCGGCACTGGCTTTCTCGATCCCCATAAGGATCTTGGCTATAGTGGACTTTCCTCCGCCGTTGGGGCCGGTGATCACCAGCATCTCCCCATCGTTGACGGAGAAGCTGACATCCTTAAGTATCTGGGTATCCGCACCGTTTTCTGTTATATGGTAAGATAAATGTTCTACGTTTAACATGACTGCCGCCTCTCTTCTTGTCTTTTGAATTTTATATATTTATATAACCGCATTTTACGCCCTTTTTCAAGTAAATCTGACCATGTTCTGGAAAAGAATCAGATATGCTCTGGCTAGAAGTCCACTGCCAGCATCTTTGCTCGTCCAGCAGCCTGTTCCATAATAGCATCCACGTCATTCCCTATAATATCAAGCCCTTCTGCAGCCACCGTATCTGTCCTTGGTATTCCCAACATCCGGAAGATCGATGTAAGGAAGTTTTCAGCGTGGTCATCTTTTTTATTTTCTCCCCCAGAGTAAATTCCTCCCCTGGTTGAAAAGAATACAGCCCTGTCTGCCCTGCAGTATCCTTCTGCTTTTCCGTCCTCACGGTAACCAAAGGTAAATCCGGTAACACAGACCTGCTCCAGATAAGCGTGCACCGCTGCCGGAAATGTCCCTTCCCAGAACGGGGCTGCCAGAACAATCCTGTCTGCCTCTTTGAACCTCCTTGCCTGGTCAAAAACAGGATCTTCCCATTTAGATTCAGCCGCCAGCTGATCCCTCTTTTTGAGAGCTCCCAGATCCAAAGGAATGCTCAGGCCGCTCACCTCTGACACTTCATATTTTCCTTCCAGACAATTAAGGAACTGCCTTGCCAGCACTAAAGTCCTGGACTCTTCCTCTCTGATGCATCCGTTGACAAATAACAATGATTTCATGGTCTCCTCCTAATTTTAAACAGAACAAAGCGGACAAGTCCGCTTCAACTCCCTAAATCCCCCAATCATAAGGGACTTGTTCCGCTTTGCGCGCCAAATGCGATTTGACGTAGTCAAATGATTTCCTTACGCATTTTGTGTGCATCCTCGCGGAGCGTTTTTCATGTCATAGGAGGTTCCGTAGGAATTTCCTATGACATGAAAAAAATGTGCAGGATCTCTCTTGCACATTTTAAATGATCTATTCTGTTACGATTCTCCTTACAGCAAGTACTTTTCTATAGTTAGCTTTTGGAGAAATCTTGATTCCTGTTTTTCTTGTGCTGGCATGGACGATCTTGCCGTTACCTATGTACATGGCTACATGACCGCTGTAGCAGATCAAATCTCCCGGCTGTTTGTCCTTATAAGCTACCTTTCTTCCTGCACTCCTGAGATCGGAAGATGTTCTTGGCAGTTTATATCCAAAGGAACGGTATACTCCTCCGACAAAACCGGAACAGTCTGCCCCGCTGTTTAAGTTGGTTCCTCCCCATACATATGGGTTACCCACAAAACGCTGTGCAAAGGATGCAACTGTCTGCCCTTTTTCTTCTGCGCTTCCGCTTAACCGGGGAGCATTTGTATTAATATAAACATATTTCTTTAAGACAAATCCTGTCTTGCCTTTGTATGTAACCTTTCTCCATTTACCGCTTGTGTAATGCACCTGTACAGATTCTCCCTTGGAGATTTTGCGGATTACTTTGGACTTTTTGGATTTAGACTTTCTGAGTTTCACCCATGATTTCCAGATTCTGCCGCTGTATGTACTCTGTGCCGCTTTTACTTCTTTTTTCGGTACCGCTAATCCTGACGTTAATATCATAGAAAAGACAAGCATGCAAATGGCTGTCTTCTTTATTATTGACTTCATAAAGATGTTACCTTCCTACTTCAATATTTTATATTAATTTTATGTTTATTACAGTATTGTTACATTTCATTCACAGTTATGAATTATACCACAACAATTCTGTAAAGTAAACCTTTCACTATACAAAAAAGGATTTTTTATGTCATTTTTTTCGTAGAATACTTACTTTTGTGAGAAAAGTATATAGTGCAGAGATGATTCCAAACGGATAGGCAAGATTCATTAACAGTCTGACTGAATCAGGACTACCGGCTCAGCCGGTAGTTTGTCCTGTCCCTATAAGGGACCGTTACTTGTCTTGCATCTAAAGATGCTCTGATCCGGTCCGCCAACCACACTTCGTTCTCCGGGTGCCCGTTAACGGGCCTCTCTTCCCCCTACTTTACTGGCTCACCCGTAAACGGGTCGATGTATTCTTTCAGGGTCATTTGGTCGTATTCGATGTCCTCTTGTAGCTGTTTCTTTATATATTCCTCTATCTTTTTTTGCATTTTTACCTGCTGTATCTACGTAATATCCTCTACACCAGAAATGTCGATTCCCATACTTGTATTTCAGATTTGCATGCCGGTCAAATATCATCAGCGAACTTTTTCCTTTCAGGTATCCCATGATCTGTGACACACTGTATTTGGGTGGTATCTTGTTCAGCATATGGACATGGTCCCTGCAGCATTCCGCTTCTATGATCTCGATCTCCTTTCGTTTGCATAACATGCTCAGTATGTTTGCCACATCCTTCTTGATCTGTCCATAGATTATCTTTCTTCGATACTTTGGTGCAAAAACTACATGATATTTACAATTCCACGTTGTATGTGATAGACTGTTATTGTCCATTTGGATCCCTCCTATGATCTTATTTTTTGGTTGGCGAACCTTTTTAAATCTTATCATAGGAGGGTTTTTGCTTGAAGCTTAAGCTTTCCCCCAACTCACCTGCATAGCAGGTGGTTTTTTATTTCGCAGACACTTCGTTACCTGCTCAATAGACTAAAGTCAACAACAAAAAAAGTTCCTTATAGATTTAAATCTATAAGGAACTTTACGTGGGCGAGAAGATTCGAACTCCCGACCTTCTGGTCCGTAGCCAGACGCTCTATCCAGCTGAGCTACGCCCACATATAAAATTAACCAACACTAGTATAATACTTAGTGCTCAATGCCGTTGACCGGAATCGAACCGGTACGGGAGTATAAGTCCCGCAGGATTTTAAGTCCTGTGCGTCTGCCAGTTCCGCCACAACGGCATTCTAGGAGAAATTCTCCCGAAATGGGACCAATAGGGCTCGAACCTATGACCCTCTGCTTGTAAGGCAGATGCTCTCCCAGCTGAGCTATGATCCCACAATATGAAATTCTCTCTTATATAAACTATAAAAGAAACGACCCGGATGGGGTTCGAACCCACGACCTCCGCCGTGACAGGGCGGCGCTCTAACCAGCTGAGCCACCGGGCCAAAACTTTACTCTATACAAATGGACCCTCGGGGACTCGAACCCCGGACCGATCGGTTATGAGCCGATTGCTCTAACCAACTGAGCTAAAGGTCCTTATCTTCTCACCACTTATGTCCAAGTGTATGAAGCCGTTGACCGGACTTGAACCGGTAACCTGCTGATTACAAATCAGCTGCTCTGCCAATTGAGCCACAACGGCGAAATATAATTCTTAAATGACTCCAACGGGATTTGAACCCGTGTTACCGCCGTGAAAGGGCGGTGTCTTAACCACTTGACCATGGAGCCTTGTTTCTCTGACCGCTTCACGGCCTTTCTTTCACTAACCTCAAGTTCTGCCTTCCGACTCCCTCTCACTCAGTGTTCCGACCTCCCCGAGCTGGGCTCGAACCAGCGACAACACGGTTAACAGCCGTGCGCTCTACCTACTGAGCTATCGAGGATCATTCTCTTCTATTCTCTGCCTTTTGGCTTTCGAATATTCAATATACCTTATAATACATCGTCCGATGGACTTAAGATACGGGATGCCCTTTGGGTATACCTTCAAAACTACATACAGAACCTTTCATCAAACATCTTCCTTACCTTCTTTGGTTAAAGCCTCGACCGATTAGTAACAGTCAGCTCCATACGTTGCCGCACTTCCACCTCTGCCCTATCTACCTCGTCGTCTTCAAGGGGTCTTACTAGATTACTCTATGGGAAATCTTATCTTTAGGGGGGCTTCACGCTTAGATGCCTTCAGCGTTTATCCCTTCCAGACTTGGCTACTCTGCTATGCATTTGGTAATACAACAGATCCACCAGTGGTCCGTCCATCCCGGTCCTCTCGTACTAAGGACAGCTCCTATCAAATTTCCTCCGCCTGCGCCGGATAGGGACCGAACTGTCTCACGACGTTCTGAACCCAGCTCGCGTACCGCTTTAATGGGCGAACAGCCCAACCCTTGGAACCTGCTACAGCTCCAGGATGCGATGAGCCGACATCGAGGTGCCAAACCACTCCGTCGATGTGAACTCTTGGGAGTGATAAGCCTGTTATCCCCAGGGTAGCTTTTATCCGTTGAGCGATGGCAATCCCACGTTATACCACCGGATCACTAAGTCCTACTTTCGTACCTGCTCCACCCGTCGGTGTCACAGTCAAGCCTTCTTCTGCCTTTGCACTCTGCGAATGGTTTCCGACCATTCTGAGAAGACCTTTGAGCGCCTCCGATACCCTTTCGGAGGCGACCGCCCCAGTCAAACTCCCCACCTGACATTGTCCCCCAGCCGGATCACGGCTGTTGGTTAGAAATCCAATACTGCAAGGGTGGTATCCCAACAGCGGCTCCAGAAGGACTGGCGTCCTTCCTTCACAGCCTCCCACCTATCCTGTACATGCAGTACCGAATCCCAGTATCAAGCTGGAGTAAAGCTCCATGGGGTCTTTCCGTCCTGGCGCAGGTAACCAGCATCTTCACTGGTATTTCAATTTCACCGGGTGTGTTGTTGAGACAGTGCCCAAATCATTACGCCTTTCGTGCGGGTCGGAACTTACCCGACAAGGAATTTCGCTACCTTAGGACCGTTATAGTTACGGCCGCCGTTTACTGGGGCTTAAGTTCAGACCTTCGCGATCACTCGCTAAGCCCTCCCCTTAACCTTCCAGCACCGGGCAGGCGTCAGCCCATATACTTCACCTTGCGGTTTTGCATAGACCTGTGTTTTTGCTAAACAGTTGCTTGGGCCAATTCTCTGCGGCCATCTTTCGATGGCACTCCTTCTCCCGAAGTTACGGAGTCATTTTGCCGAGTTCCTTAACAACACTTCTCCCGTCGGCCTTAGGATTCTCTCCTCATCCACCTGTGTCGGTTTACGGTACGGGCGCATAAAAAACAATAGTGGCTTTTCTTGACAGCCGGGGGCCTGGGCTTCCCTACTTTTGTTCGGTCCGCGTCACAGCTTTGCCTTGCATGAGGGATTTTCCTCCCATACGGCTCCTCTGCTTGCGCCAGTCTTTCCATTCCTGGCTCCCATTTCCCTTCTGTGTCCCCACAGTTCTGTTTTTATGCGGTACTGGAATTTCAACCAGTTGTCCATCGACTACGGCTCTCGCCCTCGCCTTAGGTCCCGACTTACCCAGAGCAGATCAGCTTTACTCTGGAAACCTTAGATATTCGGCCGGAAGGATTCTCACCTTCCTCTCGCTACTCATTCCGGCATTCTCTCTTCTAAACAGTCCACCACTCCTTACGGTATGGCTTCATCCCGTTTACAATGCTCCTCTACCAATGTATCAATACATTCCACAGCTTCGGTGTCGTGTTTTAGCCCCGGACATTTTCGGCGCAGGATCTCTCGACTAGTGAGCTATTACGCACTCTTTCAATGTATGGCTGCTTCTAAGCCAACGTCCTAGTTGTCTCTGAAATCCCACATCCTTTTCCACTTAACACGTACTTTGGGACCTTAGCTGGTGGTCTGGGCTGTTTCCCTTTCGACTGTCCAACTTATCTCGTACAGTCTGACTCCCTGGCATCATCTGTATGGCATTCGGAGTTTGATATGTTTTGGTAAGCTTTGACGCCCCCTAGACAATTCAGTGCTCTACCTCCACCAGACTCTTACCAGAGGCTAGCCCTAAAGCTATTTCGAGGAGAACCAGCTATCTCCGGGTTCGATTGGAATTTCTCCGCTATCCACACCTCATCCCCACCCTTTTCAACGGATGTGGGTTCGGTCCTCCACTTCCTCTTACGGAAGCTTCAACCTGGACATGGATAGGTCACCCGGTTTCGGGTCTACCCTCACTGACTTAAAACGCGCTCTTAACGCTCGCTTTCACTTCGGCTCCAGACCTTAAGTCCTTAACCTTGCCAGTACGGGTAACTCGCCGGACCGTTCTACAAAAAGTACGCAGTTCCTCTCAAAAGGAGGTTCCACAGCTTGTAAACATAGGGTTTCAGGTTCTCTTTCACTCCCCTCCCGGGGTCCTTTTCACCTTTCCTTCACAGTACTATGCGCTATCGGTCACTAAGGAGTATTTAGCCTTACGGGGTGGTCCCCGCTCATTCCCACAAGGTTTCTCGTGTCTCGTGGTACTCTGGATTCTGCTAGGGTACTTCTGACTTCGGATA